>CAZWPE010000001.1:0-854428 GCA_964635635.1 uncultured Myxococcaceae bacterium | reverse complement strand
AGTTTGTCTTGCGCCTCATAAACAGACATATAACGTTTGGTCGGTTTATCTTCAAAGAATGTAATTTTATTCTTTGATGAGGCTGATCAAGTTCTTAACCGCATTCATGAGGGCCAAAATCATCCGTTTGTGTCAATGATGCTTGAGTTGTTAGAAGGCAAGACACGGAGCATTTATAATCCATATTTTGGATTTGATATTGATATAGCTCATATGGCTATTGTTCTGGCTGGCAACAGCGAACTTAGAAACACCGCCCTTGTCAGTCGTTTGAATCATCTCAATTTTGGAAACTATACTTTGGAGTATCGCAAAAAAGTTGGACGCGAGCGCTTTATCCCTGAGATTATTGATTCTTATCAAGGGGATTTTAAATTAGAGACTTTAAAGGAAAATGACTGGGTTGAAATAGACCAGATCGCTGAAGCTGAGCATGAAAAACTACGTGAAACGAGCATAGACCCAGGCTTCAGAGGCCAGATCCGAGCCTTAGAGGCATTTATTCACCGAAAGGTGACAGAATAAAGAGGTGGCCATTTTTTCCAAAATGGCCAATTTTGAGTGGGTGGTCATTTGGTCCATACCCTTTTGCCCCACGCTTATAGTCACATTGGAAACGCCGGCACACTGCGGCTCTGACTTCATAGATTCCGCATCCAGTCGGAGTTAAGTATTTACAGGGAACCCCAGCTGGCTTAGCTAGATCTTCACCAGTATCAAAACGCGTTGAAAGCCCTGGGACAGAATCAATCCTCAGGGCTGTGCAGCAAGCATTGCAGGGGTAACAATTACGTTCGGCCACCTCTTGTTAGAGTGGCCCCGAACCGAAACGTTCATTCTTTCTCTAAGGGCCAGGCGCTTTTATAGCTAGGTCTTGAACGCAACCGTTCACGCCAAGAGATGACATGTGGGTAGGCGTCCATATCTAGGCCTTTAACCTTATCAAGTAGATCCAACAATGGCGTAGCCAGTGTATCAGCAATCGAATAATCGCCGGCCAAAAAAGCTCTGCGTGCCAAATGTTTATCCAGGACATCAAGCTGACGTTCAAGCTCTTCTTGAAAGCTTGCCAAAATTTGAGGGCGACCTTCTGGACCTTCATAAACATGAGATTCAGTGAGAACGCGCCAGAGCAAATCCCCAAAGCCAGAGGCTAGGAAACTCAGCCAAGAAATCGCCTGAGCTTTTGAACTTAAATCACTGAAACTGATTGAGGATTTTTCAAATCTTTCAGCCAAAAAAATTAAAATAGCTGGGGATTCAAAGATTGATAATTCCCCACTGGGTCTGTGCTCAACCAAAGCAGGGAGACGCCCAAAGGGGCTGCGGCGTAGGAATGCAGCAGTTCGATCTTTCTCAGGTTCTACTTCGCGAGGTGTAAAACCTGCGCCGCATTCATGAAGGGCAATTCGAACAGCGACGCAAAATGGAGAGGCTCTATATTCATACAGTGTGAATGGAGGTGCTTTAGTCGTAGCCATAAGAGTTAATTATTGCATGAGTTCCGGTTTTTGTGAATGCCCAAGCTCATATCTTAAAGAACCAAGTGTCCAATTAACAGGCGTGTCGCCGATTTTTTTAGCAGAATTTAATTCAAATTCTTCAGGAAACCCAAGTCTTTCAAGTACAATGGACATGTATGCGACATCAAAGCAGACACGTTTTAAGTATTTCACAGCTCCCCCAGGCACATCTTGTTGTAGCTGTTGAAGTGTTCTTTTACAGGCCTCTGGCCCCCTAGCATCTAAAATCTGTCTGGACATTTTAGGGAGTTTAAGGACAGCTGCAAGTTGAATAAAATTATCTACCCAGTAGAATGAGCCTGATGGTTTAATCGGTTTAAAATGAATGACTTTCTTCTCTAGTGAGCGTTTACATTTTTTATAATTGGTGGGGATGTCTTTGCATATAGCTGTTGAGTATCGGTTCCAGATATGTGTTTCGCCTAAGCCATCGTAAGTTTTTGAATAAAGCTTTTCACCGTTTTGGTAGGTCACTTGGACTGAGGCGCCCCCCATCTCTACAAGACTAACGGTGTTTTTTGAATCAAGAGTCCCAAGTAAGTAATTGATAGACTCCCATTGAAAAATACCTTCTTGAACACCTGTGATGACTTCGGCTTTTGGGCTCTTAAAACCAGACTGGTCTAAGACGCGTTGAGTTGTCTGCAGGATGCGTTTTTGGGCAGCTGGTTTCAGGGCTCGAACCCCACCGGTTGCTTGAAGTGTTAATTGCACATTTGAAAGGGGAATCTCTTCGGGAAGTTTAGCGCGTGCAAAAGTAATCAGAGGCTCTAAATAGCCTTTGATCCCACGCAAATTTTCAGAAAAACTTGATATGCCAGGTTCAATCTCAAGTTTATCGATGAGTTTGATCTCAAGATTATCAATCTTAAATAGGTATATTCTGGAGCCACCACTTCCAGAGTCAATACGGGCTGCATACTCACTCCCAAGAAGCGGATAACTCGTCAAGATTAGCCAAAATAACCATTTCATGCTAGACTCCCCAAATTCATGAAGTTGCGTAAAGTACTGTGGATTACTTTTTGGATTGTAGGATCCGGGCTGTTGGTTTTTTTGTCAATCCCAAAATATAAACTATTTGAGTGCCGTTCAACTCAGAGTGAGGCAAAATCTTGGCTTCAGCATTTATATGAAGCAGAAAAGTTTTATTATGCCCATCATCAAGAGTATGCTTCGTTAGAGATGCTGATATCCGCTGGTTTGGTCAAAGCGAACAGAATTCATTATGTCTACCAGACGAAGAACCATGACGCTCGGCATTTCGAGATCACTGCAACTTATCAAAGTGATATTTGGTCTGTAGACCAAACTGGAGAAATCAAAGCAATCCATGATGCTTGCAAACCCCGTTAAAAAAGTTGTTCAACGTTGGCAGGTTCCATCACATCTGGGAGGAATTCGTGCAGATCACTATTTGGTTCATCACATTGGTCGGATTTCACGAAATAAAGCCCAAAAGATTATTGAGGTAGGCGATTTTCGTCTTTGTCATGGTCTGCTGAAGCCTTCTAAAAGGCTCCAGTCAGGAGATGCTGTTGAGTTGTGGCGTGTTCCACCTGATAAGCCAGAGGACTTGAAACTGGATATTCAGGTCATTTTTGAAGATAATCATCTTCTGGTGATCAACAAGCCAGGCAATTTGGCGGTTCATCCAAGTGCACGTTATTTGTACCAAACCCTGACACACTGGCTTAAAGAACGGTATCCAGGAATTCCTGTACACCCTTGCCATCGGCTTGATCGTGAAACGAGTGGAGTTTTAATTTGCGCAAAAGATCGGTCAACAGAGTCTGAAGTCAAACGTGGATTCATGAATGGACAGATTGAAAAAACTTATTTGGCTTTGGTGGAAGGCCGCATGGCTCGGTCGATCTCATGCCATAGACCTCTTAGACTCCAGGGTTCTGATGGTTTGGTAGCCATCAAAATGATTGAAGATCCAAATGGACTCACGTGCCGCACAGAATTTAAGCCACTGCACTATGACCCTGTGTCTAACTGGACCTTGGTGGAGTGCAGCCCTAAAACAGGAAGACAGCATCAAATCCGTGCTCATTTGGCACTCGAGGGGTATCCAATTGCCGGCGATAAACTCTACGCCATGGGCGAGAGTTTTTTCGACGCATACACAAAAAATGAAGCAAATTTGACTTTACTCCCGCTCCCGAGGCAAGCTTTACATGCTCAGCGTGTGCAGTTGACGCTCGGCGGAGAAGTTCATGTTTTTGAGGCTTACCATCCTTTTTTTAGCGCCCTTGCTATGGGCGAGTACCCCCAAAACACAGATTTGGAGCACTTTTAAACAGTTCTCACAAGGTGATTTTCAAAATCTGACCTTGGATGCTTCGGGGCAGCTTCAAGCAGGGTATCAGACTACTGCCGTTTCAAAAGATTTACCGGCGGGTGTGATTGCAGTTGCACCTCATGGCAACCAAAAGACTTATGTTGCGACCATGTCTCCTGGAACTGTTTGGGAAGTGACCCCAGGTCAAAAACCCAAAGCTGTGTTCAGGCTTAAAGAAGCTGTTTTGACTCACATGTTTGCTATGCCTAATGGAGAGTTAGCCCTTGTTTCAGGGCCTGGAGGAGGGGTGACTTATGTTTTACCTGGCTCTTGGACTAGACCACGCAAAGTAGAGATTCCTGGCGTAATTTATGGTGTGCATCAAAATGATGATACGTTGTTGTTGGTGGGCGATAATGGTTATATCCACTCTGTTACCGGCGCACGTGTTGAGAAAAAGCCGGTACTTGCTCCGGAAGCTAGACTGCGAAGTGTGTTGGGGAATTATTATGGCTCTGCTGATACGGGTACGGTATATCTAAACCAGGAACCCTTGCTGAAATTGACTGGCGAAGTGGTGGCTATTGCTGGGGATCCAAAATCTAAGAATATCTTTGCTGCGGTTAATCTCTCAAAAAATGCGTCTCAGATTTGGCGCATTTCTCCAAAGGGAGACAAGTGCATGGTGTGGGAGTCAACATCAGAAATAGTTTATTCCATGAAAATTTCTCAGGCTAAGTTGGTTTGGGGGACAGGTCCTACTGCGCATTTGTATACGAGTGATTTATCTTGCGATGCTAAACCGAGTATTTTGGCAAGTTTCTTGGAGCATGAAAGAGTTGTGGCTTTGGCAAACCGGGATTCCAATCTTTTGGTGGCGGCTTCTGGGAAGGGTGCGCTCTATCAGGTCGATTTAGAACATAAAGTCCAGGTTGGAAATTTTAAAACGCCAGTGTTTAAGTTGGATACGCCTTCTAAAATTCAAGATAGCTCGGGAGAGCTCTGGCTAGGGAACACAGACAAACCAGATGCATCTTGGTGGAAGTATGACTCAAACAAGCCTAAATTGGGCCAATATGGCCAGGTGAGACAAAGTATTGCAGCCAATAAGCCAGTAGATCGTGTGTATATGAGTTACGAAGCCCCTGTGAAGCAAGAGTCTGTAAAGGCTGTGATTGTCTCTCAAATAGAACCTAAGTTAATTCAGGTAAAAATCAATTTAGATCCTAAGTCTGAAGAGCCGGAACACGAATATGAGTTTATTCTTGAGTCTTTGGGAGAAGAGACCTGGGTGATGCAGCCATTTGCCAAAACTTTGAGCGTTAGTTATGACACCTCCAAACTCGAAAAAGGAATGTATAGGGCTGTGGTGTACTCAGACAAAGATAAGAAAGTACCTGCGAGCGCATCTGAATGGTTTGAAGTAAAATGAGAATAGTTTTGTTCGTTTTAAGTGGGTTGCTTGCCGCGGGTTGTAATTTTGTTCGTCTTAAAGAGGGGATGATTCATCGCTCATTCAAGCAAGATGGTTTGAAATTCTACGAAGTTCAACTTGGGCCTGACCGTATTGGTTATTGGGCTGGTGGCAATGGACCAACTCTTGTCATGCTTCATGGCTTCGGAGGTGATGGGACTTTTGCTTGGGCAGGGCAGGCAGGTGAGCTCGCAAAGCATTTTCATGTGGTGGTTCCAGACTTGCTTTGGTTTGGGAAATCTTTTTCTAGTGATACCGACTATTCATTAAGTCACCAAGCTCGGGCTGTGGGTGCCTTAATGAGCCATCTCAAAATAGAGCACTTTAATATTATGGGTGTTTCATATGGAGGCATGGTTGCTTGGCGGGTAGTTGAAGAAATGCCAAGCCATGTAGAGCGTGTCATCATGGTGGATTCACCTGGCCCAAGCTATACCAGGCAGGATTATGATGACATGCTAAAGCGTTTTAAAATACAGTCGCCAGCTGAAGTTGTTATGCCAAATAACTCAGAAAACCTGGATAGATTGTTGGGGCTGGCCTATCGCAAGCCACCTTATGTTCCGTTTTTCGCCAAAGGTGATTTGATAAAATTTATGCGCGATTTGCCTGGAGGAGAGCGAAAACTCCTCATGGATCATGCGACCAAGGATTTAGAAGAGCTTCGGGGAGACTATAGGCCATTTAACCACCCTGTTCTTATTGTTTGGGGCGATGAAGACACGCTTTTCCCGGTGGCCCTTGCCCATAAACTTCAAAAATATATCGGTAAGAATGCTGAACTTAAAATCATCAAAGGAGGCAGGCATGCCCCCAATGTTGAATTCACCGATGAGTTTAATCAGGCTGTGATTGATTTTATAGGGAACACCTAGAGAATACAGTGGGCTTCCTTTCTGAGTGGCTCTGTAACTTGGTTTGTTTTTGGATCAATGACCGATTGGTATGTGCCATGTTCAGGCAAAGTAGGGGTGCTGAACCACCCACTCTCGTACATTAATTCGACAATGAATGTATTGTCGGGCTGAGTGGTCACATTTCGAAGCCAGGCAACAAGATAAGATTGTCCCACATTTATTACATCCCCTGCTGGAGAACAGTCGGCGTTATACAGCCTGCACAACAGCTCTACGCCGTTTTGAGGATCTGGCATTGGGCCGAGGGTTAGAGTGGAGTCTTCACCTGTTAGATGATTCCAGCAGACTAGAACCTGTCCCAAGCTATTCATGACTGCCTCAGGGGGAAGATTCCAATCGCTTTGCGCCACAACATTATTACAATTTCCAGTAGGGCCACCTGTATAACTTAACTCCCGCTGACCAGCAGCTGACTTCAGTGTTCCCGTGACGAAAGAGGCCGAGTGGCCTTCAACCTGAAAGGTGTAAGTGGGGGTAGTGGAGTCAAGCGAAAACCGAGGTGAGGAGCTAGATCCGCTGTTTTTACCACACGAGACAATCGAAACTGATGCAATTACAAAAACAGAGGCTTTGATTAAGGTATACATGTAACTCCCCACGAACTGCTATATCTCCAATCAGAAATCCGAAACCAAGCAATTTTAATTGGTGGGATCCCATATTCGTAGCTGTATCCGAAAGGCCCCGGAACACCAGGCTTATTTTCTGGTGTTCCAACACAGCCGGCAATAACCCCTTCGGCTCCAACACCATATTTTTGGCCGGCATAGGATGCGAAACAACTGCCCTCTAAATTGCCGCGCATTTTAATACCTGCGCTGTTTGGGAAAGCTAATTTGCTTGGGCAGCCGAATCCAATCTGGAATGTCTGTCCGCCTAAGTAAGCGCCAATACCCGCACTTCCTTCCAGTTCACATCGAACCAATGACTGCTTTGAAGGATAATTAAGAGGGACAAGTTTTACGGAGGCAGAAAGTTGGGCCAGGAAATTACTTTGGCAGCAAAGAGATGTAAAATCTGGTTGATATACAGGAGCTAACTCTGCGCATTTAAGAGAAGTTGCACAACCGCCAATCCCAGTTCCAGATCCTGAGAGGCAGTAATCTACTGGAACTCCACCGAGAATAGGGCGTTGTCCAACGCAGAGATTCAGGGAGCCCACGAGCGTTCCACTTGCATTTAATTTCTTTTTATTTAGATCATCAATAACATCTTTTGAATTGAAGTTGTAGAATGATTGAGCTTCAAGCTTGATTGGAAAATAGTCCGGCGTTTTCAAACTAGGTCCTGCATTTTTGAGTAGTGGAAGTTTAAATCCAACCTTTGTGGTACTGTTGCAAACAGGGTTGATTGGACAAGCTTTGCAGTCTTGAGCGCAAGTTTTACAATCTTCTCCAAGCTCATTTTCACAGAGTTGATTGCCACAGGTAGAATCAACGCTGATTCCACAATCTGAACTACAATTATCAGCATCTTCACCAAATGTACCTTCGCAAATGAGATTCCCGCAGATGGCAGATGTGATGGGAGGGCAAATGTTATCTTCTGTGCAACCTTTGGAACCGTCGCATTCGGTGGTGTTGTTGCAAAGTGCAGGGTATTCCTCTGTGCTAGGGCAGGCAGTGTTGCAACTACCACAATCCAATTGGCAGCTCCCGCAATTCTCGGTGGTGCTGCAAGTTCCGTCACCGCAACATGATCCACAGTCTAGGACGCAGTTGTTACAGTCTTCACCGGAATCGCAAGTTCCGTCACCACAGGATGCCCAGACAGAGTTACTGAGGGAACATAAAAATAGAAAATAGAATATCTGAGAATAGGTCTTCATGAACAGCTGCCTTCGTTGATGGGTTTAGCCTCTGTGTTAGCGTACGTGATGCATTGTTGAATGGATGGGATTAATTCTCGCTTCGAGCAGGAATTGGGAGGACTTTGATAGAGTGTAACAGGGAAACTGCAGTAGTGTTTGATTAAAGGTGGATTAGCAGTGTCAAATTCTGCGCAGCACGCAAGAGCAACCGGAGGCTGTTGGATAGGGTTGCCGTCTGAACCGCAACCAATGACGAATCCAAGTGTAATTAGAAAGCTATTCCAAACACTTTTGCTAAGACGAATCCTTTGGTCCATGTTGTTTCCTGTCCGTTAATGTTGCCATCTTTGTCCGGAGGTAAAATGTTTTTTGTATCCTGGCTAAAACCAAATCCAGCGAATGAGGCTCCTGAGCCCGACAGCTCTGAACTTAGCAGCCCAAGCAGCTTACATAATCTGTTCGAATCACCTTTAAATGATGGACAAGGTGACTGATTGTTACATGCGCTGTTGCCGATGGGGTCTATCGCTTGTGATGAAAAAGAGCTTAAGCCGCAAGCCTGCGCGATTCCTGTTGGGGGCCCACCTGTAATCCTAAAAATCATATCTTTCGGTATAGGTGGCTGGCTGGCTCCCTGTAATCCACATAGGGGTTCACACGCAATATTATCATTCAAATAATCTCCCCAGGCTGTTTTGCAGGATACGTAAGAACTAGAAGCGGTGGAAGAATTGCAGGGATTATTGGGTAGTTGTACCGATGCAGCTTCGTTGGCGCCAAGGTGGTTGTAGCTGTATGAATATAGGGGGTATGTTTGTCCGAGTAGAGTGATTGGAAAGCTGTTGGGTTGATCTTCTGGAATGAATGTAATCTGCTCAGAAGTCCCACCCATTTCGATGATCCCTACGGTTTTTTGGGGCACTTGCCCGAGTAAACCAAGTGCATGGTTCACATTGAGCCATTGAGCAGCTCCTTCTTGGAATCCACTTAACACCCTTGCTTCAGAAAACTTTGAAAATCCTGAAGAGGCCAGTGTATTGGTGGCCAGTGACATTATGTGGATTTGCTTGTCTGCAGGGCTAAGATTGCGAACACCTGCTGTAGCTCTGAGAAAAATCTGAGTTTCTGAAATACCGGTCGTTGGAATTTTGGATTTAGCAAAAGAGATTAAAGGTTCAAGATATCCATTCATTGCCGATTGATTATTGGGACTTAAAGAGGCGATTCCTTTATCTGGGGTTATTTGTTTGCAGTTGGGATCCGGATCTTTACAGCTTCCGAGCATGGTGATCGTTGTTGTTTGTCCTGTTATCGTAGCGCTGTCTATTGAATAGACATACACTCGCGTTCCAGTACTTCCTGCATCCATAATGACCATATATTTTTTGGATGAATCTGAACAGTGAAGTGAAGCGGTAAGTAACAATAGTAAAAGAATACCAGAGCGAAGCATTAGAGAAAAAAATACTTCGTTTAAGTATGTGGATTCAACTTGTTGTTTCAAAAATTAAACTGAAGTCAGCAAAACGTAATAAATCCCAAACGCGATGCTCAAGAGAGTGGCCAAAATTGACCCAATGACCCAATGACCCCATTTTGTTTGAGTGGGGTCTTCACTGGGTTCTTCGGCTTGGAATTCTTTTTCGTGTTCTGTGATAGAGATTGCTTTAACCATATCAATTACCCCCGGATAACGTTTATGTGGATCATGTTTGGTGGCGCGTTGGACAATACGTGCCAAACCAGGCAGAGTTCTGCTTTCAGAAAAGGTTTTGAGCTGCTTGGCCAAAGTGTCTTCAGCTGAATCACCTTTAAATAGTTTGTGGCCGCTCCAGATATAGGCGCAGAGTGCTCCTAGGCTATAAATGTCAGATTGACTGGTAGGTTGTTCGCCTAAGATGATTTCAGGTGCGACATAGCCCGGCGTCCCTCTAAATTTGCCGCGTTGGCTTGGGATAAGCATCCCAATATCGATTAGTTTTGGAACCCCGCCTACGACTAAAATATTACCTGGCTTAATATCCAGGTGCAAAATCTGGGCTTTATGTAGCGTTCTTACGCCATTTAAGATCCCCTGAATTAGGGGCCAGCTGTCTTTGAAAGAGAGCCCTGTCTCTGGAGGAACCAATTCATAGAGGGGCTTTCCTTCTAAAAACTCCATGGCGTAAAAGACGTTGCCTTCTTCATCTAAACCAGCATCCAAGATGCGTACGATATTTGGGTGTTCAATAGTTTTTAATATCGCTGCATCGTGAAGAAGCTTCTCTTGTTCCCTTTGGCTTGGGTTTGAAAAAATTTTGAGAGCTACCCTGGTTCCACTGGACTTATCATGAGCCAGAAACACGCCAGAGGTATTCACTTTTCCAAGTGTCTCAATAATTGAATATTTATTCATCTAAAATAAATATATCATATTTTTGAGTGAGGATGCTTTGAGTCGTACAGTTTTAATAGGTAATCAAGATTGATCTGAGTGTATTTCTGCGTTGTTGAAATGGACTCATGTCCTAGCATTTCTTGGATTCCCCTTAAATCTGCCCCACTTTCAAGCAGATGGGTGGCAAAAGCATGCCGAAAACGGTGAGGATACATAGAGCCTGTGAGCCCTACGTGTTTGCCATGGATTGCGAGCATACGTCTGACCACGCGCGCATCTATTCGTTTACCACGTTCGCCTATAAACAGTGGCCTGTTTTGCTCCCTCTCCCCTTGAGGGAGAGGGGTGGAATCTATCCAAGCTTTTAGTGCCTCACCGCACTTGGCATGAAACGGCACCAAACGTTCCTTTTGGCCCTTGCCCATGACTTTGACCACTCCAGCTCCAAAGTCCACTTGGCCAATATTTAATGCTGTAAGCTCAGAAATGCGGATCCCGGTGGCGTATAAGAGTTCGACAATTGCTTTATTTCTGGGATGTTCGGGGTCACAGAGTGCGAAGGCCTCATCTACGGATAAACTTTTTGGGAGTGATTTGGGAAGTTTGGGGTTATCTACCAAGTCAGCTGGAGAGCTTTGAAGGTGTCCTTGTTCTACACACCACCTTAAAAAAGCCCGAAGGGCGCTCAGTTTTCTGGCAGTAGAGGTTGTACTGTGTGTTTTTTTAAGACTTCCCAAGAATTCCCGGATATGGCGGTGGGTGATTTCTGTAACGCCTAGCTTTGGAAAGTAAGTGCAAAACTGGTCCAAATCTTTGCGGTAGGCCGTCAAAGTATGCGGTGAAGCATTATGCAATCCAATCAGCTGCTCGAGATACTGGCTAATCAGGGCGCGCATAAATGAACCACGGTTTCGACATGCGTTGTCTGTGGAAAAAGATCATAAGGCTGGCATTTCTGAATGCGATAGCCTGCATCACAAAGAATCTTCAAATCACGCGCCAGAGTAGATGGCATACAAGAAGTATAGAATATATGTTTTGGTTTGTGCTTGGCCAGGGCCTCTGTGACTTTGGGATGCATGCCAGTTCGTGGTGGATTTACCAACACGACACTAGGTTTTTCGCGAGTCAGAGTGGGTGTGATAACTTCAGCCACATCAGCCACAATCCATTTAGGGCCGGGGGGGTGATTTGCTTTGGCCCAGGTAATAGCTTTAGCATTGAGCTCGATGGCAGTGATTTCATGACCTTGGGCTGCGAGTCTTGAGGTGAGAGTGCCTATGCCGCAGTAGAGATCTAGGATTTTAAATCCCCCCTGGCCCCCCTTTTTCAAAGGGGGGATTGAAGCCTCGATGTCAGCATAGAGGCGCTCGCTTTGTTCCGGATGCGCCTGTACAAAAATATCATCGTCTAAATCAAGTTGCTGTCCGGAGTAGATTTCGCAGTGTGTGACAGGAACAAAAGTGTGACCATCTAGGCCCATAAATCCGAGCTCTTTTCCGCGTTGGTGAAGCCTGATGCGTCTTCTGTAGTGCCACTGCTTGTCTGTTCCAATTACGGGTTGAATGCTGAAATCATGTGTTTTGTGTAGGTGATAAAATGCTTCTGAAACCCACTGGTGCTTGAACTTGAGCTGCAATCCATAAGGTATATGCTGAAGTTGGCAACCACCACAGCGGCCGTAATACTCACATTTAGGCTCAATTCTATCAGCGCTGGGTTGGATAACCTTGAGTAAATTACCGAAAGCATGGGATTTTTTGGAGAGTGTGATTTCGTATTCGATTTCTTCAGCAGGCAAAACCAGCGGTACAAAGACCACTTTGCCTTCATGGCGTACGATTCCAGAGCCTCCAAAGGCTAATTTTTCGACTAATCCAGATTGTATAAACATTTTTGGGTAAATTTGTACATTTTTTATCGGAGTCTTACAATACGGATTATGAGTGAACGTGTATCAAAATCTGGTTCGGGCTCTCTCTTGCGGGGCACTGCCCATCCATCTGCTGGTATCCCGCGTAGTGAGAATGAATATGATAGCGATTTCTTGCAGGTTGGCTCTAAAAATTCATCGGGATTCAATACTCCCAATACTACTCCAAATGGCAAGAAACGAACAGCGTTGAGCAGGGTTAATAATCACAATCCTGCGGCTACTGCTGCAGCGAGTGGTGGCGGTAATGCCACTGTGCCAAGCCTGCCCCTGAGGCTTTCTCTTATGGGTAGCCGCCAACATAGCCGAGCTGAAAGTGAGGCTGATTCGATGGCATCTGATCTTTCTGTTGAAGAACTGAAATTGCACTTCGCCTACGAGTGATCCGGAACTACAATCGAAAGATCTCAAAGATTTGCATAATTCTATCATGCGTTATTGGGCTGGTTAGGTTTGACTTGCCAATTCTTAGAAATTTGATCATTCTATAGAAATGTATGTATTAGTATTGCTTGCGTTACTTTTAGCGCCTGTTGGTTATGCAGGGCCCAAGGTACCACCCAAGCCCATCAAATCTGTTAAAATGGTGAAGGCAGAAAAAAAGGCCAAGCCAAAGGTTAAGGCTGCCGCTAAGGCTCCCGCAAAGAAGGCTAAAAAAAATGCGCAGGCACCTAAAAAGCCAGCAGCAAAGTCATCGGTTTCCAAAAAACGCCCATTGTCGATTCCTGAGATTCTACTGGCTGAAGAACAAGAATCTGCCAAGGCAAACAAACCCAAGACTGCTAAAGAAGCAGGGCCTGCTTTGCCAGTTGAATCAAAGCCCTTTCGAATTGTTCTAGACCCAGGCCATGGGGGAGATGACCCGGGGGCAATTGGTAAGTCCGGCCTCAGGGAGAAAGACATTACGCTGGCTGTGTCGAAACGAGTCAAAGCCCTGATAGAAGAAAAACTCCCCGGTTCAGAAGTTCTGCTAACGCGAGATACGGATAAAACGCTGTCTTTGCCAAGCCGGACTGATTTTGCCAACCGAGTGAAAGCTGATTTATTTATCTCCATTCATGTGAATGCTTCGCCCAATCGAAGCACCGCAGGTATTGAAACTTATTATCTCAATATTACCAATGACCGATATGCGCTGAGACTGGCAGCGCGTGAAAACGCCATGAGTGAGACTGAGACGTCAAATTTAGAATATATCTTGGCCGACTTGGCGATGAAATCCAGCGTAACGGACAGTGTCAGGCTCGGTCGCTTGGTCCAGGCTTCCATGTGTGGTCACATGGGCACCGATTGGGATGATATCCGTGATTTAGGCCTTAAATCAGCCATGTTTTATGTGTTGATGGGCGCTAAGATGCCGGCTATTTTGGTTGAAACAGCGTTTATCTCTAATAAAACTGAAGAAAAGCGCCTCAAACAAGACAAATATCAAGATGCTTTAGCAGAAGGCATTGTGAAGGGTATTAAACGCTATTCGGATGAACAAGTGGTGGCTGTAAAGTGAATTGGGCCGAAGCGATTGCTGGCTTTCTGAACTATGCCAGTGTTGAAAAAGCGCTTTCTCAAAATAGCCTGGATTCTTACCTGATGGATTTGGAGAAGTTGGCGGCTTATGCTGGACCCAAGGGCCTCGCGCCAGAAAATTTTAAACGCGATGATTTAACAAGCTACCAACTGCAAGCACTATCGCATGGTTTGTCAGCCCGGAGTCAAAACAGGCATCTTTCTTCGATACGGCAATTCTTCAGATTTTGGATGCGTGAGGGTGTTTTAAAAGAAAACCCTGCAGCCTATGTTGAACGCCCCAAAATGCCTTCAAAGCTACCCGAATTCTTAAGCTTGAATGAAGTGGATGCATTGATTGAAGCCGCGCGTGAAAATCCAAGAGATTACGCGATGCTTTGTGTGCTTTATGCGACCGGTTTGCGTGTTTCTGAACTAGTGAATTTGCGTTTCGAAGACTTAGATTTGTCGCGTGGGTTTTTAAAAACGCGCGGTAAAGGCAACAAAGAACGCTTGGTGCCTTTGGGTGAGAAAGCAATCCAGGCGCTGGCTGGCTGTCATTCCCGCGAAGGCGGGAATCCAGAATCCTGGATCCCGGGTCAAGCCCGGGATGACAAATCGGAACCCAGGGTATTCCCCATGACCCGCCAAGCCTTTTGGAAACTCATCAAAAAATATGCCCTGAAAGCAGGTATATCCAAGACCGTATACCCGCACCAACTAAGGCACAGCTTTGCCACTCACCTGGTAGAACGGGGCGCGGATTTAAGGGCTGTGCAGGTCATGCTGGGGCATGCGGACTTGTCAACCACCGAAATCTATACGCATATGAGCACTGAACGCTTACATCAGCTGTATGATAAGCATCACCCTAGGGCTTAAAAACGATGGACAACTTGATTTTTAATTTAGTCATGATGCTGAGTGCGTTGATTGTTGCAATTACAGTTCATGAGTTTTCTCACGTCGCGATGGCGAAGCTTTTGGGTGATGATACAGGCGAAAGATTGGGCCGTTTGACCTTGCATCCTATGAGTCATGTTGACCCAATTTGGACTATTGCATTGCCAGCGGTCATGATGATTGCTTCGGCGGCATCGTCGGGAATGGTCCCTGTTTTTGCCGCAGGAAAGCCTTCTCCTTATAACCCTAATCTGTTGACCCGGAAGTTTTTTGGCAAGAAGCTGCCACTTCGTGTCGCTGAAGCTCTGGTAGCGATGGCAGGACCTGTCTCAAATTTGATTCTGGCATTTATACTGATGATCGTGTTGCAATACAGTGGCATGTCACTTCTAGGTTTACTGCAGCCGTTTATTATTCTGAATATATCTTTATTTGTATTTAATTTAATCCCTGTGCCGCCACTCGATGGCACCAAGGTTCTGCTGGCGTTATTGCCTTACGAAACAGCTCGTAAATATGAGATGTTTGCACCGCAGCTTTCTTGGATTTTGCTTATTGCCTTGATTTTTGGGGGTGGTTCCTTGATAGGCTATGGCGTGAGGGGAGTGCTTGTCGGAATGTCATGGATGCTCAGTTAACTGAAATAGAACTTGGTGATGCGCGGTGCAAAATCTCCGCGCGTGGTCAATTTAAAAATGAAGATGCTAAAGATTACGCGCCGAACCCAGAATCGGACGAGCTTCGAATTGAAGTGCCGACTTATGAGGGGCCGCTTGATCTCCTTTTGCATTTAATTCAAAAGCACTCGGTGGATATTTTTGATATCCCAATTGTTTTGATTACTGAAAAATATTTGGAAGAAATCGAAAAACTCGAACTTGATTTGGCAGGTGAATTCCTGTTGATGGCAGCGACACTTTTGCAGATTAAAAGCCGCATGCTTTTGCCAAAAGAAGAGCAACCTGCAGAGCTTTTGGAAGAGGGTATCGACCCTCGTGCTGAACTGGTGCGTCGTTTGCTGGAATATCAGCGTTTCAAAGAAGTAGCCTCAGAGCTTGGGCAGCGAGAGACGTTAGGATTTAACATTTTTGGAAGACGCTATGAAGAACCAGAAGTTGATCCGCCAGAAGACAGAGCCATCGCACCGATTCAGGCTTTTGAGTTGATTGAGAAGTTTGCGTGGATTTTGGAATCGATGCAGCCAAAAATCGGTCATACTGTATCTTTTGAGGCAATCAGCCTTCGCGCGCGTTTGACTGAGATGATTGAGTTTAGCCGTATGAAGCTTAAATATGGCTTTTTAGAGGCACTTCAGTTTTTCGGCGCGAAGTCGAAAATGGATGTGATTATTACATTTTTAGCAATTCTAGAAATGGCTAGGCTTAAGTTGGTGAAAGTTAAGCAAGAGGCCGGTTCGAGCCAAATCGATCTGGAAATGCAGCCAGAAGCAGAGTTTGATGGAGATTTGAGTGATGTCGACCTTTAGTTTAGAACATGCCCTTGAAGCGCTGATATTTGCAGCTCCTGAGCCGATTTCACTGACCCAATTGGTGCAAGTGTTTGAAAGCCAGGGCTATGAATATACACGTGATGAAATCAGTGAGGCTTTGAAAACCTTGCGTGAACGCCAAACAGGTATTTCAGTTCAAGAGGCCGCTGGGGGTTATGTTTTCCGCACAACGACCGAGTATGGCCCAATTGTTCGGGCGTTGCTTCAAGAAAAGCCTCAAAAGCTCTCCTCTTCGCAGCTCGAAATCTTGTCGATTATTGCGTATCGTCAGCCAGTAACCCGCCAAGAAATCGAAGATATTCGGGGAGTTGACTGCTCGGCCGCTGTCAAACGCTTGTTAACTCTGAAGTTGGTCAAAATCATGGGCAAATCGCCTGGGATTGGCCGGCCACTGTTGTATGGGACCACCAAAGAGTTTCTAGAGTTTTTTGGCTTTAACTCGCTACACGAGTTGCCAAGCCTCAAAGAGTACCAAGAGCTGAACAAAGACAAACGTGAAGATGACAAGCCAGAGGCCGAAGGCGAGTTGATGATGCAAGACCTATTTAGGGAACAGGCGTTCTTTACAGATGAACACGAGCGCCAAAATCAAGAGGCTTTAGAGGCACTCGAAAAAGCCCTTGGGGTGGTGACGCACACTGAGAAGGATGTTTCGGGAGCCTTGGCTGAGGCGCAGGAAGCATAAGACCCCCCTTGTGTGCTGCTTAGGAAAGGCGCATCCTAGCGCATATTATGGCACAAGAGAGACTTCACAAAGCACTCGCCCGTGCGGGCGTTGCGTCTAGACGTCAAGTCGAGAAAATGATTGACCAAGGCTTGGTTCGGGTGAACAATAAACGTATCACTGAACAGGGTGTTATCGTCGACACTGAAAAAGACCAGGTTTGGGTGGATGGCAAGAAAATCAATATCGGTTTGGACGACTTATCTGAACGCGTTTATTTTCTTCTTTATAAACCAGCTGGCGTTTTATCGACGACCCGGGGGACTGACGATCGTAAAACGGTGGTTGATCTGATTAAGGGTATCGGTGGAACACGCGTTTATCCTGTAGGTCGATTGGACTATGATGCTGAAGGTGCGTTGTTGTTGACCAACGACGGTGAGCTTACCAACAAGTTGATCCACCCCAGATACCACGTTCCTAAAGTTTATGAGGTAAAGGTCAAAGGAACCCCTACCGAAGATCAGATCAATAAACTGAGACGCGGAATTTACCTAGAAGATGGCCCCACTGGACCTTGCGAGATTGAGTTTTTGCGCAAAGCAAAAGTGAACACCTGGGTAAAAGTTGTTCTAACTCAGGGTAAAAACCAACAGATTAAGCGCATGTTTTGGCGAATCGAGCATCCGGTGGCCAAGATTATTCGCACTCACTTCGCAGGTATTTCTGTGAATGGTTTGGCGCCTGGTGAATTTAGACCTTTAACAAAGCGAGAACTGAATATGCTCCATGCTGAAATCGAGGCTGCGAGGACCAAGAAGTGACAGCCAATCAAGTCACCGTTGCACGGATTGCCCTGCTACCTGTGCCTTGTGCGATGCTTTTGTTCGGAACGGATGTTTGGCGTTGGCCAGCATTTTTCCTTTTTGTTTTTTTAGGAATGACCGATTTCGTAGACGGTCTTCTTGCTAGGAGAGATGGTGCAACCAAGCTAGGAAGTTTGTTGGATCCTGTCGCAGATAAAATCATGATGGCGGCAATTACCCTGTCTTTGAGTGGTAATGGCTGGATTCCAGTTTGGGTTCCGGTATCGATTCTGGCTCGGGAGTTTTTTATTACGGCCCTTCGAAGCAGCGTTGCTTTAAGAGGCCAGTCGGTTCGAACAAGCATTCTGGCAAAGATGAAGACTATTGTTCAGATGGGTGGCTTCGGAACTGTTTTTATGACGGTGTTTCTAGACCCTCATGATGCTATGTGGGTTGCTCTTGGACTCATGATATTTTTCTGGGCAATTTGGGCTTACTGGCTATTTTGGCGTAAAGAATCTACGCCTTACTGGGCGATGCCTGTGGCACTTTCATTTTTCTACTGGCTTATCTTGTTAGAAACAAGTTTACCTCAGAATGTCGTCATCGGACTGTGTTTGGTGATAGTTGGAATCACTTGGCTGAGTGCTGGGGATTATTTGTGGACGAGTGCGGCAATTTTTCGTGCACAAAAACCAAAAGCAAATGATATCGCAAGGCTCATTTGGGTCATTGCTCATGGCGGTTTTGTTGTGGCGGCTGCAAGCCTCAATCCCTTGTTAATCATACCGGTCTTGCTGAGTGTCTCGTTCGAATTGGCTTTCGGTGGTATTGATAATATTGTGATATCGGAAGAAAGAGTCTTGCCATACCAGTTGTTTTTGGTTTCAAGTTTTGGTGCAGCCGTATTTGTGTTTTTTCAGACGACAGTTATGGCAGCTGTGATGGTGATGATTAGCATCGCTGTTTGTTTGTGGGCAGCAAGGAGTGTTCAGTGGCGATATTGTCCGGAACAATGAGTTATACACGGCTTTCGGTAACGGGCCGTA
This sequence comes from uncultured Myxococcaceae bacterium, assembly GCA_964635635.1. Classification (GTDB taxonomy): domain Bacteria; phylum Myxococcota; class UBA727; order UBA727; family JABDBI01; genus CAZWPE01. Next base: position 835,672 of record CAZWPE010000001.1, on the reverse strand, counting down.
TCCCCAACGAGATGGTGGGTTTTTTCGAAAAGGCTTTGGCGATTCGTCGCTTTGTTCCCTTGCATCCTGAGGGTAGAGATTTAGAAAGCTCTGGCTGGGTCAGTTTTCAAAATCCGTATTTGGATGATGAAAGAATTTTGTCCGACAGCTTTCTGTATGGCGATTTAGTTGTATTAGGATATCGCGAAGACAAGTTTCACTATCCGAAAGCGATGATCAAAGGTTTGGTTGCCAGAAGACTGCTGGAGCAACCCGAAAAAAATCGTCAAGTCGTTGAACAGGCCGTCATGGCAGAACTTCGAGCGAGACTCTTACCGAGTTCTAAAATCACAGAAATGCTTTGGGATTTATCTAAGAACGAAGTGCGATTTTTTGCACGTGGTGCTGGAGTTCTGGAACGATTCCAAAAACTTTTCGAACAAACCTTTCAGATGCAAATAGATATTTTGGACTATGCGACGATAGCTCGTCGAGCAGAGCTTTCGCTCAGAGATAAAGGCGTTTTGGAAAACTTGCAGCCTCAGGAGATTTTTGCGTGATTGGTTTATCTTTTTTGGGTGCTGAGTTTTTGACGTGGCTTTGTTTTGAGCCAAGTGAAGACGTTTCAATGGGTAAACGTGTTTCACTTAAGCCGCTCGAAGGTGATGAGAGAAAGGTCATTATCACTTGTCCTAACTTGGATGACAGTGGCGAATTCTTGCAAGCGATTCGGTCAGGTTATTATGTTGAGAATGCGGCGTTTGTTTGGACGCAGGAAGAACGTACAAATACATTTACACTGAACTCGGATGGTTCAATTTCAAGCGTGAAAACTGAAGGTGCTGAAAAAGTAACAGGAGATTCAATCGAAGCTGATATTTTGCTTCGCATGTCTTCACTTGATGAAGTTGAAAATTTAATCAGGCAAAAATTTGCCAAGTTTTTAGAGCTTCGTTTGGGTGCGAATTTTGTGACCCAAGAGATTCAAGCAATTCGAGATAGTGTATTGGGTGGTTTGACGTCGAAACTAAAACCCATGCAAGCATAAAAAAACCCTCGTGAGAGGGCTTTCTTACGTTTTATTCCTAGACAAAACTTAGTTGTTTGCAGGAGCTTCAGCAGCAGGAGCTTCAGCAGGAGCTGGAGCAGCTTCAGGAGCTGGAGCTTCAGCAGGAGCAACTTCAGCAGCAGGAGCTTCTTCCATTGCTGGAGCTTCTTCTGACTTGCTGCACTTGCTGCAAGCGGAGGTAGCAAACATTGCCAAGGTCAAGGCGGTCAACAAAAAATAACGTGCTTTCATGAATATCCCCAATCTATTAACGGTTATACAGGCAAGATGAATCCGACCTGTCAGGCCTCCTATACCACCAGCTTTCCTGCAAAACAAGAAAAAATTAACATTCAATGTAAAGGTTCTATCCAGCAAGCAGCACTTCAAATGCTGCTGAATAATCTTGATCATAATGTTGCTGAAAATCCTGACGAATTAATTGTTTACGGTGGCCGCGGAAAAGCAGCTAGAAATAAACCAAGTCTCGAGTTGATAATCAGGAGTCTTGAAACTCTTGAAAATAACGAGACATTATTAATCCAATCCGGAAAACCGGTCGGGATTATGCGTACTCATGATAACGCGCCAAGGGTAATTTTGGCGAACTCAAATTTAGTTGGCCGTTGGCAAACCTGGGAATGTTTTGATGAACTCGAGCGTGCAGGACTGATGATGTATGGCCAGATGACAGCGGGGTCTTGGATCTACATTGGCACTCAGGGCATCTTGCAAGGAACTTATGAGACTTTTGCAGAAGCGGCTCGCAAGCATTTTGGGACTGATGGAAGTTTGGCGGGCAAGATTGTTCTAACAGCGGGTCTTGGAGGGATGGGTGGAGCTCAACCCCTGGCAGTCACGATGTGTGGTGGTATTTGCTTGGCTGTTGAAGTTGATGAATCGCGCATCAAACGTCGTCTTGAGACACGTTATTTGGATACGATGACAGCAAGCTTAGACGAAGCGTTGGAGCTATGTGAGCAGGCTCGAATCCAAAAACGTGCCTTAAGTGTGGGGCTACTGGCAAATGCTGCGATTGTCTTTCCAGGGTTGGTGGGGCGTGGATTTAGACCAGATCTGGTAACGGACCAAACTGCTGCGCATGATCCCAAAGTCGGTTACGTTCCAATTGATCCATCACGCCGAGATATTGCTTATGTGAGAGAATGCATGGCAAAGCAAGTGAATGCCATGCTGGCATTTTTGGATGCAGGGGTGCCGGTGTTTGACTATGGCAATAATCTGCGTGCAGAAGCGAAACTTGGTGGAGCGCAGCGCGCTTTTGATTACCCGGGTTTTGTACCGGCGTACATTCGGCCTTTATTTTGCAGGGGCAAGGGGCCATTTAGATGGGTGGCGTTATCTGGGGACCCTGAAGATATCTATGTGACAGACCAGATGATGCGCGAGATGTTTCCAGATAATTCAAGCTTACAGCGTTGGCTTTCGATGGCACGTGAAAAAATTGCATTCCAAGGATTGCCAGCCCGAATCTGTTGGCTTGGCATGGGTGAGCGCGCCAAAGCAGGTTTAGCATTTAATGAATTGGTGCGTAGTGGCTGTGTGAAAGGGCCGATTGTGATTGGTCGTGACCACTTAGACTGCGGTTCTGTAGCAAGCCCTTACCGTGAAACGGAAAAGATGCGTGATGGCTCTGATGCCGTGGCAGACTGGCCAATTTTAAATGCTTTGGTGAATGCGGTGAACGGAGCCTCTTGGGTAAGTGTACACCAAGGTGGTGGTGTTGGAATGGGTTACAGTTTGCATGCAGGACAGGTAATTGTCGCTGACGGAACAGATGAAGCGGCTGCGCGCATTGAGCGTGTGCTAACGAGTGACCCGGCAATGGGTGTGATTCGCCATGCTGATGCTGGCTATGAGGATGCTATCCAGTGTGCTCGTGATCATGGTGTAAAGATACCTGGCCTGACATGTTAGATATAACGGAAGTTTTTATTCACGCGAGTGACAAAAAACCGGGTCAGCAGTGGGTTGAAGTCTACAATGCCGGCAATGAGTCGGTGAATCTTCGCGGTCTATGGGTGAAACGCCTCGATGGTAAGAGCAAAGTTGAGGCCTGGCGTTTTCAAATCCCAGATCAAGATGCTTTGGTTCAGCCGGGTGAATATGCATTGATTGCCCAAAAGCGAGATTTAGGTCGAAATTTATGCTCAGATGTTTTGGTGGTAGAAGCTCCCTCTAAACGCATGTCCTTTAAAAGCTCGGGTATCCAAACAGTTTGCGTGGGTGATGCTTGTGCTGTGATTGGAGACTCACGCAAGGCTGAGTTTGATCATGCGCGTGATTTGTCCGAAGGTGCTTGGCAGAGTGCCTCGTGTGAGATTGCTCCGCAGTTTTATGGATCACCAGGATTGTCAGCATCGTTCTGTGAAGAACAACAAGCATCTCCTTGGCATGAGTGCCCACCAAAGCCTGAGCCTCAAAAATCTTCATGTTCACAAGGTGAAGTCCTGGGGTTGACATGGTACCTATTGCTTTGGGTAATACTAGCATGGCATACGAGGCTGCATGACAAGCTCAAGAAAGCCATTTATCGCAATCACAACAGTTCAAACGAGTATACCGGTTGGTGATTTTCAAAAGCCGGTTGTGATGGTTAATCAGAGCTATGTTGACTTGATTGCAGAACTGGGTGGTATCCCCATGTTGGTAACCCGTGAAGCTGAAGTGATTGAGCGTGCAGATGGCTTGTTGATTATCGGGGGTCAAGATGTGGATCCTGCATTTTGGCATGCGAAGCCAGAAGTGGATTATGAAAATATCGCTGGGGTTGGTAGACGTTTCTGTCGGCCATTAGACTATGCGCCGAATATTAAGCGAGACCAGTTTGAGCTTGCCTTGTACAAGCGTGCAAAGGAACGACAAATTCCAATTTTCGGCATTTGTCGAGGACTTCAGCTGATTAACATTGCTGAAGGTGGAACTTTACATCAAGAGTTGCCAGAGTCTAGGGTTCAGCATGAAACCGGCGCTGATGGCTGGACGCACGCACACAGTGTTCGAATAGACCCAGGCTCTTTGACACACAAACTGATGGATATTGAGAGTTATGTGACTTCTTCAAGGCATCATCAAGGAATTGATAAGTTGGGTCACGGTCTTAAAGCCAGCGCCTGGGCTGAGGATGATTTGATCGAAGTGATTGAATCGAATCATGAGGCTAACTGGGTGATGGCGGTTCAAGGGCACCTAGAACAAACGCGGGCCAACTGGCCCCTGTGGGACCGGTTGGTAACCGAGTTTATTCAGCAATCTAGTTCTTAACTATCAGCTGCACGAGCCAGCTGTGGCTACGAAGGTGCAATTTGCATTTGTGCTGGTGCAGTCTGAAGAATCAACGCAGCATGCAGCTGCAGTTTTTGTGCTCAAAGTGCAGGAGAAACTCGATTGTTCATAGCATTCTCCTGAGATAGATTGACCGCAGGTTGGATCCATGTCGGTACAAGTGTTGTCTGTGCCGGCGCAGCAGAAGGGTTGTGTGTCAACGCCGAATAGATTTTTTTCTGTAGTCAAACTAAGGGTACAGCGGGCGGGATTGTTCACTTGGCATGCTGTTGTTCCTGGTGTCCAAGCACAAGCTTTGGATGCTACCGTGCTTCCTGAACAAGTTGCTTCATCTTTAATATTGCTACAGGCGGTAGCGGCTGCACAGGCAGTACCAGTCCAATAACATACACCTTCAAATGTTGATGATGATTGGCACGAAGTTTGATCACTGAACATGCTGCATTTGCTAGTGGTATCTGCTTTTATATTAAGATAGCACGCGCTTCCATCCCATGTGCACTTGGTATTGCTTTGTGAACTTGCTTCGCAAGCTGATTTTGTAGTTGGCTGTCCACAGTCGGATACTGCAATGCATCCAGTCGGACCTGCTGCACCAGCTGCAGGCGCAGCCCAGTAGCAACCACTATTATTATACTTTGCAGCAGAGCAAAGTGTTTGGTTGTCATAGTTGGTGCAAGGACCCGTGTTTTTGGTGCTGCTGTTAGTGTTGTCGCTGCAACCGATCAGTATCCAAGTAGCTGCTAATGTTGTTAATATTATGTGTTTCACCTGTATTCTCCTGTTGGAGATTACAGTTTAACTCTGGGGGGGGGCAGGATCAAACTTGCCCGCGGAATTGTTGATCATGGCTCATAAGCTCGCCCTGTTTACGGAAAGTATTCAGAGGGCTATAGTGCAGGAAATTCGTTACTTTTCCGGTGTAAATGCAGGCATAGTCACGTACTTGGGCACCAAAGCGGCTGAGATCATGGTGTTCATGAAAGAGCTCGCCCCAGAAGGGATGGAAGCGGCGCTCCAAGCTGTCTTGAAGTTGATCCATTTGGGTATCTAAGTAAGCCAAGTGCTTTTTGGCGGCTTCCATTTCTTTGCGCATGGCAGCAGCTTCAGCCAAAAGACCAGCAGCATCTAAATAAGCGAGCAAAACACGGTGCAGGCCGATTTCATTGTCGAGTTCGAGCCGCTCGGAATCAATACGACTTAGTTTGTCTAAATCGGGTGTATAACGCATGGAGAGTTCAATTTCTCTAGGTAGTTCATCAACGATTAGACAGGTTCGCCACAGAGTTTCTTTTTTACTTCGAACGATGTCGCCGTATATGTGGTCACCCACGTATAGAATTTCTTCACCTCTCACATTAGCCATTTTTTCAAAATCATGGATGTTGCCATTGGAAAAAATTTCGTGATTACTTTCAACCAAAAGCCGTTTGAAAGGTAATGTTTCCGTAAAAAATCCAGGCTTGCGACTGTCCGTAATTATGTAGTCAAAATAGCTTAGCCAATTGGGGAGAAGATAATCCATGACTGCATCGGTGTAATCCCAATGACTGTTAGTGAGTAAAAAAAGCTTCTTTCCAGAGGAGCGTAGTTTGTGGAGTGTGAGCCCAATATCAGGATGTGACTCGATGTAATGTCCCAAATCCGCCTTGATAAGAGATTTAAGCGAATCATCAGAATGAATTGTGTCGATAGCTGTTCGAATATTCTCAAAAATCTTATCGTAGTTAACACTTGGATCTTGTGAGAATATGTTTACCAAATCACAATACAAAGAAGCCTCAGGCATGGCGAATAGAGTATCAAGCGACACAAAATCTTTGGTAATTTTGATTTTAAGGTGTTTATAGATGGAGTCAATTTCTGCAGAATCTAAATGCCTATATCCATGCATGGCACGCCATACATGACCATGCATATCCATTTTAAGTAAGTGACCAAATCGTTTATCTACAACCAAGCCTCGGATACTTAAGTTAGGATCATAGTTTAATTTGTAGAGCGCATCTGGGTAACCCATGTGTTTCACAAGATAATTCACCGTCATCTTGTACTGCAGGTTTTCCATGGGTTCTTTGTAGTAGTTTGCCAACGTGTAATCCATGTCGAAACCAATGGCTTTGATTTCAGACATATTTAGATTTCGGTTGGTATAGATTGCGCGGGTGGGGTCGCGTTCAAGGGTTTGAGGGGCGCCTGCTTTTTCAAAGAGTTCAGGGGAGATCGGGGAAAAGTAGCTTGAGCTGTTCATAGATGCCTCCAGAACGCGATTTTGTTTTGAATTTCGGACCACTCTTCTTCAGCCACTGACCCTTTCACAATCCCTGCCCCTCCAAACATTTGCAGTTCATAGTCTTTCACAACTGCACACCGAATCGCAACTGCGAACTCTGAGTACTCTTTACCCGCATAACCAATGGTTCCGGTGTATAATCCCCTCTCAAGAGGTTCATGGGTTTTGATAAATTCGAAGGCATGTTCTCTTGGCCAACCACAAATAGCAGCCGTTGGGTGTAGAGCTTTTAGAATTTGTGTGTCGGATATTTCTGTTTGAAGAATTCCCGCAAGACGTGTTCGTAAATGTTGAACCTGAGGGAGCGGATTGATTTCTCTCTCGTGGGTAATGCCATAATCGATGCAGAGTGTCTTAAGGGCATCTAACAAGTTATCAATTACCAATTGATGTTCATGTTGTTCTTTCGGGCTGCCCAGTAAATCTGCGATAGAGGAACCGCGTGGTTTTGTGCCTGCTTGCGCTTCTGTTTCAATCCGGCGACCTTGGCGCTTGAATAGCTGTTCGGGTGAAGCACCTAGAAATGCTATACCCGGTTCAGGTTGGTACAAGTAGTGATACGCATGGGGAATATAGGCGTGAAGTCTGTCTAGCAAATCGAATGGATTGATAGGCGTACTCAAAGAGAGGGTGTTTTTGTGGGCGAGAACGACTTTTTCAAATTGTCGTTGTTGAATGGCTATAAGTGCTTTGGAGACCAGATGGAGAAAGTCGTGCTTCCCCCTCTCCACGGGTGGAGAGGGGGGCAGGGGGTGAGGGGTGCGAATGGTGGGCAATGGAGTGCCTCGCAATGACGTCAGAGGTTCAATAAACCGCTTGACGCTTCCATCAAAACTTACAATTCCAAAAGCCCCCTCGAAAGGTTCGTGACTTTCACGATTAATTCCAGCACCTGCCAAAGCATAATCTGCTCCTCGGGGAGCAAAATAAAACTTAGGGTAGTGAGGCTGACTTTCAAGCCATTTTGTCAAAGACATAGAGTGTTGCAATTCCAAAAGAGAGCGGAATTTGCTTCATATCATCCATAATCGAGGCGTCAAACTGTTCGACGGATTTGTTTAAATATTGATAGGCCTCATAGTTTCCAGAAATAAGCCCTCCAATCCATGGAAGCACGTGTCTAAAATAAAATAGATACAGTGTTCGGATGAGCCAATTACGTGGCAATGAAAACTCAAGCACCATCAAACGTCCACCTGGTTTCAAAACCCGTTTCATTTCAGACAATGCTTTGATTTTGTCCCGAACATTTCGAAGTCCAAATGAGATTGTCACAGCATTAAAAGAGGAATCCTGAAAGTGTAGGTTCTCAGCATTGCCATGTTGTAAGTCAATCAATGCTGAAAACCCAAGATGTTCGATTTTCTCTCGACCAAGTGCCATCATATCATCGGCAATATCAACCCCGGTGACACTCACAACATTTTGATTGGCGCGTGCCATGGCTAAGGCTAAATCTCCCGTACCGGTTGCAACATCTAAAATGTGAAGATTTGAGCTCTTTGGCAGATTTGAAACTACATAAGAACGCCAGTATTTATCAATACCTAGAGACAGAACACGGTTTAGAAAATCATACCTGCGAGCAATTAAATTGAAAGAAATAGTCATCGTGAAGGCCCCCAGTAAGGTGTCCAATAATCTCCACCGGAAGAGATCTTCTTTTGAAAACTTCCATCTAAATTCGAAACATATAATTCGCGCGGTCCATTTCGGGTTGAAGTGAAGACCAGCATTTGTCCGTTGGGTGCAAATGAAGCTTCTTCATTGCTGCCCTGGTCTTGAGTGACACGGCTAATTTTACCAGATTTGACATCGACTAGAAATATGTCGAACACATTTCGTTCATCTCGAGCAGTGAAAACGATTAAATCCCCGAGAGGTGACCACTTGGGTGATTGATTGTATTTTCCTTGGAAAGTTAGCCGCTTTGGATTAGAGCCGTCTTTGTTCATCGTATAGATTTGAGGATTTCCAGAGCGATTGGAAACAAATGCGATCTGAGAACCATCTGGACTGAATGAAGGACTGGTGTTGAGTCCACCACCAGAAGTTAAGGGTATTTTTTCTTTGCTTGCCAGGTCAACCAAATAGATATCTCCTTTGCCGGAAACTGATAACGTGAGTGCTATTTTCTTACCATCTGGAGAGAAACTGGCTCCTGAATTTAAACCCTTGTGGTTTGAGATGGTTTTAAGTCCAGCTCCATTGGCCCCGACAGAGAAAAGATCTGGGTTTTTATGAATATAGCTGGTGAAAAATATTTCTTTTCCTGAAGGGGAAATGCTTGGAAGAATATTGATGCTTGAGCTTTTGGTGATGACTCGTTCATTGTATCCATCAAAATCCATCAATACGATTTGTTTGCCTTGAGGAGTCATTTTTGAGACGGCGATTTCAGAATTAAACATCCCCTTTTGGCCAGTAAAATGCTCGTAAATATCGTTCGCAATTTGGTGAGATAGCGTTCTAAAGGGTCCTTCGTTGTAGCTGAAAGATTTTTTATTCGCGACTACAGTGACCTTGCCTTTAGCAACTTTAATCACCACATTGCCTTCGGCAGTTGCAGGCGACGAATCTTTAAAAACCCCTGAAAGCTCTAAATCGGTCAGAATTTGGGATGCCAGTTGTTTATCGCCGGTGATAGAAATCTGAAAAGGTCTAAAACGAGCTTGTTCAACCCGTATTGGGTTTTGACCCCAAAGGCTTATGGAAAACAGCACGATAATTCCCCCTTTGAAAAAGGGGGGGAGGGGGGATTTTTTCGTCATGTACACTCCAAGGGACAAAATTGAATCAGCAACCCATCATTACGATATTTGCGCGCAACAGTTAGCGGCGGAGCACCAAAGGAATCGATTCTTTTACTGCCCACTAAAACAGCATCGTCGAAGCGTGTGTTTTTAGAAGGCTGTTGGATTTTAATTTTGATGAGTTGACCAGCAGGCCCAATCCATAAACGGACCCAGAGTTTTAAACGCTTGGCTTCTGCATGGGTAATAACGCGTGGTATTTCATAGTTCTCGCGCAAGATTGCGGCTACTTGTTGTTCGTATGATTCAGCGAGTTCATTGCTGATGGAATCGCCGTATTTGCTGCCGTTTGGATTTCCGGAGGGGTCTGGTTTCCCAAAACGTTTTTTGAGAATGTCTAAAGGGTCATGTTTCTTTGTTTTAGGTGGAGCGCGTTCGCCTCTCCCCTTTGTGGGAGAGGGTGCCCGAAGGGCGGGTGAGGGGCTGGCGCTTGCATCAATTCTAGGCAACAAACTTTGGTCTCGCTGAGCACCCTGCTTGCTTAGGCTGACCCGAATTGCGCTTTGCGGGAGTGGTCTTTCAAACCAATCTAAGTTGCCAAAGATTAGCAATAGCAACACTGCGCAGTGCAATGCAAAACTAAGCCCCAGAGCCTGAAGTTTAGTCAAGACTATCTCCACCGGCTTCGGTTACCAGGCTAATATTATCAACCCCATGGGATTTCAAAATACCCATAATTTTGACAACGAATCCATAGGGCAGACTTTTGTCTGCGTGTAATTGGATTTCTTTGGCGTTTTTAAGTGAGGCTGGAAGTTCGCTCAGCTTAAGTACTTTCTCGCCGAGCATGAGGCGTTGTTTAGCATCAATGCTGAGCGTGAGTTTGTTTTCAGAAGATTCAATCTGTGGGGCCTGTGCTTCGGGTAGTTTTAAATCTAGGCCTGAGGTCATCATGGGCGCTGTGACCATAAAGATAATTAACAGTACAAGCATCACGTCTACCAAGGGCGTGACATTAATTTCTGCCATGGGCTGATATCTAGAAGAATTCGAGCTTTGAGAGCTAAAAGCCATAATCGCTAGTTATAGCGCTTTTTTAGCTTGCGCCCAAGGGGTTTTGCTAAAGTCGCAGTTTTTGCTTTTGAAGTTCCCAGTACATAATTGAAAAATCGGATATTTCTGGAGCAAGAGCTTTTGCAGCCAAAATAAACCTATTAGCACCATATTCAAAATTGTTGACGTCAGGTGTCCACTCCCAGTAAGCCGGTTCAAGTAGTTCTCTGTCTAAATATGCAAAAAATTTTTTTTCGTCAGTGTCCCAATAAACCTTTAAGCCTGGATCTTGGACAGAGTGTATGAGCCTCCATTCTCCGAATAGAAAGGTGCTTGCAGCTAGGAAGATCGATAGAATGCATAATTTCATCAATACTGTTTATCAGAGCATTAACCAAATTGTTGTGCAGATCAGACTAGTAAGCTTCTGAGCATCCAAGCTGTTTTTTCGTGGATTTGAAGCCGCTGAGTCAGCATGTCCACCGTTGCCTGATCGTTGGCCTTTTCAGCAGGCCCGAATGCACCCCGAATGCTCCGGGTAACAGCTTCGTGACCTTCAAGCAAATTTTGAATCATTACTTCTGCCTTCGGAGCTTTGCTTGATTCTTTGAGGTGGGTGAGCTTGGCATAGCTGCTGTAGCTGCCGGGTGCTTCTCCGCCTAAGGCTCGGATCCGTTCAGCTATTAAATCTGTAGCCATCCAGAGTTCATTGTATTGAGTCTCAAACATCAGATGGAGAGTTTGAAACTGTGGTCCTGTGACGTTCCAGTGGTAGAAATGAGTCTGGAGGTAGAGGGTGAAAGTATCAGCCAGAACCACGCTGAGTTGGCGGACAATTTCGTTCCGGGCGTCTGGGCTGATGCCAATGTTAATTTCCATGAAGTCATCGTACACCACGTCTCATGACGCGTGCAACTTCACGGTTAGCTTCACGTTCTTTGATGCTTTCCCGCTTATCGCCTTTGGTTTTGCCTTCGGCGACACCAATCAAGACTTTGGCGCGGCCTTCCTTAAAATAGAGTTTCAGGGGTATCAGGGCACGGCCTTTGCGGTCAGATTCTTTGGCGAGTTTATCTAGTTCTTTACGGTGCAAAAGCAGCTTTCGGGTGCGGTCTGTTTCATGGTTTTGGTGAGTGCCATATTTGTAGGGCTCAATCCGCATCCCAAGCAAAAATAACTCGCCATTTTTGAGAAGTGCATAAGAGTCGCCAAAACTCACGTGTCTGTCGCGCAGCGCCTTGACTTCGGTACCGAGCAATACCAAACCACACTCGTAGGTGTCTAGGATTTGGTAGTCAAAGCGAGCTCGTTTATTTTCGGCAATCTGAAGCATTGGTAGCTATAATCTGCCATTCTTGAGGGCGTTGGGCAATGGGTTGTCATTTAATGCTGGTGGACTTACTGAGTTCGCATGAACACTCAGAGTCTCGTTCGTTCAAAAGCTGTCGTCGTTTGTCTTGGAGTCGCTCTGTTGGCCGTGGCATCGCGCATTCAGATTCCGTTGCAACCGGTTCCGATTACCCTTCAAACCCTGGCGGTCATGTTGATTGGTTTGACCTTTCCAAAGAAGGCAGGTTTGCAGGCCGTAGCCTTGTATGTGCTTTTGGGTGTTGCGGGATTGCCTGTTTTGGCGGGTCCATTTGTTTGGATGCGAGCTGGTTACTTGTTGGGCTTTATCTTGGCAGTTTGGGCCATGGGCTTGCTGCGTGAGCGTATGACTTCAAGTTTGCTTGGCATGTTTGGACTGACGATGTTGGGAACGGCGTGCGTTTTCGGAGTAGGGGTTCCCTGGCTTGCAGCGCATATAGGTCTTTCAAATGCAATCGCCCTTGGATTAATGCCGTTTGTTATTCCGGGCATTATCAAGGGCGTTTTGCTCGCAGGTGTGCTGAATTTTTTAAAAACCTGAATGAGCTTTAAACGTCACTCCAATTTCTGATGGTGTTGGAGCAATTTTGATCCCAGCTGCTTCAAAAGCCCTGATCTTGTCTTTAGCACCACCTTGACCACCCGAAATCACAGCACCTGCATGGCCCATGCGGCGACCTTCAGGGGCAGTGCTTCCAGCGATGAATCCAACGACTGGCTTGTTCATGTGGGATTTTACGTAATCAGCAGCTTCTTCTTCAGCTGTTCCACCAATTTCGCCGATCATCACCACACCGTGTGTATCTGGGTCTGCTTGAAATGCTTTCAAGACATCTACGAATGAAGTGCCATTAACCGGATCACCACCAATGCCAACGCAGGTTGATTGGCCAAGCCCGAGTTGAGTCAGTTGGTGAACTGCTTCGTAGGTCAGGGTCCCTGACCTGGAAACTACTCCTACGTGACCTTTCTTGTGAATCGAGCCTGGCATGATCCCGATTTTGCATTCATCTGGCGTAATAATGCCTGGGCAGTTTGGGCCAATGAGACGGGTTTTAGAACCGCGCATCGCGTGTTTGACTTTCACCATATCCAAAACAGGGATGCCTTCGGTGATGCAAGCGACCAAATCAAGTTCGGCAGCCACAGCTTCCAAAATTGCATCGGCTGCAAATGGGGCAGGGACATAGATTACAGAGGCGTTAGCGCCAGTTTCACGCGCAGCATCTCGAACGCTGTTAAACACGGGCACTTTGTCCATGAAGCGCTCACCTGCTTTGCCGGGGGTGACACCTGCGACAAGCTGAGTGCCATAAGCCAGCATTTGTTCAGCGTGAAAAGCCCCTGCAGAGCCGGTAATGCCCTGGACCAATAGTTTGGTAGATTTGTTAACCCAGATACTCATAGTGACCTCGCTGCTTGAACGGCTTTTTGTGCGGCATCTAACAAACTGTCTGCGGGGATAATGGCTAGCCGCGAGTTAGCCAAAATCGCTTTGCCTTCATTCACACGGGTCCCTTCCAGTCGAACCACCAGGGGGACTTTGAGTCCAAGTTCACTGACGGCTGCGACAACGCCTGAGGCGATGACGTCACATTTGGCGATGCCGCCGAAGACATTAATCAAGACCGCTTTGACGGCGGTGTCTTGCAAAATAATTTTAAGGGCTTCGGTGACTTTTTGTTGGGACGCACTGCCACCGACATCCAAGAAATTGGCAGGCTCGCCACCGACCTTCTTAATGATATCCATGGTGGCCATAGCCAAACCAGCACCGTTCACCATGCAGCCAATGTTTCCATCTAGAGCTATGTAACTTAGGCCATGATGCTGGGCAGCCAACTCGCGCGGGTCTTCTTGTGAAGGATCCTGCATTTCAGTGATGCGTTTCTGTCTGAACAAGGCATTATCATCAAAGTTAAACTTGGCATCGAGTGCGATCCAATCACCGGATCCAGTCAAAACCAAAGGGTTGATTTCAAGTAGAGCCGCATCGGTTGCCATGTAAGCGTTATAGAGACCGATTAAGACAGGCACGAGCTTTTTGGCAGCTCTGTCTTCTAGGCCGAGTGCATAGGCTAAATGGCGTGCTTGGTAGGGCATGAGGCCCGTGATGGGGTCTACCCATTCCTTTAAGATCTTTTCAGGGTGTTTGGCGGCTACTTCTTCGATTTCAACACCACCTTCTTGTGATGCCATGACGCAGATTTGTGAGTTCGCCCGATCGAGTACGAGTCCAACATAGTACTCTTTGGCGATCTGGCAGCCTTGCTCAACTAAAACGCTGTTAATTTTCTGGCCTTCTGGACCGGTTTGAGGGGTAACCAAATGATTACCCAACAGGGCTTCAGCTGCTTTTTCAGCTTCCACACGGGATTTAACCAGTTTAATTCCACCACCTTTTCCGCGACCGCCAGCATGAACTTGTGCTTTAATTACGCAGGGGTAGCCGAAATTTTCAGCGGCTAAGCCGGTCTGTTCTGGGCTGGAGCACAGGGTAGATTGAAGGGTGGGGACGCCATAGGGACGCAAAAGCTCTTTGGCTTGGTACTCATGGATTTTCATGGGAGGTACTCCTAGCATAAAAATAAAGATGTGATATAGGCCCTATTTCAAATAGGAGCTTTGTAAAGTTATGGTATCCCCTACAAGACAGACTTGGAATGTCCGTTTCCGTAAGCGTAAAACCTCGGGCCGAAAGCGTAAAAATGCGCTCGAAAATCATGGTACAACGCTGTCACGCGAAGAGCTTTTTAAGCTGGTTGACAAGCCTGTTCAGGCCTGAGATAAACCCCTAAGAAAGTAACGAAAAGACCCGTCAGATGGCCTACCGGCTGTTAACTGGGTGTCTTCACAAAGGTGAAAATAAAATGACTCTAAAACTAAAACAAGAAATCGTCGCTAAACATGCTCAGCATGCAACTGATACTGGATCTCCAGAAGTTCAGGTTGCTTTGTTGACCGATCGGATCAATCACTTGACCGATCACTTCAAAACCCACGCTAAGGATCACCATTCCCGCCGTGGTCTTTTGAAGATGGTATCTCGTAGACGAAGACTGCTGAAGTACCTCACCAACCTTGATTTCGGCCGCTACAAAAAGCTCGTTGCCGAACTTGGATTGCGTAAATAAACTATGGATCACAATAGCAAGAAGCATTATCTCACCGAAGCTAAAATCGGTGACCTGCCCATGACCTTTGAAGTGGGCAAAATTGCCAAGCAGGCCGCAGGGTCTGTTTGGGTCCGCTGGGGCGACTCAGTTGTGCTGGTTACCGTGTGTGCCGCCAACGCCCCAAGGGCAGGGATCGATTTTTTTCCTTTAACCTGCGAATATATTGAAAAGGCATATGCTGCTGGGCGAATCCCAGGTGGCTTTTTTAAGCGCGAGACTAAACCGCGCGATGCCGAAATTTTAAACGCCCGAATTATTGATCGCTCGCTCAGGCCTCTGTTCCCCGAGGGCTATCGTAATGATGTCCAAGTTATTGCGACTGTGATGTCTCATGATGGTGAGCATGACACTGATATGATGGCTTTGTGTGGCGCTTCGATGGCGCTTCATGTCAGTGAAATTCCGTTTGGTTTAACCTCTGGTCCTATTGCAGGCGTGAGAGTTGGCCGAATCGGTGACAAATTGGTGCTGAACCCAACTGTATCAATGCGCGCTAAAAGTGATATCGATATGGTGGTTGCCGTTTCCAAAGATGCGATCGTCATGGTTGAAGGTGGCGCTGAGCAGGTCTCAGAAGAAGAGCTCATTGAGGCTCTCTTTTTTGCTCATGAGGCTGGTCAAAAAGTGATTAAAGCTTGTCACACCATGCGTAAGCAAATGGGTGTGGACAAGAAGCCTTTTGAGGCTCCTAAAAAAGATGCGAAACTATTAGCCAAAGTTAAGAAGTTGGCTTTGAAAGCTAAGCTCGATAAGGCTTTGAAGATTGTTGAAAAGCACAAGCGATACGATCAAATCGCCGAAGCAAAGACAAAAGTCTTGGCTGAGTTTGCCGAAGAAGAGGCAGTTCAGGCTGCTGAATACTTTGATGAAATTAAAGCGCAGCTCATGCGTTTTGGGGTTTTGGATTCAGGCCTTCGCATTGATGGCCGTGAGTGCACACAAATTAGACCCATTTGTTCTGAAGTAGGCGTGCTGCCAAGAGTTCACGGTTCGGCTCTGTTTACCCGAGGTGAAACTCAAGCGATTGTGACTGCAACGCTTGGAACAGCAGATGATGAACAAAAGACCGATGGCTTGTTGGGTGAAATCTCCAAGAAGTTTATGCTGCACTATAACTTCCCACCGTTTTCGGTTGGTGAAGCTAGGCCGCTTCGTGGAACTTCAAGACGTGAAATAGGTCATGGTGCTTTGGCTGAGCGGGCTGTTGAAAAGATGGCCGCTCAGGGAGAAGACTTCCCATACACGATTCGAATTGTTTCTGAGATTACAGAATCCAACGGTTCTTCTTCGATGGCATCCGTCTGTGGTGCCACTCTTGCGATGTGGGATGCAGGCATTAAGATGCAAGCTCCTGTTGCAGGCATTGCCATGGGTCTCATCAAAGAAGACGACCGCGTTGCTATTTTAAGTGATATCTTGGGCGATGAAGATCACTTGGGTGATATGGACTTTAAGGTCTGTGGAACTGAAAAAGGTGTGACTGCTATCCAGATGGATATCAAGATCGAAGGGCTTTCCCGTCAAATTTTGAAAGATGCGTTGGAGCAAGCACGACAAGGTCGCTTGCATATTTTAGGTGAAATGAAGAAGGCAATTGATGCTCCAAGAGAGCACTTGTCTGAGCATGCTCCTCGAATCACGACGCTTCGTATTCATCCAGATAAGATTCGTGAAGTGATTGGACCGGGCGGTCGTGTGATTAGAGATATCATTGCGCGTTCAGGTGCTAAAGTAGACATTACAGATGATGGGATTGTTCGAATCGCCGCTGTGGGCTCTGAAAGCCTCACCAAAGCAATGCGTCTCATTGAAGATATTACACGTGAAGCAGAAGTTGGCATGGTCTACAGAGGCCTCGTTAAACGTTTGATGGACTTCGGTGCATTTGTGGAATTGTTCCCAGGTACTGAAGGTCTTTGCCATGTTTCCGAACTCGCTGAAAAACGCGTTGAGCAAATTTCGGATGTGCTGCAAGAAGGCGACGAAGTAAACGTTGCTGTTCTCAGTATCGATCGAGAAGGGAAAATAAGGCTTAGCCGCAAGCGGGCCTTGGGTAAAGAACCAGGTGAACGGATTCAAATTTCTTAATCTTTGTGTGTTATCACTTTCGCTCGGTCTGAACGCGGGTTCAGAACCGAGCTTTCGCCTTGTTGTAACGGGTGGACTTCTAGGAGTTCATTCTGGCAACGAGGCTTTTTTTGATTCGCCGATATTTAGGCTGGGTGCGAAATCTCCGCTTAAAATTACGAACACGCTATTCAAATCCTATGCTGTAAATCAGACAGTATTTTGGGCTGAAGACAGCTTGGAACCTCATGAAATTGTGGGTGCTCTCAAAAATGGTGCTGCCCAGCAAAAAGAGATCTGGGAGGGTTCTGAGTTTTTTGGTGTTGTGCCAACTCAGCAAGGCAATCTCAAACGAGAACTCGGTGCTGTTTCAAAAAAAGTTTGGCATGAAACTCGGGTGATTGATGGCAAGTTGGTATTTGCTGTTGATTTGTCTGAGAACCAACAAGGGGTTTATTGGCCAAAAAAATCCGAAGAACTGGCGAAAGTAGCTGCAGTTGCAGGCCAGGATAAGAATGGGGATTCCTATTTCTTTTTTCCCAGGGAGTTTAGAGCAACGGCAACAGCCTTTAAGTTAGTTGACCAACTGCTGAAGAAATCTGATGCCCGCTATGTTGATTTGGGCAATGCTCTTTCGAGGCCGGATCATGAATCGGCTGAAATGGCGGCAGATATGTCCAGGCTTTTGCGAGAACGTACACCTGCTGCATTGGCGCTAGGGCGTTATGACCTGGGAGTTTTGCTCGATATTCCACAAGAGAGTCCTTATATTGGTGCCTTAAAGGGTGAAGGGGCGCCTCCAGTATCCCGAAGGGTTCGCATTGGTTCCCAAGAGATTCGATTTTTGGCACTTGGTGAAATTTCTGAAGTGGCTTCAGGATTTTTGGGCCCAAAGATGGATTTCTTGACGACTAGACAATCGATTGAGCAGATCCAATTTCAGCAAGATGACTTGGTAATTGGCCTCAGTGAGAATGCTGCATCAGGTGCAAAAGCTATTGAGTACCCTGTTCTGGATTTGGTACTCTCGCTTTCTTATGTCCGAGGGGGTTCGTTGCCTGCCGAGGACGATATTAATCTGACAGGCAATCAGACGACCGGGGTTCGTACGGTTGCGCCTTTGGTTCGAATTGCTCAATCGGATGTGACTGAAGTTTCGGTTTGGATGGATACACCGGGACAGATTCGCCGTGTGTTGATTAAGCGTTACCCAATCGTTGGCGGTATTTCGACCCGTGAAGA
Source organism: uncultured Myxococcaceae bacterium (assembly GCA_964635635.1). Lineage (GTDB taxonomy): Bacteria > Myxococcota > UBA727 > UBA727 > JABDBI01 > CAZWPE01. Next base: position 817,387 of record CAZWPE010000001.1, on the reverse strand, counting down.
GTTTCCAAAGCAAGTGCTTGACTCCAAGAGTTGGTCTCAAAAAAGCTTTGAAGACTTGCTGGCGAATATATTACTTCAGCGCTACCCAAACTCTGAACTGGTTTTGATGGAAAAACGGGCCCCTGTGACTCCGATTGATTCCGCTTTGCCAGAGCCTTTGGCCGAGAACTTGATTGCCCCAACAGGTCGTGTGGTTGAGATTAGCCTTGGAGGTGCGTTCTTAAAACAGTTGTTGAAAGCCATTAAAGCTGATCAGCTGGATATTGAGATTAGTGTGACCAACACTCTGACTAGATCGATTGACGAGTCAGAGACTTATAAAGTTTTGGCGACAGAGAAAGTTTTAGCTTCAGTCAGTGATTTTGTTGCAGTTCAAATGTTGTCATCGGGTTCCGCTAATCCAGCCGCGACTGTTCAAACAGCTTTGTCGGAGAGCAACAAGGACGCGATGAAGTTTTTAACAGAGCTTCGTAAGCGAGAGAATCGTTCTACTGGCGAGATTGAAGACCGCTATGATTTGCTGAAGATATCTCCTTCTGTTCGCAGGGTGGTCCGTGAGGCGTTGAATGAGAAGATTTCTCTCGAGCGTAGGCCTGAGCGAAATGTTTTGGTGTTTGATATCAGTGACTTCGATTTTGGTCTGAAAGGAAATTGGGTTAACGATACTTTATCAGGCTGGCAAACAGAAGCTAAGGATCCCAGTGGAAAAGCTGCTTTTGATGAAAATCGATTTTGGGATCCGAAATTCCTCAATTATTTATTCTACACGAAAATGGGTTTGTATTATCTGATGCCTAAGCTTGAAATGGGATTGGTTGGGAGTATTAAATACTATCAACAAGAGGCCAAAGCATTTGATGCAGGTGACCCAAATTTCATTAAGGATAGTGGGAAGTATATCCAGTCTCTTAGACCAGGGAAGGACTCAGTTAAATTGGAAGCGGAGGTGCTTATACCAACCAAATGGTATGCATCGCCACTGTTTAGGCTGACTTATGAAACTCAGCTTTGGCCAAATTCTGTATTAACTAATTTACCAGAGAATCTCTGGCCACGCAGGGTGCACGATTTACGATTATTTATGGGTGGTTCGGCGAAACCTTGGTGGGGCTACGAATTGTTTAGAGTCGGTGCATTGCTTGGATATGACTTTAGCCGTGACACACCGAACCAATCATTTGGGTATGGCTTCGAACTGGGCGGGATGTACAAATATAACTGGCGCTACTTTGGCTTTAGGGTTGAAAGCAACTTGCGTAAACTCTTTCCGATTGTCAGCGACCCCGCGATTGGTCGTATGGGGCTTATTTGGTTGACAGATGCCCGTGTGGAAGTGCCTATCATTGCTGGATTTAGTTTGTCTGCATTAACGGGTGTTACTGTGGGTGAGCGTATGGCTCAGTCAGGGGATTTGGGTGCGGGTGTCGTTTTCGGTCTGGCTCTGTCTTATGGTAATCGTTTCAAATGGTTACTCTAGAAGACCAAGAACTATTTTTACGCGCGGTGAGTGACCCCTCTTCGATTCGCTATAAATCTGAGGAACCACCTCCGCCTAAAGCTAAGCCGCGCAAGCTGTTAAATCCAGATTATGATGTGAAGCTTGATTTGCATGGCTTAACGGTTGAGCAAGCAGAAGCACGTGTGCATGCCTGCTTGATGCGCTGCGTGGAGCTGAAGAAAAGACGCCTATTGGTGGTGCATGGCAAAGGCGAGGGGATTTTGCGCTATGAAATCAGGGCGCTTTTGGCGGGAAGTTCTAAAGTTGCTCAGGTGCAAGAAGTGCCGCCTAAGCTTGGGGGCGATGGCGCGGTTCTGGCCATTTTGCGACCTCACCCCTAACCCCTCTCCATGAAATGGAGAGGGGAATTGCAGCATGAAAAGTTTAGTGAGGGAAGGGTGTGGCGTGTTAGCGAGTTTCGGTTGGCAGGCCCCCTCTCCGCTCGCGGAGAGGGGTAGGGGTGAGGTGACAGGAACCCGGCATATCGCCCACTTCAAAATCTTTGGGTGTTTTGAAATCAAACTGGTTTTTGGGGAACTTGACCCCAAACTGTGCATTTGAAAACTCGAATTGATTTTTATTGCCGTCCGGGTCAATCACCGTTGTTTCGGTGACGCGACCTGTTTTGGGGTCAACACGTAGAATAAGTTTGCTAAGGACGCTAGATTCTTTTTTAGGCTCGAGCTGCAATTCGTCATTGCGAACGGAGTGAAGCAATCCAAATTGCTTGCTCAACTTGCCTGAACCACCTAAGAACACGAGCGATGTTGTAAATGCGTCACTCTGAAAGCACTTGTTAACCAGAGCCGTTTTGTCTTCGTACTCTATCAGCCACAGAGTGTCTTTGTTTAAAATAAATGATTTCTGGCGCGGCTTTGTGTAGTCCCACCGCATCTTGCCTGGCTTCTGGTAAGAGAGCTCACCTTCGCTTGTTTCAAGGCGGTTAAATAACTTATTCCAATAGCTTTGCTTAAAATGTGCTTTGTAAGAGTTTGTCTTGTCGTAAGTGGACTGGACTTTGCTTAAAAGAGAAGGCCCGGCCAAAAGTGGCCAGGCACAGCTGAGGGCAAGCAGGAAGAAGTGCATGCCCTCTATAAAAGACTATAGGTCTTGGTTTGTCAATTTAGCTTCAGGAGCTGGGGCCGCTTCTGGAGCAGGCATGGCTGCTTCAGCAATATGAGCAGGAGCAACTTCTGCCGGTGCTACTTCGCTGGCGTACACAGGAGCTTCTGGAGCTGTTGTGGTGAAGCTGGCAAATGCGTTCTTAACGGCATCATACATGGCTTTTGCTTTTGCAAGTCCGTCTGCAATCTTGCTGCTTTTTGCTTCTTCTTTGGCTACATTCTTTTCGAGCAGTTCAATCACAGCTTGCTGAATGTTGTCAGCTTCAACTACATTGTTAGCGAAAGCACCTAGAGAAAGCATCAAAGCGAATGGAATAATTTTTTTGGTCATATTGAAGACTCCTTTAATGTCTCAACGAATGAGATTCAAGAATTCTTCCCGGCGCTGCGAAATTTGATTTGAGTCTAAATTCTTGATTCGATCAAACGAAAAATCCTCAATGGCAAAGCTTGCCATCACGGTTCCCATCACCATGGCTTCTTTATATCCTTTGTGTGCGTGTGACATAAAACCTGCAGCGAAAGTATCCCCTGCACCAGTAGGGTCAAAGAGGTCTTCAAGTGGATAGGCTGGGACAAAAAACTTGGTGTCTTTGTCAAAAAGCATTGCGCCATATTCGCCGCGTTTCACGACAAGTGTTTTAGGACCACTTTCTTGAATCTTGCGGACGGCTTTGAAGGTGTTGCGTTCTTTAGCCAGCTGTCTCAGCTCTGCTTCATTGATAAATAGAATATCTACTTTAGAGATAATACGTGCAAGCTCAGTGGGTTTGATGTCTATCCAGAGGTTCATGGTGTCCATAGCTACCAACTTGGGCTTTTTGACCTGTTCTAATACTTGTAGCTGGGTGACTGGGTCCATGTTGGCCAAGAAGACAGTTTCAGCATTCTGGAAGTGTTCAGGCAGTTTGGGGTTAAAATCAGCCAAGACATTGAGGTCAGTTTGAAGCGTTTGAGCTTCGTTGAGGTCCCAGCCATAGTTGCCGCGCCAGTGGAATGTTTTACCGGACACTCTTTGAACGCCTGCGGTGTCCACTTGTTTAGAACGAAGATATTCGAGATGATTTTCAGGGAAGTCTTCACCAATAATCCCGACGAGCTGAATGGGGGTAAATAAGCTGGCGCTGACTGAGAAGAAGTTCGCGGCTCCTCCGAGGGCCATGTCACGTTCCCCAAAGGGGGTCTTAATTGAGTCAAAGGCAATGCTTCCGGCTACGAGAATTGTCATGCCGGCAGCTAAACATAATCTGTTTTGAAAGAAAATTTATTTTCGCAAAAACCGCATGGAGTCTGGTTTTTGAGTGGGCTGTGAAATTTAATAGAGTGCGTTGCTTGCACTGGGATCTGAGGCTGTTTTACGATTTTAAAACCAGGAAAGGAAAAAAAAACATGAAACGTTATTTTTCAAAAACAATTATCGCCCTTCTGATTTCTTCATTTGCACTCGCTGGCTCAGACGTAGAAGCTGACCGCGCTTGGAACAAAGAGCACCGCATGGCTGTCTCTGTTGATGCTCTGAGCTGGGTTGGCGGTAACTTCCGTTTCCAACTCGAAGCCAGCATGAACGACCGTTTGGCTTTCAACATGCCAATCGGCTTCGGTTTCGACAAAGTGATTTTCAATAACAGCTATTACAATGGTGGTCACTTCGCTCCTAAGTTCGGTGTGAAGTATTACGTAACCGGTAAAGCAACTCACCAAGGTTTCTATGTGAACCCATTGCTTGGTATGTTTGTTGGTAAGCAAAATGGCAAAAATAGCACAGAAGGTGCTTTGAGCTATGGTTTCCGCGTGGGTTATGCTTGGAACATCTGGCGTGGCGTTTGGGTTGACGGGTTCTTTGGTTATGAAAACTATGCAGTTTCTTTCAACTCCAAAGGCAATGACAATAATGAAGGCGCTGTTCCAGCTGCTAGTGGTGACGGACTGACCAAAAATCCTTTGGGTGGCGCTAACGTTGGTTTGATGGTTGGTTACAACTGGTAACCAGACCTCACCCCTAACCCCTCTCCACTCGTGGAGAGGGGAGGTGCAGCCCCTCTGTCTAGTTTGGCTAGATTGAGGGGTTAGTTTTTTGGGTAAAATCGTGTTACGGTTTATGAGTCTTATGAAATGTTTATTAATCGCTTTATGGTCTGTTCTGTTAAGTGCAGATGCCTATAGAGACCTAGATGCGCATATGCGTAAATCTTTGGCTGGGGGCAAAGTCATTGGCACGGCTGTTGCTGTTGTCGAAGGCGACAAAATTACTTTTATGAAGGCCTATGGGGTGAAAAAGCGCGGGGCTAAAGACCCTGTAGATATGGACAGCGTTTTTCAGCTGGGTTCACTTTCAAAGTCTGTAACAGCAACGTTGACGGCAGTTCTGCAAAAGAACAAGCTTGTGGATGCGAGACTCCCTTCCAATCGACAAATCCTGAGCCACACCACAGGCTATAAACGTCCAGGGTGGAATTCCAGAATTGAAGGTGGTTGGTCACGTAGTTTGCTTCTCAAAAATCTGTCACAGTCAGAACGCGAACAACCGGGGAAGTTTGATTACCATAACCTTGCGTTTAGTTTAATCGAAGATGTGATTGAACGTGCGACCCAGAGTGAGTTGAAAGATGCATTTAAACACTATTTGTTTAAGCCAGCGGGCATGAAACGTGCCAGTGTTGGTTTTGAGGATTTTATTGAGCAAGCGAATCGCACATGGCCTCATGTGAAAACCAAACGAGGCTGCGTAGCGTGCAAAACTTATTCAAAACGTTATCACGAGGTTGTACCATCGGCAGGTGGAATTAATGCGAGCATTCAAGATATGGCGCGTTTTATCCAGCTTCAAATGGGGGCTTTCCCGTCGCTGGTAAGTTCGAAAGAACTAAAACAGTTTCATGAACCTGTAACATCTGCTTCAGATGCCATTCGCTGGCTTCGAAAAGTACCTCATTCCGGTCCAATTAAATCTTACTATGGCCTTGGGTGGCGTATTGCCGATATCAACGGTGAACGAGTTGTGTTCCACAGTGGATGGCTCAAAGGATTTACCAATTTCATGGCTTTTATACCGGAGCGTAAGATTGGGATTGTTGTTTTGACCAATTCCGAATCTGGGTTTAGTTCACAGACGGCGATGAGATTTTTACTCGGGAAACGCTACTCATAGGACGTCGAGATCTTCTAAAGGTTCTCGCTGCTTTGCGTTTAAATTAATTTGCGGCCTGTAATGTTTCACATAAGCATAAGCTTGTTCAAATCTCATCTTGTGATAACGCATGAAATAGCCAATCACAACGCTTGCACTTCGACCTCTTCCACCTTTGCAATGGATGTAAACAGTTTTTCCTGCCGATAATTCACGGTGCAAAAGTTCAATGCCTTCTTTGAGCTGTGTGAGGCTAAGGCCACGATAATCCTCTGCACGAATAAAGGATGTTTGTACGCCATTCAGATGCCACATTTCATGAGATACCGGAATGTGCCAGGGTGTAATCTCAAGTTCAAATGGTTCAAGTAAAGAAATAACATGATTGACTCGGAAATCTAAGAGTTGATGTAGATGCCCCTGATCAACCAGAGGAATAGCTCCCAGAAATAGTTTCAGATCTCCAATCCGGTCCCACCAACGCTCTTGGGTAAGTTTTGTATAGAGCATTGAAATCGCCAGCCGAACTTGTTTCCAAGGCGTGCTTCCAGAAGCATTGTCTGCATAAATGGAAGACGACACGAGTGTTATCAGTATGAAGGCTGAAAGTGAGTGCTTGAATTTCATCACCTGTTATTTTTAGGTGATGAACTATTTGGCGACTTATTCAAAGAGTCGAAGCTTCAATTTAACAGCGGCAATTCTGAAAAGAACGATAATGACGAGGGCTAAAGCTGCTGCCGCCGGTCTTTGAAACCACTCCGAAAAGAATACATAAGTAGTCGATCCGACCAATGAGACAGTGATGTAAAACTCACTTGAAAATACAGCAGGAGGCCTGTTGGCTACAATATCGGCAACAATGCCACCGCCCACCGCCGTCCAAATCCCCATAAAGATTGCAATCGACGGATTGTGGCCGAGTAAGAGTGCCTTTTCGGAGCCAGCGATGCTGAATGCTGCAAGGCCAAATGCGTCAGCCCAGAGCAAAGATTTCAAAATAAAATCATGTTTCAAAATTTTTTGTTCGTAACGATAGATTAAAAATATGACAAGTCCGACGGTTAAAGACATCCAGGCATAGTAACTTTCATACACCCAAAACACTGGGACGCCTAAAACCAAATCTCGAAAAGTTCCGCCGAAATTTGCAGCGAAAAATGCAAGCAGCATGGCACCTGAAAAGTCCATTTTGACTTCAACCGCACGGAGCGCACCGGCTGTTGCACCGGCGATAACGCCCGCAATCATACACACGGTTAAAAGGGTATCAATAATCATAACCCTAAAACCTCAAATCCAAAAAACTGGGCTGCTTTTCCAAGGGCGATATCGTGGGTAACAAAAATCAACGGCTTCCTATTTTGATGTTGCCAGGATACTGCTGAAAAGAGATGAATCGCATCAAGCGTGCCAAGATTAAGGCCCAGGGGTTCTCCGACACGCTCTAAAATTGAATCAGATAAAACCACAAGATTAAGATGTTCGAAAGTGGTAAATAAATATTCAGAGGCCATTAATCTTTTATCCTCTGGCAGTCTATTGATAGAAGCTAAACGATCTAATGTGCGAAGACATTCGGATTTAAGAATTTGACTCGAAACGTTTTCGTCAAATTGTTTAAGGCCACGGAAAGGATTAGGTTGTTCTAAGGCAATACGCAGGAGTACGGATGAATCAATATAGGCGTTCATCTGCGGTTCCGTTCTTCCATTAAGAATTCCACGACATCACCATCGAACTCAATCCCCTCTGGGGACTTGATGAAGCCTAGATTTTTTGATGGTTTTTTTGCGGGAATGATTTCGGCACGTGTTTCTTTAATTACCGGAACCAACCGTGCCACCGGGGTTGTTCTATCTAAAATTTCAAGTTCAACGCCATTTCTAGCCTGCCGAATATATTCGGACAGATGTGCCTTAAAATCGCTTATTTTAACCGCTACCATAATATGACCTCTTGAGACCTATTATGGCTTAATTGGCTATAAAAAGCAAGCCATGCGCTTTTCCCTGAAAGCAGCCAGGCCTTCCAAACGGTCTGGGTGTCCTAACACACCTTCATAAGCCTTGAGCTCTTGGCCGGTTTTCATGGCTTGTTTGGCTAGCCGCAAACTATTGCCTGAACACCCAGCAATTTGTTCGGTCAAATCTTTGGGCGAGTCTGAAATGCTGTTCACAAGACCTATGGCTAGAGCCTGGGTGGCATTGAGTTTGCGTGCCGAGAAGATTAGCTCAGCGGCTCGTGCGTAACCCACAACGCGAGGTAGGCGCTGAGTTCCACCAGCACCAGGGATAATCCCCAGCGAACATTCTGTAAGACCCACTTGTGCATGAGGTGCCATTACCCGCATATCACAAGCCAGTGCGAGCTCTAATCCGCCCCCAAATGCGAAACCGTTGATAAACGCAATCGTTGGTATTTCAAGGGCTTCGACAGCATCAAACACGCGGTTGATATGCCAGATAAACTCGCGGGTTTCATCCAGGCTCATATGAGCCCGTTCTTTCAAATCAGCCCCCGCGCTGAAGGCCTTTTCACCTGCACCGCGAATGACCAGCACCCGAACATCTTTCATTTGGCTGACTTGTTTGACGCTGTTTTCAAGTTGTTCGAGCAGGGCACGGTTGAATGCATTATGAACTTCTGGCCGATCGAGGGTGATTTCATGAATCATGGTTAGTACCGGTAGTTTTCAGGTTTATAGGGTCCATCAACTGAAACACCCATGTAGCTGGCTTGTTTGGAGTCTAACTTGGTAAGTTTCACACCCAGTCTGTCCAAGTGTAAACGCGCGACTTGTTCATCAATTTTCTTAGGCAGGGTGTAGACCTGACCTTTAGCAAATTGCCCAGTTGTATCTTCCCAAAGTGCGATTTGAGCCAACACTTGATTGCTGAAGCTGGTAGACATAACAAAGCTTGGGTGACCTGTGGCACAGCCCAAATTCACCAAACGGCCTTTGGCTAATACGGTGATGCGTTTGCCGTTTGGGAAAATAAACTGATCAACCTGGGGCTTCACATTTTCACACTTGAGCTCAGGATTATTTTCAAGCCAAGCGACATCGATTTCGCTGTCAAAGTGCCCAATATTGCAAACGATGGCCTGGTCTTTCATGACTGAAAGGTGCTCGGCGCGAATAACACCGCAGCAACCGGTTGCTGTAATAAACAAATCACCCTGTGATGCCACGTCTTCCAAGGTGGCCACTTCATAGCCTTCCATAGCCGCTTGCAAGGCACAGATGGGGTCAATTTCAGTGACAATCACTCTAGACCCCATGCCTCTGGCAGACTGAGCGCAGCCTTTGCCAACGTCTCCGTAACCGCAAACGACAACCACTTTGCCGGCCATCATTAAATCAGTAGCGCGTTTAATTCCGTCTAATAAGGATTCACGGCAGCCGTACAGGTTGTCAAATTTGGACTTGGTGACTGAGTCATTCACATTCATGGCTGGGCAGAGCAGGGAGTTCTTTTGGCTCATTTCATAGAGTCTTCGAACGCCTGTGGTGGTTTCTTCAGAAAGGCCCCTAATGGCATCGGGCCCTGAAAACCACTGAGGGTAACGGGTGTGAACGATGTGGGTTAAATCACCACCATCATCCAGCAACATATTGGGCGCTTTGCCGTCTTTAAAAGCCCCCAGCTGTTGCTCAATACACCACTCATATTCTTCTTCGGTTTCACCCTTCCAGGCGAAAACTGGAACGCCTGTGGCAGCAATAGCCGCAGCTGCATGATCTTGGGTGGAGTAGATATTGCAAGAAGTCCAGGTCACTTCTGCGCCTAGGTCCACCAATGTTTCAATCAAAACAGCTGTTTGAATGGTCATATGAAGGCACCCAGCAATTCGGGCCCCAGCCAAAGGCTTTTTAGAAGCCATTTGTGCCCGAATGGCCATTAGGCCAGGCATTTCGCTTTCTGCAATCGTAATTTCTTTACGGCCCCAGTCCTTAAGTGAAATATCTGCAACTTTGTAGTTCATGGTGGGTGTCTCCTCTTGACAAGTGGCGTTAAATTGTTGATTGGCAGACTACGACCTTTCTGGGGCGTAGACAAGCGGCAAGTCATCGGATTTTGATTCCGACATGCGAAGGTTCGAATCCTTCCGCCCCAACCAATGCAAGAGCCGATTCGTATTTTCGCCGGCAGTTCCAACCGTCAGTTGTCAGAACGTGTTTCTGACTATCTGAATTTGCCGCTTGGTGCACGGAGAATTACGCGTTTTGCCGATGGCGAAATCTTCATCAACATCGAAGAAAGCGTGCGTGGACATCATGCTTATATTTTGCAGTCCACTTCGACCCCAGCCAACGAACACTTGATGGAATTGCTGATTATGATCGATGCTCTCAAACGTGCATCAGCGTCAGAAATCACTGTGGTGATTCCATATTATGGCTATGCGCGTCAAGATCGCAAAGCGGGTCCAAGAGAGCCGATTACAGCCAAGCTTGTGGCGGATATGCTTGAGTGTGCTGGTGCGACAAGAGTGATTGCACTTGATCTTCATGCAGCTCAGGTTCAGGGTTTCTTTAATATTCCCGTCGATAACTTGTATGCAATGCCTATATTTCTGGAAGATATCCAGTCTCGGTTTGATTTAAACGATGTTGTACTTGTGGCTCCAGATGCAGGCGGTGTCGAGCGCGCACGCATGTATGCCAAGAAGCTTCAATGTAGCTTGGCGATTATTGATAAGCGTCGCCCAAAACCTAATATTGCAGAAGTCATGAATATTATTGGAGACGTTTCAGGCAAAGTGGCTATCGTGATTGACGATATGATCGATACGGGTGGTACGCTGTGCAAAGGCGCTGAAGCTGTGGTGAAGGCAGGCGCGACGGCTGTTTATGCTTATGCAACTCATGCGGTGTTTTCTGATGCGGCGGTCTCGCGTATTGATTCATCATCGCTGACTGAAGTAGTCGTCACTGATAGTATACCACTGCGTGCCAATGCTGAGGCTTGCAGCAAAATACGCGTTTTGTCGGCCGCGCCCTTAATCGGTGAAACGGTTCGACGTGTTCACAATGCTGCGAGTGTGTCTAGCTTGTTTGTGTGATATTTTCACCATCAGCCACATCATCTGCCAATTGAAACGCTAATCCAAATTCGGCTCCATGCTTCGAGAATTCTTGCTCTAGGCTTGCTGGTGCACCAACTGAAATTGCGCCCAGGCGCGCTGCGCATTCAAACAACTTGCCAGTTTTTAGACGGAGTGTTTCTAATGTTTTACGCGGACTTGTAATGTCATCGAGTTGCCCCAGCACCATTCCGGTGCTTCCAATCGCTAGGGCTAATGCTGCACATTGCTTTGCTGGTGCGATGGGCGCATTAGCCAAAATCGCAAATGCATCTGATAGAAGCGCATCGCCAGTTAAGATTGCAACAGCTTCTCCGTAGCGGCGGTGCAGGGTGGGTTTTCCACGCCTAAAATCATCATCATCCATGCAGGGAAGATCATCATGAATCAGCGAATAGGCATGAACGTATTCAACTGCGAGTGCTGCAGGCATGGCGAGTCGTTTCCAGTCTTGTTCGGATGCACAGCGTTTGGCGGTATCAAATACCATCAAAGGGCGCACACGCTTGCCTTCACCCAATAGCGCATACCGCATCGCTTCATGCATGAGGCGTGCGTGTTTGGATTGGTTCTCACCAAAACGTTCGCTGAGACTGCGCTCAAGCGCGTGTTCAAATAGGCTTTTTAGTTCCATCTGCCATCAACTGTTCAATCTTACCCTGCATTTCCGAAAGCTTCTTTTCGGCATCCTTCACCATCGCCACGCCTTTTTCATAAAGCTCGAGGCTTTTTTCGAGGGGTTGGTCACCTTTTTCAAGCGCTGTGATCAGCGTTTCTAATTCTTTAAGGGTTGTTTCAAATTCCATGTTTTTCTCTAACCTCTACGTCTAAAATCCCATCTGAAAGTCTAATTTGAAGCGGGTCGCCGACCTGAACTTGTGCAACATGGGCAACAGCTTTGCCTGCTCTAAGTACTGCGCTGTAGCCTCTGGACATCACTTTGAGTGGCGAAAGTGCCTCTAGTTTTGCGGTAGCGACCCTGAAACGTTCTTGCGCATTCTGCAGGCGGGCTCTCATAGCCCGCTCAAGTCGTTTGGCGGGCTCTTGCCAGCCGTCTTTGGCTAGCTGCAGTTTTTTGAGCATGCTTTTTTCAAGACGCTGTGAAGCCATATCAAGACGCTGGACCATCTGTAAAAGTATGGCCTTGGGTGAAATCAGACGCTTTGCTTTTTGAGCCAGAGCAAGCTGGGCTTTTGACAAAGCTGCCTTGGCAAGCTTGTGAAGCTTGTGTCCTAAGTTGTCGAGTTTCTCGAGCAAGTCTTTGACATCAGGAACAACTGTTTGAGCCGCATGCGTCGGCGTTGCACAGCGCAAATCAGCCACAAAGTCGGCAATTGTAAAGTCGGTTTCGTGACCTACGGCGCTAATAATTGGTGTTTTGCAATTGTAGATTGCCCGCGCGAGCACTTCTTCGTTAAAGGCCCATAAATCTTCGAGGGAGCCACCACCGCGGCCAATAATAATCACATCACAGTTACCACTTTGGTCTAAACGCTCCAGTGCTTCAGCCAGTTCAACTGCAGAGCCTTGTCCTTGAACACGTGCAGGAGCCAGTAAAATTTCAAGCCCAGGCATGCGGTGTTTCAAAATGCGAAGCATATCTTGAAGTGCTGCGCCTTGAGGCGATGTGACAAGCCCAAGTCTTCTTGGGAAAAATGGTAATTTAACTTTGTGAGCTGCTTCAAAAAGGCCTTCTTTTTGAAGCTTTTCTTTGAGTTGTTCAAAGGCTAAAGCGAGAGCTCCAGCGCCAACAGGCTCCATTTGCTCGACAATGATTTGAATTTTGCTTTGAGGGGCATAGACCGAAACGCGGCCACGAACCAAAACTTGCAGGCCGTCGGCTACGTCAAATTTAACTTTATCGCAAAAGCCTTTAAACATGACGGCGGGAACGATTGCCCCTTCATCTTTGAGGTCAAAGTACCAGTGGCCGGAGCGCCAAGGTTTGAACGACGAAACTTCGCCCACCAGCGTGACGCTGCGATATTTGGTTTCAAGGTCCTGTCGGACCATGGCCACCAGCTGACTGACGGTAAGTGCATTTTCCATGGGTTGTGCTATGGGGGATATAGATGAATTCATATATTTTTGGAACCCATGCTGTTTTGGCTGTGCTGGCCTATCAATCTAAAAGAGCGGTGAAGCTAATTGTTCAAGAAGGGCGGAGTTTTGAAACGCAGGTAAAAATTGCGAGGGAAACTTGGCCTAAAGCCCGTTTCAAAGACCAGTTCGGGGCAGATGCAGTTCATCAGGGTGTTGCTTTGCAAGTGCGCGAGTTTCCCTATGTTGATTTTGATGAAGCCGTGGAAAAACGGCCGACGTTGGCAGTGGTTTTAGATAGTATTGAAGACCCCCGTAATTTGGGCCGAGCGGCTCGTTCCGCTTTCGCTTTGGGGGCTGAGTTGTTGGTGATTCCTAAAGACCGCTCAGCTGAAGTGACTGCCACCGCTGAAAAAGCAGCCGTGGGTTGTTTGGCTCGGATTCCAGTGGCCCGTGTTACCAATTTAAACCGTGCATTAGATGACTTGAAAAAAGCAGGCTTGTGGGTTTTGGGGACAAGTGACAAAGCCTCCAAGCTGGCTTGGAGTGTCGACATGAAGGGGCCAACTGCCTTGGTGATAGGCAATGAAGAAAAGGGCCTTCGCAAAGGGGTTGCGGATTCTTGCGATGAGCTTATTCAAATCCCCATGCAAAGCTCAGACATGAGCCTGAATGCCGCGGATGCTTTGACGGTTTTGCTCTATGAAGTTTTGAGGCAGAGGCGCGTGTGAAAAAACGCTGCGACTGGTGTGGGACGGACCCGCTTTACTGCAAATATCATGATGAAGAGTGGGGCGTGCCGGTTTATGATGACCACAAACTTTTCGAATTTCTAACTCTTGAAAGCGCCCAGGCAGGGCTTTCATGGATTACGATTTTAAGAAAGCGTGAAAACTATCGCCAGGCGTTTCATCAATTTGACCCTCACAAAGTTGCTCGTATGACATCGGGGGATGTCGAGCGTCTCTTATTGAATCCTGGAATCATTCGAAATCGAGCTAAAATCGAAGCTGCGATTCATAACGCCAAAGCGTTTTTGAAGATTCAGGAGTCCCATGGCTCGTTTGCTCAGTATAGTTGGCAGTTTGTAGATGGTGAGCCTATTGTTGGTCGTTGGGAGTCAATTAGCCAGGTGCCAGCAATCACTCGTGAGTCAGAAGCATTTGCCAAGGATTTAAAGAAAAAAGGCTTTAAATTTTTGGGCCCAACCACAGTTTACGCACATATGCAGGCTTGTGGTATGGTGAATGACCACATTCGAGATTGTTTCAGAATGGTATAAAACCGAATTCAGAGACGTTTTTCTTGAGCCACAATCGTAACGTGGGATTTGTGAATGCATTCCATGCTGTTGTGGTGGTTGCAGCTGTGACAAGAGCAATGGGAGAGAAAACAGCATACCGATACATCATAGTACCAATGTTTGGGTTTCCAATCACAGCCGCTCCGGCCCAAAATGTCATGAGAACTGCTTTGGCCGGAGCCATGGACCAGTCCTGCTGGTTGTCGGCATAAGCTGGGATTGAAGCCAGGAGTAGGCTAGCGAAGAAGATTGATTTGAACCGAGTTACCATGTTTAGCTTAGTGGATGGCTTAAAGCATTGGCCTAAAAATCAACCGTAGGACTCTTCTTTGAAGCGTTTTTTGTCTATTCCAAGCAGGGAAACCAGCTCGCTGACGCCTTCGATAAATCTTGGAGCTGGAGCAATCCCGGTGACTTCCCCTGTTTTGCGTTGCCACTTGGTAATAGCTGAACCGCAAGCGTAGATCAAAACGCGTTCTGGATGAGGAACGTATTTCTGCAAGAGTTCGAGTGTGGGGCGGCCCTGCAAAAAGCCATCACGTTGCTCGCGGGTCAACAAGTTTATCAGCGTGAAGCGTTCTGGGTAATCTTCCGAAAGTTTGGCCAGGGCATCGCGGTAAATAATATCGTCATAGGTTTTGTTCACGTTGATGAGTACATGCTTAACGCTTGGGTTCTTGTTTTGTGTGAGTTGGTCTTTGAGCAGTGAAAAATTGGGCACTGCACCAGAACCCGCCGTTAGATGCAGTACGGTGTCTGCTTGTTCCTCAAGATTGGTGGGCAGTGTGTAAGGACCTGTGTAGCCCAAAAACTCGATTTCACGGCCCTTCATGTGTGGAGAAGCCAAAAATGGCGAAAGCAGAGGTGGGTAAGCGTCGTGTTCGCTCCAGCGTTCGGGTTTGACCGTGAATGATACAAACTCTTCATGCGGGGAGGAGGCCATCGAATAAGCCCGCACAACTTCTTTTTTGATCCCTTTGGTATGTTCCAAATAAGCGATCAGTTCAGAAAGCTCAGGGAACTGTTTGGGGCTGATGCTGAGAAATTGGCCAGCGATATAGTTTCTATCTTCTGGAGCAACTTTCAGATGAAGCGTCCAAGTGTCTGATGTTTCGTGGGTTGTTTGGACAACTAACCCTTTAATTGTTCGAATTTTTCTGGTATCATTCATAGTGAATCAAGGAATAATATGCAGCCAGAAATGAATGAAATCAAGGCTTTTCGCCGATGCAGTGCCTATTGTACAGCCGCTTCATATCAAATGAGGGGTCTTTTGGAGCATTTGCAGCAGCAAAAAACCCAGGTGAGTTACTTTCGAAGCAGCTTAGTGATCCATCATTTTGAAGGTGCCGAGCGTGGGGATGTATTTTATTTCTCTACAGGTACGGTGGTGATGTGGGGGCTTTCTACTCAGGAAGAGAAAGATGTTCTCCAGCGTCTCCAGGCTTTTGAAAATGATCCAGTGCCTGAAGTCGAAATTGAAGAATCGCGTTATTCCATTGGTCGAATTGCAAAAATTTTAAAAGACGACATTACGCTGCCTTCGGACGATGTTGTTACCAAATTGGCCTTTTCACACGGTTTGGCTCAGTCTGTGAAGCTTGAAATCTTTGAAAAGCGTTTGGCAAAGCGAATTGAAGGTGTGAGTGATATCCCTCAGTACTTAGCCAGCAGGGGGCGAATCCCGCTGTCTCGAAAGCAGCTGACGCAAATGGTGGGTGAGTTAATCTTAGAGAGAAATGCGATTAACTTGTATACTGACATTTTGGACACGCCAGATTTCTTCTGGGAGCACTCCGAACTCGAGCCATTGTACAAAATGGTGGCGCAGGATCTCGAAATATCAATGCGCGTGACCGTCTTAAATAAGCGTCTAGATATTATCAAAGACTTAGTTCAAGTGCTCAGTCAGGAAGTAAATACGCGCTATAACTTCTTGATGGAGTGGGCAATTATTTTTTGGATTGCCTTTGAGGTTTGCATGACGCTTCTAACCGATGTTTTTCATTTGTTTTAAGTGGGTCCGGATCCAGGAAGGAAGCGTTTAAAGTCTTAAAAAGAACAGTTAATCCTTGAAATTATTGTTAAAATATCTTATAAGATACTTTATGGATACTGTGCTTAGCTCGTTGGATTTAGAGCAAAGATTTGGCGAGGCGCTCAAAAAGCTTCGACTACAAAGAAATTTACCGCGCGAAGAAGTGTGTTCTAGGGCAGGTGTTAGTCTGACAGCACTCAGAAATCTCGAAACAGGTTCAGGGGCAAGTATTCGGACATTGGTTCAAGTGCTTCGAGTTTTTGGAAAGCAAGATTGGCTTTTGAGTATCGCCCCGCAGGTGAGTATCAATCCGCTGCACATGCTTAAAGAAGGTAGTGAAAGGCAACGAGCGCGTAAAGTGAGAGCGAAACGATGAAAGCGGTTAAAGTTTTTATGTGGGGTGAGCTTGTGGGCGCTGTCGCGCTAGACCCAACACTTGGGTATTATGTCTTTCAATATGATTCCAAGTTCTGCAAGTTAGGAATTGAGCCAGCGCCTCTGCAAATGCCTTGCCACTCAGAAGAACCATATGTGTTCACGGATTTGCCTATTCCGACCTATAAACATCTTCCTGCCATGTTGGCAGATGCTCTTCCAGACGATTTTGGAAATGCTTTGATAGATGCTTACATGGCTGAAAAGGGTATTAAAGCATCAGATATCAGTGCGCTGGACCGATTGGCATACATGGGTTCTAGATCGATGGGGGCACTCGAATTTAAGCCTGCCATAGGTTTTCATTCGAGAAGTTCATTTGTACTTGAATTGGGAGAGTTGGTTTTGCTGGCCCGCGAAGCTTTACATGGGCAACTTAGTAGTGAGAAAGATGCGCATCATTCTTTGCGGCATATTATTGAGGTGGGGACTTCTGCTGGAGGCGCTAGGGCTAAGGCCGTGATTGCGATCAATCCAGAGACCGGAGAACTGCGTTCTGGTCAAGTAGATGTTCCTAAAGGCTTTGAACACTGGTTGCTTAAGTTTGATGGGATTGGAAAAGATCGAGAGCTTGGAAGTTCTCAGGATTATGGCCGAATTGAATATGCCTATCACTTGATGGCCATCGCTTCTGGGATTCAGATGTCTTCCTGTCGACTACTCGAAGAACATGGTCGAGCACATTTTATGACCAAGCGTTTCGACAGGGATCCAGAAGGAGTGAAACACCATTTGCAAACTTTGTGTGCTATGAGTCATTTGGATTATAAGAAGCGTGCTGTGAATAGTTATGAGCAGTATTTCTTAACTATTAGGCAGCTTGGCTTAGGACATGCAGCTGAAGTTGAAGCATTTCGTCGAATGATTTTTAACATCTGCGCGAAGAATTGCGATGATCACACTAAGAATTTTTCATTTATCATGCGGCACGGTAAACGGGTTTGGGAATTGGCACCTGCCTATGATTTAACATTTGCTTATAATCCTCATGGGGAGTGGACCTATCAACATCTCATGTCTGTTTCAGGTAAATTTAGAGATTTTGTTTTCGAAGATTTCTTTAAATTGGCGGATCGTTTTGGGATTGGTGAAGCTAAAAACGTTATATCTGAAGTTCAGGATACTGTGAAAAGGTGGCCTGAATTTGCTAAGTTAGCAGGTTTAAAGCCTGACCTCATACGAGATATAGGTAGTTTTCACATATTTGTCTGAATTGGCGATAATTTTTGCACAGAAGATGTTTCCAGTGTATTTCTTGAGCGTCATGAAACGATTGGACCATATCGGAATCGCTACAGCTGATTTGCCTGCGAGTCTGGCTTTTTTCAGAAGCCTGGGCCTTGAGTGCACTCATCAAGAAGAGTTGCCTGAGCGTGGGATTCGCGTCGCATTTTTGCCTATCGGTGATACGCGAATAGAGCTGCTTGAGCCCATGCATGACCAAAGTGAAATCTCTGGCTTTTTAGCGAAACGGGGTCCCGGAGTCCATCACCTGGCATTTGAATCTGAGATTCAGCCAACAACTATTGAAACTATTGAGGGATTTAAAGCTGGTGCAGATGGTGCGCAGGTGGCTTTTATTCATCCGAAAAAAACCGGCGGTGTGCTGGTGGAGATTTGTGTTCATGAATCGTAAGTTTGGTGGCATTTTTGTTCCAGAAATATTAGTTCCAGCCTTGATTCAACTTGAAGAAGCGTTTGAAACGGCTTGGGCTGAAAAAGAATTTCATGAAGAGCTTGAAAAGTTGTGGCGTGACTTCGCTGGCAGGCCAACGCCGCTGTACAAATGTTGCAATTTGGTGTCAGACACCAACACGCAAATTTATTTGAAGCGTGAAGATTTGGTACACGGGGGTGCACATAAAACCAATCAGGTTTTAGGGCAGGCACTGCTCACCAAGCGTATGGGTAAAAAACGAATCATTGCTGAGACTGGGGCAGGTCAGCACGGCGTAGCGACAGCGTTGGTAGGTGCATTGTTTGGCCTTGAGACAGTCATCTATATGGGCGCTAAAGACGTGGAGCGTCAAAAGTTAAACGTCTTTCGCATGCAATTGTTAGGTGCTCAGGTGATCTCAGTTCAGTCAGGTTCACAGACACTCAAAGATGCCATTAACGAGGCACTTCGAGACTGGGCTGCAAGCTATGACACGACGCATTATTTGTTGGGTACAGTTGCAGGACCAAAGCCTTTCCCTAAAATGGTTCGAGAGTTTCAGCGTATTATTGGCGTTGAAGCCAAACAGCAAATCAAAACAAAAACGGGTTCTATGCCAGATGCCGTGGTCGCTTGCGTGGGGGGTGGGTCGAATGCCATGGGTATTTTTGCTGAGTTTATTGATGAGCCTGGGGTGAAGTTGATTGGTGTTGAGCCAGAACATGGTGCCACTTTGCAAAAGGGTACGCCAGGTATTTTGCATGGTGCCTATACAAAAGTATTGCAAGACAACGATGGGCAAATCGAGGAAGCTCATTCAATCTCAGCTGGCCTAGATTACCCAGGCGTTGGGCCAGAGCATGCTAAATTGCAAGCTGCAGGTCGGGCTTCTTATGTGTCCATATCTGACGAGGAAGCGTTGAAGGCTCTGCAAGATTTAGCGCGTCATGAAGGCATTATTCCGGCGCTGGAGTCTGCACACGCTATTGCATATGCTGTTAAAATGGCACGTCAGGAACCAGGTAAGAAGCAGACGCTTTTGGTAAATCTCTCCGGTCGCGGTGATAAAGATATGCAGACAGTCTTAGCACATTTAGGTAATTCTGTGCTGCCGGTTAAGACTCTGGGTGAGGTGAAGCTATGAGCCGCTATGCCAAAATGTTCGAACGCTTGAAAGCTAAGAACGAAGGCGCTTTTGTACCGTTTTGGATGCTGGGAGATCCAAATCCAGAGCTTTCTCTGCGCCGTATGGAGTTGCTCATTGAGAACGGAGCTGATGCTTTGGAACTTGGAATTCCATTTTCAGATCCAGTGGCAGATGGTCCTGTTGTTCAATTGGCAGCTATGCGGGCTCTCAAGGCAGGCACTAAAGTGTCTACATGCTTTGATTTGATTACAAAATTGCGGGCGAAGTATCCTGAGATCCCGATTGGGGTTTTAACTTATGCGAATTTGGTGATTCACCGAGGTGAAGATTGGTTTTACGCTCAGGCAGCCAAAGTGGGCGTTGATTCAGTGTTGGTGGCGGACGTTCCAACGCTTGAGGCGGCGCCTTTTTGCGAAGCAGCACAGAAAACAGGCATCGATCCGGTGATGATTTTGCCGCCGAATGCGAGCGAGACTCAACTTGAAGACATTGCTCGTTTATCGAAAGGCTATGTCTATGGCGTGACGCGTTCGGGGGTAACTGGTGCAGATGAACGAGTTGCTTTGAGTTCAAAGCGTTTGATAGAACGCTTGGCTGAACTAGGTGCACCGCCTGTGATGCTTGGGTTTGGAATTTCCAAGCCAGAGCATGTGAAGGCTGCACTAGCCGAAGGTGCAGCTGGCGCGATTTCCGGATCTGCTGTTGTGCAACTGGGACTTTCAAATCCTAAGGTATTGCCGGATTTTATTCGGATGATGAAATCAGCGACGAAAATCTAGATTCCAATTAGGCCCTGTCTAAGTCCCTCTGTGACAGCTTCTACCCGGTTACAGACATCGAGTTTTTGATAGATGTGCTCGAGATGCGTTCGAATGGTTGCTCTGGACAGGCCCATCACACTGGCAGCTTCCGTATTGCTAAGACCTTTGCCAATCATTTGTAAGCACTCCAGCTCACGTCCGGTTAGAGAGCGGCGGTAGGATTCAGGTTGTTTGGAGGCTACTTTGCTCACGCCGCTTTGAAAATTTCGCAGAATCTGACGGGCAAGACTTGGCTGAATCACACTGCCACCCGCATAAACATCTAAGATCGCTTCAATGAGTTTGGGTGTTTCAACCCCTTTGAGTAAATATCCCGCAGCACCTTGCTTCACGGCTTCAAAAGCTTGGTCGGGGTCGTCTAGTACGGTTAACATGAGCAGATCGACTGCAGGGTATTTAACTTTAACCCATCGGCATAAATCGATGCCGCTTAATTTAGGCAATCCAATATCACAGAGAATAATATCAGGAAGGGTGTTGGCATCATCTAAAAAGCGCATGGCTTCTTCTGCGCTTTTGACGCCACCACTCACTTCGAGCTTAGTGCTTCTACTGAGTAAGCTCATGAGATTCTTAAGCGCGGATGCTTGATCTTCTACGAGTAGAATTCGGGGACAATGGGTCATGCTGAAGCTCCAATCTGAATATTTGTACCCAGATGGGGTTCAGATTGGATATTTAACGTACCTCCCATTTCGAGAACGCGGGATTTGATGTTTGAGATACCATAGTGATGCTCAGGGATATAAGACGGGTTGAAGCCAATCCCATCGTCCTTAATGTTTAGGACAAGCTTTCCTTCTCGAAAGCCAATCTCGAGATCAATTGAAGACGCAGAGGCGTGTTTGGCAATGTTGTTGAGACTTTCTTGTATGATTCGAACAATTGAAATCGCTTTGGCACTTTCAATTTTTGATAAATCGCTGAATATGTTCAGTCTAACAAAGATATTGTATCGTCGATTAAATTGAGATGTGATGTGTCTGATTTGCTCGGTGATATCAAAGTCATCTCGCATGACGGAAATCGCATGTCGTGTTTCTTGTAATGCTTGTCTTGCGAGACTGGCGATTTCCCGGTTGCCTGACATTTCAGCTTCTAAAACCAAAGCAGAGAGCGTGGAGCCTACACCATCATGAATATCCCGTGATAGCCGGTGACGTTCTTTAAATACGGCTTGTTCTTTAAGTTCTTGCTCTAGCTTGATGAGACGAGTGCTCATGCGCTCTTCATCCCCTAATATTTTGTTACTTAAATAAATCGTGCAGGCATTGAGCAAGCTGATCAAAGCAATGATCTCGAGCGACACTTCTGGCTGTAAAAAAGTCAGTACAGGCAGCAAGAGTAGTGGTGGAAGTAAAACAAAAGGTTTGTGAAAAGGTATGGCAAATACTAACGTCATTGCCGGAAGAGCAGCGAGTAGTGGACTTGCAAAGACGCCAGTTTGTGAAATAGCAACGCCAATCCAACCTAAGTCAATTAAGAGACATGCAAAGACGACCACTCTTCCAAGTGTTTGATGTTTAGCCAACAAATAGCTCAAACAAACACCGAATGAGACAAAAACTGCCCATATGAGATCAAAAGTGAATACTTGAGAAACAAGCAAAAGGCTCAAGCGGAGCAGCGTTAAAGCCCTCGTCCGGCCGACAAATCGCTGTTCAAGACGTTCTTGTTCAGACAAAGACTTCATATTTTCTTTGCAACGAGTTAGTATGGACCACTCATTCCCAAAGGAGTTACGCTCTTATGTCTCGAAACCGGTTACTGGAACGGATTCATTCGATTAATCCTCAAGTAGATTTTTGGTCAATTCGGCAGGTGGAGTCTACATTTGACTACTTGTCTGTTCGAGCTGGAGTTCTTACCCCACCGCATACTTCGGTGGATAGAGGTTTGATGCTTACAGTGATCGCAGACGGTGGAGTAGGCTATGCCGCTGTTTCAGATGACAGCCGGGTAAGTTTGGAAAAGGCATTTCTTGCGGCCAAACATTGGGCACGAATTTCAGGTAAGTTTAAGCTTTTTGAACCGAGCCTGTTTCCGCGTTCAAAAGCACAGGGAGAATATCACTCGAATGCTCAGAAACCAGTTGAGAAGTCGAGGCTTAAAACGCGCATTGACCTATTAAAAGAAGCTTGTGAGCACCTTCAAATCGATGATCGAATTGTAGATTGTGTGGCTTCATTTTACTCGGGTATCTCTAAAGAGTCTTATTTGAATTCTGAGGGCGCAGATATTCATCAGGACTTTAAATTTTTCATGCCCAACTTGAGTGCGACTGCTCATGCGAATGGACAGACACAGACTCGAACTTTGGCTGGACACGGTATTGCAAGGCAATGTGGCATGGAGCTGCTTGATGAGGTAGACTTCCAGAAATCAGCCAGGCGCATCGCAGAAGAAGCTTTGGAGCTTGCGATGGCTGAAAACTGTCCAAGTGGTGAAATGGATTTGTTGCTTGCACCAGACCAGATGATGCTTCAAATTCATGAATCTATTGGGCACCCCTTAGAGCTAGATCGAATTTTGGGGGATGAGCGAAATTATGCTGGCACAAGTTTTGTCACGCCGGATATGTTTGGTAAATTCCAATATGGCTCAAAGCTTCTCAATATTACTTACGACCCAGGTTTTGCCGGTGAGTTTGCGAGTTTTGGATTTGATGATGAGGGAACGCCCGCTCAAAAGATTTTCTTAATACAAGATGGTATTTTGAAACGTCCTTTGGGGGGAGCTCTTTCGCAGGCCAGAGCAGATTTGCCAGGTGTTTCAAATTCAAGAGCTTGTAACTGGAATCGTCCGCCGATCGATCGAATGGCTAATTTAAATCTTGAGCCAGGCAACAGCACTTTTGATGAAATGATCTCGAGTATTAAGCGCGGCGTTTACATGAAAGCAAACTTGTCTTGGTCGATTGATGATTCTCGAAACAAGTTCCAATTTGGCTGCGAATGGGGCCAATTGATTGAGCATGGCAAGCTGACCCGAGTGGTTCGAAATCCGAACTACCGAGGGATTTCATCAAACTTCTGGCGTAATTTGGCTGCTGTTGGAAGTTCTGAAACCATGGGCGTCTTTGGTACGCCAACTTGTGGTAAGGGAGAACCTAACCAGGCAGTGCGAGTCGGTCATGCTTCGCCCGTGTGTTTATTTGAAAATATCGATGTGTTTGGAGGTTTGTCATGAACATTCAGGAGTATTTTTATTCGCTGTCCGACAGGCTTCAGACAGATCTCGAAGAAGGGGAGGCCTTCACATGCTGGTTTTCCGGGGAAGAGTCGGATTTTGTCCGCTTTAATCATGGGGCGGTAAGGCAAGCAGGTCAAGTGAAGCAAGGATACTTGCAGGCAAGTATTATCAGAGGGCAAAAGCAAAGCCAGTTTAGCATGGTGGTATCTGGTGATTTAGAGCGTGACGGTGATTTACTTGAGGAGCAGCTCAAAAAACAACGTGAGAAGCTGACGTTTTTGCCGGATGACCCCTATTTGCTTTACTCCAAGACGAACAATTCAAGCCAAAGTATTTCAGATAACCAGCTCGAGTCTTCCGAACAAGTTGTTGAGGATGTTTTAAGTCTGGCTCGAGGGCATGACTTGGTTGGGATCTATGCTGGTGGTGCCTTGTATCGAGGGTTTTCGAATTCCTTTGGACAACGCAACTGGTTTGCGAAGCACAGCTTTAATTTAGATTACAGTATTTATTTGCAGGGTGATAAGGCTGTAAAAGCTGGCTATGCAGGCTTTAAGTTTGAGCGTACTCACTTGGAGCGTGAACTAGAACTTGTTCACGAGAAGCTTAGCGTCTTGTCGAAACCGGCACGAACGATTAAGCCGGGGAAATATAAGGCTTATTTCACACCGACTGCGCTTTACGATTTGGTCGGTATGCTGGGTTGGGGAGCTTTGAGTGAGAAGTCTTTGAGAACCAAGCAGTCGGCCTTAAGCAAAATGCGTGATGAGGGTATTAAACTAAACCCAATGTTCTCATTGTATGAGCATTCGGCTGAAGGGACAGGCCCATTGTTTCAATCTCAAGGTTTTATGAAACCAGATTGCGTAACCTTGATAGAGCATGGAGAACTGCTTGGAAGTTTGATTTCTCCGCGAACAGCGAAAGAATATGACTTGGACACCAATGGGGCGAGTGGTTCAGAATCCCCTGAATCTTACAGCCTGAAGCCCGGTGATTTGGATCGAGTAGACATCTTGAAGAAGCTCGATAATGGATTGTTTATTGGCAATCTTTGGTATCTCAACTATTCAGACAGGCAGTCTGCTCGCATTACCGGCATGACCCGTTTTGCTTGCTTTTGGGTCGAGGATGGCAAAATCGTTGCGCCGCTTAATGTGATGCGGTTTGATGATAGTCTGTATTCGCTCTTTGGAGATAAGCTCGAAGCTCTAACCAAGCAAAGGGACTTTATTCTAGATGCACACACTTATGAGGAACGTTCTACTAGTAGTGCGCATCTGCCTGGGCTGATGGTCAAAGAATTTAATCTGACACTTTAGGTGTCGAACTAAATTCAGTCTTCAGATTGCTCTCTTCTTAACGAAGGGAGATTTTTATGCGTATTGTTTACTTACTAGGTGCTTTTCTCGTAACTCATCAGCTTTTTGCAGAAAGAGTTTGTGGCGTTGTGAAAAGTTTTCAGACATCTGGAGAATCGAGATATATTCTAATCCCGTCAATGACTCAAAACATTGGAAGTCAGGCAAAAGTGAGACTCGATATCAGTGAGTTTGCGCTTGGTAGAATTAATGTGCTTTCAGAGGGTAAGTATCAGTGTTTAGAAGGTAAACTCAAAGATTTAATCATAGGTGAACTTTATGTTCTGAAAGTTAAAGACTATGAGAAACCTAAGGAAATCATTTGTGGTGTGATCAACAAAAACACTTTGGATGACTATAATCTTATTTTTGATTCTGAGCTAGATCTTGAGAATGCTCTTAAGGAGAGAGAACGATATTGTCTTGCGGGTTCTAGTTATATGCTTGAACATAGGAAGGCTAAATATTTTACAGTGAATGATGTGGTGTCTTTCGGTTCTAAGTTAGCATTGCTTCATGAAATGGATTTTGATTGTCTTCGTGGCGGTTCTGGCGACCTATGTTATCTTTACACACATGAAATCACTTGATGCTTCTCGTGCTAAATTAACTAAACTGCAACATGCTGTCACTCGAGAGAACGCGACAGAGCCGCCTTTTCAAAATGAGTATTGGGATAATAAAGAAGCGGGTATTTATGTGGATATCACCACGGGTGAGCCGCTGTTTAGTTCCCAAGACAAATTTGACTCAGGGACTGGTTGGCCAAGTTTCACTAAACCAATCGAAGCATCACAGGTATTTGAAAAATCAGATAATTCCTCAGGCATGAACCGTGTGGAAGTGCGTTCTAAAAAAGGTGATGCACATTTAGGCCATGTTTTTGAGGATGGTCCTGGCCCAGCTGGCCAACGTTATTGTATTAATTCAGCTTCTTTACGCTTTATCCCGGTCTCTCAATTAAAGGAAGAAGGCTATGGGCAATATGAAAAGCTTTTTGTGCAAACAGCAACTTTAGCTGGAGGCTGCTTTTGGGGAATGGAAGAGCTTTTACGCAAAATACCTGGCGTGATTCGAACTGAAGTGGGTTATGAGGGTGGGAACAGTTCAAACCCAACTTATGAGCAAGTGAAGACAGGTCAAACAGGTTATGCAGAATCCGTAAAAATCTGGTTTGACCCAACCAAGCTTTCATATGCTGACTTGTTGGAAAAATGGTTTTTCAAAATTCATGATCCAACAACACTGAATCAACAAGGTAATGATATTGGAACACAATATCGTTCAGTTATTTTTTACGACTCTGAGCAGCAGAAAAAAATTGCTGAAGAAATAATCAAAAAAGTAGACAAATCTGGGTTTTGGAAAAAACCGATTGTGACCCAAGTCAAACCGGCGGGGCATTTTGCACCTGCTGAAGAATACCATCAAGATTACTTACAAAAACATCCTGGAGGCTATACTTGCCATTATTTAAGGTAGAGATCTCAGCTAAGATTTCCTTCTATTACGATCACCATTTCGCCTTTTTCGGGGATTTTAGGCTCGAGCTCTTGACCTAAGACTCCTCGGTGGAAAGTTTCAAAATGCTTTGTGAGTTCGCGTGCAACGACGACTTTTTTTGGGCCGAGTAGTTTATGAAGTTCCTCGAGCATTTTATGGATGCGATAGGGGGACTCAAAAAGGACAACAGCTAGGCCGAGTTCGTGAGATTCTTTGATGAGTCGCAGGCGCTCGAGTCCTTTTTTAGGCAAGAATCCCAAAAATGCAAATCGATGTGCAATGATGCCAGCGCCCATGAGGGCAGCGATTACGGCGCTGGGACCAGGAATGACTTCGATTCTGTATCCAGCTTCGATTGCAGCCCGTATCAGCATGCTCCCGGGGTCACTAACCATTGGGGCACCTGCATCTGAAATAAGGCTAACATGGAGGCCATCTTCGAGTGCTTCAAGAAGCATGGGGATACGGCCTTTCTCTTGAGGCGCTGAACAACTCACAAGCTTGATTTCTGAAATATCAATGCCTGCATGGGAAAATAAGCGACGGCTATGCAGAGGGCTTTCGGCGAAAATAATATTTGAGTTTGAGAGTGTGTGGATTGCGCGGGGCGATAGATCGGCGAGATTGCCGATGGGTGTTGCAACGATACTTAATAAGCCTGCCATGGGTTTCCTGAACTTCGTCTGGGACTAATTTTAAGTTCGAACGCATGTTTAATGAGTTCTAACTGCTGCCCAGGTCCATAGCCTGTAACCCCAATTACATCAAAACGACAGGGGGGACGTGCCCCGCGGAAGTTTTTTTGTAAATAAAGCATGGCTGCGCGGATCAGTTTGGTTTGTTTATCGTTTCGAACGCTGGATTTTGGATTTGAATGTTTTTGATTTTGACGACTCCGAACTTCTACAAAACAAAGTGCATCACCGTCTTTGGCAACGATGTCTAATTCGCCTGCTTTATAGCGCACATTGCGGGCGATGATTTTGTATCCCTTTGACAAAAGCAGTTTTACAGCGCTTTCTTCTGCTGCATGGCCCGCCACCAGTTTATGATTCGATTTGGATACCTTGGGAGTATTTTCCATGGTCTTCAGCCTCAACCCGGTATTCCAACTGCTGGGGGATCGCTTTTGGATGCGTTGACATTAGCGGCTGGGCAAAAACCGAAAGCGCTTTGTTTTGCTGCACGGACCGACAAGGGTGTCCATGCAATTAAGAACGTTGCGACTTGCTGGTTTCCAGAAGGTTTTGATGACGCAGCGTTTTTCGAACGACTACACACGATGGCTGTTCCTGGGCTTCGTGACATACACGCTGAACGCGTTCATGAGAAGTTTCATGCCCGAGGTAATTCGGCTGGTAAACGATATTCCTATGAGATTAACGGCCCGGATCCTGATACCAGTTGGCAAATTGTGCCTGAGTTGAATCTAAGTGCTATGCGCGAAGCCTTGACTTATATGGTCGGGGAACATGATTTTCAATCATTTAGAGCCAAGGGCTGCACAGCCGGAACAACTGTCAAAACTATCTATGAAGCAAGGATTCGTCATTGCGAGCAAAGCGAAGCAATCCACATCGAATTCGTGGGCAACAGCTTTCTACGTCAAATGATTCGTATTTTGGTGGGTACTTTGGCTGAAATTGGTACTGGTCTGAGACCTCCAAGTGCAATCAAAGATATTCTGGAAGCCAAAGATCGAAGAACTGCGGGGATTACAGCTCCACCTCAAGGTTTGACACTGGTAGAGGTTTTGATGGTATGACTCACGCATGATTATTGTTTGGTTTCGCCAAGATTTACGCCTCGAAGATAACCCGGCTTTGCATGAAGCAGCGAAACTAGGCCAAGTATTGCCCGTTTATATTTTCGATGAGTCCGGTGCTGGTGATTTTAAAATGGGGGCTGCTTCAAGATGGTGGCTATCTCAATCGCTTCATGCGTTGGATAAATCTTTGGACGGTGCTCTGCAAGTTTATCAGGGCGATTCGTTTCGAATTCTCAAAACTCTGAGCGAGAAGCATCAGGCAAAAGCAGTCTATTGGAATCGCTGTTATGAACCCTGGCGTATCGCCCAAGATACTAAAATTAAAAAGGAACTTTCAGGTCAAAGCTTTAATGGTTCTTTATTGTGGGAGCCTTGGGAAGTTCGAAAGAGTGATGGAAGTCCATATAAAGTATTCACACCATTTTTTAACAATGGTTGTCTTAAAGCAAAGCAGCCTCGAAAACCATTGCCTAAGCCTAAACTCAACTTATTTAGGTTAAAGGCTAAGACTTGGGATTGGGCTGAACCTGCTCAGGGTTGGCACAGCAAATTAGATGCTTACTGGACACCGGGTGAAAAGCCCGCTCATAAACGATTTGATGATTTTTTGGATGGCGAACTGGAAGATTATGCTGAAGCCCGTGACGTTCCTAGTCTAGATGCAACCTCAAAGATGTCGCCGAGTTTGCACTTTGGTGAAGTTTCTCCAAATCAACTTTGGTGGTCGTGTTACCCGAAACATAAGCGTTTCTTAACGGAACTTGCTTGGCGAGAATTTTCTTATAGTTTGCTTTATGAATATCCAGATTTAGGGCGTAAAAATATTCAAAGTAAGTTTGATGCATTTCCTTGGAAAAAAAGCCAAAAGTTTTTAGAGGCCTGGCAGCAGGGTAAAACAGGGTTTCCAATCGTAGACGCGGGGATGCGAGAACTTTGGGAAACGGGTTATATGCACAATCGTGTACGTATGATTGTGGCAAGCTTTCTGGTGAAAAACTTAGGCATTCATTGGCATCAAGGTGAAGACTGGTTTTGGGATTGTTTGGTAGATGCGGATATGGCGAATAATGCTGCAAGCTGGCAATGGGTAGCAGGATGTGGAATGGATGCTGCGCCTTATTTTAGGATTTTTAATCCGGAAACGCAGGCAAAGAAATTCGACCCAGATGATATTTATATTAAACGCTGGTTGGGTTCCTCTCCAAGGCCTAAACCAATTGTAGACTTGAGTGAATCCAGACAGTGGGCTCTTGAGGCTTATCGTAAAATATAGCCTACGAAGAGCACCAATGACTCCAAAACTGATATTCTGAAGATATGAAACAGGGAGTATTGTTCGGTTTTTTGCCTGCTGTGATTGAATACTGCAATTCGAAATTTCCACTCGAATGCCATGTCTGTTCTCGAAAATATAATGATTTTGCTGAATATTTAAAAATCACTACTCCAGTGGGTTCTGGCCCGGTTACTTATGAATTAGGGACTGACTTCGATCCTGTCAGAGTGATTTCTTATGTAAATTGCCCATGCGGAAATACGATGTGCCTCAGATGTGATGAGGGTCTTGCTGATTCTAAAGAAATATTTTTGGATGCTGCTAAATCAGAGGCTAAACAGCAGCAATGTAGTTTAGAGCAGGTAATGGCTCAATTTAGGCAAAAAATCTGCAATAGAATGCTCCTGGAAACGCATAGCTAGGAATGTTTTCCTAAAATGACTTGTTGCTGGGTTTCGGAGGTATTCTTATGTTTCGAAATCTTGGCACCGTGCTTTTGGTTGCTTCTTTGATGTCGGGAACTGTTCATGCTGAGTTCAGTTATGGAGCTAAAGTCGGTTTGGGAATAACAGCAGCGATAGCGGTTATACTCAACACACTGAATGCAGGATTTTCGTATGAATCAAAATATGAAATTGATACAGTGATCGGCGAGACCAGACGTGCGGCTCAGGAAGGCGCTACCGCCACTCGTGGTATTGCTGCAGGACTTACATTGGCATCAGCGGCAACGTTATCCTGTGGTCCTAGCGCTGTAGTTCCACTTGCAGGTTTTGCTATGGGAACAACCTTTATGGGGCAGGGTTTTAATGCGTTGGCATTCCATAAAGACGAGAACCGAGCAGACCATGGCTATCATATCGCAGCATTCGCGACTGGAATTGGCGCGACTGCGGCTAATATCGCCATGTTTATTGCGGCATACGTTTCACATCACAGCGCCTCAGGTAGTAATAGTCCTGTCTGAGAGTAGTTGTTTTGAATGTTTTTCGAATTATTGCTGGTATCTTGATGCTTTGCTGGTCGATGCCAGAATTGGTAGAATCCGAGAAGTTATCATTGCGAGGGGCTAAAAACAGCTCAACAGTTCAGGATGTTGTTGATTTTCGGAGTCCTAAAGCATCTCACAATGATGAGATTGATGAGTTTCATGAGTATCGAGGATTGTCCGGGAAGGTGCTTTATACTGTAGATGAACAAATTCGAGTCAGAGCACTGCTCTCAAGTCCTGAGCTTATTAGGCAGGCATATCTTGATTTGTTGGATTCTAAATCTCAGGAAGATATTCGCTTTGAGAGACTAGACTATTTTGAGAAAGCAGTGGCTTGGGCTGAAAATCCGGCGCGTAAAAAAATAGTGGATTTACTGAAACAGGTTCTTTTAAGCGAGCATCTGTTTGAGATAGACGATCTTAGAGAGCGGAAATCCATAGTTGGCGATAAAATTGAAATCTATGCAATGCTAAAACAATTTGCGCCTGCTACATTGGAAGAGATTGCTAAGCTTTCAAAAAATGCTCGTATGGATAAGGTGATCGCCTATGCTGAAAATATCCATAACTCTCAGAGTGAAGCTATCAACTTCCAAAGGAGATAGATTATGAGCCGATGGATAGTTTTGATTGGATTAATAACCAGTGCCACTAGTTTTGCAGATTGTACAGCTTTGTTGAATGATGCTTTGGCATGGGCAAACACGCGAGATGGTCGAAATGCGTATTATGTTGGTTTCACGGTATCAAGCATGAAGGCACCTGCAAAATTTGTTTCATTTGGAGCAGGTTCATTTGTCGCTCGAAATGGCATGCTAGCTGCGGATAAAGTTCCAACTTCATTCAGCGATAGAACGTGGTGCCCAGATACCCCAGCAGGCGGATTTTGTCTTGGTAACCAGCGGTTCAACTACCATGCTCAAGACAACATGAGTTTTACGTTGACCAACACTGGGATTTTAACAGTGGTCCTCAATACTTGGGGAAATGCAACGTACAAAATTCCAATGCAGTGTGTGAATGGATTTTTGTATGGGACCATGGTTGAACCAAACGGCAACTCATTCTTGACGATTAGCTTGAATAAGTACTCGGTTGGTATACCGCGTTAAATGATAACGCTTAGGAAACTTTAAAACTAAGCGTTACTGGGACCCTGAGCGTATTCGATATAATACAGTATTTTTCTGCTGTTGGCATCAAGGACTTCAGGGATTCAACTTGTTCGGGATTTGTTTGAACATCGACTGATAGGTCAATGGATGTAAACACGAGACCATCTTTGGTTTTATCGAGCAAACCTTTGATTTGAGCTTTAAAGTTCTGAATAGTGATGTTTTGGCGCTTTGCCAATGATTCAAGGGTTGTCATGTAACACAAAGATATTGAACTCAGCAGCAACGTCTCAGGCGAGAAGTACCCAGGGGGGCCATCAAATTGAACTGGTGCAGCAGCCTCAATTGGCTGAGCATCGGAATCTTTGAGGATTGCCATTTTTTGGGCTGAGCGCTCGACAGTGACTTCGTAAGAATGAGGAAATGGGTGTGTCATAGAACTTATATATCACTAGAAGACACATGTTTCATGTCTGTCTACCTTGAGTTGATGAACTTCGAAGCACGAGACCGGCTGAGCTCAGAATAATTGCGGCACCCGCAAGTTGGGTTCCTGTAATGGACTCATTTAACACAAATACCCCAACCAACAGCACGCTAATGGGTTCAATTACCGAAATAATCGAGGCTTGGTTGGCGCTGATGTATTTCATGCCCATCAGAAACAAAAAGATGGGTAGAACAGTTCCGATGAGGGCAAAAGCAATAATCGTGAACCAGACATAAGAGGATGTTGGCCAATAGAGAGAATGGTTATTCAACGCTGCTTCCAGGACGAAGGTCAACGCACTGCCAAAACACACCCAAAATGTGGACGCGAGTGGAGGCATGGCCGTTAGTGTTGATTTGCTGATAACAATATATAAAGCATATCCTAGGCCTGAGGCTGCCGCGAGTGAGATACCCCATAGGTCGGCGCTAAAGCCATCGTTCTTGCCTAAAGCGATGAACATGCAGCCCGCAATAATAAGGGCCAAGGCAAATATGGTGCTTTGGCTTGGACGTTGATGGTGAAAGATGAGAGAAAGAAGAATGACCATGGCTGGATAGCTAAAAAAAACAACCATCCCCAAACCTGTCCCAATGTATTTTATTGATTCAAAATAGAGACTAGTCCCAAACCCGTATAACGCTGTCCCCAAAAGAATGGATAAAGAAATGGCACGGATACTAGAGCCTCGGATTTGATTCCATTGAAGCAGTAGGAGGGGGAATATTAAAACACAGGAAAATCCAAATCGCCAAAAAAGTAAATCTGAGACGGATAGTCCAATTTCGGAAAGACGGACGCCAAAATAGCCGATGGTGCCGTAGAATAAGCCGGAGAGAGCGGTGTAGAAGAATCCTAGCTTCATGGTTTTAGTGCTGATGATGAGTTATGGTATGCTTTGGTGATTATGGAAAAGGGATTCGGATTTACTTACTTTATGGCTTTCATTGGCACTTCTGTCTACTACGTTCAGCAGTCTTCAGGATTTTGGCCCGGGGTTGTTGGTGTGGCCAAAGGATTTGTCTGGCCAGCAATTTTGATGCACAAAGTGTTTAGCATGTTAGAGCTCTAACGCAGAAAATATATGAGGACTGCGAGTCCTGCGGCTAAAATAGCTAAAGCAAGCATCCTTGTTTCTTATCACAAATTTGAAGGTTTGGATCGCACACGAGTTCCTTCTTTAATGTTTTCAGAAGGGTATTCAATAACGACATCGCCGTCCTTAAGCCCAGAGTCGATCAAGGCTACTTGGTTGTTTTTGTGTGCAAATGAAATGCGGCGCTTGTGGGCCTTGCCATTTTCAACCACAAAAACAGCCCAACCATCTGTCTCTCGGAACAAAGAACTTAATGGAGCTGTGATAGCATTGGAAGCTTCATGAGTTAATATTTGAGTATCTGCTCGGTACCCAGAGCCTAGTTTTTCTTTCCAAAGTTCGGGTTTAGACGTGATATCGATAATTACATTCACCCGTTGTTCTTCAACACCGAGTGCGGATACTTTTGTAAAGGCACCGGGTTCAATCTGTCGAACGAGACCATTTAAATCTTGGTCTCCTCCCCAGCGTTTAAGGATGACTTTAGCATTCTCTTTCACCCTTGGTGCCTCAGAGCTAAGTATATCAACAACGACTTCAAGATTTGAAATATCCGCCATCTCCATAATGGGTGCTCCAATCGAGACTGGGCCACCACTTTCTCCAAAAACACGCATAATTTGCCCCGAAATGGGGGCCCGAAGAACGATGGAATTTTTTGTGTTTGGTTTGGTTTGAGCTGCTTTAAGAGCAAACCTCGCCGTCTCAAACTCTCGTCTGGCGACGTTGTATTGAAGTTCAAATTGTTCGTACTCAGATTGCGGGATAACTCCTTGGCCTAACAGTAGTTTTCCGCGTTTGTAATCGCGTTCAGCTTGTTCGAGTTGAAGACGAGCTTTTTCAAGAGAATTTTGGCGTTCCCGTCCACTTTGTGGGTCCAGAGGACTTGAAGAGCTTGGTAAAATTGTGGCCAATACAGCGTCTTTTTGAATGAAGTCACCCGATTTAGTTTGGGGCCTTACAAGTGTTCCGACCACAGGTGAGTCGATCACAAAGAGTTCTTTAGGACGTGTTTTACCTTCTTCTTCAATGTATTCTTGAAATTCGGTGGGTGTAATTTGTTTGGTTGAAACGAAGACTGGTTTTGGCCACAGCGCCCAGCTTGCGAGCCCGATAAGCATGAAGAGTATGGCAAGTGATATCCAGAGGGTTCTGTGTTTTCTATTCATAACTTCTTAAGACTCCTACCAAATCCAACTTCTTGACCCGTCGGTAAATGACCCATGCGCCGATTATCGCTGAAACAAGTGTGATGATTGTGGCAAAAAAATAGGTTGAGGGTTCAATCTGTAGGGGAACACGCATGAGCTCATCCGGAATCATTTTGAGCGATAAACTCGCCAATTGATAACCTAGAATATAACCCAGCGGAATCCCAACACATAGCTCTACCAGCATGCCACCAAGCAATAGACGTGCTACTTCTGCTTTTGTAAAACCAAGAACACGCAAACTTGCAATTTCCCATGCACGTTCCGAAAATCCAGTGCTTGTGTTGTTATAAATGATTCCAAAAGCAATAATAATTGCGAACAAGGCCAGGAACCCCGTAAAAACCAAGATGTTTTTTGCAAAAAATTCATTAAAAGTATTGAGGAGATGTGATTTAAAAGTAATGGATGCAATCTTTGGCCTTTCTTTGAGTGATGCTTGCACAGAGAGTTCCATACTTTTATCCAAGAACAAATTGGCACCTGATACGCGTCCATCATCACTCATGAGTTTTGAAAGTGAGCTTGTATCTAAATACGCAGATAATCCAATGAAATCATCCAGGATCGCTCCTATCTCAAACGTGCGTTTCGGTCTTTTCTCGGTAAGCACTTCAAGCAAAACACTATCCCCAAGCTTAACATGTAGCTTCTTGGCAAGCGTGCTTCCAATCGCAAGCCTTTCAATGGGGATGGAGATTCTATGACGCGAGGTATCTAAGAGCTGGGTTAAGGTATCATTTTCTGAAATGCCGGTGAGATTGACATATCGCCAGTAGTGCCCGGAACGTATTCTGACTGGAACAGAACGCGTGCCTTCGACCAAGAAAACACCGGGTAAGTTTTCAAGTTCTGGGAGCGTTTTATGGCCCAAGGTTTCAGTGAAAACAACTGTGGCATTCTCCCGGTGGGCGAGCTTAAACTGAACATCCATGATGTAGACAATTGCATCTTGCCAAAAGAACCCAGTAATCAGTATGGTTACTGCGAGTGCGATCCCTAAGGTTGCCAGTAAAAATCGAATCGGTTTTCGGGCAATATTACGGAAAATCATATTAACTTCTGGGGCCAGGAATTGGTTGAGTTTTAAATATTCGAGTATACCTCGGCGATAGATTGCTGGACTTGCGGGCCTCATGCCCTCTGCTGCTGGCAAGGTAATGACGGTTCGAAGTCCGGCCCATACGCCGAAACAGGCAGCAAAAAGACTGATGAGTGTTGCTGTGATGGAAACGCTTGGAGCAAAT
Organism: uncultured Myxococcaceae bacterium; assembly: GCA_964635635.1. Classification (GTDB taxonomy): domain Bacteria; phylum Myxococcota; class UBA727; order UBA727; family JABDBI01; genus CAZWPE01. The sequence goes on along the minus strand of CAZWPE010000001.1, from coordinate 781,856 downwards.
TGATAGTAAAATTCAGGGAAGTGAAAGTAGTCTGTGTACAGCCGTGTCATGGCACTTCCCATCCAAAATCCGAATAAGATGCCCAACATGCTGCCAAGTAAAACAATGACAAGGGCAAATTTTAAGTAGTGCGTTGAAACCTGAAACAATGAAAATCCCATGGCTTTGAGTGTGGCAATTTGTTGTCGTTGCATGTTCACGCGTCGTGCGATGACCATGTTCAGCAAAAAGGCTGCTACCAGAAGAAATATGACGGGAAATAATGTTGAAATATACTTGAGCTGTCTAAGCTCGTTGCTCACAAAGTGGCTTGACGTTTGAAACTCACGATCAATCGCACCAAATCCACCATATGCTTCTAAGATTCTGTCGACTTCATCAATTATTTGACGAGTTTGAGTGCCCTTTTGAAGGGCGAAAGTTATATTGTTAAATGAACCATCCATATCAAATGCTGCCGCGAGAGGGTGATAGTTCATCCAAAAAATCCCAAATCGTTTATCGTCTGGCAACATGCTTCCACGGGGTAGGGCGTAGATGTATTCTGGAGACAGTGCGACTCCAACAATGTTGAATTGATGTCTCCGTCCATTCATGAGCACGGCTACGGTACCGCCTGGCTCTAGCTTGTTTGCATTCGCAAATGCTTCGCTGATGATGATTTCGCTTGGATTGCTTGGATCCAACAAGCGGCCTTTGCGAATATACAAGCGATTGAGTCTATCTGAAGGCGAAGTCGAAACCAACTCCACGGTGCCCGGGGCTTGAAGTTTTTCTAAATCTAAAATTGCAGAGGTAACAATCCGGGGCTCAGCATTTAGGACACCATCAATTTGTTGCAGGCGTGAGGCGACAGATAGTGGAGCGCGTTTGAGAGAGACAAAGACATCTGCAAAAGATTGTTTCAGATACAAACTGTCTTTAGCCGTCTTCAGTGAGTTTGAAGTAGTAATTGAGCCGATAAATATTGCGATCCCGGCAGCGACAACCAAGGAAATCGTTAGTACGCCTGGCCACATTTGCAGAAGTTCTCTGAAGAGTTTTTTGTCTAAGCACTTTACCATTGGAGGCTGCTGGCGGGTTTTCGAGAAGGATTGATGTCAACACTAGCGATTCTGCCATCCGCGAGATGAAGTGCTCTATCGGCCATTTGTGCAATGACCATGTTGTGCGTGATCAACGCAATCATGGTGCCAAGATTTTGGTTTATTTTTTCAATGGCAGACAGAACGACTCGACCCGTTTCACAGTCGAGTGCTCCAGTAGGTTCATCGCACAGTAAAATATCTGGCTGTTTGGTGATGGCTCTGGCAATTGCGATGCGTTGTTGCTCTCCTCCTGATAGCTGTGAAGGGAAGTGGTCCAATCGGTGTGACATTCCAACGAGTTCTAATGCTTCTTGTGGGTTCATGGGGTTGTCTGAAATTTCGGCAACCAGTTGAACATTTTCAAGAGCTGTTAGGGTCGGAATAAGGTTGTAAGACTGAAATACGTAACCGACATGTTCTCTTCGAAAGATGGTTAGTTGTTTTTCGGTGGCTTGGGATAGGTCGTGGTCATCAAAGAAGACTTTTCCTGAGCTTGGAACGTCAAGACCACCTAAGATATTGAGCAGTGTTGACTTGCCCCCACCAGATGGCCCAACAATTACCAGGAATTCACGAGATTTCAGTTCGAAATCCACACCTCTGAGAGCATTCACCTGGACATCACCTACCTGGTAGGTTTTAGTGATGTTTTTGGCGTAGAAACTAGGCATATCGGAGTATTCTAACGAACACACCTGACGATTTGTCCAGCATAGGAGCCAATAAAAATGTTTCCATCTCTAAAATCAATGTTTAGAATGTGGTTTGGATAGCCAGCCTGACGTGTTTGAGAACCGTATGAATCATTTGAACTCAGACCGAGAGCATCTTTCTCAAGGTAAAGGCGGAACAGTTCGTAAATTGTCGGAACTCGAGCGTTCAACTGTTTACAGTATATTTCTGCATCATAAAGACTTGAAAAAAAGTTCCCCTGGCCTGGTTCCCAGTAAAGTTCTGGAATATGTTGTGATTGAAGATGTTGGGCCGATAAGTCAAGCTCTAACTCACTGGTTTGAAACCAGCCCGTGTCTTTTGTTGCTCCAAGTATAGTGGCAAATCCTAAAGCCAGTCCGAGAAGTCTTGTTTTCATGATGAACCTCCAAGAGCTGGTTTCGGGAAAAATGCAAAATTGTTGCTGGGATTATTTGGCTATATGAACCTTCCTTTCTGGTTCGTAAAACTGTGTTATGGTTGAAGAATCATGTCGGTAAATTTCAAAAAAGAAATTAATGCAACGGTTGAAGATGCAATTAATCAAGTCATGGAAGCATTGAAAACTCAAGGTTTTGGTGTTTTAACTCGGATTGATTTGCACGAAAAATTTCTGGAAAAACTTGGCAAAAGTATAGCCCCGGTGGTTGTTCTAGGTGCCTGTAACCCTCAAATGGCTTTCGAGGCTTATGCTCGCAATACAGATGTTGCTAGTTTAATCCCTTGCAATGCAGTGGTTCGTGATATCGGTAATCATAAAGTATCTATTGAACTGGTTAAACCATCTAGTTTAATGCAAATCACAGGTGATGAGTCTTTGGTTGCTCTTGCTCGAGATGCGGATAAGAAGCTAGGGTTGGCTCTCCAAAGTCTATCTTAGGTTAAGTAAGATGCTTTTGGAACTAGAAGGCTATTGGAATATTGAACGGCAGATTACTGGCTCGTGTGAAGCTAACTTTTCTGGCTATGGTTTGTTTACTTATCAAGGATCCAATGTTCTGAATTATCGAGAAGAGGGAAGTCTTTCTTTGAATGGTAGTTTCTATGATTGCGAACGATCGTACGTGTTTCGGCAATTAGCCCCACTTTGTTTAGCGATATATTTTCCTGATGGCCGCGAATTCCTGCGTTTGGATTTTGGGGATGACTTGAGGTCCTGTGGAACGCATGTTTGCGGGAGAGATATTTATCAAGCTAGCTATCATTTCTTGGAGGCTGAGACACTTGAAACCAGGATTGCAGTAGTTGGGCCGAACAAAGATTATCTGATTTCTTCTTTGTTGCAGAAGAAATCAGTAAAAGCAGCTGTGGGTAAGGTTATATCATGCCAAACTTTTGCAACGATTTTGAATTTATCACCCACTAATGCAAAATTAAGATGGTCGATGAATGTCTTATCATGAATCTGTAGTTTAACTTTTACAACGGCTGCGGTAGGAGACAAGACATCAATCATGATGATTTCATCTTGTCGAACTTGCTGAACACTTGCGGGAGAAACGCGTTTTTCAATAATGGCGCGGTATTCTTGGATAGGCATCGCTGTCATTACCCCGTCCAAAGAATCAAAAAGGCTGCTCGAGGGATGAAATACTTGGTCAAATTTATCTAAATTGCATTCGTAAAGAGCGTCAAAATAAAGTTGAATAGCATTTAGTAATTTGGGTATGTTTAACATTGGTATTCTGCTACTAGAGGCCAGTTGATTCTGCAATAGGCGGCAAATCGAGATTAAAAAATGAAACGCGAAAATAAAGACACCTCGAATCATAAGGCCCATTCGCAGGAATATTTCGGTGAATACCGTGATTTCTGGTGGAACCAGGATTTTCTCGAGCTCATGAGTGTCCGTCTGGGTTTTAGCCGTGTTCAGAGTGTTTTAGATGTTGGGTGCGGAATCGGACATTGGGGACAAATCTTAGCGAGAGTCCTACCAGCCTCTGTGCATGTAACAGGGGTGGACCGAGAAGAATCATCCCTTAAGCAGGCATACGAGCGCGCGCATCAGCAAGGGCTGTCAGAACGGTTTCAGTATTGCGCTGGTGACGCGACATCGCTTCCGTTTCCAGATAATACCTTCGATATGGTGACGTGCCAAACAGTTTTGATTCACCTCAAAAATCCTATTGATGGCATTAAGGAGATGCTAAGGGTTTTGAAACCAGGGGGGATTTTTCTCGCTGCGGAACCTAATAATTTTGCGGGTCGTTCGATTGCGAGCAGTGTGACAGGCGCACTTTCTGTTGATGAGGTTATGAGCCGCGTCAAATTTGAGCTACTGATTGAACGAGGCAAGAAAGCTCTAGGCCTTGGATATAACTCTGAAGGCGATTTCATTCCTGGCTATTTGGCCCAGTTGGGTGCCAAGAATATTCGCGTTTATCTTTCCGATAAAGCGGTGCCACTGTTTCCGCCTTACTCGGGTCGTGAGCAGCAAGTGAATATTGAGCAACTGCGTGAATGGACAAAACAAAGCTTTGTTGGTGGTGAAAAGGAAGAAGTGAAGCGTTACTATTTGGCGGGTGGTGGGCTTGCAGACCAGTTTGAGTCCTATTGGGGGCAAGGCATGAAAGATGCCCAGTCTGCTATTGAAGCCATTGATGCTGGCACTTATCATACCGCTGGCGGAGGAGTTTGTTATCTGGTGGCTGCAACGAAATAACGTCAAAAACCCGTTAGTGTAACGCCTGAATTTCAGCTGTTTCATTGAATATGGCTTTTTCTATAACCCCTCCAGGTTCAAACATATCCAGAAAATGCTGGTTTACGGAAGTTGTATCCTGCGCAAAGAAGACAATATCTTCGAGTATTCTGTTACAGCGATAATAGGTGATGAGTGAGTGATTGATCTTACAGGGTCCATAGCCTTGATAGAATAGCTTTTCTTCCTGTGGCTGGTTCCAAACCTTGCCAATACCGCCACCAATAAACATGAGGTCTCGTTCTTTGGGGGCCAAGATCGGCTCATCCCAGTCGACGATATAAAAAGAACCCTGGCTATTAAGAAGTAAGTTTCCTGCATGAATGTCTGAATGGCAGAGTACGGCAGGCTCGGATCTATCTTGAATCAAACTGTAAAAATAGTCTGCTTGGTCAACAAGTTGTAGAATGACCTTCCGATATGGTTTCATATAACCATCAAAGTTCAAGTTTCTAACAGTATCTTGCCACCGGGTTGAGAAGTCTTCGCGTTTGAGACGCTTCAAGATTGACTCTGGGAGCTGAGTTTGATGAACTCGCTTCAGTGTTTTGCCTAACTGAATCCATTGAGCGTCATTCAAACTTTTCCTAAAACCGTCTGTTCCATCGATAAAGGGATAGACAACCAAGGTGGAGCCTTCAAATTGACAAGTCAAACGCCCATCTTGAGTCTTAATGGGTGGGATAATCTCCTCAACCCCTGATTGATACAAAAACTCCAGTATGTCGAATCCGACTGTATGGTAGTCACCTTGTTTGAGCTTGACGAAATAGGAGTCGGCTTTAAAAACCGCAGCATTAGAATCGGCTCCCAAATTGAGAGGCTTCAAATTTTGAATGCTGATTCCATAGTTAATCTTAAGAATTTCTGAGATGTTCATGTTACGACTCTTCTATGGACGACATATTTATCAAAAAAGTGAAGACCGCTTCCTCTGCGCTTTGGACTGTAATCCTGATTGCCATACTGATGCAGCTGGGCCAATGGGGGATTTTTCTCTGGCTCAATCAGACACGTTCTGAAATTCTGCTTGCTTGGATGGGCAACAGCATTAGCTGGGAGCAGTTCCAGCTAATTTGGATCTACTTTGTATCCGCGTTCAAGCTATGCATTTGGCTGATGGTTTTAACGGCTATCTGGTTGCACTTGTGGGCACGTAAGTTGAGCAAGTAGAGGTGGGACTTCAAGGAACTAAATGATTTGCTCTTGGGTTTGCTTTATTTGCTTGCTAGGGTATAGATTTGGCTCCTTATGAAACCCTGGAATACCGGTAATAATGTGAGCCCAGAGCTCGCACGCGAAATGATTGAATCGGAGTGCCCTGGGTTTGGGCCTGTTAGGTCAATTGAGCTGTTTGGTGAAGGCTGGGACAATACAGCTTATCTTGTTAATGGTACTCATATTGTTAGGTTTCCTAGGCGAGAATTAGCGCGAAGGTTGATGCAAAATGAGCTTACCGTTTTGCCACTCATTGCGGGCAAGCTTCCTCTGCCTACTCCTCAACTTGATTTGTTGGGCAACGGATTCGCTGGTTATGCAATGCTGAAAGGGCAGACTGCTTGCCGGGCAAGGCTTACCATTGAGGAACGTTGCAAGCTCGCTGAACCATTGGGGCGATTTCTCAAAGCACTGCACAGCCTGGGTGCTAATGTTCCAGGCGATGAGCTCGGCCGAGTTGACCCAAACAAACGGATACCTCAGATTGTTAAGAACCTTCATGATATTGATGCTCTCGGTCTCCTGGAAAGCACTGAAAGTATCCGAAAATGGCTGGAGGGGTTTCAGGTTCATTTGGTTCCAGGCACCAAACCAAGACATGTTTTGTGTCATGGTGATCTTTACGCCAGGCATTTGCTGGTTAATGGGCAGCATGAACTTTGCGGCGTGATTGACTGGGGTGATGTCCACATGGGCGATCCCGCAGTGGATCTTTCGATTGTATATGGTTTTCTACCACCGGAAGCACGCGCTAATTTTTGGGCTGTCTATGGAACCATTGATTTTTCAACGGTTCGATTGGCAGAACTCAGGGCACTATTCAGCCTAACGACCCTGCTTGTTTATGGGCATGATATTGGTGACGCTGATTTGGTATGGGAAGCGCGTCAAAGTCTTGCCTGGTTTTTGAAGGCGCCTAAAACTGTCTCGGCCTATAACCCGGCTTGGCCTCGCCTATATGAAGAGGAAGCAGAGAAACTGCGTATTTTATGGCGAAACGACCTTCTAGGAATTCACCACTTTGGCAGCACCGCTGTGACGGGTCTTCGTGCGAAACCCATTATTGATATCATGCTGGTTGTTCCCAATATTGCGGTGTGTGAGCACTACAACAGGGCCATGGCAGAATTAGGATACGAAGCCAAAGGTGCGTATGTGCATGCGAAGCACCGAGTGTTTGTCAAAGCTCGAGACTTTCATGTGCATGTTTTTGAAGAGTGTGACCCTGAAATCGAAGCAAATCTTCGCTTTCGAGACCGGCTTATATCAGACCCCAGCTTGGCAGCAGAATATGGGGCATTAAAAGCAACTCTGGCTGAGGAACATTCCTATAGCTCTGCGAGCTACCGTGTTGGAAAGGATCCGTTTGTGAAACGGCACAAAGACGGAACACTTTGAAAGTTTAGTGTTTTACAGCCATGCTCTCATCAGCTCTTTGATGATGGTTTGATATGGTCGATTTTGAAGTTTAGCTTTGGTTTTAAAGGCGTTTAAAAGGTTTTCAGGAATCTTAATGCTAATAAGCTTACTTTTACTGGACTGTCCTGGGGCAAAGAGGGTGCGGTAGTCTTCCAAGAAGTGAACGATTTGTTCAGGAGTCAAATCCTTACCTCGCTCAATCTGTTCCTGGCTGAAATATTGTACAGGTCTCTGCGTCATAGACTTTCTAGTGCCTTTATGTCTGCAAGATCCTGAGCTCTGCCTGCAGTTTTTTTCATAGCGATCAAATCTTTCTTCGCTATCACTGTAATTTCATGGCCGTGAATTTTCTTTTTGATGTGAGAGACTGATTTTAAGTCTGTTGTAATAATAACGTCCAATGATTCGATTGGATTGCTGGGATTTACGAAAGACCACGCTATCAGATTGCGATTTTGAATGTATTCTTCTCGAAACTGATAAACCTCTTTTGCAGTGACAGGCAGTCTAGAGACTAGTCCAATTGTCTTTAAGGCAGATTCAAGATTCATAAAGTCACTTTCCGTGAATCGCACAATGAGATCTATGTCAAAGGTCCCTCTTGGTAACCCATGCAGAGCAACTGCGAAGCCGCCAACAATTGCATAGGGGACTTCATGTTTTTCAAGGCATTGGCATACCCGATCGAGAAAAGTCATATATACCAGTATATACTGTGTGCAAAAAAACACAACCACTGTTTAGGTCCGTTTGCTTTGATGCCTTGATAGGCTATCTATTTGCGCAAGATGGAATCCATTACGATTGAACAATTTTCGATGGTTGATGTGTTGGCTGGAACTGTTGTTAAAGTAGAACCATTTCCAAGGGCCAAGAAGCCTGCCTACAAAGTTTGGGTAGATTTTGGTGCTCATGGAATCAAACAAACATCGGCTCAGGTGACCGTGCACTATACGCCAGAAACTCTTGTGGGCCTTAAGGTAATGGGCTGTGTGAATCTTGGACCCAGAAATATTGCGGGGTTTGTTTCAGAGTTTTTGCTTTTAGGTTTTTCTGACCCGAATGGAGCCATTTTGCTGGCTGGCGTCGATGAAGCAGTACCGAATGGCTCGAGGTTGCATTAGGCTTAGCTCCAAATGGCTTGACAATTTGGTAAACTTGCATATTATATGTAAATATACAAAATTTGGAGCCTGCTATGTGGATAAGAACCTTTAGTGAAACCTATTCAGGGGTGAGTGCGGACACGATCTGGAAATTATGGACCGATATAGAAAACTGGCCGAAATGGCATGGAAGATTAGAGTATTGCAAGCTTGAAGGGGAGTTTAAAGTCGGCAGTAGTTTCTATTTGAAACCCAAAAAAATGAGGGCTGTCAAAATCGAGCTGACTGAGATTATTGAGGGGGTCCAGTTCACGGATTGTACAAGATTTCCGGGTGCCAAGATGTACGATACGCATAAGCTTGAAAAAACAGCTGACGGAGTTACTCTGACCAATCATTTAACTGTCCAGGGACCCTTGAAGTGGCTTTGGATAAAACTCGTTGCAAATAATGTGGCAGATAGTGTGTCTGAAAAAACAGAAAATCTGGTAACTTTAGCGAGAAGAAGTAATGACTAAAGCTCCTTTTGGTTTTGAAAGAGCATCGGATAGCCCTGGTTTTTTGTTTTGGCAGACGACACTGCAATGGCAGCGTTTGATTAAAACGATGTTGGAGCCACACGGGGTGTCTCATGCACAGTTTGTAATTTTGGCAACACTGCTATGGTTTGAAGGGCAGAAGCAACAAATGGGTCAAGCTGAGATTGTTAATTGGACTAAACTTGATAAAATGACGGTTTCAAAATCACTAAAATCACTGAGCGTAGAGAACCTGGTTTCGCGAGCTGAGAGCGAAACCGATACTAGGGCAAAAACCGTGGTTCTTACCTCTAAGGGCCGCAAATTAGCTGCAAAGCTAGTTCCACTTGTCGAGAAAATAGATTCAAACTATTTTGGTAAGCTATCGGCGAGTGAGCAGCTGCAACTTATTGAGATTCTGAAGAAGATTACTTGATGCCAATGCAAACTTCCACAGTGGCCACAGAAGGGTCTTGAGCTCTTTCATCGTAAATCTCAAAATCAGTCTGATAGCTTCTGGCTTGAGGGAGTTCTACTGAAGGCATTTCCCAGATTTTTTTCCAGACATCGATTACTACGCTTGGCATTGCACCGGGTCCATTTGTAATTTTTAGGTAGGTTTGTGCAGGAACTTCGAGCAATGTAAGGCCTGCGGGGGCTTCTTGGACTGAGTTATCGACCATTTCACCTGCGATATAGGTGTAATCACCATGGTGGTCGCTTTCATAGTTCGTGTAGCAGCAAACCAATATGCCGGGATGCAAGCGACCTTTAATTCGGCTGGCCAGGTCATTGGAGATGAAGTTTTGAATTGTGCCTGAGATTTTACCGGAAGCTGAAAATTCATTGATATTATTGGTTCGGACTGAAAGGCCGACAACCTTAAAAGACTCTTTGGTTTGGATTTCTATTTTCATCAGGCGGCAAATTTTATCATGGCAAGGCAGAACTGTCTTTACCGGATTAATCCAAACTGCGATTGCGACTTTGGTATTTTTTTAGCGCAGCGATTTAAAGGCATGATTCCATTGGTTCTTTGCGAAACCCGGAATGCACCAAAGCATGCACAGGGGTTCAATGGCGCGGGCCGCGGTAGCGGCACCCATATCTTCGGTTTCCCAGTCCCAGTTGGTTAAGATATCTTTGACCACTTGTTTGCTGGCGTTGCTATTGCCACAAATAAACATGCTGGGTTTTCCGCCTGTGAACTTAGGGTGAACCATCAATGCGTGCCCAACGGAATTGAAAGCTTTCACGAAATTGGCTTTTGGGCTGAGTTTTTGCAGGCGTTCCATGAGGGACTCATTGGGGCCAGTGAAGAACTGCAAAACACCATTTTCAGGTGGTGCATCTGCGATAGGATTAGTGGCATCTATAATGGTTTTGCCCTTAAGACGCTGCAAACCGCAGCCCGAGATAACACTTTCCGCGGCAGAGCCATGAACAGCCAATACTAAAAGCTCCCCAAAATCTGCAGCTGCCTCAAAAGTCCCAATTTGTGCTTTAGGGCCAGCAGATTTTTTCCAGTCTGTAAGTTTTTCCGGAGTTCTGGAGCCACGCATGACTTCATGACCGGACTCAAGAAATCCATTGGATAATGTTGTGCCGACGTCGCCAGAACCTAAAACTCCAATTCGCATAAAATTGAATAGAGCATTGCCGCTACTTAGATGTCAATCCTGGAAGGCGTTTAAAAATATTGGGTGGGCGTATTGTTTTTAAATTACGTTTAAGGTATTTTGTTGGTACATGAGCGGCTTACAGGGAAAGCGGTGGCTATTTTTTGTTTGGGATGAAGCTAATGTGGAGCATCTTTGGATGCACGGTGTATCACCGACAGAGGCTGAACAGGTGTTTTTTAACCCCTATATTATTGCGCCTAATAAAAAGAAGCATGGTCCTAGACGTTACCGAATTGATGGCGTTACAGATGCTGGAAGGAATTTGCGCTTAATATTTGAAGATAAAGGACGGAGTGTTGCTCGAATTTTTACAGGATGGGATTTATGAAGAAAGAAAAAGGATTCAGCAAAGCGGATTATAAAGCTTCTGAATGGGATGAAGCTCACGCAGTAGAGGTGGTGCCAGAGAAGAGACCTTTGCCTGGTTCGGTCTCAACTAGTATCCGACTACCCAAAGGAATGGTTGGGAAACTAAGAAAAATTGCGATTCGGAAAGGTGATATTGGTTATCAAACACTCATCAAAATCTGGATTGCAGAGCGACTGGAGTCCGAAGAACTTCGGGCTGCATAGATGCTATCGATCCCACATACAGAAATAGAGATTGAAACGAGTCGTTCGGGTGGTCCCGGGGGACAACACGTCAACAAAACAAGTTCCAGGGTGACGCTTCGCTGGAATGTTGCCAGGAGTACTGCACTCAGCGATGAACAAAAGCAAATTTGTTTTCATCGCCTCAAAACACGAATCAATGTCGCAGGTGAGCTAGTCTTGCATGTCGAAACCTTTCGAAGTCAAATCATGAATAGGCAGCGTGCATATGAACGTTTGCATGAGCTGCTTAATGAGGCTTTAACACCTCGAAAAAAGCGAATTAAAACAAAGGTGTCTGAGGGTGCAAAGGCACGCCGGGTAGAGGCTAAAAAAAGACGAGGCCAAATAAAAAAATTAAGACAAATTTCCGAGTGATATAGTATAGATTTTCGAATGAAAGTCTTGAACTCGATCCTCGACGCTATTGGTCACACGCCGATTGTTAAGCTGAACAAAATAGGATCTGATTTAAATGCGCAATTATTGGTGAAATGCGAATTCCTGAATCCGGGTGGCTCAATTAAAGATCGGATTGGGCAATATATTATTGAACAAGCTGAGAAACGAGGTGAGCTCAAACCGGGTGGGGTGGTTATAGAAGCTACCAGTGGGAATACAGGACTTGGGCTTGCTATGGCGAGTTTGCGCCATGGCCACAAATGTATTTTTGTGATGGCCGATAAACAAAGTGAAGAAAAAAGGCGCGTTCTGCGCGCGATTGGAGCTGAAGTTGTTATTTGCCCCACGGATGTAGAGCCTGAGGATCCTAGAAGCTATTATTCAGTGGCCAAACGACTGGTTGAAAACACACCAGGCGCTTTTTATGCAAACCAATATTATAATCCAGATAATCCGGAGGCCCATTACCGAAGCACGGGTCCAGAGATCTGGGAGCAGATGGGTTCTGATTTGGATGTTTTGATTTGCGGTATTGGAACTGGTGGGACAGTAGTAGGGATTTCTAAGTACCTACGCGAAAAGCATCCTAATGTCCAAATTGTTGGGGTAGACCCAAAGGGAAGCCTCTATTATGACCTATTTCATAAGGGTGTTCCCGGGCCGGTTCATTCTTACCGTACAGAGGGTATTGGTGAGGACTTTGTTCCCGGAACGATGGACTTGAAATGCATGAATGATGTCGTGCAGGTTGATGATGATGAATCATTTGATATGGCCCGAAAGCTTATTCGGCAGGAAGGGCTCTTGTGTGGGGTGTCTTCTGGAACGGCCGTGGCCGGTGCAATACGCTATGTTCGGGAGCGCTTGCCAGCAGCAGTGAAGGCTAGACCTAATGTGCTGGTTATCCTGCCGGATTCTAGCAGTAGATACTTGAGCAAACTTATGGTAGGACCTTAGGACTTATGGCAAGAGTCACTGTTCAAGACTGTTTAGAGAAAGTTGAAAATCGCTTTGCGTTGGTATTACTGGGAGCCTCAAGAACCCGTCAGCTGATGAAGGGTAGTCGTCCATTGGTAGAAGGTTTCAAGAATAACGAACAGGTGATTGCACTTCGTGAAATCGCTGCTGGCAAAGTGAAATTCAACCGTTCAATACGAGAAGTATTAGAATCTTCTTTGACGGAATTGGACCAGCAATATGAAGCTTCTCACAGTGTTCAGGCATAGATCTGCATGGGTGAGGTAGTTCAGCTTTTTCCGGTTCAGGAGCCGAGTACCCCGAACCTAGAAAAGCTTGAGTATTTTAAAGCAAAACTAGAAGAAGGCGTTGTTTTCATCATGTTAAACGCTGCTGCCCTCGGCGTTCGAGTGCCTTCTGGTTTTGCTGGAAACCCTATGTTGGGACTCAATTTTTCCTACAGTTATGGGCTTACGGACTTTGGTTTCGATGAACGAGGGGTAAGTGCTACCCTCAGTTTTAATGAAGGATATTTTTATTGCGAAGTCCCCTGGGAATCGGTGTACCGTATAGAAGACCGCCTTTGGATGGATGATCTCCCATGAGCTATATATCGTACCAGAATGTTCACAAGGCTTTTGGAACTCAAGTTGTCTGCGATAACTTGAGTCTCGATATTGAAAAAGGTGAAAGCTTTTGCATTATTGGTCCTTCTGGTACGGGAAAAACTGTCACGATTAAGATGTTGATTGGTCTGATTCTGCCCGATGCAGGTGAGATTGTCTTTGATGGTATCGAGCTTTCAACATTGAAAAAAGACGAGCAGTATTTGCCCATACGAAAACGTATTGCGATGGTTTTTCAGGGGGCTGCTCTGTTTGACTCCATGACTGTTTTTGACAATGTTGCTTATGGGCTTAGGGCATATAATCTTCCGGAAAATGAGTTAAGAGATCGGGTTGAAGAACGTCTAACATGGGTAGGACTCAAAGAAGCGATCGATAAAATGCCGTCCGAGCTTTCTGGGGGTATGAAAAAACGTGTTGGATTGGCTAGAGCTATTGCAACAGATCCAGAGGTGGTTTTGTACGATGAACCCACAGCGGGTCTAGATCCCATCAATACGGTTCGAATTGTTGATTTGATTGTGAGTTTACAGGAAAAATTGAAGTCTACGGCTATCATGGTAACTCACGATATTCCTGCGGTTCAGAGAATGAGTACTCGGGTCGCTTTTTTGCATCAAGGATCTGTCAAGGCATTGGGACCGATTGACAAGCTGATGGAGCATCCGGATCCATTTGTTAGAGGGTTTTTAAACGCGGATCCTAGTTTAACTGATATATTGGTTTAGAGAGTAAAGTATGGCTTTTGATAAACGTCGAAACATGGATGTGCTTTTAGGGGTATTTGTCACCTTAGGGCTGGTTGTTTTTACGGTATTTGTATTTTTGATAGGGAAAGAAAGCAGACTTTTTGACCGTTCTGCACATGTAAATACCTATTTCAAAAATGTTGTGGGGCTTTCAGTCGGTGCAGATGTGATGTTGGCTGGGGTTCTGGTTGGGTATGTAGATAAGATTGGGTTTCCAAGCTTCGGTGATAAAGACCCGGTTTCAGCTGGTAAAGTGAAAGTTGTCCTACGCATACCCGATGAAAAACTTGCTTGGATTCGTACCAATTCAGTTGCACGGATCGATGGCAAAGGTCTTCTGGGAGATAAGATTATTAATATTAGTCTAGGAACTCCTGAGGCGATGCAAATTCAAAATGGGGGTCTCTTGGCCTCAATTGAGTCGATTGATTTTGGGGATGCGCTGGCGAAAGCTCAGGATGTTTTGACCAATGTCACAGGCGCTGTGGATGCAGCCAAAAAGTTTATTGAAGGCTTTGTTGCGAAGGGAGGGGATGTAGCATTGGCTGACACCGCGCAATCAATTAAAAGTATTACAGGTGAAATCCAAAGTGGCTCTGGCTTGATGCATCGCTTGATTTATAGCGATAAAGCAGGAGCAGATTTTGAAAGTACATTGGCTAACTTGGATAAAATCCTATCCCAGGGAACGGACGTCGTTGGAAATCTGAACACAATTATTGAGAATACCAAAGAAGGCCAAGGTACTTTGGGTAGGCTTTTGATCGATCCCTCAATCTACGATGATTTGAAGTTAATTTTGAGCAACGTTGAACGAAATCGGATCTTGAAGACCCTTATTAGGTATTCTTTGAAACAAAAGCAGTTGAAGCATGAATAAGGTGAAAATCCTACTATTTGTTTTCGCGCTAGGCACATTAAGCTTTCTGCCTACCAGCGAGAAGCTTTCGGATTTGCGCATTTTTAATCGTACGATGCTTTTGGTGAAAGAGCAGTATGTGGAACCAGCTCGAATCAAACCAGAGAAGATGTTGACCAGCGTGTTGGATGCACTCGAAAAACAGATTCCTGAGTTGGTCGTTAATTCGGCAGGACCTTATGAGGTCCGTGTGCAGATGAAAGGAAAGACGAAGATTTTTTCTACTGCTCACATTAAGTCAATTTGGGATCTCACTTTTGCGCTGCGCGATATTCTCAGATTTACTGAACCAAGCTTGCCACCCTCTTTAAAATTAAAAGAGGTTGAATATGCGATGGTTAATGCTGCCTTGTCTCAATTGGATCCACATTCAATTTTACTCGATCCAAAGTTTTCGAAAGAAATGAAATTGAGTACCAAGGGTGAGTTTGGGGGCTTGGGGATTGTGATTGGCCTTCGAGATGGCTTGTTAACAGTCATTAGTCCCCTGGATGATACTCCGGCGGCTAAGGCGGGAATTAAGGCATTGGACAAAATCATCAAGATAGATGATTCGTCAACGATTAACCTTGCTCTTGACGAAGCAGTTGAGAAACTTCGAGGCAAGCCTGGCACAGTGGTCTCCTTAACCATTCAGCACAGTGGTGAGTCAGCCTCAAAAACACTGAATATTACTCGAGATGTTATTAAAGTAGAAGCTATTAACTCTACCTTGATTGATTCTAAAATCGGATATGTGAAGATTAAGTCTTTCCATGGAAACACCGCTGAAGACTTAAGACATGCAATTGAAAAATTTGGCGATATTAGAGGTCTTATTCTGGATTTCAGAAATAATCCGGGTGGTCTCTTAACAGAGTCAGTTGCGGTGTCTGATTTGTTTTTGGATGGTGGTGTTGTGGTGGTGACCAGAAGCGCAGGAGGGACTCAACGCGATGAAGAAAAGGCGTCTCCAGGGCCAGATAAAACAAAACTTCCGTTAATTGTTTTGGTAAACTCGGGTTCTGCTTCTGCCTCTGAAATTGTTGCAGGAGCTTTGAGAAATCGAAGTCGTGCTTTGGTGATTGGTGAGCAGACTTTTGGCAAAGGATCTGTCCAAATGCTTTATGATTTCCCAGATAAGTCTGCATTGAAATTAACGATTGCGCAGTATCTAACTCCTGGAGATGAGAGTATTCAGTCTATTGGAATTACACCTGATATTGCCGTTTTTCCTGCCTATCTTGAAAATAAAAATAACCTTTTAATTTTTCCTCAGACAAAAACCAGGGAGGGAGATTTAGAACTCCACTTGGATGATGCATCGAGGATTAAACGTCGTAAACCTGAGTATGATATTACTTATGTGTCTGAAAGAATAACTCCAGAAGAGCAAGAAAAGCGCTCTGTTTCGAAAAAGTTCTATGAGGATTTTGAAATTCGTCTTGCCAAACGTTTGTTGCTTTTGACGAAGAGTTCACGTCGGCAAGATTTGTTGCAGGCGGCGAGTCAGCTTGTCCCAAAAGTTAAGAAAGAAGAGCAAAAACGCATTATTGAAGGCCTTCAGTCTTCTGGGGTTGATTGGATGTTGCCAGATCAAGCTCCGAAAGTTCCTCAATTAGAATTCAATGTCCTTAAAAAACCTATTTCAAAGGCTGGAGACAAATTAAAAATTATCATTGAAGCGAAAAACACAGGAAAAGTACCGGTTTACAGACTTTATGGTATTTCGAAGTCTGATTCGCCATTTTTGAGTGATAGAGAATTCGTTTTTGGAAAAATTGAGCCTAAGCGTAAGAGGCTGTGGACAGCTGAACTTGAAGTTCCGAAAGAAGTTTTAACGCAACAGGATATGATGACTGTTGAGTTTAAAGCGAATGATGGAAAACCTGCGGGCACACTTAAAATACCAGTAACATATTTAAGTCAGCCGAAGCCAGTTTTGGCATTTCAGTATCAGATTACTCCTGGTATAAGCGAAAAACCCAGTGTCATGAAAGTGACGATTAAGAATATAGGTTCAGGGATTGCGAGTGAACCTGTCATGTTGCTTAAGAATACGGGTGAATCTGATATCTTTATTGAGCAGGGGAGGGAAAAACTTAAAGCCCTTAAACCTGGAGAGAGTGCAAGTTCAGAGTTTTTATTTGTTGACCGTGAACATCGAGAAGATTCGGAGTTGCAGATTCAAATATATGACGCAGCATCAGGTGAATATTGGGTGGATCGCGTGGACCTTCACTCATTGAAACCAGTTGATGGAACTCCGCCGGCCATCAAGTGGGTACTAGATACTTCAAAGCCTCTACTTGCAAAAAAGATTTATGAGTTGAAGGTTGAGGTCGAGGGAAAGCCTGTCTTGAAAGATGTTTATCTTTACGTAAACGATCAAAAGGTTTTATACAGAGCTTCGAAAAATAAAAAATTAACGCTGAGTGAGAATATTGAGTTGAAACCGGGTGTAAACTATATTACCATGGTTGCTCGATCGGGTGAGATATTATCTCAGCGCGAGATGATTTCTATTTATAGCGAATAATTTATGATGCCGTTGGCTGCTTCGATGCGCCCTAAAAGTTTGAAAGATATGGTAGGCCAAGAGCATTTGCTCGGGGCTGATGGCCTTTTAACGCTCTTAATTGAACATGGCCACTTGCCATCCCTGATTCTTTGGGGGCCACCAGGTTCAGGCAAGACAACTCTGGCTGAAAATTTAGCCCGCGCGATGAAGCGACAATTGATTCGCCTTTCAGCTGTTTCGGCAGGTGTTAAAGAGATACGTGATTCGGTTGAAATTGCTAAAAAGACTCAAATCTATTTATTCGTCGATGAGATTCACCGTTTTAATAAAGCCCAGCAAGACGTTTTATTGCCTTATGTTGAAGAAGGTTTACTCACGCTGATTGGTGCTACAACAGAAAACCCGTCTTTCTCTATTAATAACGCATTGCTTTCGCGTTGTCGTGTATTGACGCTTAAACCCCTTGGCGATGATGATTTGAAGACGCTGATTGATAGGGCTCTTGGAGTGCAGCATCGTACAATGCGAGAAGAAGCAAGACGTATGCTGATTCAGAGTGCATCAGGTGATGCGCGAATGCTGATTTCGACACTTGAAGTTGCATTTGGATTATCAAAGGCCCCAGAACTTGGCGAATCGGAAATCAAACAAGCTATTGGCAAGCGTGTTCTGGCTTATGACCGAAAGGCAGAAGAACATTACAACACGATTAGTGCTTTTATTAAAAGCATGCGAGCATCAGACCCAGATGCAGCATGCTATTATCTGGCGCGTATGTTGGAAGCCGGTGAAGATCCCAGATTTGTCGCTCGGCGCATGATGATTTTTGCCAGTGAAGATGTAGGTAACGCAGACCCCCGTGGCATTATGGTCGCAACGGCTGCTGCTCAGGCCTTTGAGCAAATGGGCCTTCCTGAGGGTGTTTTGCCTTTGACACAAGCCACCATTTATCTAGCAAAAGCTCCAAAATCTCGAAGCGTGATAAATGCTTATTATGCAGCAAAGGATGATGTGGTGAAGTTTGGTGCTCAGCCGGTCCCCATGCATCTGCGCAATGCTCCAACTCAGTTAATGAAAGAGCTGGGTTATGGGCAAAAAAATCCAGAAGCTGGTAATCTCCCTGAAAAGCTTAAGGGAAGAAAATATGTTTCATGAGTTAATTCAAATTTGGTTTGGTTGGGTCAATGACTGGGGATATGCAGGCGTCGTCGTGTTGATGGCTCTGGAGAGCTCGATTGTTCCGGTGCCTTCGGAGCTGGTGATTGCACCAGCTGCATTCTGGGCTGCGCAGGGGAAAATGAATTTCTGGCTTGTTGTGTTGGCTGGAACGGTTGGAAGCTATGTCGGTTCAGTGTTGAGTTATTGGACAGCAGATGTTCTGACGAGATGGTTTATTTCGCCCAAAAAGCTGGAAGTAGCGCATCGCTGGGCAGAGCGCTTTGGGATGCCCGGGATTTTTGTAGCAAGGTTTTTGCCTGTTGTACGTCATCTAATTTCAATTCCAGCCGGCATGTTGAAGATGCCATTTTGGCCTTTTAGTATGGCGACGATTGCAGGGGCAGGTATTTGGTGTTTTGTTCTGGCTTGGTTTGGACAAGAAGTTCTTGGAGCTGAACCAGGTTTATTGCAGACGCCAGATTTGATGATTGCGGCTGTTAGTGCACAGTTGAACTGGTTTTTGGGCCTTGCGATTTTGTTGACATCTCTCTATGGAGTGGTGGTCATATTTTCGAGTAAAAAATGGAATCAGTAAAAAAGAACTATGCTGTTTTGCCTGATGTTTTAGGTATTACTTTGTGCGCATCAGGCGCCTTGTTGGCGTTTGCGCTTGTATCTTTTACGTCGGCGGATAATTCAACTTACGCACATGGCAATTATCAAATCCAGAATTGGATTGGCCCAGGTGGGGCATTGATAGCCAATTTTTTCTACACCTGCTTTGGATTCTTGGCGCTTGGTATTCCAGCGTTGTTAATTACTTTAGGCATTTTTTCATTTTATAGGCGCTCGGATTTTTGGCCAGCAACTCGGGTCATGGGCCTTGTTGTTTTGCTTTTGGGAATGTCAATTTTGCTTGAAGAAGCCAGTACGGGCAAGTTCTGGGTTTCTTTTCCCTGGGGTGGTTTGCTGGGTTATGGCCTTCATAGTTTAATTTTGTGGGCATTTTCTGGACTTGGTGTTTGGTTGGTAAGTTTGACCTTGTTGGCTGTGGGCGGGGTTTTATGGTTTGGGGGTGTCCGGTGGCCAGCACGACAGACTCGCCCTGCAATGACCCCCTCTACTGTGCTCCATGAAGCCACTAACCCCCCACCCGCTTCGCTTTGCGAAGCACCCTCCCCACCAAGTGGAGAGGGTCTTAAGATCGCCGAGCGCGTTGTTGAGAAAGCCCCTGATATGGCTGGCGAGCTTCGCAAGGTAGCAGATTTCGAATTGCCCCCTCTTAAATTGTTGGATTATGATGCTCCGCCAACGGTGAAAATTGATGAGCGCATGATGCGAGCACAGGCAGAGCGACTCGAAAAGACTTTTGCTCAATTTGGCATCGAGGGCCAAGTCCGTGAAATACGTCCTGGTCCTGTTGTGACCTGTTTTGAATTTGTACCTGCACCCGGCATTAAGCTTTCGCGAATCGCAACACTTGCTGACGATATTGCCATGGCGATGTCGGCGATTCATGTGCGGATTGTAGCGCCGATTCCGGGTAAAGGTGCTGTGGGAATTGAGATCCCAAATGAAACACGTGAGACGGTATATTTGAAAGAAATCGTGTCTCATCAAGCTTACCGAGACCAAGCACACCCATTGTGTATGGCGTTAGGTAAGACGATTGAGGGCAAACCATACTTTGTGAATCTCGCTGATATGCCTCACGTGTTGATGGCTGGTACGACCGGGTCTGGGAAATCCGTTAGCGTGAATGCCATGATTTGCTCGATTTTGTATCGAGCCACTCCAAACGATGTCCGCTTCTTAATGATTGACCCGAAAATGCTCGAATTGGGTTTGTATGATGGTATCCCGCATTTATTGTTGCCGCCAATTATTGACAGCAAGAAAGCTGCACAAGCGCTGAAATGGGCTGTTCGCGAGATGGAATCACGCTATTTAAAGATGAATGAATTGGGTGTGCGCGATATTTATGGCTACAACCAAAAAGCGGATCCTTCTCAAAAGATGCCATTTATCGTCATTGTGGTTGATGAGTATGCAGACTTGGTGGCTGTAGCAGGTAAAGATGTTGAAGCTCATGTGATGCGTTTGGCTCAAAAAGCCCGTGCAGCTGGTATTCACGTAATGCTCGCTACCCAGCGTCCTAGCGTTGATATTATCACGGGCGTGATTAAAGCGAACTTCCCCGTGCGTATGAGTTTCAGATTGGCTTCATCTCACGATTCTAAGACGATTATTAATCGCTCGGGTGCTGAGAGATTGCTTGGTAGGGGCGATATGCTTTTAATGCCGCCAGGTACCAGTGATGTGACACGTGTGCATGGTGCATTTGTTTCAGAAAAAGAATTAGCCCGAGTTGTTGAGTTCTGGAAGGGCCAGGCTCAGCCAGAATACGATTTGAAAATAGCTGAAACGCCACCAGAAGAATCAGGCGAGGTAGGTGATTTTGGTGGAGATGAAAGCGGTGATAATAAGTACCAAGAAGCCTTGGAAGTTGTCCGTCGCACTCAAAAGTGCTCCACCAGCTGGCTCCAGCGTCAATTAGGTGTGGGTTATAATCGCGCCGCCAAAATGGTTGACCAGATGGAACGCGATGGCCATGTGGGACCGATTCAAAATGCGAAGGGTGACCGAGAGATATTCCTTAACTAAAACGCCTGTCCCAGTCCAAACGAGACGAGAGTGTGCTCGAACCCTTTGAGTGGTCCAGCCACAGGAACTGCAACATCGATCCGAATCAACACACGATTCCAGGGGACAGTAAAGATTCGTACTCCAGCGCCGATATTGTGGGTTGGATTTGACCTGCCCAGTTCATCAAAGGCTGTCCCAAAATCATAAAACCCTACCAAGCCTAAACGCAGTATCCACCAGGGTAACGAAGTCGTTCTAAATTCAAGATTGCTTCGAATGAAATTATTGCCTTGGTAGTATTGGAAAGGAACTCCACGAAGACCTACGTCTGAGCCAGCCGTCCATTGGGTGTTGTTTTGATTATCCCAAATACTTCCAGCCGTTGCAAATGCCACAAAGCGTCCGACTTTTCCAAATGATGGCGCAATCAGCTTTAAACTGCCGGAGAACTGATTGTTAATAACCCGGTTCTGAATCCGAGTGGAGCCAGAAACGTTGAAGGTTAATGCGCTGTCTCGACCGAGTTTAAAAGCCCAACGCGCTGAAGCATTGGGGCGATAGAATGACCATGTGCTCCCCAGCGCAGATAAAGCAAAGTTGTTTGTGAGATTAATAGAAGGTCCTAGCTGATACCACTCTGTCATCGCAAAAGTATTATAGTCATAGAGAGCAAAAAATTTATTCTGAAAATAGTTGTACCCCAAGATAAAATAGCTTTGTGTTTCACTGATGGGTATTACTTTTTGAGTAAAACTTGGCGTGACTTCACCAATGGACTCATATTTAGCATAATTGACACCGTATCCGAAACTCAGATTGCTTTTGTAGGTTGAACCAAAAGAACGGGTAATGGTTAAACTTGGGATAAATTGAGTTTGGCGATATTTTCGTTCAATGCCTTCAAATTTTCGAATTTCTGCGCCTTGAAATTGGTAAACAGGTTGTAGGTTATAATTAAAATTAAGATTATATCCCCATTGGGTACTTTCAATAATCAACGGATACGAAAGACTCAGGCTCCCAAATAAACCTTCATACCCACTGGCTTCCTTGCCGCGTCCAAGAAACACACCTTGTTCAACCGAAAGTCTATTTTTAGTGTAGAACAAATTAGGGTCATTATATTCAGCTGATAGATTGAACAGAGCTGGATCTAGCCCAAATGAAACTCCGACTGTTTTGTTTAAACCCAGTAAGTTGGTCTGAGCCAGGCTTAAGGAAAATGAAGAAATATTTGCGCTAGAGCCGGTAATTGCCCAAGTCAGCTGCCAGTCAATAATTTCTTTAGTTACCACCAAGATATCTACTTCAGTAAGAGAGGGGGTTGAGACAGATTGTACTGGAAAAATAAGTACAAAATCCCGAATTGTTGGGTCGAGCAAGGCCTGCTCGTTTTGAATTAAAATGCTTTCGTTAAATGTGTCACCGGCCTCTATCCAAAGCTGGCTTTGAAGGGTTTTATCTGTACTGGTAAATTGCAGGTTTTTAGCCCACGAGAAAAGCTTGTTGCTTTTATCAAAAGGTCCTTCGGTAAAAAAATAAAACCCTCTGATTTTTTTGTTTTCAGGGTTTTTATCTATTAATAGGCTGTTTTTTACAAGTGCTTGATCAACTGCTTTTTGCTCAAAGGCTGACAAATGTTCATGATGCCCAGCTAGCAAGCGGGTTCCAAGAGCCAAAGCCAGTAAGAGATATTTACAAATAAGGGCATTCATTCTAGGTTTCTATCCTTAGAGGTGTATTTATGGCTGGTATGAGCAAGATGACTGTGATTGGAAATTTAGGCGCGGATCCTGAAGTACGTTACTCTCAGGGTGGAACCGCTATGTGCAATCTGCGCGTAGCTGTGACAGAGCGTCGTAAAGAAGGAGATTCTTTTGCGGATCATACCGAATGGTTTACGCTGATTTGCTTCGGAAAAACAGCCGAAAATGCTCAGAGATTTTTGAAGAAAGGCCGTCAAGTTTATGCTGAGGGTCGATTCCAAGCACGTAAATGGACCGACAAAGAAGGCGGCTCACGCACAAGCCTTGAAGTCGTTTGCGATAAGCTTATGTTCTTGGGTGGCGGTCGTGAAGAAGGTTCTAGTTCGCCTGCGTCGTATCAGACTCCGTCGACTTTTGAACCGGGCGATGGTTATATGACCGAAGACGTCCCATTCTAAAGAAAAACCAAGCGATTAGTCCAAGACCTATGACAAACAAAACACTTTTGCTGTAGGTCTGGACCAGAGACAGTAATTTTTCGAGACTGTCGCTGAACACATAGCCAAGTGCAATTAGAACCGCATTCCAAAGAACAGCAGAAACGGTTCCCCAAATTGCAATGGCTCGGATTGGCATTTTCACAAGTCCAGCGCCAATCATAAAAGCTCCTCGAAGTCCTGGTACAAATCGGTTTGCAATAATTACCAACGCGCCGTATTTTTGATAACCCTGAGCGATGTTTTCCAGATACTCAGCTTTGATTAATCTACGAAGCCCGAGGCCATGATACCCCAAGCTCCAGCCAACCAAACAGCCAGAAACTGAACCCAGTGTGAGCACCAGAAAAGTAAGTACAGGCGGAAAAATCCCTTGGGCGACGAAGAATCCCCCAGCAACTAACAGTGTATCTCCAGGGAATGGTGGAAAAATATACTCAATCCATGCCGCAAAAAACAGAGCAGTCATGGAAAGCCATAGGGGCGCTGTTTCAATGAATTGAATAGGATCCATGAAGAGCATGATGCCACTTCTTCTGGAGCTTGTCGCGGTTTTCGTGAGGCTGGGACAATTGGTTGCAATTGGTTGCAACTGGTGATACTCTTAGTCCATGTCTACCACTGCGGGAATTAAGCTCGAGAATGAAACACGTAACCGCCTGAAAATATTGGGTGAAGCTCGTTCAAGAACGCCTCATTGGTTGATGCGTACCGCCATTGAAGAATATCTTGAAAGAGAAGAAGCTTTTGAGAGAGAAAAACGTGAAGATATGGAACGCTGGGAAGCCTATCTGGTATCTGGTCTAGCTATTTCAGATGACAAAGTCGTAGAGCGCCTTAAAAAATTAGCTGAAGGGAAAGCCTGAAGATGGCAAGCGTGAAGTGGCTTCCGGAAGCGCTCGATGATATTGAGCGTCTATACGCATTTTTAAACAGTAAAAATCCTCAAGCAGCCAAGGCATTGGCTCAGCTAATTTTGGAAGGCGCTCAAATGCTACGAACTTCACCTCGGATAGGACGTTTGATGTCAAATGACACTCAAAGACGAGAGCTATTTATAGGCTTCGGATCAGGAGGCTATGTGCTGCGCTATATTCTTGAAGCTGAAGACACAGTTGTTGTTGTCCGTGTATGGCACAGTAAAGAAAATAGAAACAACGCTGTTTCAATGAATTGAATAGGATCCATGAAGAGCATGATGCTATAAAAATGGATTTTGAGTTAGTTCATTACTTTTTTTCGTTGGCTCTTTGTTGAACAACTTCAATTCCTGCATCAAGAACACGGATTGCACCATTAATATCGCTTTGAATATAGGTGAAATTCCAATTGGGTCTAATGGTGGGTAAATTTCTCTTTGCTAATTCTAAAATATTTTTTATTTCACTGAGTTGTTCCGGGCTTTTTTCGTTCAATTGAAGGTGGTCTGGGTGTAAATCATTTGGTTTTTTAACATATTCAATCAAAATTGTTCTTGCTGCTGCCTCTAACGCAGGATCTTCAGGGTAGCTGATTATGTTTGTGGCCAGTTTTTCAAACTCAAAAGTTAAATTTTGTTCAGATGCTATTTTCAGGCTGCGTTCTCTCGTTGATCTAGTTTCTGTAATTGGGTTGTAATCACGGATAGGCGGTTTATGAATATACCCCCCATACATTTGTCTCTCATTGAGTTGTTCAGGGGTCAATTCCTCAGCCAACCTACCACCTTTTGCTAAGCTGCCAGCTGTATTAGAGGAGTTATGTTTCTGATAAGCAATTAGCTTTTCTTGGTATGTCATTTCCGTGGTAGGTTTATGTGGTTTACTTTCCGCTTTAACATCCACTTCAGTGTCAGATTTTCTGCTTGATAAACTAGCAGTTCGAGTTAGTGGTTCTGCTGAAGAAGGGCGCTCACTATGCTGCCTGTTGATCTCTGTGTCCGCATCTGAAATGGAAGAACTCATCGAGTTAGTATTATTTAATTGACGAATTTTCTTTTGGAGCCACTCATTTGCCGTCTTTTTCTCATCGTCATCGGCAGCAGCATTTTTGGTAACATTTTCAGGCGGATTCTTTGGTTCAATTTGGGCTTGGTAATTCTTTTTTTTGCCTCTCAAATAGTCGTTGGAACTCAGAAGTTCTTCAGCACTGTCATTATAATATTTCGATGGTGTATTGGCAGAGCTGGAAGGTTGGCTAGGTGCATCCCTAACGTGAGCTGTTTCTTTCTCAGAGCCCATCCTGACTGTATTGCCAACCACTTGTTAACTGTACCATAAAAATACTGGTAAAAATAAATTATAAAAAGCAGTATTGTTAAGTGGTTGGATTCTCTGAACTAAGGAGTGCTGTTTTCCGTTCAGACTTGAAGTGCACAATGCCACTTCTTCTGGAGCTTGTCGCGATTTTCCTGATTCATGAGTGGCTTGAACACAGTACTTCCAGCTGAAAGCCGTTCGAGACTTTCAGGTCCGGAAAATACACCAGTAGCCATCCCGGCAAGAACCAGTGCTCCAAGGGCAGTGGTATCGAGGCAGGGTGATCGTAAACAGGGAATAGCGCCCAAGTCAGCTTGAAGTTGAATCAGCAAATCATTAGCAGAAGCACCCCCGTCTACTTTCAAGAAAGACAATGCCCCTGCATCTTCTTTCATGGCAGCCAGCATGTCTTGATTGAGCAGTGCGATGCCTTCCAACACCGCCCGTGCGATTTGAGCACGATTGGTATCGCGCGTAATGCCCAGCAGCGCTCCACGTGCCTCAGGTTTCCAGTAAGGTGCACCTAGGCCTGATAGCGCAGGGATAAATACCAAGTCGGCGCTGTTTTCACACTGCTTGGCAAGTATCTCGACTTCATGATTATCCTTTATCAGGCCAAGACCATCCCGAAGCCATTGGATTGCGGCACCTGCAATAAATGCAGAGGCTTCCAAGCAGTAAGTTGTTTTTTTAGGGGTTTTTAACGCGACTGAGGTCAAAAGCCCATGTTTGGAAAGCACGGGCTTATCGCCGGTATGCAGGAGTATGAAACAACCAGTTCCATAGGTTGCCTTAGCATCGCCTGGTTTTAGGCAGCCTTGACCGAAGAGAGCGGCTTGCTGGTCGCCGATTAAACTTGCGATTGGGATTCCATCAGGCAAAAAATCGAGACCTTTGGTATGGCCATAGACCTCGCAGCTGCTTCGAATCTCAGGCAAAGTTTCCTGAGGGACACCAAACAACTCAAGAAGCTCTGGATCCCACTGGGTGGTTTCAAGATTCATGAGCATGGTTCTAGATGCGTTCGTTGCATCAGTTGCATGGACTTTTCCGCCTGTCATACGATAGAGCAACCAGCTATCGATGGTTCCAACGAGGGATTTTTTGAGTGAAGGCGTTTTCTCAAACAGCCAACGTAGTTTGGTGGCTGAGAAATAAGGATCCAGGAGTAAACCAGTCTTTTGTCGAACCATCGGCTCGATGCCCTCAGCTTTGAGAGATTCGCAGATTTCTGAAGTTCGCCGGCATTGCCAAACGATAAAATTGTGAAGCAAATTGCCTTTTGTGTCGAACACGCCGATGGTTTCGCGCTGATTGGTGATGCCAATAGCGGCAATTTGAGAGGGCTTTAATCCGCTGGTTTCAAAACAGCGCAGAACCGCCTGTCGTACGGAGTTCCAGATATCGTCTGCTTTATGCTCAACCCAGCCTGGTTTAGGAAAAACTTGTGGAAAAGGAATGTTATGCTTGGCTTTAATAGCGAGGTTCTCATCCCCGATGATTGCCGTCGTACCTGTGGTTCCTTGGTCAATGCTCAAAACAAATTGCATGGCTGAAAACTTGTGGCATAAGCGAGTCAGAGGTTCAAGTCATGTCACATTCGGTTACACTGATCCCTGGCGATGGAATAGGCGAAGAAATCACACATTCAATGCAGCAAGTCTTGAAAGCTGCTGGTGCCAATATTCATTGGGACCTCCAGCCAGCGGGGCTTGCAGCGGTGCATACGCTTGGCAGTGCGGTTCCAGAAGTGACCCTTGAGTCTATCAAAAAAAATCAAGTGGCTTTGAAAGGCCCCACAACGACACCCGTAGGAACAGGTCATAAAAGTGCGAATGTATTGTTAAGGCAGTCCTTGGATTTGTACGCGTCCGTCAGGCCAGTCAAAAGTATTCCAGGCCTTCAAACACGTTATGAAAATGTTGATTTGGTGATTATTCGCGAAAATACCGAAGGTTTATATTCTGGCGGAGAAGTTCGTGTCACACCTGACACCATTGTTTCTCTCAAGGTTGTGACAGAAAAGGCAACGAGCCGGATCGCTGAATATGCTTTGAACTACTGTAAAAATCATCATCGCAAGCGTTTAACCATTGGCCATAAAGCCAACATTATGAAACTTGGCGATGGTTTTTTTCTCAGGCGATCCGAAGAAATTGCTGCCCAATTCCATTCTGTTCAAACCAACGAGTGCATTGTGGATGCTTTGTGCATGAAGTTGGTAACCGATCCAACTAAATTTGACGTATTACTTCTTGAAAATCTTTACGGCGATATTTTATCTGACTTGTGTGCTGGTTTAGTGGGTGGCCTAGGAGTGGTTCCAGGAGCCAACATTGGCGAAAAATATGCAGTGTTTGAGGCTGTTCATGGTTCAGCTCCTGATATTGCAGGACAGGGCAAAGCTAACCCGACAGCGCTGATTTTAAGCGCAGTGATGATGCTTGAACACATGGGTGAGCGTTCGATCGCGCAAAATATTAGAACAGCGGTTGAGACGGTGTTGGCCAACATCTCACATCGAACAAGTGATTTGGGCGGGAAATCTTCGACGGAAGAATTCACGAAGGCTGTGGTGAACGCACTCTAACCCTGAGCCAAAGAAAGCCTTAGAAACATATATATCTGGTGAATGTTAGAAACATCGCCAGAAGAATTAGCGCAGTGGGTGCAGGAGTCATTAGGGTTTATCTACGACCCCTCACCCCAGCCCTCTCCCGCAAGGGGAGAGGGAGATTTTTCGGAGACGCCGTTAGGGGGTGGTTTCTCGCAACTTTTGCAGATTTTGAGTCACGGCCTTGAAGGTTCTGTTCCAACAAATTCGGCAGGATTTATGGCTTATGTTCCTGGAGGTGGGATCCCCAGTGCTGCGCTGGCAGGCTTTTTAGGGAACTTGCTCAACCGTTTCACGGGAGTTGAAGATCAGGCACCTGGCTTAGTTAGGCTCGAGACTGAAGTGATTGGGTGGTTTTGCAAAGAGTTTGGTCTACCGGAGACTGCTTTTGGTGTGTTAACTTCTGGGGGATCGATTGCAAATCTCACAGCATTAATAGCAGCGCGTGTGAAGCATTTTGGAGGCAGTGGCGATTTTTCAAAAGCGCGTGTGTACGTCTCGGATCAAGTGCACCACAGTATCCAGAAGGCAGCATTTTTAGCCGGGATTCCACGAGAGAACTGTGTTTCTGTTGCGAGTGACCATGCATTTCGAATGGATATAAATGCTTTATGCGAGGCTGTAAAACGTGACCGTGCATTAGGCTTGAAACCTTTTTGTGTGGTGGGCTCTGCAGGGACTACTAATACGGGTTCGATTGATCCGCTTGGCTCTTTAGGCGAGTTTTGTGGGCGTGAAAATCTATGGTTTCACATCGATGGTGCCTATGGTGGGGCCTTTGTTTTATGTGAGGCAGGCAAAAAACGATTGATTGGTATTGAGACAGCAGATTCGATTACCTTTGATCCGCATAAAAGTTTATTTTTGCCTTATGGGACGGGTTGTTTGTTGGTGAAGAATAGAGCCGATTTACTTCGAATCGCTCACTATCAAGCCGATTATTTGACCCATGTGGAACAGAATTCTCCAGCCAGTTTAGGGCTTGAACTATCTCGTGAGTATCGGGGGATACGCCTTTGGTTGCCATTAATGTTGCATGGCGCAGCTGCTTTCAGACAGGCTTTGGCCGAGAAGCTTGAACTTACACAGTGGCTATACAATGAACTCGGATTGCTTGGAGTCGAAAGACTCTGCGAACCACAACTAACGACGATTGTATTCAAACCAGGTGGAATTTCTAGGCGTGTGAATGCATTGGGTCGAGTATACTTGTCATCAACCAAATTGCATGGGCAGGAAGTAAGCCGAGTGTGTATTTTGAGTTTTAGAACGCATTTTGAGCAAGTTCAGCACTGTCTGGAAGATGTCAAAGCTGTTTTGGGTTAAAGCCAAATGCATTTCATGATTCTTGCACTTCTAATGAATTCAGCGGGTCTTAAGCTTATGCTTGGTCGGGCAAATGAGTTCAAAGAAGGTGACCAAGCGATAGGTGTTGCGGCTCGAAGCGATAAACAGCGTCAAAAAGCTCGGGCTCAATTACAAGCACTCACCATTAGACAACTCCATGAGTACCCAGTGTATCAAGATGAGCAACAGCAATTGATTTGGCAGACGACTGATGCTCAGGTTTATCTTCGTATTGCAGACTGGACCCTGGGACAACTGAAAGATTTTTTGCTGACTCAGTCTGAACCAGAGATTAAGAATATCATGCCTGGTTTAAACAGTGATGTGATTGCTGCTGTTGTAAAGCTCATGAGCAACGAGGAACTGACACACATTGGGCAAACGGTATTTAACCCGCTTCCAGGAGGAAAAATCGGTTCTAAAGGATACATGGGTGCACGCATTCAGCCTAACTCACCAACAGATGATCCTGAAGATATTCAGTGGCAGGTATTCAATGGATTCTCTTACGCTGTGGGTGATGTGCTTTTAGGCACGAACCCAGTTGATAGCACGCCGGAATCAGTTGCAGTTGTAGAAGGTGCGCTTCAAGATATTGTCAAAACATTTAAGCTAGAACAGATTCTTCCATGGTCCGTTCTTGCACATATAGATATTCAAAACGAGGTTGAAAAGAAAAGTTCAGGACTCACAGACTTGTTTTTTCAAAGCATTGCAGGGACGCAAAAAGCTAACCAAACTTTTGGCATTAGCGTAGAAAAAATGCTTGATTATGCACAAGCCAGACTGGATAAGCCACATGCTTTCTATTTTGAAACAGGGCAAGGTGCTGACTTCACGAATCTCCAGGCTTATGGTGTTGACATGGTGACGCTGGAGTCTCGAAAGTATGGCTTGGCACGTGCTTTGAAACAAAAAACTCATTGGGTGGTATTAAACGACGTAGCGGGATTTATTGGACCTGAAGTTTTCAAGAGCAAAGAGCAGCTTGTGCGGGTATGTTTAGAAGATATCGCTATGGGTAAGCTGCATGGTCTGGCGATTGGACTTGATATTTGCAGCACATTGCACATGGATATATCGCTGGATGATTTACAGTGGTGTCAGGATAAAATTATACCAGCCAATCCAGCGTATTTAATGGCGCTCCCCACTCGAAATGACCCAATGTTGAGTTACTTAACAACCTCTTTTAGAGACCACGTTAGGATTCGAAACAAATTTGGAACCAAAGTGAATGACTCTATGTGGGAGTTTTTTAAGGCTTTAAAAGTGATTGATACTCAAGGAAATCCAACAGCTCATTTTGGAGATCCTGTTTGGGTTTATATTCAGTATGAACGAGCCAAAGGCGACCTGCGCCCTGAAAAAGTAATTCGTTCTGAAGGGCAGTTGGCAGTTGGGCGTGTTTTGTCCAGAGGTGTTCCGCTGGATATTCAAAATGATGCATCACTTGATCTAAAAACAAAGCAACTTTATGAAGATGCTAAAAAGAGTATCTGGACCCAGTGGTCTCAAGGATTTATTCGACGAATCCCAAATGTGATCGAAATCAAGACCTGCTCTAAGAATCGGATGGATTATATTAATCACCCAGAAACTGGTGAGAAACTATCAGAAAAATCTAAACGCAAACTTGAGCACTTTTCGAGCACGGATACAGATATTCAGATTGTTATTTCTGACGGATTGAATGCAAGAGCTATCATGCAAGAGGGACACCTCATGCCTTTTTTGGGTGAACTTCGAAAGCAGTTAGAAGCTCGTGGCATGCATGTATCTAAAAAACATGTTGTGGTTCATAATGGCCGAGTACGTGCAGGTTATCAAATTGGCAGGGTCTTGTTTTCACAATCTGGCAATCGTCCTAAAACCATCATTCACGTGATTGGAGAGAGACCAGGTAATGGTCACCAATCATTTTCAGCCTATATTACTCCTCTAACAGGAACTCTATGGGCAGCAGGCAAAGCAGACCATAATCTAACAAAATTGGTTTCTGGTATTTCAAACACGAGCTTGAAGCCAATAGATGCAGCTCATGAGGTTGTAAAATTACTAATACCGGAATGAGTTAGAGCCCACACGGGTTGAGATTTGTGTGTTCGAACCTACTGAAACTCATGCAGTATTCCAAAAACCACGTCTGATTCATGGTGGTCAACGCCATGATTTATCCCTAGGGCTTTTTCGTGTAGGGCGTGATCCACAAAATAATTTGGTTTTGGATGATTCAGCCCTGAGTCGTCATCATTTTGCGATTGATGTTCAAGCTCATCAGGCACAGTTGATTGATTTAGGCTCTGCGAATGGAACTTTTGTCAATAAAAACAGAGTTCGAAGTGCCTGGCTCAAAGATGGCGATAAAATCAAGATTGGTGAACAAATGCTTCAGTTTGAGGCACCAGGATTTATTTTAAGTCATGCGATTTTTGATGAAGGTGATCAGACAAATTCCAAAAAGATTGGAAATCCATGGTCACTTTCTTGGGTCCCTATATTAGCACTGACGGTGGCTTCTTCAAGCTTGTTTATGCAGCTTATGAATTATGAGCGACAGAAAAAACAAGACAGCTATCTTTTGGATTTCAGAATGCGTTTGGCTCAGATTAAAGAAGCTAAGCAGGAAGTTCCGGTTGAAATCAAAGTATCAAGTGCAGCTGAACGCTGGCAAAAAGCTGTGATGGATTTTCGATCAGGCGCAGAAGAAGAAGCGTGTGAATCAATTAAGAAGATGATCCCAGAGATTAATGAAGGCGATGTTTTGAAGGATAAGGCTCAATCATTTTATCGTCGGAAGTGTCTTCTATAGAAGAATACTTTGGTCTCGCCCCTGTCGTTTAGCTAAATACAAAGCTTGATCTGCTGTTTCAAGCAATCCTTCTCCTGGCGTTGTTGGGAAACAGGCAATCCCAATCGAAACGGACATATGGCCAAGAGGTTGCTCATGAGCGCCAGGGAGTTCTAGTTTTCGAACTGCTTCAATGAGCTTGATGGATACCTCACGAGCTGAGTCGGGACCTGTTTGGGGTAGAACGATGCAGAACTCTTCACCTCCAAAACGGGCGACACCGTCAACCCTACGCACAGAATTCTGAAGACATTGGGCAATCTCTTTTAAAGCAGTATCCCCGACTAGATGCCCAAGTCGGTCATTGTAACCCTTGAAATGGTCAACATCCACGAGCAGAATTGCAAGGGGAGTTGAAAATCGCTGAGCTCGTATAAGCTCATTTTCGATCAATTTAGCCATAGAACGTCTATTGAGCAACCCTGTCAGAGGGTCTGTTGTTGCAAGTTCAAGTGTCTCTCCATAGAGTTCTGCATTTTTGATTGCGATGGCCACCAGAGCGCCTAGCGTGTCAAGCATACTGATATCTTGTTCATCGAATGCGTTTTGTTTCTCGTGGAAAAAAGTCATCACTCCAATAACTTTTTCTCTGAATAACATAGGTACAGCAAGCAATGACCCTTTGGGCAGTTCTGGGTGGTCTTTGAACTGAACTCGATCATCTGCGCTGACGTCTAAAACTAAAATAGGTTTTGCAGAAAGTGCTGCTGCTCCAGTCGCTCCTTGGCCAAAAGCGAATTCCAAATCTTTGAAGAAGGGTTTTTCAAGGAAGCCTGCGGCTACCTGCATGTGTAACTTGACGTTGGGGGTAACCATGAAAATCCCAAAGTTGGACCAACCGAGTTTGTCGCGTAAAAGTTGTACCAGCTCAAGAATGAGCTGGTCTTTATTGAGTAAGCCACCCAAATGGTGAGCTGCCTCCATTAAGAGTTCCCCTGCTTTAATACGCCGTTTGAGACTTGCGTTCGCATTTTCGAGCTGGGCCTTCATGCTGAGCTGTTCATGGGCCTCTTGTAAGTCATGTTTAAATTCAATTTCTTTGACCTGCATTCTTGTGAGTGCATTGAGTAATTTATTAAATGCAGCAGCTAGCGAGCCAACTTCATCGAGTCTATCAACTTGGGCCCGTACTAAGAAAGAACCGCTTTCTGCATTCTCCATAGCCTTTGAAAGCCGCTCAAGACGCTTGCCGACGAGCCCATAAGTCATGCGTCCAATAAGCAAGGCTAAAAGAGCCAAGACGAATAAAAACGCGAGAACCATTTTTCCGAAAAATATCTTTGACTCAAGCTGGATGGCTCTGAGATCCATTACAACTTCTACGGCTTCTACGGGAGCATAATCAGGATTTACTTTACGTGTTACATAGAGCAGGGGACCAACTTGAATTTCTCCAGGTTTATAGTGGATTTCTTTTCGGTTATGTCCGGGGTCTGTGCTGTAGAGTAATCGCTGATGTGGGCCAATAATTTGAACACTATCAACCTCTTCAGAGCCTGCTGCTTCAAGGAGTACCTCGCTGGTGGTCTCGACTTCTTCGCGGCGGTCTACAGTGGAGTATACAGCGGCAATCCCGTTTGCCACAAGCTCTGCGTGTTCAATCGCATGCTTGCGATCGAGACGAACTTGAATCGGGATAAGAAATGAAAATACAAAAGCGAAAATGGCCAAACCAAAGAACGCGATTCGGAAAGCTACTTGTTTTGATACGGATAGACTTTTCTTAAACATCAATTACTCATCTATGGTATTTAATTCCTCATGCATCAGCTGCAACACTACTTGAAACACTCTGGTGACCCCCGATATTCGGTTATTCATCTCGAACGATGCATTCTTATCTCTTTTACCGCATTATTGCTTGGTTTTGGGATTTTTCTACATGAATCTTTTGGGGTAATCGCTTTAGGGATCGCTTGGGCCTACCGCAGGGGGGTCTTGTGATTGTTGTAACTCCTCAAAAAATTCGTGTTACAGGCCTCATTAGCCAGAAATTAGCTCCATTTTTATGGCTTAATCCAAAACTTGTGATCGAACCCACACCTAATCAACAAAAGAGTTCTTATGCAACGATTGAGCCAGAAAAGATTTCAAAAAAGAATCCAGATCGTCTGCAATGATGAAGAATCCATCTGCGTTCTTCATAATCCTGCAGAACTTATATTACTGGTGAACCTATTGAAAGGAGATCCGGATGCGCTTTTTGATCAGCTTCTAGACATAATTGCTGAAAATGCAGAACAGTTTCAAATCTCTTACGTTTTTCACAGTACAAGATATAAAACTTTTCTGAGGGTCAAACTGAAGGTTGAATCGGCCCAGCATATTCCTAGCTTATCTGGGCTATATCAAAGTGCGAATTGGCTTGAACAAGAGGTTTTTGACATGTTTGGAATCCAGTTCGACGGGCATCCTAATTTAAAACGCTTATTGCTTTATCCTGAGTTTGCAGGTCATCCACTTCGCAAGAATTACCCGCTTGAAAAGACTCAGCCTCTGGTGCCTATTTATGCTTGAAGAGCTTATATTATCTCCTGCGGAAGAAGATATTCGGCGCTCTCATTTTAGGGGTTTGCTGCCTGGTCAGATTGATTATTCTTTCGGTCCGCTGGACACTCGCTTGCCTTTTCCCATCTATTTCAGGCTGTTGCTTGAACAACGTCAAATTGTGAAAGCAGATGTTGAGATTGGGTGGCAGCATGCAGGGGTCGAAAAGCTTTTAGAAACAGCTAGTCCTGAAGGAGCCTTGGAGCTCGTAAGAGGCTTGAATCCCTTGGCTCCTAACTGGTTCGAACATACTTATCGTTTAGCAGTAGGAATGCCTCCTTTGGATGCTGAACTTTTGAAAGAGGAGACTAGGCAGTATCACTTGCACTTTATTCGAAAAATACTGGAGTATCTCGAAGAAGATCACTTGCTGATGCTGTCTCATAAGGATTTGGAGCGTTTTAGAACCAAGTGTTTGAATTTGAACAGATTAACTGGGCGGCTCTCGGGTATAGGTCGGATTTCAATGGAGGATGCGATTTCTTTTGGGTTTGGAGGCCTCGCATTAAAAGCTTGCCAAGATCCCTTTCAGGGAGATGTTTGGTCTAGATTTTTGGTTAAAATAAATGCAATCCACGAACCAAACATTGATCTGTCCCCAGAGGGCTTATTGCTTATTTCCGTTACTCCAGGTCGTGTGCGAATTCGAACACCAAGTTTTACGCACGCTGCTGCACTAAGTTCGATTTTGCCTGGGAACGAGTTAGATGATTTGGTTTTGATACTGCTCAGTTTTGGATTGGTAGGGACTGAGATTGATAGGTAAAGAATGGACCCCAGCTTTCGCTGGGGTGACAAAGCGTGAGCTTAGTTGTTTGCGCCTGCAGCAGCTGGAGCGGCTGGAGCTGCAGCTGTTGGAGCTGGTGCTGATTCAGAGTTTGGCATTTCAGCTTTCTTTGCTTTTTCAGCTTTCTTGGCATGACCTTTGTGCTTGCCTTGATCTTTGTGTTCAGCCTTTGGAGCATCAGCCTTTGGAGCTTCTGCAGAATCATTAGCGAGAACTGGCAAAGCGAGAGCGAAAGAGAGTAGGGTGGCGAATACGGAAAAACGACGCATGGTGTAACTCCTATTTTTCGTCTTTATCGACGACAGAAACACAACTAGCATGACGTATTTTTGAAATTCAAGAATTTAATGCGCCTTGGCCCAATTTTTTGCGAACCCATACTCAACTTTCATGGGAACAGTAAGCGTAAATGCTTGTTCCATGGCTTTTTGAACGGATTTTGCAACGGAGTCTGCTTGGTTTTCTGGGCATTCGAGAACGAGTTCATCATGTACTTGTAAAAGCATTTTGATTGCAGGAAACTCTTTCTCGAGTAAGGCATCAACTTTGATCATCGCTGTTTTGACGAGATCGGCGGCAGTTCCTTGAATGGGTGCATTAATGGCCACTCTCTCCGCTCTCGCTGCGAGCATTTTGTTCTGACCTTTGATGTCTGGGATATAGCGCCTGCGTCCAAGCAAGGTTGTGACAACACCAGTTTGTCTTGCAGCTTCTAGAGAATCCTGTTGCCATGAAAAAATCCGAGCGTAGCGTTCGTGATATTTTTTGAGATATTTTTGGGCATCTTGACGTGAAATATCAAGAGTTTCACTGAGTTTGTAGACGCCCATGCCATAGATGATTCCAAAATTAATGGTTTTGGCGATTCGGCGCTGATTTGAATCAACCTCGCCCAGAGGGATTTCAAAGATTTCGGCTGCTGTGCGTTGGTGAACATCTTGACCATGCAAGAAAGCTTCACACATCACGGGATCACCCGTTACATGCGCTAAAATTCGCAATTCGATTTGAGAATAATCGAGTGAAATAAGTACGCAGCTTTCAGGGGCAATAAATGCCTCGCGGATTCGGCGGCCCTCTTCGGTTCGAATGGGGATGTTTTGCAAGTTGGGATCACTCGAAGATAAACGTCCTGTAGCAGTCACGGCTTGATTAAAACTTGTATGAACACGCCCCGTTTCTGGGTTCACCAACTTAGGCAATGCATCAACATAGGTACTCTTGAGCTTGGAGAGCATGCGGTGCTCTAAGAGTACTTTGGGCAGTTCGTGAACTTTTGAAAGTTCTTCGAGCACTTCAGCGTCAGTAGACTGGCTGGTTTTGGTTTTCTTGACACTTTCAAGGCCGAGTTTCCCAAATAGGATTTCAGCAACTTGTTTGGGGCTTGCGAGATTAAACGTGCTACCAGCCAGCTCGTATGCCTGACCTTCAAGCTTACGTAGTCTGGTTTCAAACTCAAGGCTCATGTGGCCAAGCAATTCGGTATCGATCAAAACGCCTGTAGCTTCCATTTTGGTTAGGACGTTTTCGAGGGGGATTTCGAGATCTTTGTAGAGACTCCACAAGCCTTCTTCGTGAAGTTTGTTTTCAAGAATTTGGTTTAACTCAGCGAAGCTTGAAGCATGGTGCTGTGCAACGAGGGAAGCAAAGTCATGTTTGGCATCCGGATTGAGCAAGTAGCTAGCCAGCATCGGATCGCCCTTGATTTCGCCAGCCTTTAGGACTCTTTTGGCGTCATAAGCAATGCCAGGAAGAGTGCTTTCTTGGCTTATTTGTGGGGTTTCAATTCGGGGAGCTTCAAGTTCAAGTAAAAGGCGTTTGAAATCGAGTTCTTCATACAAATCGCGAAGTTTGGTTAAGTTTGGGCCGTTGTTTTCAAGGGCTTTCAGTGAAAAATCAATCGGTACGTTGCAGTCAATTTGAACCAGCTGCTTTGAAAGCCTCGCCATGTCCGAATCATTGATTAACTTTTCACGACGAGATTTTTGTTTCATGAGTGGAGCGTTGTTGAGAACGCTTTCCATGGATCCGTATTCTTGAATAAGCTCAATGGCTGTCTTTTCGCCGATCCCGGTCACCCCGGGAACATTATCTGAGCTGTCACCCATGAGGGCCAGGACATCAACGACTTGTTTTGGGGTGACGCCGAATTTATTTTTGACGCCCTCTTCGGTGACAAACATCTCACTGCCAGTTTTGCTGGCGCGAAGTTCATCCAAAAGCGTGACAGAAGGAGATACGAGTTGCATCATGTCCTTATCACCTGTGACAATCACAACCGGATGTCCGGCATCGGTTGCATGTTTTGCCAAAGTCCCAATGAGATCGTCAGCTTCAAAACCAATTTGCGTGAATTGAGCGATATCAAAAGCGTCCACAAGTCTTCGAATCAGATCGAATTGAGGCACTAAATCTGGCGGCGGCGGAGGTCTGTGAGCCTTGTATTCAGAGTAAAGCTTGTGTCTGAAAGTTTTTTGGCCTGTATCAAAGGTGATGGCCAAATATTTGGGGTGATGATCCTTAATTAGCTTTTGCAGCATGGTGCAAAATCCATAGACGGCATTTGTCGGAACGCCTTTGGATGAGCTCAGAGGACGAACGGCGTAGTAAGCCCTAAAAATGTAACCCGAGCCATCAATAATATAGACAGGATCTTTCATGTTATCTCCAGTACCTGGCCCCACGTGTGCGCGACGCGCCCACTGGTGACCAGGCTGTGGCAGCCATAGACCCTCCGGGTCCGAGGAAACAAATCTTGTTTAGATGAGGTTTTACGCCCGCGGAAGCGGGTATGGGTGCCACAGCCCAGCCTGTTAGGGCTGGGTAGAATACAGCCCCCTTTTTCTAGAGCCCCTGGAAGGGGTGTGGGATTTTTGGGGAACCTCATAAGAGTGTGCTATTTCTATCTGAAACTAGATTCAGTTACAACTGCTTGCTAAACCACCCTCCGGTGAGGCCGTCTAATTCAGCTGTTAACTCTTGTAACTTCAGTGCGTTATCGATTTTGGCAGTGTTTGTGGTGGCTTCGTTTGTTTTGGAAGCGATTTGCAGTCGACGCCGTTCAAAATAAGTTTCGTTGATGCGGTCTAGTATGCGTTCTCGCATGAGAGACTGTCGTAAAAATTCTCGGCCAACACCGACTTCTTCATGGTTAAAAATCAAGTTGTTAAAATGCCACTCAGCTCGAACATGAAATTTCCAGTCAGTACCATTTCGGCTGCTGTCTGTTTTTTCTGCGAGTGTGTTTTGCCGCATGATGTGAGGGTCAACGCCTGTGGTAAATTTGGGAAGCCAATAGGCTTTGCGTGCGCGGTCCAGCCAGTTTCTGATTTGTTCAGGGTGGGCGTTGGCATATTTAAGTGCTTCTTCTTGGAGTTGTCGCACTGTTGGCTCTGAGTCGAATGCATTTACAAGATCAGTCACTTCGGCATCGGACATCAAAACTGGGCTGCTTGATTTTGATTTAGAAGCTTTGGGAGAGTTTAGGGTGATTTTGCTGCGAACTTTATCAAAAAGCTTTGGCTTCATGCCCTGAACCATCATCAAATCTTCGAGGCTGGCGAAACCGCCATTCTCATCACGGTGGTCAATAATCCTTTCGGCCATTTTCTGGCCAACCCCATCGATGGTTTTGAGTTGTTCGAGGGAGGCTCGGTTGATATCAACCAATTGAAAAGAAAGGAAAATAGGCAAAATTGCTAGCACAAACGCCTTAACCAATAAAACCCAGTCTCAAATCCCAAGCGAGACTAAATTAAAGATCACGAATGCAATCAGGCAAGTAATAGGCATGGTTACAACCCAGGCTGTAACGATTTGCCTGGTTTGGCCCCAGCGAACAGCTTGAATCGATTTGGCGGTTCCAACGCCTACAATTGAACCAGTAATTGTGTGTGTGGTGGATACAGGAATACCAAACGCTGTGGCTAAAAACAGGGTAGCAGCTCCCGCTGTCTCAGCGCAAAAGCCGCCGATAGGTTTAAGCTTTGTGATTTTGTCACCCAAAGTTTTGACAATACGCCAACCGCCAAACAAAGTTCCAAGTCCCATGGCTAGTTGGCAGGTAATAACGACCCAAATGGGAACATAAAAATCCGCGCCTAAATAGCCAGAAGAGTAAAGCAGCACAGCAATAACGCCCATGGTCTTTTGGGCATCGTTCCCTCCATGCCCGAGGCTGTAGAGTGCGGCTGAAACCAGTTGGAGTTTTCGAAAGAGGCCATCGACTTTAACGGGTGATTGCCAAGCAAATATACGCTTAGCTAAAAGCATGAACAAATTACCAAGCATGAGTCCCAAAACAGGTGATGCTACGATTGAAATCACAACAGTAATGAGACCGCGAGCTTGAATAGAGTCTGGCCCTGCTTTAGCCAGTGCTGCTCCAACCAGTCCACCCACCAAGGCGTGAGAAGAGCTGGAAGGGATTCCATAGTACCAGGTGACAATATTCCAGAAAATAGCTCCCAGCAAAGCGGCTAGAATCAAATGTGGATCTATAATGGAAGGATCAACAAGGCCTTTACCAATCGTGTTGGCTACTTTGGTTTCAAAAAATAAAAAGGCGATAAAATTAAAGAAAGCTGCCCATAAGACTGCCTGAGCAGGTTTTAAAACCCGAGTCGACACGACCGTTGCGATCGAATTGGCTGCATCATGGAAACCATTGATGAAGTCAAATGCGAGCGCAATGACGATCAGAAAGATGATAAAGCCAGATAGCATCTGTTAACTCGAGGCTAAGCGTACTCCAGAATAATTTCTTCGACAAGGAAAGAAATGCTTTCGAAGTGTTTTGTAATCGTCGTCAAGTCATTGTGAATGTCCTGAACTTGAATCAGCTTTCTTGGTTCAGCATGACTTTCAAGGAGTTGTCGGAGTGATTGAAATGCAAGGCGATGATTTTGCGTAGCTAGATCAGAGATCTCGACACAACCTTTGAGTGTGTCCTGATTTTTTTTGAGGTATTTAATTTGTCTGATCACGTTGCGGACCAATATGCATGACTTGCCGCAATTAAGCACAATTTCAACAGATTCTAAAGGCAGATCTCCAAGGTCGTATGCGCTCAGTTTTTCAGTGAGAAGTCTGCAGAGGCTAACGATTTTAACTTTGAACATCAACAGTCTGAAGATGTGACTTCGATCAAAAGGGGTCACAAATGTTTGGTGTAAAAGATCAATGCAGTCACGAGCCGTTTTTTTGGCGCGCTCCTCATACACAAGGGCTTCTGCCACGGCTGTGCTAGAGCGCTTACCCTCCATAACTTCTAGAAGGTTTGTGACTGATTCAGAGAGTACCGTGGATGTTTGATCAAAGGTTGGGAAGAAGTCGCGTTCGGCAGGGAACAGTCTGGGCAACATAAAGTCTCCGTTACATTCTTTTACCGCGGCTTTGGGAGATTTGGCCTCCTCCAGTTGGCGGATGTAGCCCTGGCTTGACAATCTTGGTGGAGTTTGGTTGAACTGGGGGCGCAGGCGCGTAGCTCAGTGGTAGAGCACTACCTTGACATGGTAGGGGTCGCCGGTTCGAAACCGGCCGTGCCTACCAATGGATTTGAATCACTCTTGTGAACACGTTTTGGCCGCGGCAGTTCTCAGTCTTTACCCGGGTGCTCAAATCACCATGGGTCCCAAGGATCATGAGGATGGTTTTTACTACGACCTAGATATTGGCAGGCCCATTACCCCAGAAGATTTGGTTGATATTGAGCGTGCAATGAGACGCTTGATTGCTGAGAACATTCCATTTGAGCGCTCTGAAATCAGCAAGCAAGAGGCTTATGCTTTGTTTGAAAAGCTGGGCCAACGCTACAAGAAAGAAATCTTAGATTGGATTCCGAGCGACACCGTAACAATCTATAAAAATGGTGGTTTTACGGACCTGTGCCGCGGGCCTCATATTTCGAATACCAGTCAAATAGGTGCCTTTAAGTTGATGGGGGTTTCAGGCTCCTATTGGCGTGCAGATAAAAACCGCGAGATGCTGCAG
Organism: uncultured Myxococcaceae bacterium; assembly: GCA_964635635.1. GTDB lineage: Bacteria > Myxococcota > UBA727 > UBA727 > JABDBI01 > CAZWPE01. The sequence continues at coordinate 740,288 of CAZWPE010000001.1, read as the reverse complement.
CGTGTTTCGGGGGTTGCATTCGCCACTCAGGCCGAGCTGGATGCCTACTTGTTCAAACTTGAAGAGGCTAAAAAGCGAGACCACCGTAAGTTAGGTCCGCAGCTTGATTTGTTCAGTGTTTCAGACCCATTGATTGGTCCAGGTTTGGTGACTTGGCTTCCCAAGGGTGCACGGGTTCGCGTGGCCATGGAAGATTACTTGCGTGAAATGCATTTCAAGAATGGCTACGATATGGTGTTTTCACCCCATATTGCCAAATCGGATCTTTGGAAGACCTCAGGTCACTGGGAGTTTTACAGGGACAGCATGTTCTCACCCATGGAGATTGATGGGCAAGAATATGTCCTCAAGCCCATGAACTGCCCGTTTCATATTTTGACTTTCAAAAACAAGCTGCGCAGTTATAGGGATATGCCTCAGCGCTATGCAGAGTTCGGAACTGTTTACCGTTATGAACTTGCAGGTGTGATGCACGGCTTGATGCGTGTACGTGGTTTTACCCAAGATGATGCCCATTTGTTCTGCCGTTGGGATCAGATTGATGAAGAACTTGACCGGGTGATTGGTTTCGTATTGACTGTTTTAAGGCGCTTTGGATTCAGTAAGTTTGAGGTTAACCTCTCAACCAGACCCGAGAAATTTGTAGGTGGTTTAGAGGCTTGGGATAAAGCTGAAGCAAGTTTGAAACGTGCGATTGAACGCCATGATTTGCCGTATCAAGTGGATGAAGGTGGTGGTGCATTCTACGGGCCCAAGATCGATCTCAAGATGAGAGACTGCCTGGATCGCCTGTGGCAGTGCTCAACCGTGCAGCTGGATTTTAACAATCCTGAACGCTTTGACCTGAATTACATTAACTCGGAAGGTCAAAATGAGCGTCCTGTGATGATTCATAGAGCCTTGCTCGGCTCTTTGGAACGCTTCATGGGTATCTTGGTGGAAGAGCATGCAGGTGCTTTGCCTTTCTGGTTGGCTCCTGAGCAAGTTCGAATTTTGCCAATCGCTGACAGACATTTGGATTTTGCTAAGTCATTGGAAAATAAACTGGTTCAAGCTGATTTTAGAGCGAATGCCATTGCCACCAGTGATAAGCTTGGGGCAAAGATTCGTGATGCCCAAATGGCCAAAGTGCCTCTCATGCTAGTAATTGGTGACAAAGAAATTGAACAACAAGGGGCCAGTGTTCGAACCCGGGAAGGGCAAGACCTAGGGTTCATGACTTCAGAAGACTTGTTGGCATATTGCCAAAAGGCCTGATTTTTGTTAGGTGTCCCCAGATAAATAAACACACGCCTGCTTGAATGGTTCAGGTGGGAGAAATCCTCACAGGGCGTGGAAGTTTAACTTGAACAAGGAAGAAAATAACATGGCTCGTATTGGAATGAGAGAAATGCTCGAGGCTGGTGCACATTTTGGTCACCAGACACATCGCTGGAACCCAAAGATGAAAAAATTCATCTTCGCGCCTCGAAATGGGATTCATATTATCGATTTGCAACAGACCGTTGGCCTCCTCAATAAGGCTTATGACTTTGTGGTGGATACCGTTGGACAGGGTGGAAAGATCTTGTTTGTCGGAACCAAAAAGCAAGCTCAAGAGATCGTTGCAGGTGAAGCTCAACGTGCAGGTCAGTACTACGTAAACAACCGTTGGTTGGGTGGTATGTTGACTAACTTTAAGACTGTTAAGCAGTCTGTTGATCGCATGCGCGGTATTGAAGAAATGTCCAAAGATGGAACTTTTGAAAAACTGCCTAAGAAAGAAGTTATTGGCTTGACCAGAGAAGTTTCTAAACTTGAGAAGAACTTGTCCGGCGTGAAAGATATGGGCAAATTGCCAAAAGCAGTTTTCGTGATTGACCCAAATCTTGAAAAGATTGCTGTGGATGAAGCTCGTAAGCTTGGGATTCCCGTAATCGCTACTTTGGATACAAACTGTGATCCAGACTTGGTTGATTTCCCAATTCCTGCAAACGACGATTCGATTCGCTCAGTTGCTTTGTTCGCTGCTGCAATCGCAGATGCTTGCCTTGAAGGCGCAATCCGTCACGAAGAAATTCTGGCTGAAAAACGTTCCCGCGGTGAAGTGAAAGAAGCTGCTCCAGAAGAAGTTCAGGCCCAAGAGAAGCCAGCTAGAAAGCGTGGTCCTCAGATTGATGTGATCCCAGCTTTGAAAGCCGTAGGCGATGCAGAAGAAGTGGAAGCAGCAGCAGAGGAGGTTTCCAGTGCAGATTACCGCTGAAATGGTGAGAGACCTGCGTGAAAAAACTGGCGCAGGGATGATGGATTGCAAGAAGGCTTTGATGGAAGCCGGCAGTATGGAAGCCGCAGTGACCTACCTTCGAGAAAAAGGTTTGGCTGCTGCTGCCAAAAAGTCTGGCCGTATTGCCTCTGAAGGTCTTGTCGGCCTGATGATTGAAGATGGCAAAGCAGGAATCGTTGAAGTGAACTGCGAAACCGATTTCGTGGCAAAAAACGAAGATTTTCAGCGTTTGGTCGTAGATTTGGCGGCCAGAAGCCTCAAAGTTGCTGATTTGATCAAAGATGCTGAAGGCATTGTCAACGATAAGATTGCGACCATTGGTGAAAAGATTGCGATTCGCCGCGCGACCGTTTTGGAAGGTGGCGATGTTTACGGCGGTTACTTGCACATGGGTGGTGTGATTGGTGCTTTGGTTGAGCTTAAAGGAGCCAACGATTCGCATAAAGATCTCGCCCGCGATATCGCGATGCATGTGGCTGCTGCAGCTCCTCAGTTCTTGAGCCGTGCGGATGTAGACTCGGCCAGCCTAGAGGCTGAGCGTGCTATCTACAAAACACAGATTCTGGAACAAGGCAAACCTGCTAACATGGTTGATCGCATTGTTGATGGCAAAATCGAGAAGTACTATGGCGAAGTTTGCTTGCTTGAGCAGAAGTTTGTCAAGAATCCAGATAAGTCAATTCAACAGCTTCTTAAAGATGCTGGTGTTCAGTTAACCCGTTTCGTTCGCTTTAAGGTTGGCGAGGGAATGGAAAAAAAGGCAGATGATTTTGCACAAGAAGTAGCAAAGATGGTAGGCTAGCCAGGTCATGAAAAATGCCCTAGCTCTGTTCGCCCTTTTGCTGCTGTCTGCCTGTCAGAGCAGCCAAGAGATTGTCAGTAATCTCTCGGAGTTCGAAGCAAATGAAATCTTGGTGGTGCTGGATGCACAAGACATAAAGGCCACCAAGGTTCTCGTTCCGGTTAAAACTGGTAACAAACCCCCTACTTATACCATTCAGGTTGGCCCGAGCCAGGCTGTTGAAGCCATGCGCATTCTGGTGGACAACCGTCTTCCTAAATCAAAAAGTGCAGGCCTTGGTGAGGTTTATCCTTCCGATGGTTCGGCATTGATTCCAAGTCGCACTGAAGAAAAAGCAAAATATATACGTGCCTTGCAGGGTGAGATTGAGAATATGCTGAAGACTCTGCCCGATGTTGTAGAAGCTCGTGTGATTATTGTGATGCCGGATCAAGATGTGGTTCGAGATTTGCATCATGCCGCTCCTAAAGCAACTGCTTCAGTGGCTGTCGTTTATAACCCGATTGATTCTAAAGGCAGTGCTCCAGTTAAAGCGGAAGAAGTTAAGTATTTGGTAGCATCTGCTGTAGAAGACTTGTCAACCAGTGGCGTAACTGTTGTTATGTCGCAGAATCTTTCATCAAGGTTGATGGGTTTACCAAAGTTAGTGAAGAAGCAACCACAGATTTCACCGGCATCTACGGAAATGCATCCGGCAGTTCAGCCAGAAGTTGTGCATCCTGTCGTTGTTCAAAAGAAAGGAACACTGTTTGAGGATGATTTGATTGTTACCTTGTTTGGAGTTTTAGCTGCCGTTGGTGTATTACTGGGAATGTTTGGCATGGTCCGAAATCGTTCGTTGCGTAAACAACTTCAAAAGGCACTAGAAGCACATGGTCAAAACCAATCAGCCGAAAATGAACCTCCAGCGCCTTCCGCTTGATGATTTAACGCCTGTTCAACGGGCGTTTTTCATTGCTTGGGCCTTGTCTCCAGAAGAAACGAGAGAGCCACTCAAGGCTTTTATGCCATCCAATTGGCTGCCTGATTTAGAGCCAATGTCAGCTGAGATATTGAAGGCTTATTTGAGCAAGATGCTCGCTTTTGAAGCACAGTCCTATTTCTTAGGCATCCACGATAGCTGGCTTAAGTTCTATTTGGGAGATTTACAGCCAGCACCTTTGTTACTTGAGGCTTTGAAATCCAAGCTGGTTCGATTGCCGTATTATGATGATTTGTTAGAGACGGGTCGTTTTGGCCTGGGAGCGCACTTGGTTTCTTTGGGTAAGCGCAAAGCCGCAGAACTTATCGCTGCTCAGTCGGCAGAAGTTCAAGAAGCGCTGATAAAAGCAATGGCTGAGGTTACTGAAGGTAGAGCGGGTCCAGAGGGCATTGAAAAACTGCTTGCTTTTGCTTATTTAGGTGTGAGTGAATTGTTTAAAAATATTGGTTTATACATCAAAGATCAGGGAGCTGTGCAGCAAATTGCAGAGCGAGTGCCCTATGAGGATGGACAAAAATTACTAGGTTTATTCAAAGAATCTTAATGGCTGTTTTAGTTTGGACGCCCGAACTGGAACAGGCTGTCCAAATTCAGCTTGAACATACAAAAGATCCAGCCCAGCGAGCTGTTTTAGAAGCCCTGCAAAAAAATCACACTTTAGAAGGTCTTGAAGAAATCCCTTTAGGGGATCTCCGGGTGACGGGTTATTACACGCCGGTAGTTTACACGCGCGAAAAAGCTGAAAAGCATGCGAAAATGCAGGGTTCTGTATTTTTCAAACATCGAGAAGGTAAACTCAAACTTTTGAGCTATCGTGGAAAAAAGTCGGGTAAAGAAATTTATAGGCTATTAGGTGACCGCCCACGTGGTGCATCAGGCATGCCGCTGGTGGCAAGTTACTCGGCCGCTGTAAATCCTGAGAAAATACCTTACGGTTCTGTGTTGCTCACAGAAGTTGATGGTAAGCCAAGGCTTCTGTTTGCCATGGACACAGGGGCCAAAGTTCGACGAAATCACGAAATAGACATTTATCTAGGAGTAGGGGAAGATGCTCGCAAAAAGGCTGTCAAACTGCATCAGACCCGAGAAGTTAGATTACTAAGCCTCAAGTTTGAAGAGTAACAAGATTTAGTTGGCGATACTAGCTCTGCAAGGCAATTCTGGCGACGGGTTGAATATTCATATCTGAGCTTAACTCCTGGTAGCTTAGGACTGCCAAATGTGGGAACTCCATTTCGACCAATTTACGTAAATAACGCCTGATTTCTTGGGTGGTTAGAATCACGGGTTGCTGGGCCGTTGGTGGCAGGTTTTCGATTTCAGCCCGAATGGCACTAAGAATATCTTGGGTCACTTCAGGCTCAAGGGCTAGGTAATTGCCGGCTGCGCTCTTTTGGATTCCAGCAGCGATTGTTTCTTCAAGGGTTGGTTCTAGCAAGTAGACCACGAGGGTATGGCTTCCACCTGTATATTTGTAACTGATATAGCGCTTCATGGAGCTGCGCACGTGCTCTGTCAGCATGACTGAGTCGGATTCATGTGGGCCCCATTCAGCCAAGGTTTGTAGAATAGTTCTAAGATCTCGAATCGAGATATCTTCTTCAACCAGGCGTTTTAAAATGTCTGTTAGCTGGAAAATATTAACGGCTTTAGGAATAACTTCTTTCACCAGGGCAGGGAAGGCTTGTTCAAGCTGGTCCAGCATGTTTTGAACTTCTTGAATGCCTACGAAATCAGCAGCCGAGCGACGGAGGCACGAAGATAGATGAAGAACCATATAACTGGCCGCATCCCAGGTGGTGAGACCCGCTTGCTCTGCAAGTTGCTGCTTACTGTTAGAAATCCAGGCGCAGGGGACGCTGTTGGCTGGGTTGTGGGCTTCCACGCCTTCGATACCCAAAAGCTTCAAGCGTTCAGGTGTATCGTTGACCAAGCATTGCCGTGGGTCCACGGTTCCGGTGGCTACCGGGATTTCATTGACAAAAATCTGGTAAGCGCTGGGGCCAGCTGATCCATCGCTGCCGCGCACGCGAATTCCAGGGTAGCGAATCCCGATTTCATAAAACAAGCCATCGCGCATCATTGGAATGAGCTCAGCCAAGAAGTTCGAGCTGTCATCTACCAATGGAACCAAGTCAGAGGCAACTTCCAAAGCGATGGGGGTTACAACCGGCATCATTTTGGCGGTATTGCCTTCTTGAGCTTTAGCTTTTTGAAGAGCAACTTTCTTCTCTTTTTCCAGTTTTTGTTCACGCTGAGAACTGATTTGCTCCATGCCAGCCATTGGGTTTGTGGCCATGGCAGCTGCAGGGGTTCGCATACGCATGATAGCATAGGCAATGCCACTGACACCCAAGCCAATAATGGTAAATGGTAAACGAGGTAGACCAGGGATTTGACCGACCAGCATGATAAATCCACCAGCTATCGCAAATGCTTTGGGTTCGGCCAAAAGTTGGTTTGCAATGTCTTTACCTAGGTTAGATTGCTCCTCTCCCGTATTCACACGAGTTACGACTAAACCTGCGCAAACAGACATCAGCAAGGCTGGGATAATACTGACCAAACCGTCACCAACGGACAAAATAGAGTAGGTATGGATAGCCTCGTCAGCGCTCATCCCTTTTTGTGTCACGCCAACAGCAATACCGGCAATAATGTTCATGGCGAAGATGATAATCCCGGCAATCACATCGCCTTTGACGAATTTCATCGCACCGTCCATGGCGCCGAACAGCTGGCTTTCTTTGCTTAAATCATTTCGTTTTTTACGGGCTGTTTCTAGATCGATGGAGCCATTGCGTAAATCAGCATCGATACTCATTTGCTTTCCAGGCATCGCATCAAGGGTAAATCGGGCGGCTACTTCGGCCACGCGTTCAGAGCCTTTGGTAATAACGAGCATGTTGATAAGCATGAGCAGCAAGAAAATCACCACACCAACAATAAAATTGCCTCCAACAGCAAATTCACCGAACGCTTGAATCACGTGTCCTGCATCTGCATCTAAAAGAATTAATCTGGCAGTCGCAACGTTGATGCCAAGTCTAAATAGTGTTGCTACCAATAATATTGTTGGAAATGAGCTCAGATGCAGTGCGTCAGGAATATACAGCGACACCAGAACCATGATGAGCGCGATAGAAATATTCGTACAGATAAATAAGTCGATGAGGAAAGTGGGGACCGGAACGATCAAGAGCGTCATGACCGTTACAATCAGAAGTGCCATGAAAATATCGGCATAACGCCTGAGAAGTTCGTTGATGTTGCCCGACATCAGGAGGTCAAAGAAATTACTCATGCTTTGCAGGGTAACACAAAATGTTTTATTGCAGTATTTGTGATCTATCGAATTGGTGTTGGAACCTCCCATCCGCAGGGTGAGCGCTTAATACAGCTGGCCAGGCAAAAGCTCGGTGAGCATGTCTTGGTGCAGGTTTTGGCTGTTAGCAGGTGTTACCCAAATCCAGCTTTTGGAGGGGTTACTTTGTTGCCTTTCGTGAATGCAGCGTTCAAAATCCAAACGCCATTACACCCAGATGCTTTATGGTTTCTTTTGCACCGGGTCGAGATGCAACTTGGAAGGGTGCGATTATTCAAGAACGGTCCCAGGACTTTAGACTTAGATGTATTTGATGTGCAGGCTGGGGTCTTTAAAACACCCTATTTAAGCCTCCCGCACCCCCAGTTCAAAAAACGACCCTTTGCCTTAAAACCAGCCAGTGATATAGGGTCCCCATGACCAAAAACATGATACAAGAAAATTCACAAAATAAAGAACGTTTAAAATCACTCGAACTTGCTGTTGCAAATATTGAAAAACAATTTGGTAAAGGCTCTATCATGCGTTTGGGCGCTGATGAACCCTTGGTGGCTGACGCCGAGGCTATTTCCAGTGGCTCATTGGGACTGGACATTGCGTTGGGCGTAGGTGGTTATCCTAAAGGCCGTATTATTGAAATCTATGGACCAGAATCCAGCGGTAAAACAACTTTGACTCTTCACGCTATTGCCGAGGCGCAGAAGAAAGGCGGCGTCTGTGCATTCGTAGATGCAGAGCATGCACTCGACGTAAACTATGCTCGTAAGCTTGGTGTGCGCACGGAAGACTTGCTGATTTCACAGCCAGACACCGGCGAGCAAGCACTTGAAATCGCTGAGATGTTGGTTCGCTCCAACGCGATTGACTTAGTGGTTGTAGACTCCGTAGCGGCGTTGGTTCCTAAGGCCGAAATCGAAGGCGAAATGGGTGATTCACACGTAGGCTTGCAAGCTCGTTTGATGAGCCAGGCTTTGCGTAAATTGACCGGTACAATTTCACGAAGTGGTACCAGCGTAATTTTCATCAATCAGCTTCGTATGAAGATTGGTGTCATGTTCGGAAGCCCAGAAACCACGACGGGTGGTAACGCTTTGAAGTTCTATGCTTCGGTACGTTTGGATATCCGTCGTATTGGATCCATCAAGAATGGCGAGACCGTAACCGGTAACCGTACGCGTGTGAAGGTCGTGAAGAACAAAATGGCTCCTCCGTTTAGAGAAGTTGAATTTGATATTTTCTACGGTCAGGGTGTGTCCAAAGATGGTGAGATTATCGATTTGGGCGTTGACATGGGAATCATTGAAAAGAGTGGTTCTTGGTTGAGTTATAAAGGTCAAAAAATTGGCCAAGGCCGAGATAATGCACGTACTTACTTTGCAGAGAATCCAGAAGTGATGGCAGAAATCGAAGCTAAGATCCGTGCACAGGCATTGGCTGCGCCAGCGCCTAAACCGGTTGCCACACAAGCAGAGGCAATGGCGTAAAACCCCTCACCCCTAACCCCTCTCCACCTTGTGGAGAGGGGCGGTGCAACTCGAATGAGGTTTTCAATGAAAATTTATTCCTGGAACGTCAACGGTATTCGGGCTTGTGCAAAGAATGGCTTTTTGGATTGGTTAAACCGGTGTAACGGTGATATTATTGGCCTCCAAGAAGTCAGGGCTTTCGAAGAACAAATTCCTGAGGAAGTTCGAAATCCTCCGGGTTTTTATACCCACTTTTTTCCAGCCAAACGCCCGGGGTATAGCGGGGTTGGGCTTTATTCTCGTGTGAAGCCAGATAGCATTGAAACTTCACTGGGAGTCCCTGAATTTGACGATGAAGGCCGCGTTCAAATTGCCCGCTTTGGGGATTTGACGGTTGTGAACGTTTACTTCCCCAATGGTCAGGGGAAAAATAACGATAACTCGAGAATCCCGTTTAAAATTCGATTTTACGAAACACTATTTCAAAAACTCTCGCCCAAAGAAAAAATTTTGGTGATGGGAGACTATAATACAGCTCACAAGCCTATTGATTTGGCACGCCCAAAAGAAAATGAGGGCACCAGTGGCTACACTCCTGAAGAACGTGCTGAATTTGACCGCATCTTGTCGCTCGGTTGGGTAGATACTTTTAGGCAGTTTAACGAAGAAGCTGGACAATACAGCTGGTGGAGCCAGCGCATGCGCGCTCGCGAGCGTAATGTGGGTTGGAGAATCGACTATGTGCTTGCTTCCCCTGCAGCCATGAAAGAGATCACCGGGGCCTTTATCCATCAAGATGTGATAGGTTCAGATCATTGCCCAGTAGGCGTGGATTTGAAGATTTAGGCTTTCCTGACGAATTCAGACTTCAAAGCCATGGGCCCAATGCCATCGATTTTGCAATCAATATTATGGTCAGAGTCTACCAAACGGATATTTTTGACCTTGGTGCCGACTTTGACCACTGAAGAGGAGCCTTTAATCTTTAGATCTTTAATGACTGTGACAGTATCGCCATCTTTTAGGATTTGGCCGCTGGCATCTTTAACAAGCAAGGCTTCATCCTCACTTGAGTTGGCCTGTTCTGCGGGCTGCCACTCATGGGCGCATTCAGGACATACCAAGAAGTTTCCATCTTCATAGGTATAGGTGGAATGGCATTTAGGGCAGGGAGGTAATGAACTCATATTCTGGAGTATATCTTCTATAGATGAAACGTAAAGAGTCAGGTTAGGCTCGCTTAGGTAGGCGTATAATCAAAATCGACAAATGGATCTTTCTCGTGGTAACACCACAAACCAATGAGAATTGGGATTTGAATCGCTGCGCTTGTCGCGCTGCTGGCGATGAGAATCCAGTCGTCTTTAAGTGCACCATAAGCTGTCCATAGAACAGCAATAACACCTACGGCAATTTGGCTTGAGACTGAAATATCATTAACCCTTTTGGTGCGATAGATTCTGACCAGTTGTGGCAGATTAAATCCTCCACCTAGAATTCCGGCCGTAATACCAAGTCCAATAGCTGCTTTGGAATCAGTATTGGTTGTGTTTGTGGCATGGGCCATGCTTACACTCATTAAGAGTAGGAATAGCTTTTGAATCATTTGAAAAATGGCTTGGCACATTGACAGCTAGGCCCCAATAGGGTTAAACCCGCGGTTCTATGATGAACACCTATAGTCTAATTTTAGGATGCGGCGGATTGGCCGTGCTTTATGCGATTTGGATGACCCGTTCAGTTTTGGCTGCCCCTGCAGGTAATGACGCGATGCAAAAAATTGCTGGTGCGATTGCTGAGGGAGCTAAGGCTTATTTGAACCGTCAGTATCAAATGATTGCCATGATAGGCGCCGTGATATTTGTCGCGTTAACAGCGTTGCTGGGCATTCATGTGGGTATTGGATTCGTTATTGGTGCGATTTTATCTGGTGTGGCTGGATATGTCGGTATGAATGTTTCCGTGAAGGCTAACGTTCGTACTGCTGAGGCTGCCCGTCACGGTCTGCAAGCAGCTTTGGATATTGCATTTAAATCAGGCGCGATTACTGGTTTGTTGGTTGTAGCGTTGGGTATTCTTGGTATTACTGGATATTACCTGGCTTTGCGTTCTGCAGGCCTCGAAACCCGAGCACTTCTTGAAGCGTTGGTGGCTTTAAGCTTTGGTGCATCATTGATTTCTATTTTCGCCCGTTTGGGTGGTGGTATTTTCACCAAGGGTGCTGACGTCGGTGCTGACATGGTCGGTAAGATTGAAGCTGGAATCCCAGAAGATGACCCAAGAAACCCGGCTGTGATTGCGGATAACGTGGGCGATAACGTTGGCGACTGTGCAGGTATGGCAGCTGACTTGTTTGAAACCTATGTGGTGACTCTGGTTGGTACCATGTTGCTTGCTGGTATCTATTTTACCGGTGAATCGCTCGAGTTGATGATGACCCTGCCGATGTTGATTGGCGGTGTTTGTATTTTGGCTTCAATCGCTGGGACCTTCTTTGTGAAGTTGGGTAATTCAACGGACATCATGAAAGCTTTGTACAAAGGCTTTATCGTCACGGCGGTTCTTTCAGCGATTGCGATTGCTTTCATTTGCAACTATTGGCTCGGCCTCGATACTGTTTTGGTTGGAACCCAGATGACATTCACGGGTCTTAACTTGTTTTACTGCTGCTTGACGGGTCTTGTTGTGACAGGTCTATTGATGCGCATTACTGAGTACTACACCATGACAACTTACAGGCCAGTGCGAAGTATTGCTGAAGCCTCTGTGACTGGGCATGGGACCAATATTATTCAGGGTATTGCCGTTTCAATGGAGGCAACTGCTTTGCCTGCCATCGTGATTAGTGCAGGGATCTTGTTCTCTTATCAAAATGCAGGTTTGTTCGGTATTGGTATTGCCGCAACAACCATGTTGGCACTGGCCGGCATGATCGTAGCTTTGGATGCCTATGGCCCTGTGACAGACAACGCTGGCGGTATTGCTGAAATGTCGAATATGCCTTCGGATATTCGTAAAACAACAGACGCGCTTGATGCAGTTGGAAATACCACGAAAGCTGTAACCAAAGGTTATGCAATCGGATCCGCTGGATTTGCGGCGCTTGTTCTCTTCGCCGCGTTTATCGAAGATATTAAACATTATTTCCCTCAATACTCGCTGACCTTCTCGCTGGAAGATGCTTACGTAATGGTTGGCCTATTCTTAGGCGGTCTGTTGCCATATTTGTTCGGCGCTATGAGCATGATGGCTGTTGGTCGTGCTGCACAGTCTGTGGTGATTGAAGTTCGTCGCCAGTTCAAAGAAATTCCGGGAATCATGGAAGGGACAGGACGTCCGGATTATGGCAGAGCGGTTGATATTTTGACCAAGAAAGCTATTTCTGAAATGGTTCTTCCAAGTTTGTTGCCAGTGGCGGCGCCGGTCTTGGTTTACCTGGTCATGTGGGCTGGTGTTGGCCAAAAAGAAGCATTGGTGACTTTGGGCTCTATGTTGCTTGGTTTGGTGGTGACAGGTCTTTTTGTTGGTTTGTCTATGACTTCTGGCGGCGGTGCTTGGGATAACGCTAAAAAATATATTGAAGAAGGATTCTTTGGTGGCAAAGGTTCAGAAGCTCATAAGGCTGCTGTGACAGGCGACACTGTAGGTGATCCCTATAAAGACACTGCAGGACCAGCAATTAACCCAATGATCAAGATTGCAAACATTGTTGCGCTCTTGTTGCTCGCCATTTTAGCCAAGTTCTCGCTATAAGCGAGCATGCGTATTCTAAAGGATCCAAAAAGCTTCATTCGAATTTTTTTGGATCCTTTTTTCTTTTCTCTCATACTTGTTGGAAATGGCGTTCTTATTTTAGGAACGTGGCTGATTTTTTTGATTGAGCATGGTATCAATCCGAAAATTACGACTTATTTTGATAGCCTATGGTGGGGAATCGCCACTGTGACAACGATAGGTTATGGTGATGTGGTTCCTGTAACAATCGCAGGTCGTATTATTGCCATAGGCTTGATGTATCTCGGTCCTTTACTATTTGTTTTGTTTTCTGGTGCGCTGGTCAGACAGCTTTTGCACAGTGAAGTGAGTCATGAGGATAGACATCTGACTCATATGTTGCATGAGATCAATGAACGTTTGAAAAACTTGGAGAAATCGGTTCATTCTGATAGAAGCCAGGCATGAATTTAGGTCGTACCTATTTGGCTTGGGGTGTCGCCGCGTTATTTTATTGTTATCAATATGTTTTGCGGGTCTTGCCTGCAAATATTGAGCCGGAACTTCGGTCGGAATTTCACTTAGCCGCCCATGAATTTGGAACGATTGGTTCATTTACAATTTATGCCTATGCACTGATGCAGATACCTGTGGGGATTTTGATTGACCGTCTAGGCATCAAGAAAGTGATTTTAGCATCCGTTGCCTTCTGTGCTCTTGGGGCATTTGTTATGTCCATGGCGCAGGATTTAGCCATGCTCCAAATAAGTCGCGTTTTGATTGGCATGGGTTCAGCCAGTGCATTTATGTCAGCACTGAAGATAGCTGCAGACTATTTGCCAGTTGGTAAAAGAGGCCTGTTGATGGGAGGTACGCTCACGATTGGAACTCTGGGGGCTATCTTGACTGGGACTTATCTCGTTAACTGGATTGCAGTGACAGGGTGGCGATCGCTTACGGTGACGTTGATGTCTGTAGGTTTTGGAATCGTGATACTTGGTTTTTTGGTTTTGCGTCTTAAACCTGTTTCAAATAGAGCGAATCCATTTTCGTTTCGAGAGATTTGGGTGGTTTTGAAAAATAGGCCGGTGATGACCTATGCGATTCTCGCCATCGGAGTTTATACGCCATTATCTGTCCTCGCTGACTTGTGGGGGCCTGCGTTTTTGATGCAAAAATATGGTTTATTGAAAGCAGAAGCTTCACTCAATACGACGTTATTATTTGCAGGTTTGAGCGTTGGAAGTTTGGTTTTGCCAGCATTGTGCGAACGCTATGGAATTCTGGATTTTGCCATTCAAGCATGCAGTTTTGGGATTCTGATATTATTTGGTGTATTGCTGTTTGGACCCGTTTTGCCCGTGTGGCTGCTGAGAAGTATGTTGCTCGCAATCGGTGTTTTTTGTGGGGCTGAGATGATGTGTTTTACCGGCGCAGTTCAGTCTACAAGTTCAACGAATTCGGGTTTAACGCTTGGTGTTGTGAACACCCTGAATATGCTTGGGGGTGCTCTTTTGCAACACTCGATTGGATATTTGCTCGACTGGCAATGGCAGGGACATCTTGATGCGAATGGCGTTCGAATCTATGACACCGAGCAGTTTGTGGTGGCACTATCCTTGCTCTTGTCAGTCATCGCATTGTGTTGCATATTGTCGCTTAGTTTAAAGAGGAGACAAGTTTATGGCCGATAAAATTATTATGCCTCAGCTCGGTGAGTCTATTGCCGAGGGTACTATCGTTAAATGGCTTAAGTCTCCTGGTGATTCTGTTAAAAAAGACGAAAATGTTTTGCTGATTTCGACAGACAAAGTTGAAGCAGAGATTCCATCTCCGTCCGCAGGCGTGTTGCTGAGTATTGCTGTTGAACCGGGACAGACGGTTCCTGTGGGAACTGTACTTGGTATGGTTGGTGCGGCAGGCGAGACTACAGCGGCTCCTGCAGCTCCTAAAAAAGAAGTTGCAGTTCCTGCACCAAAAGCATCAGAACTGCCACCTGCGCCGGCTCAGGTTGCGGCGCCGGCGAATACCTCGCCCCTAACCCCTCTCCACCCAGTGGGGGGGAGTGCAGCTCCTGCCATTTTGGAACGGCAATCAAGGTTTCTTTCGCCCTTGGTGAAAAAGATTGCTTCAGAAAACAATGTTCCTTCGGGAGCACTTGAGAACTTGCCTGGTTCTGGTCGAGATGGTCGTCTAACGAAGAATGATTTGCTGGCGCATTTGGCCTCTCCTCAGAAAATCCCCCCAAGCCCCCCTTTGTCAAAGGGGGGAGAAATCTCCATGCCAGCCAGCATGCCAATTTCAACCATGCGCCGAGTCATCATGGAAAACATGGTGGCATCGAGAAGGACAAGCGCCCATGTGGGTACCTTCTTTGAAGTTGATTACACAGCGTTTGACCGTGTCAGAAATGCTCACAAAGAGCGTTTTAAGGCTGAAGAAGGTGTGCCACTGACCTACACAACTCTGCTTGCAGCAGCTGTATGCTTGGTTTTGAAGCGTCATCCTTACATCAATGCTGAAATTAAAGATGGCCAGATTCTGTTTAAGAAGGATGTTCACTTGGGAATGGCTGTTGCGATAGAGCAGCCGGAGCCAGGTTTAATGGTTCCGGTTATTCGTAATGCTGACCAGATGAATCTTCGAGGTCTTGCGCGTTCAATCGCTGATATGGCTACTCGCGTGCGTACCAAGAAAATTAAGCCAGATGAACTTTCTGGTGGGTCATTTACCATTACAAATCCAGGCAACTACGGCGCTGTCATTGGCACCCCAATTATTAATCAGCCACAAGTGGCTATTTTGGGCGTAGGGCAAATTAAGAAACAGCCTGTTGTGTTGGAACTTGATTCTGGCGATGTGATTGCAATCCGTAATATGGGCTGGCTGACATTGTCGTTTGATCACCGTTTGATTGACGGTGCTACCGCTGACAAGTTTATGGCCGATCTGAAACAGACAATTGAGACATGGACTGCGAACCCGTAGTAGTAAGACCGCCTTGGTTGCGTGTACGTGCTCCGACCGGGGAGAACTACACGCGGCTTAATCACTTGATTCGAAGCCAGCGTCTTCACACAGTTTGTTCTTCTGCCTCTTGTCCCAATATGGGAGAATGCTGGGAGCAGGGGACTGCTACGTTCATGATTCTGGGGCGTGTTTGTACGCGTGCCTGCCGGTTCTGCGATGTGGATTCATATTCGAGACCGGGTCCTGTTGATTTAGAAGAGCCCAAACGATTAGCGGAAACTGTTCAGGCAATGGGTCTCAAGCATGCTGTGATTACTTCGGTCACAAGAGATGATTTGGCTGATGGCGGTTCGATGCACTTTGTAAGGTGTATTGAAGCTGTTCGTGAACTATCGCCTCAGATCACGTTGGAAGTTTTAACACCTGATTTCAAGGCTCAGCGAGAACCTATAGACAGGGTGATTGCAGCTGCTCCGGAAGTCTTTAATCACAATCTTGAGACGGTTGAAGAACTCACCCCTCGAATCCGTTCAGGTGCTCAGTACCGTCGTTCACTGGATGTTCTATCTTATGTGAAAGCTAAGGCCCCGTATATGAAAACCAAAAGCGGATTGATGCTGGGTTTAGGTGAGACGAACGAACAAATCAAAGCTAGCCTTAAAGACTTAAGACAAGCTAGCGTCGATTATGTCACGATGGGGCAGTATCTAAGGCCCAGCAATTTTCATCATGCGGTGATGCGATATGCCACACCTGAAGAATTTGCGGAGCTTGGCCAGTTTGCCAGAGAATTAGGTTTTGAACGGGTAGATAGTGGGCCGCTTGTACGATCGAGCTATCATGCCAAGGCATAGTTTGTTATAAGAGCAGACATCATGAATCGAAAATACTGTGTGGCAGTGGTTGGGGCTACAGGACTCGCGGGTTCTGAGCTGGTCTCTATTCTTGCGGAACGAAAGTTTCCTGTCTCTGAACTTCGTTTGCTGGCCTCGAAAAATTCGGTGGGTGAGACAATCGATTTTCATAGTGAATCACTCAAAGTTCGAGAATTGACGTTGGAAGCCATGCAGGGTGTTCAAATCGCATTCTTAGCGGTTGATGGGGTGATTGCTCGTAAAGTTCATGGCTGGGCGCAGGAAACAGGAACGATTCTGATTGATAAATCGAGTGCGTTCAGAATGGACGCAGAAGTTCCTTTGGTGGTTCCCGAAGTGAATCCAGAAGATATTGCCGGTTACAAGAAGAAAAATATTATTGCTTGCCCAAACTGTACGTCCACACCATTGGTTCAGATTTTGAAGCCATTGCATGAGCGTTTTGGATTAAAACGCGTTGTGGCATGCTCATACCAAGCTGTATCAGGTGCCGGCAAACAGGGCATTGAAGAGCTTGAGCGACAAACCCGTGATTTGTTTGCTTTACGTGAGATAGAGCCATCGTTTTTCCCAAATCGCATTGCGTTTAATATTCTGCCCTATATTGCAGATGAAGAAGAAAAGATGATGGCAGAGACCAAGCGTATTTTGCGTTTGCCTGAGCTTAAAATTTCGGCAACTTGTGCGCGTGTGCCTGTTTTTAACGGCCACAGTGCTGCTGTCCATATCGAGTTTGAAAAGGCAGTTTCGCCGTTGCTTGCCAGAGACATTTTGGCACTAAGTCCGGGTATTGAGATTGTTGATGATGTGGATGAAAACACTTACCCAACCCCGGTAGATGCTTCAGGTGGAGATATGACTTTGGTGGGGCGAATCAGAGCAGATGAGTCCGTGACGCACGGCTTGGCTTTGTGGTACTCGAGTGACAACTTGCGAACGGGCGCAGCGCTGAATGCTGTCAAAGTGGCTGAGATTTTGGTGAAGGAGTATTTGAAGTGAAACGAATTTTGTTTGCAGCCCTCTTATTGCCATTATCAGTTTTCGCTGATCCGGTGTCGCTTTCTTTACCAGCGTCAAATACGATTTTTTCTAGCTGTGAAGGAAATATTACGATTCAAGGTGGCTTTACTCAAACAGATTCCACTTTGATTGTTGTTGCAGCCCAAGATAATCAAAGAAACAAAGTTTGTCCTGATCGACCTGCATCTGGAAATGTAGCAGTTACCGGCATGCCTGGGAGTGATTCTGCTAATCCAAATCAGGCTAAGATTAGTGCTTCAAGCTTGTTAGGGGTGGTAAATGCTTGTCCTTCAATGGAAGCCAAGCCTGAACCACAATACTTACGAATTTGTGTTTATGGAAATTCTGGAAACGCTGTCGCAACATCAACCTATAAATATGACACGACTCCAGCCGGCGTGTCATTTTCACTGTCAACTCAGAATGGCAGGGTAGTTGTTAACGCTTCGGATAACAAAAGTAAAAATGATTATTTGGTTTGTTATGCTGAGGATAACGCCACAGAGACTACAGCAGATACAGCAAAGGCTGGACTGGCAGCCCTGAGTGGAACGACGTGTGGTTCTTACAACCCCAAAACCGGTTCGAGTCCAATAAAAATTCAGGGTTTAACGAACGGGAAAAAATACTATTTTAATGTTGCGTTGAATCCAAACAGCGGGTCAACCTCACAATTCGCCGGTGTCCAGGACGCAACACCAGTTCAATCTTTTAGCTTCACAGAAGCTTATGACGGCGCCGGAAACCCAGTTTCTTGGAACTGCAGTCAGTCGAATGTACCGCCTGTTGGTGGGTTGTTAGTCTTGATGCTGCTGCTTGTTTTGTCATGCCAGCGCAAGCTGGCATCCAGGACTGGATTCCGTGTCAAGCCCGGAATGACAGTGGTCGCTGTGATTTTGCTATCAGGTTCTGCATTTGCAGATCTCGGCCAAGTAAATCTAGGCTTCTTGGGGTCACCCTACAGGCCAGCACTCGATTTGAGTACCAAGCCAGATGGTTCGCAAATTACAACGCCATTTTACAAGTGTATGTATGAAGACAAGCTTTCCCCATTGATGGGTCTCGAAGTCGATGTGCACTTACTTGATGGTTTTGGAAGTTTGCAACTTGGAATGGGTGCCCAGTACACATTTGTCAACGGCAGCGCTCTGCTCTCCAAAGATGGGTGTGACCGTTCCACTGACTCCGTGCGTTTGCATATGCTTCACCTCCGGCCGCAGCTGACTTATGTGCTGGACCCATGGGTTGATTATTTTCCCTTGGTTCCATACTTGCGCGTCGGTTTAGTCGGTGTTGGGTATGTTTTCCAATATCAAGATGGCTGGGACCAGGAAAATAAAGGTGGGCCCGGAAAAAACATGGGGATGGTTTTTGGTTGGTCTGCAGCTGCCGGCTTGATGTTAAGTTTGAAATTCTTGGAGCCGGGAGCAGCCGCTAGGGCAGTGTCCAATGGTGTCTATGATAATATTTACTTGAAAGCTGAAGCTGCCTATATGCCCATTAATAACTTTTATAGTCAGGGCTTGAATTTTTCACCCGCTTGGCCTCAGGCGAATAAAAGCTTCCCTATCTTCTTGAACTTCGGGTTGGTCTTTGAATTTAACTGAATCAGCTGTTCTTGGCTTAATCCGTGAGGTGATGTCCCCTGTGATCGCGCCTGGGGCTCATGATTTTTTGGACGATGGTGCTGAGCTTCCAGCGTGCCCGTCGGGTTTTACCCGCGTGGTTAGTATGGATGCGTTTCAAGAAGACCATGATTTTAAACTAGGTCTCGGGCCCTTGGATTCTGCAGGCTATAGAGCCATTGTTCAGAACTTGTCGGATATGGCGGCGATGGGTGCTGAGCCTGTTGGGTTTATGTGGTCTCTTGAAGTGCCAAACTCATGGCTTGATGGCTACCTGAAAGAATTTTGTGAAGGTGCGTTAAAAGCATGTCAGCGCTATGGACTTGGATTTTACGGCGGCGATTTGAGTGCATCGTTCGATAAATTCAGATTAGCGATTACAATTTTTGGAGATGTTGCCGGCAAGCCTTTGAACCGCCGAGGGGCAAAACCTGGGGATAAAATTTACGTGAGTAGAGCTTTGGGTGATGCAGCGGAAGCTGGGTATCATTCGATTTATCCGGTTCCAGAGCTGGAACTTGGCCAGAAACTTGTTGGTCATGCAACCGCTTGCATGGATATTTCAGATGGTTTGGGTAAAGATTTGCATCGAATATGCAAGGCCTCAGGGGTGGGTGCCAGCCTGCACACAGTTCCGATTGCTACAGGTGCGAGCTTAGAGCAAGCACTTTATGGTGGTGAAGATTATGCGTTGTTGTTTACTGCGCCTAATTCGCCGTGGGGAATTGAAATCGGAGAAGTTGTGATGGGCTCAGGTGTGACCTTGAATGACCATGAATTGGCTGAAAAGGGTTATGATCACTTTGGAGACCTCACCCCTAACTCCTCTCCACCAGCGGAGAGGGGGCCTGCAGCGTGAACGTTGTTAATGCTTGAATTGCGGCTTTCACATGATGCACACGAACCATCTTAGCACCTTGTTGCGCAGCTTTGAGTACTGCGCCAATCGTTCCATAGTCTCGGTTTGAAGGCTCAGTCTCACCGGTGAGTATTCCGATAAAGTTCTTTCGGCTTGGGCCAATATACACAGGAGCGAGCTCGCAGAAGGCGTTTAAATTGTTCAGGAGTGCAAGGTTGTGTTCAAGTGTTTTGCCAAAGCCTAAACCAGGGTCTACCCATAGTTGTTCTTTGCGAAGACCTTTAGACAGTGCAAACTCGATGCGCTGATTCAAATAGGCTTTAATCTCATCAATCACATGGGTGTATGAAGGCGCAAGCTGCATGGTTTGAGGGGTGCCCTGAGAATGCATGAGCACAACACCTTCGGCGTTTGGGGCTACATAAACCATCTCAGGGTCATGTGTTAGCGCTGAAATATCATTCAGCCATGTTGCACCTGCCTTGAGACACGCAGAAGCAGTGGAGGCATTGCGAGTATCAATGCTTAAGTTTCGGATTCCATTGGAGACAAGCGCTTGCACGACAGGCAACACGCGTGCGAGTTCGAGATCTGGTGGCACAGGTAAGGCACCTGGGCGCGTAGACTCTCCTCCAATATCAATCATTGCAGCACCCTCGGCTAGCATTTGTTCAGCATGTTTGACGGCTGATTTGAGAGTATCGAATTGCCCGCCATCTGAAAAGCTGTCTGGGGTGATGTTTAAAATACCGACAACCTGAATCATAGAGCTTTAAGCAAATCTTCTCGGCCAAAGTTCTTGAAGGCGGAAATCATAAAACAGTGTTCGACGGGAATCTCTAGTAACTTTGCAAACCGTTTTTGGGTATCTCGTCGTTTGGAAACAGGAATCTGATCGCACTTAGTTAAGACTGCCCAGTAGTGCTCTAACCCGCCTCGGAATTGTTGACTCAAGGCAATATCCTCGGGAGTTGGGTCACGGCGGCAGTCCAGTAGATGCACGAGGCCTGTGAGGCCCTGACGGTTTGCCAAATAATCCGAAATCATTTCTGAAAGTTCAGCGCGCTGTTTGAGCGAAAGCTTGGCATAACCGTGGCCGGGCAAATCAATGAGCTGCATAGGTTTATTTTGAAGCGTTGCTTCAAAAAGATTGAGTGCTTGTGTTCGGCCTGGCGTTTTAGAAACACGCGCCAGAGCAGATTGGCCAGCTAGGTAGTTGAGCAATGATGATTTGCCAACATTGGAACGTCCAAAGAAAGCAATTTCGGGACACTTTGCTTCGGGCAATAATTTCCAATCGGGGACCGAGAGGACAAATCGGGCTTTTTCGAGTCTAAGAGCTTCCATAACTATGCAGTCCGTCGGCAAACCAGCCGAGATTAACTCCTAAGAATCCCGCGAGGATTACAAAGAAGCCAAAAATACCAACCACGGCTGAGCGGGGACCCTTCCAACCATAGGTCAGTCTGGTGTGTAAGTACAGAGCGTAAGTAATCCAAATGACCAACGCACCGGTTTCTTTAGGATCCCATCCCCAGTAACGACCCCAGGCATAATGTGCCCATAAGGCTCCGGTTACCAGAACAACAGCGACCAGCCCAAATGCCACCAAAATGTTTGAGTAAGCAATGTGATCGAGTTGTTCGGCTGATGGCACGAGTTTTCGAATAAGTTCTGGTTTTAATAATGCAGATCCAACAAAAAGTTGTCCAAGAGCGATGATTGAAAACAAAGCCATGTCCCAAATATTGACATTGCCATTGACCAAAATCAGCCCCATGGTCAAAAGAAGGGAGGCCATCGCTCCAAAATAGAGCTTTGGTTTCCAAGTCGCGACAACGCTCAGGCTGATTGTGAGTAACAAAAGCCAGCCAACCCCAGGCGATGTAACGCCTTTGGCTTGATAACTTTGCGTGGCAAAAAGCGTGAAACCACGCCCTAAAATAAGGCAAATCAACGCACTGACAGCCATCATGCCAGAGGCTATTTTTTGCACTGGAACACGCGCTTCATCTTTAATTAAATAAAGCAAACTCGCGATAGCGCCAATCGTTCCTGCTGCATAAGCAATGGATGCTGAAATGACGTGAATCATAATCCACCAACTCTTGAGAGCCGGTACAAGTGGTTTAATCTGCGTATCTACGAGTGATGCAACACCCAGTGCTGTGAGTGCAAGAAGCAAGGCGAATACACCCACAAATCGAGGACGCCATTTGACTTCAGATACCAAGAAGACGAGCACCAAACCCCACCCCATATAAACCATGATTTCATATAAATTTGACCACGGTGGGTGCTGGGTTAAAATTTGCCAATAGTGTGTTCCAGTAGGAACTTCACCCGTGCTTTGAATGTATGCGGCTAGCTCAACTTCGCCAGCTTCAATCCAACGAAATGCCATACCAATGGTTTGCATCAGAAATCCTAGGGCAGTGAGCGTGGTGGCTAATTTTTGAAGTAATGCGCGCCCAAGACTAAGATTGAATGCATAAAGAAATAATGCGAGGACATAGGAAGCCCCACATGTATTATAAAGAGCAGTGCTGACTAACAATTTGATCAAACTCCTTCTCAAAGGCTTGAGGATATCGATATGACTTTCCAGAAAGGCTTAGTTCAAAGTCCCCATTTGATAAACGGGTTATTTTTGCATAATATCGGCGCTGGTTCATTCCAAAGCATACGTAGAAACCGACAAACATAAGAATGAACCCAAAAAATACAACATTAAGCCCAGGTACTTTGCCAACGCTGACACCGGTAGCGTAGGGCTCATCAAAGCCTGTAAACACGATATCGAAATCTCCGCGCCTTACTTGTGAGTCGAAATTTGGATATTTTCTAAAGACTACAAATTGCGCATCGCCATGTTGGATTTGAACTGCAGAACCTAGGCCAGCGTAATCTTCGTAAAACTCGGTCACGGTGATGTCCCCTCTCCCCTTGTGGGAGAGGGCTAGGGTGAGGGGCTCGAGTTTACCGCCATGAGGTCCAACACGCAAATTTGCTTTCTTTTCGCCGTCCAATGCTTGATATGAGGCCTGATAAAATGTGTAACCTTGGTATTCGAGTGGATCATTGACGCGAATGGTTTTGCTAACAATGGGCGTGTTCAGATTGTCTGGCGCATAAATCGACAGGTCAGATTCATACTCCATAGGGGAGCCATCGGTGTAGGTCTTGAGTCTAAAGTCATCGCATTTGATTAAAAATCCAAGTCGGTGAGAGTAAGATTTTCCGCCGGGTCCTTTCGCGGTTACAAGCTGTCTAGATTCACCTTCTGGAATGGCTATGATACCGTCGATTCCAGTTTGAGTCGCAAAGATTGACCCAAACATAATGAATAAAAGTGCTGTGTGGATAATGTAAACACCGCAACGTGAATAAGCGTGTTTTTGTAAGAACACATATGTGCTGTCGCCTTCAGACCAACGCTCTTCTTTTTTGGAAAAAATATGTTTTGGTATATGTTTAACTAAGAGTGTCGATATGTATTTTCCAACGTGTTTTTTGGGTGGATTGCGGGCATCAATCCAAAGTTTGGGCAAGCGCGCAATGGAACATGCAATCAGGTTTAGGGCTAGGAGTAAAACCAGCATTCCAAACCACCAAGAATGAAACACATCCCCCAGCTCCAAAAACATGAATAGTTTTTGCACCCAAGGATTTGCAAACTTCTCCAAATGTTCTTGCGGTGTTTTTGTTTGATCCCAGAACATTCCCACGAATAGTCCAGCTGCCAGGCCACTTAAAATCAGCACTGTCAGCTTCAGAGAAGCAAAGAGACTGAAAGTGAGGTTGTAGAGGCGGCGCATATGCGCTCCCTTCTATGGGCTTTAACTTAGTATGCCAAGAGGAGTAGTTTTTAAAATGCTATGCTCCAGTGGCCATTGGAAATCTGAGCATGTTATTAGTGTTATAATGGGAACTGAGATAGTTAAACTTATTCTTGCAAATATACCTTTATGGATGCTTCTGATCGCATTCTTGTTAACATTAGTGAAATGGTTGAGATTTCGTGAACCAGTGGCCAGAACACTCTTAATTTACCTATTAATTTTCCCTATAGGAGTCAGTGGCCTTTGGGCGGGAGTGTTTCACGCATTATTTCCTGAGATTGCTGCTGCAGCCATCGGTTGGCAGACAAGCCCATTCCAATTTGAAGTGGCAATGGCAAATTTGGGTGTTGGTATTGGGGCACTGATTGCGGCCTGGTATTTTAATTTTGGGTTAGCATTAGGTATTATTATTGTTGAAACTGTATTCATGTGGGGAGCGGCGTTTGGACATGTTCGGCAAATTGTTGAGGCGCATAACTTTGCATTAGATAATGCGGGTCCAATGCTCTGGACGGATATTTTAATCCCAGCACTCTCCCTATATGCTGCTTGGGCTGCTCACGATTGGGGGGCTGCTTGGAACTATCGTTCAAAGACGCCTCAGGTTATCAGTGTGCTTAGAAGGAAGCTGAAACCAGGCAAATCATTCGAGGATTTTCAAACGCAGCATCTTCCTCCTGTTGCATCCCGAAAAACTGGTTTTGGGTACAACGCTCACTATTTTTTAGCTCCAACGAGGGTTATCAATTGTGTTAATTTATTTGATTCAGATGAGATAATTTCAATCGGTATGACTTATGGTTCCCCAGAGGAAATATTAAGGGAAGTTGTTTCTAAGAAGGAAATAGAGCAAGCAAGACATGGTCAGATTGAGCAAGTCAGCGAAAAACTAGGTGCTTCAGAAATCTATTTTGTTGCGTCCGATAATAATTACGGTGGTTCAAGGTACAAACAAGATCGATTAATGCGGGTAACAGCTGAAGTCACTCAGGCATTTAAGAAACTGATGGGGAAATAAAGCGTTCCGCAGACAGCACAGCTTGTTGAATAATTTGCCTCCGGCTGCCTGATAGTTTTAGGCATTGGGTATGTGGCGTTTCACCTGGCTCTCCCCAGGCAAGCCACACTGTACCCACAGGTGCTTCGGGTGTGCCGCCTTCGGGGCCAGCAAATCCAGTGACTGCAATACCAAAATCTGCGGACATTACACTAAGAACGCCGGAAAGCATTTCAAGGGCGACTTGTTCACTCACTGCGCCGTATTTCTCAAGTGATTCAGTTGAGACACCCAAAACATCGCGTTTGACGTGTTCCTGATAGCAAACAATCGAGCCTGCAAAATAGGCTGAGGCACCTGGCTTTGCGGTGATATGGGCTGCGAGAGCGCCCCCTGTGCAAGATTCTGCAAGTGCGATGCGTTTATACGTTTTCAGTTTCGACAACATCTGTTCCCTTAAAAATCAATAAACAGATAGCTACAGGGAAACATACAAGGCCCCAGAAATAAAGCCAAGACCAACTGCCATGGTATCTTATTCTAAATCGCGAATTGTTGTGCGTGAAATATCCCCGGCGCATTAGCATAAGCACACCCACAGGCAGTAGTATGATCAATGCAACAATCAACCAAAATAGATTACCTTCATAAACCAGTGGAGATGAGAATCGAACTTGTTCCATGCCGCTTAGTGCTCAACCAGTAAAATATTGTTCAAAGTTAAGAGAAGGGTTATATAACTAGGATGTTCTTCTACCTGTTCCAGCAGTACCATACGGTATTCAAGGTTCTCAATGTTCTGCGGTATCCATCGTTCAGAATAATCATGGCATCGTTGACGGCTCTTTTGTTGAGTATCTTTTTGTTCCCCTGGTTTATTAGGCGGA
Source organism: uncultured Myxococcaceae bacterium (assembly GCA_964635635.1). Lineage (GTDB taxonomy): Bacteria > Myxococcota > UBA727 > UBA727 > JABDBI01 > CAZWPE01. Next base: position 714,661 of record CAZWPE010000001.1, on the reverse strand, counting down.
TGCAAATTTTCAAATTTGGACAAGAGATTCGCAAGGAAGGCCCTCAGGACCATCACAAGAAAAAAGGTACGCCGACGATGGGGGGCGTTTTAATCTTGTTCGCCATCGCAGTCTCTACTGTGATGTGGTCTGACCTCATGCATGCTGGGATTTGGGTTCTGCTATTAGTTACCATTGGATATGGCTTAATAGGTGCGTATGATGATTATCAAAAGATAAAACATAAAAGTTCAGATGGGCTTTCAGGGCGCTGGAAGTTATTTTGGCAATTGGTGATTGGCGCTGCAGCCATGGCGATTTATGCGAGCAATTTTGAATCCATGCCATTTTCGAGTGAAATCAATATTCCATTTGTGGCATTTGAACGGTTTCACCCTGAGTTGCCTGTTCTGGTTTATATGGCTTTTGGGTTGTTTCTGTTGCTTGGGACGTCAAATGCTGTGAATCTGACGGATGGTTTGGATGGTCTTGCAATTGGCCCAGTTTTGATTAGCTGCAGTGTGTTTTTGGTCTTGGCCTATGCCGCAGGAACAACACTTGCCGACTTTAATATCGCCAAATATTTACGTATTGCTCCGGTGGTTGGTGCATCAGAGCTTTCAGTGTTTTGTGGTGCGGTGATTGGCGCTGGCATAGGATTTCTCTGGTACAATGCGTACCCTGCATTGATATTCATGGGTGATGTGGGTTCTTTGGCGCTGGGTGGTACTTTGGGCATGCTGGCTATTTTGACCAAGAATGAGCTGCTTTCAGCATTATTGCACGGCGCGTTTTTGATTGAAGCACTCAGTGTGATTTTGCAAGTTGCTTCATTTAAGTTGCGCGGCAAGCGTATTTTTAGAATGGCTCCGATTCATCATCACTTTGAACTACTGGGTTGGCCTGAGCCAAGAGTGATTGTTCGTTTCTGGATTTTCGCTGGGATGTTGGCCATGCTAGCACTGGCTTCATTGAAACTTAGGTAGTGCCATGAAGTATGCAATTGCAGGAAAAGGTCGGTCTGGTCGAGCTGCGTATGATTTTTTGATCCAGCGCGGTGAACAGGCAGTATTTTTGGATGATTCAGACAGAAGTTTGACACCAGAAAATATGTTGGCGTGCGAAGCCGTGATTTTGTCACCGGGCGTACCTAGAACACATGTTGCGGTCAAAGCTGCGCTTGAGGCTGGATTGCCTGTATTAAACGAAATCGATTTAGCGGTAGGCAGTTTACCGGATTGCAAGTTTGTTGGCATTACGGGAACCAATGGCAAGTCAACCACAACGGCGCTGTTGGGTCATATCGTAAATTTGTGGATGCCCGGAAGCTTTGTGGGCGGCAATTTGGGGAGGCCTTTGTGTGAGGCCCTCACGGCGGGGGAGAAGCCTCGGTATGGAATCCTCGAACTGTCGAGTTATCAGCTTGAGACGATTTCAAAACTCAAACTTGATGTAGCGGTCTTGCTTAATCTGTCGCCAGATCATTTGGAGCGATATCCAAGTATTGAGGCGTATTATGAAACGAAGCGAAAGATTTTTGATTTACTACGCCCAGGTGGCGTTTCTATCCCCCCTTTGGAAAAGGGGGGGCTGGGGGGATTTAATGCCTCCCCAAAACTGCTCGGCGAGCATAACCTTCAAAACATGCGAGCCGCCATTTTGGCAGCCCAGGCTTTAGGGGTTCCTGATGAGTTAATTCAGCAGGGTCTAGATACGTTTCCAGGCATTGCGCATCGTTTAGAAATTCTGGGGACTAAAAATGGCGTCACTTGGGTCAATGACTCAAAATCGACGACTGTGGATTCAACATTGGCGGCTTTGGCTTGTTTTAAATCGGGTGTGCATTTGATTTTGGGTGGGCTCGGTAAGGGCTTGCCTTATGAGCCTATTGTTCAAGCTGCTCGAGGCAAAGTGAAAACTGTTTATGCAATTGGGCAAGATGCTCCGAAGATTCTAGCTGCATTCCCCTCTCCCCTTGCGGGAGAGGGTCAGGGTGAGGGGTCCGTGGTCATAAATGCTGGCAATTTGCAAACCGCTTGTGAGCTTGCGATAGAGAATGCCAAACCTGGCGACACTATTTTACTTTCACCGGCCTGTGCTAGTTATGACCAATTTAAAAACTTCGAGCATCGCGGAGAAGTATTTAGGGAGATTTTTAATGCTCTCTAAATTGGTGTTGATTTCAACGAGTGTGTTGGTCTTGCTTGGAATTGTAATTGTGTATTCGAGTTCAGGAGTGATGGCGCACTTTGGTTACCATGACCAGCTTTTCTTCCTGAAACGACAATTGGCTTATTTGGTTGTTGGGGCAGGTGCATTCGGATTTGCTGTTTATTTTGACCCAAAATATTATCGGCAATATGCCTATCAATTTTATGGGATAGCACTTTTTCTTTTGGTGCTGGTATTGATTCCAGGACTGGGGAAGTCAGCGGGTGGAGCCTCGAGGTGGATTGGACTTGGTCCGATTAGGCTTCAAGCAGGTGAAGTTTTTAAAGCAGCACTGGTTGTTTATTTAGCAATGTCTTTGGCCAAAAAAGGCGAAAAGATGCTTTTGTTCCGTGTGGGGATTATTCCACATGTTCTGCTTCCTGGTGTTGCGATGGGTCTCCTACTTCTAGAGCCTGACTTTGGAACCACAGTGATTGCAGCGCTTGTAACCTTCACGATGCTTTTTGTGGGTGGGGCTCGAATTGCTTATTTGGTGGGTGCGATTATGATTGCTATACCAGCAGCAGTTGGAATAATCGCTACAAGCTCTTATCGAATGGCACGTGTTGTGGCGTTTTTAGACCCTTGGGCACATCGACAAGAGGGTGGATACCAAGTGGTACAGAGTTTAATGACACTGGGTTCAGGTGGATTTTTTGGCAAGGGGCTGGGGCAGGGGCCTTCTAAACTCTATTTTTTACCCGCTGCACACACCGATTTTATTTTAGCGGTGATTGGTGAGGAACTGGGATTCTTGGGCATTTTATTAGTGGTTCTTTGTTTTGTGACGCTGATGTATGCTGGACTTAAGATTGCCTTGAGAGTGAAAGATCCATTTGAAGCCTACTTGGCTGCTGGTTTTACAGCCTTGATTACAATTCAGGCAATTTTGAATTGTTTTGTGGTCATGGGGTTGGTGCCAACCAAGGGACTTACTCTTCCCTTTGTAAGTTATGGTGGAAGTAGCTTGGTGGTAGCTTGTTGGATGGTGGGTGTGCTGTATCGATTAGGCAGCGTCAAAAAGAAGCTTGATGGTTGACATTGAGCCCTGCTTGGTCTGCTTCTCCTGCGTTAACTTCGAGGACATACTGAGAAGGTGCTGCAACGCTTAGCAACTCAAGACTTTGGGGTTTGGCGTTTCGAATAATCCCGACGATTTTCTTTTTTGAGTTCATGAAAATGATATCGAGTGGGATCAGGGTGTTCTTCATCCAAAAAGATCTGTTTTGTTCATCGGAAAAAATAAACAGCATCCCGGAGCCTTTGGCGAGCATTTTTCGGTTCATGAGGCCTTGCTCTTGCCTAGCAGCAGTTGTGGCGAGTTCTATACTGAAAGTGGAGGCTTTAGGTTTTGTGTCGAAAGAAATTCGAACACCTGAAGCGCCACAAGCGACTAGCAATGAGTACATAAAACAAAGGCAGGTCGTTTTCATGAGCATGACCCAGTATCGTACCGCACCATCACCGACAGAGCAAGGCTGGCCTAAGGGAATTCCCTATATTGTAGGAAACGAAGGCTGTGAACGCTTCAGTTACTATGGGATGCATGCCATTTTGTATACCTACATTGTTGCGCTGCAGGGATCGGCAGATGTTGCAACGTCGATTATCCATTTGTTTATTACGGGTGTGTATGCTTTCCCCATGATAGGCGCTGTAATCGCAGATAGATTACTGGGGAAGTACAATACGATTTTATGGTTTTCGATTGTGTATACCCTTGGACATTTGGTTTTGTCTTCGACTGAAGGGTCCTTGACGGGTATGTATGCCGGTTTGGCTTTAATTGCCTTTGGAGCGGGTGGGATTAAGCCTTGCGTATCAGCGTATGTAGGTGACCAATTTGGAAAATCAAACTGGCATTTGATTCCGAAAGTCTATCAATTGTTTTATTTCATGATTAACTTTGGGTCGTTTTTTGCGACATTATTGATTCCGTTGATTCAAAAATATTTTGGATGGCGTGTGGCATTCGCAATTCCGGGTGTCCTGATGCTTGTTGCAACCCTTGTATTTTGGATGGGACGTCATAGATTTGTACATATTCCTGCAAGACCCAGTGGGTTTTTAGGGGTTTTGGATGCCTCAAGCTCAGTGTGTTTTCTCATGAGTGTAGGTTCGCTGCCATTGACGATGCAAGTGTCATGGTCGTTTGCACTGGCTGTGTCTTTGGCGAGCGTGATGATTGGTTTGGTTCTTTTTCAGGTTCGTCAAAATCAAGTTCGAGATGATGGATTTTTAGCAGTATCGCTCGCAGCGATTCAAGATTGGGCTCGTCGTGTGTTGATGCGTATAACAAGCTTAGGGCTAGTGCCAGGTTATGTAGGCGGTTCAGGTGGTTCGATGAGTGGTGGTTCACGTCTGCAACAGCAGTTTAGTGAAGAGGCGATTGAAGGAACTAAGGCTGTGTTGCGGATTATGACTGTCTTTTTGTTTGTGAGTATCTTTTGGGCACTTTTTGATCAGCATGGTTCATCGTGGATTCGTCAAGCTCAGATGATGAATCTTAAAATTGGCTCTTGGGAGCTCTTGGCATCACAAATCCAGGGTATTAACCCAATTTTAGTCATGCTTTTGATTCCAATCATGGCGAAGTTGTTTGGTGGCTTTAAACCCTTAACCCGCATGTCGATGGGGATGGGAATCGCTAGTTTGGCATTTGTGGGTGTTGCATTATTGCAAGCAGAGCTTGACAGAGGAAATCAATTGCATGTTTTGTGGCAGATGATTCCCTACACTCTGATTACAATCGCTGAAGTTTTGGTTTCCATTACCGGTTTAGAATTTGCCTATACGCAGGCACCAAAACGCATGAAATCAACAGTTATGGGCTTTTGGCTGTTAACTGTGGCATTTGGTAACTTGCTCGTGGCTATGTTGGCCAAATTTGCAGAGTTGCCTCTTGAGCAGTTCTTTTGGGTATTCGCTGGTTTGATGGCACTGGCAGCGGCTCTGTTTTCCGCAAGAGCATATTTCTATGTTCCGAGAGATTATCCTCAGACTTGAAGACTATTCGCCATAATATCTAAAATGCCATCTGGGTTATCCACATGTACCCAGTGGCCTGCGTTCTCAAGCAAATGGACCCTAGGTCCTATTGGCAGATGCATATGAGAATTATGTTCGGCTTTAATGAAGTCCGTGTTTTCAGGTGGTGCAAAGGCTGTTTCACGGAATGATTTAAGCATGGCTTCAACTGTATTGAAATCAAATCGCCACCGAATGCCTTCCGGCGAGTCCACTAGATTCATGAGCATCCAAGCGATGATATCTCGAGGTAAATCCAGAGAATACATGGCTTCCTGAACAGCCTTTCGATTTGGTTGTGGCATGCTGATGGTCTTGAGTTTTGTGATGATTTCATCTGTTTTGCCTGGCTTTCTAAATCCAGGCTCTGCATCCCAGACCCATATTTGTTGAACGGGTATCATTTCACCGAGTGCTAAAGCGACTTTTCCTCCGTATGAATGACCAATAATCATATCTGGCTGGATATGATTTTCTTTGATCCAAGCCAAAACTTCATTTGCTGTCGCTTTAATTGTCGGAGTTGTATGGCTGAGATCAGGCATATGAACTTGCCAATCAGGAAATCGCTCAGTCAAACGTTTAGCAAAACTCGCAAGATTGCGGGATGACCCCATGATGCCATGAATCAGGACGAGGTGTTTCATAGACTTCGCCCTTAGCATACTAGTCTAAATTACTTAAAAATTAATTATGGACATCCGGCAGTAACGAGTTGATCTCCATATCCAACAAGGCATTTAATATCTTTGATCGGGTTATCGCAGTTTTGCGAGTAGCAAATCAGCAGAGCTGCATTTGTGGCATTTTGGCAGGATTGACTCACTGGTTGGCCTTTTGAGGTCCCTGGTGGGTTGGTTGCGATACTGTTGCATTGATTTGTATCACAGCCGCTGCTTTTCAAACATGTTTGAAGAGCATCTTGGAGGCTTGGCAGTGAAGAGTTTCCTCCACAGTTAGCAGCTAAAAAAATCAAAACAGACAAAGCAAGTATTTTTGTTTTCATGGTTTGAGTATAACTCAAAGCGTTTTTGAAATGCCAGATTCACTCTTAAAGGAGTTATATAAACGCATAAAATGGCGAATATTTGCTTTGAAAATATTCCTCCTATGTTAATAGCTGCTCCATAAATCCGCCGAACTGTTTTTGATTATCCACAAAGTGGATTTCCAATATCCAATTTCTGGTCTGTCCTGTTGGGTCTGGTTGCCTCATGGGTGTTTTGTTTTCAGGGTGAATGTAATGCTGGCGACTCTCGCCAAGGATGCGTTCATGAGGGAAAAAACCCACCAAATGACCGCAGTGTTCTTGCCCTACAGACCAGCCTTTGGAAACCGCTAGGCTATTGACGTAGCGGAACAATTCGTTTCCGGTGATATCTTGGTGTTGATCGAAATATGCTTTGGTTTGATTCCAAGCCCATTCAATATCGTCTTTCAATCGAAGTTTGTCTGGGTCGGATCCAAGTACATAGGTCCTTCCAAAGTCAGCTTCCCAGTCGTCAAATACCGGTCCAAAATCGAAAAACAAAATGTCATCAGCCTGAATTATTAAATCTGGTGGATTTTCTTTGTAAGGGCAGAGTGTGTTTTTACCCGCTCGAACAATGCGTTTGTGCCAATATTTTCGAATCCCAAACATTTCATAAGCAAGTTCAAAAACTTCGTTATTGAGTTCTTTTTCTGTGATGCCTGGTCGAACCAACTTCCGTTTGTCTATTTCATCAAATAATTGTTTTGCTTGTAATTCCGCGGAACGTAAATGCTCTATTTGATTTAGATTGGGAGTTGGCATAAGATTTTTTCTAACTTATTCAAAATCGATGGACAATGCCTAAGGCTGGTTTTCTCTGACTTTCGCAAGCTTATTGTGATACTGCTGAATATTCTTATGTCTGTGTCCGTTGAACTACTGGTTCCCATTGAAACATCCCGCTTGCTGCTGAAGCCACCTCATGCGGGCGATGGCGCAGCTGTTAATGCAGCGATCCTAGAATCATTTGATGAGCTTCATGCTTGGATGCCCTGGGCGCATACTCGCCCAACTGTTGAAGAGACAGAAGCATTTACAAAAGAGGCTGCCGAGAATTGGAGAACCCGCGAGGACTTGGTTTTCTGGATATTTGATAGAGCTACCGGCGAATTTGTTGGCAGCATCGGATTTCGTCGAATCAACTGGCAAGTTCCATGCGTTGAAATTGGCTATTGGCTTAGGACTTCTAAGACAGGGCAGGGCTATATGGTAGAGGCCACCCAGGCACTCACGAATTACGCGTTTGATATTCTGAAGGCTAAGCGCATTGAGATTCGTTGTGATGAAGATAACCTTCGCAGCCGCAAAATCCCTGAACGCCTTGGGTATCAGCTAGATGCCATCCTGAAGATGAATGATGTTAAAGTCGATGGGACACCTAGAAATACTGCGATTTATTCGAAAACGGTGAACCTATGACTCAAATACGTCCCGCTCAATTGTCCGATTTGAAAAAATACTATGAGCATGTTCTGCGTCAGGAAAATGAGTCTGGAAAGACCTTGGAGACGATTTTCGCGCCTCATGAAGGCCATTTCGATGTGCCATATTCTACTCTTGAGCAGAATGCCAAAGCAAGATGGGAAAGGCCACTTTCGCAGCCAGGCTGGCGGCGTGTTTGGGTGTTATTAGACGGAGATGAGATTCGTGGACATCTAGTTCTGCGTCAGGAACCTGAACTCCCAACATGTTTGCACCGAACCACGCTACAAATGGGGGTTGAACGGTCGCATTGTGGAAAAGGGTATGGCAGCCAATTGATGCAAACCGCCATTCAGTGGGCCAAAGAACAACCCGAGCTTGATTGGTTAGAGCTGTTTGTATTTGAAAACAATATTCCTGCAAAAAAATTGTATGAAAAGTTTGGCTTCAAAGAAGTCGGCACAACGCCTGATTTTTTCCGAATTCACGGGCATAAGATTGTTGATGTAAAAATGATTTTGAAGGTTTTTTAATGAGTGTGTTTACTTACAAACTTGTTGAAACGAACGACTTGCCATTAATCCATGGCTGGCTGAAGCAGCCGCATAATGCTGAGTGGATACATGGAGAGGGTTTGCAAAATACCCTAACTGGATTGGAAAATTTTGTTGCTGGAAAATCAAGCAAAACTAAACTTTGGATTGCAGAAGTTGATGGGAAGCCATTTGCATTCCTAATGTCGCGTCCTGTAGACCAAACTAACGCTGACTTTTCAAATGTAGAATTCGTGGGACCAAATGCCATCTCGATGGATATCTTTATTGGCGATGCGAACATGACGGGAAAGGGTTTTGGAACCAAGTTGATCAAAGATTTCCTGGTGACTAATTTCCCGGAAGCAACTGATTTCATCATTGATCCAGAAGCCAGTAATCTGCGTGCCATACATGTCTATCAAAAAGTCGGTTTCAGGATTGTTAATGAATTCATCGCGCCATGGCATCCTGTGAAGCATTATTTGATGCATGTTTCCAGAAACACATTGGAGAATTTATGAACCTCAACATTCGATTTGCAACTGATGCCGATATTGATTGGTGCATAAGCCAGGACTTCTCCATCAAGAAGCCTGAAATCATGCGCAATAAGATTTCCCATCGCGAAATCATGATTGCAGAATTAGACGGCAAGCCGGTTGGATACCTGCGTATGGAGTATCTTTGGAGCAAGATACCCTATATGGGCGTGATTGAAGTATCGCCTGCTCATCAGCGACAAGGCATCGGCAAGGCACTGCTGCAATTCCTGGAAAACAAAGTTCGCGCTGAGGGCCACGAATCCATCATCTCCTCGGCTGAATCAATTATGCCAGAAGCTCAGGAGTGGCATCGCCGAATGGGTTTTGTCAGGTGCGGCTTTGTGTCGGGCTTAAATCCGAATAATGTCGATGAGATTTTCTTCAGGAAGACACTCTTGTATCTGCCAGGCGGTTCAGATCTATCCTGAAGAACCGTTGAGGCCCAATTTCAGGATATTTGCTATGGTCATACTGCTCAACAATGGCACCGGCATATGCACGTGAAATGGTGTCAGCATATCCATTATCTTTGACGCAATCTTGTTCTAAATAAGCATAACCCAGCGCTCTCAGCTTCGATTCAAGCACACGTGCTGCTACCGCGATCAATCCACGGCCCTGCAAAGAAGGTTCAACGGCCGCGTAGTAAATATAAACAGTTTTCGGATCTGGATTTTGGGGGTTAAATTTAGCTTTCGGTATGGCAACACTGATGGCCACAAGCCTGCCATCCACTTCTGCCGTACCGATGACAGTGGTCGGATCAGCGAGCAGGGCAGCTGGGCTCGGAGCCATGATAGTGTCGTCATCAACGCCTAGAACAGGTTTGGTTGTAATGTCATCCCCTGCAAATCCTCGGTCGATTAAGGCTACCATTTCTGCAATTGAGTAGCGTTGCCCAAGCAACCGATTGATTTTTTCAATATCCTTCAAGTCTTTATCTCGCCCCATATGGCGTTTGTAAAATAAGACGTGTTCCAGTGATTCAAATGGAATTCCATCAATGACTTCGGCCTCAGTTATTCGTTCAGCAACGGTCGGTGCACCAGGTATTATGTCAGCGTTAAACGAACCTTCATGAAATGCCTCGATGTCTTTTCCGGGGATGACAATTTTTTCTACATTGTTTGTGGTTATTACGCCATAAAGAGCCGAGAGTGTATTCCAGAGTTCCTGGCTAACAATGACATCAATATCGCCAATCTCTCGTAGATTCCGGACGCCCAATGGACCACTGCCGGTAACAGCAAAGTGGCCTATTGGCAGGTTAAGATCTTTCAAGGTTTGAAACCTGCGTGAGTTAAATTCCGTCATAAAACCTGCATCCCAGTCGTATATAGCCCAAAAGCAATCAAGATGACTCCTGAACCGATGTTAATCCAACACATGGTCTTAGCAGGCAAGCGATGTCTGATCATCGACACCAGCCCACACAAGAAGACCCACCAAGCAAAAGAGCCAGTCAAAATAGCTGAAATCAGAACAAGACCTGACAAATTAGAGCCATCCGTTGTGATAGCCATGCTGGAAAAGATGGCGATGTAAGTCAAAATGGTCATCGGGTTGGTTAGCGTTAGAACAAAAGCGGATGAAAAAGCGGATAACCTGCTTGTTCGCTGAGCATCTAATGAACCCACTGGCTTGGCGGGTGTTCTCAGGGTTTTAAAGCCGAGCCACAGCAAAAATAGCCCACCCACAACGCCAAGCAGACCCCGATAAGCAATCAAAAAGTCAGAAACAGCTGTGAGGCCTAGAGCTGCAACCAGTCCATAGACTCCATCGGCGACAGCGATTCCAATGCCCGTTAATAATCCAAATGAGAGGCCTTGAATCAAAGTTCGTTGAATGCACAACGTAGCCATAGGCCCAACCGGGGCCGCCAGAGAAAAGCCAATCATCAGACCTTGAAGAAAAATCGGGAGCATTTTGAAATCGTTAGCTATTTTTTGAGGTTTGACAATTCTAAACAAGAATAGACACAGGTATTCCGAACACTTCCATCGGCTGCCAAAGCCTCCATTTTTAGAATCCCATCAAGCTGATATCCAAGACGCTCGGGTATAGCACGGCTTTTCAAATTGGTGTCATCGCAACGGATTTCAATTCGTTTGGCTTTTAAAATTTTGAAGGCATATTTTGTCAACGCTTCGACAGCTTCGGTAATGTAGCCTTGACCGGTCTTGCTGGTTCGCAACCAATAGCCAATCTCAAACCGTGGAATTTGCCAGTTCATTCGATGGAATCCCGTTCCACCAAGAAATTCACCTGTGGCTTTCTCGAAAATCCAGAGTGTTAAATCCTCTCGTAGAATCCACTTGCCAGCGGCCTGTCTGGCAAATTCTTCCGTTTCAATGAGTGTGGGAGGATTTTTGGCCCATGGCATCCATGCATGTAATTCTGCAAAGGATTCAATGATAGCCTCATTGCATGCTTTTCCTGAACCTGGCTCAGGTGGTTTCAACAGCAGCCGTTTGGTCTCAATAGGCATGGGCAGCTCAAGTAATAAGGGGTTTGCGTTCATAGCACTTTTATATCTATCATTTAAAACATCATTCTAGAACTGAAATCGCCGCAATAACTACAAGCTTCTTTGTTGTTAAACTAAGAACCAACTCATCAAACATGATTAATGCATGGTAAGCCATCTGCCATTTTGCTAGGCTATTCATATGAAAGACAGCCCAAGAGTCTACACGCCACCTCCATTAATTTTTATTTGCTTTGTGTTGACGGCGAGGGGTTTGAATCAACTCATGCCGATGCCTTTTTTGGTGGATGGCTACTCGTTATTATTCGGCCTTCCGCTTTGTGTATTTGCCCTGATACTGTTTTTGCGCTGTGCCAAACTATTCAAACGAGCTCAAACCGATATTAAACCTTGGAAGCCAACCACCAGTATTATTCAGAGCGGGCCATATCGATTCTCAAGAAACCCGATTTACCTGTCATTTGTGATTCTAGGAATTGGGCTGGCCTGCATTATGAATACATTTTGGGGGCTTCTGGCCATGGCATTGTTCGTTCCGGTTATTAACATTTTGGTTATTCACCGAGAAGAACGCTATCTTCGGGCCAAGTTCGGCGATGAATATCTGACCTATATGCACCATGTACGACGCTGGATCTAAAGCGCCTTTCTCATCACGTAGTTTCTCAAAGTTACACCGTTTCGAACAACATCTTGAGCCTTCACCACTTCAAACCCGGCTCGTTCAGCGGCAGGCTTTGCTGTGATGCTGACTTCAGACGTCACCTCTTTCAAACCCATATCCCGGGCATCTTGTTCAAGCTGCAAATAGATAAGCGCTGCAACGCCTTGACGCTGATGGTCTTTATGGGTGAACAGCCGGTCTAGATAGCCGGTTTTGCTCATATCCCCAAAGCCAATGATTTTGCCGTCTAGATCGACAACATAAGCGATATTTTCTTGCAGGCTCTTTAAAAACCGATCACGCCGTTCATTGTTCGTATCTTGTGGTGCCCAGGCCTGGCGCTGGTCTTCGTTGTAATCAACTGCATTGACGCTGTGAACGGTGTCATAAAAAAGGGCGACAATTTGCTTGATATCTTCAGGTTCAAATCTTCGTAGTTTCATAAAAAATCTAGCTATGTCAACATTGGTCTAATGTAAACTCATTGCTGGAAAACACGTATCCAGATGCACGTTGAGCGAGCAAAACAATTTTTTTAGTCAGGAACAATGTTATGATTTTTCAAAATGAGTACCGTAATCATAGAAAAAAAAGAAAAAGCGTCGGGCTAGCATTACCACTGGTGAATAGATGTGATGCTGGCTTTCAGGCAGATTGCAAAGATGTTTGGTTTTAAAAAGAACTGAATTCGCGTATTCAAAGTGCTCAAGAAATGGTCGTGGTAACCCGACACTTTTTCAGGGCTTACAACAAGGGTCTGCGTACAATACCTTGACAAGGCGTCGGGTTACCACTACCACTACTTTTACGATAGCCAGACGCCTTTTCGAAGCAGATGCTGCTCGTTACTGGAAAGATTTTAACGTGACGAGAGATTTTTTGGAAGCCCTATGGAGAGGCATTGAGATCGATAATGGAATAGCGGGTCACTTTTTCGGCACTGTTTTGCCCGGGCACGATATCACACAGGGCATGAATCAAATCTCCATACCCGTGTTGTTACTCGCTGGTGAGCTGGACTATGACAGTGTTCCATTGTTGCTGTGGCCCAAGTTTTCTCAACCTCAAAATATGTGCATCGTTAACTGCGGTGAAACAGGACACTGGCCAAACCTTGAAGCATCAGATGTCTTTGATGCTGCGTGGGAAAAGTGGTTAAAAAGTCTTTAAGATGGACTTTTTGGGCAAGATTGGCTAGTATTAGACAATAATGGCCAATATCGGCCAAGGAGTCTTAGAAATGGCGCAATTGCCGGTTGAAATACGGCTGACATCAGAAATGGTGCAGATGATGAGCGAAGTGGATGAATTTAAAGGTGAATTTCGAAATTCACAAAACATTCCTCGCGATAGATTAAACAAACTTCGGAAAATCGCCACGATTGAAAGTGTCGGTTCTTCTACCCGCATAGAAGGGGTTAAGCTTTCAAATAAAGAGGTAGAGGTTTTATTAGATAGACTTGAGCTTCATTCATTCAAGACACGTGATGAGGAAGAGGTTGCGGGTTATGCGGAAGCCATGAATCTTGTTTATGATTCTTTTGAAGAACTTCGCCTAACGGAAAATCATATCAGGCAGCTTCATTCAAGGTTGCTTCAGTATGTCTCGAAGGACCAACGGCATCGGGGTGATTATAAAAAGTTCCCAAATCACGTAGAAGCATTTGATGCAGACGGGAAAAGCATTGGAATTGTATTTTCAACGGAGACTCCATTTGAAACCCCTCGCGCGATGCAGGAGCTTGTTCAATGGGCAAGGGAGCATTTAGAAGACAAAAGCATGCATCCATTGGTTGTTATTGGGATTTTCATCGTTCATTTCTTAGCGATTCATCCATTTCAAGATGGCAATGGTCGTTTGTCCAGAATTCTAACAACTCTTCTACTGCTTCGAGCGGGCTATCTTTATGTGCCCTATGCTTCCATGGAGTCCATCGTTGAAGCTGATAAAGACCGTTATTATGTAGCGCTTCGAAGAACTCAGGGAACGTTGAAAGAAGATACGCCAGTTTATGATGCCTGGTTGAGATTTTTCCTACAATGCGTTCAAAAGCAAAAACGAAATCTGGAAGCGAAGCTGAAATCTAGCCCAAATATGCCATCGCTGCCTATGTTATCGGAGAAAATCTATCAACTTTTGGAAGATCGAACCCGTCTGACTATGGCTGAAATTGAAGGTGAAATAAGTGCGCCTAAAAGCACCCTCAAATTTCACTTAAGTAAACTGGTGTCAGAGGGACATCTGTTGCGTCATGGTCAGGGTAGGGGGATCTGGTATACGCGGCCATAAAATAGGTCTTGACCCTGACCCAGGGTCATACCTCAAAGTCCGTTCCAAGGAGAAAAAACGATGGTTTATTGGCATCCAAACGAACTGCTTATAGGAACTATAAACGGCAATTTCCAGAATTGTGAAAGTATCCAAGTCTGCTGATTGGCAGGCGCGCCTGTCACCAACAAATATGACCACCATCGGCCACCCAATCAGCTCCCGTGACAAAGCTTGCTTTAGGCCCTGCTAAGAAGGCCACAATCTCAGCGATTTCAACCGGTTGCCCAAGCCTGCTCATGGCAATACGTTGCTGCCAAAGTGGATGCAAGTGATCCATTCTCGCTACCAAATCGGTTGAAATATAACCTGGGCTGACAGTATTGACACGAATACCATGTCGCGCCCACTCGACCGCGAGAGACTTGGTCAACATCCCAACACCGCCTTTAGACGCGTTATAGTGGCACTGATTTTGTGGCGATAGCGTCACATGACCGCAAATAGAAGAAATATTGACGATTGAACCACCGGACTTCTGAGCAATCATCATGCGGCCTGCTTCTCTGGCGCATAGAAAGACCCCCGTTAGATTCACATCAATCACGCGGCGCCACTGCTCGAGCGGCATTTCCTCTGCGGGAGAACCGTCTACGATTCCGGCGTTGTTTACCAGAATATCAAGCGTGTGCCATCGATTTTTAATTTCAGAAAAAATCCGCTGAACATCTTGTTCGCATGCGACATCGCCAATAACTGAGAAGCTATCGACACCCAGTTTTTTCACTTCATCAACCATTTCCATGGCATTGGATCTATCTTTGTTGGCGTGAATCACCACGTTTGCGCCTTCACGGGCAAGAGCTAACGCCGTATCACGGCCGATGCCACGTGAGCTGCCAGTGACCAGGGCGTTTTTGCCTAAAAGTATTTTGGGTGATGTCATTTGAGGTCTCCATAATGAACCAATTCCACAATCTTCTTCTTACCTGCGCCTTCGATGATAAATTTTGTATTGGTACTGCCATCGCCTGGGTTATAGGATACTGACTCCTGGTAGAGTTTTAGAGAAGCATCTTGCTGAGCGCGTTCGCTTAGATGTTTTTGAACACCATTTACCGCTTCAATGCTGTTTAGCTCGATTGAAACATGTTCAATTGGGACGACCTTGGAATCACCAGATGAATAGACCCGTTCAAACGTATGACGAATATCTTGTGGGTGGTCACCATTTAACAATGCTACCTGAAACAGTTCGAGGGCACCTATTTGGGAGTGTCCCAAGGCAGAAAAATAAATCCGACCAATGGTAACTCCTCTTACATTTGGGTCTTGGCTTTGTAAGACTTTGACGACCTGTGTTGATGGAAAAACCTGATGCCTTAAATATTTTAGTCCAAGTTTAGGGGCTAATTCGGTGAGCCAATTCAGGTAAATCTGGATGGGACCAAATAGTTCCCTTCCAATATGGTCCATATGCCTCTTGGAACTTCCTAAAACCGTTACATGGGATCCTAGGTAAACATTGATAATATCATCGTGATTTTCTTTAAATAATAGATTTAAGTCTCTGACCAAATTAGACAAATCCGTTTGTATGTAGCCATGCATTTTGCTTTCAACTAAAACGCCACGGGCTTTAAAATAGCTCACGAACTGATCGTGGTGTCTTGGGTCCGAAAATGGACCATTTGACGATAATAAATTGAGTCCAAATAGAGCCGTAATTAGTAGAAGTTGGATTTTCATCATAAAATACTTTTTATCTAAGTTCCGATTCTTTGCGAAAGCCTAAAGGTCGTTATTTTGATATCCCCAACAGGTCCGCCGATGGTTTCAAGCCTCCAGTTGTATTTTTTAACCAACGCAAAAAATAATTTCATGTCGCTTAGGACTTCAGAGCGATTAAAGACAACAAAACCGTTCTTTGTCAGGTAACCCTGGCCCTGCTTCAAGAATTTCTCAAGAGTCGCTGACTTCGTATCGTACAAAGCTCGTTCTAGATTCGACAACTCAGTGCGTTCAGTCGAGTTGAATGGCAGGTCAAAATAGATGACATCAAATTTTTCGCCTTTTCGAATAGGCTGAAACAGGTCTCCTAATCGAACATCGACTCGGGCTGAAACATCATGCAGCAAGGCATTGATTTTGGTGTTTTTCACAGCATCAGGATTTAAATCCGTGGCAACCACTTTCTTAACCCCGGCCATGGCAGCAAAAATAGCCACATATCCAGTCCCTGTGCCAATTTCTAGAAAGCTCTTCATCGTTTTGAATGGGAAAACTTTTAAAATAGCAGCATCAGCAAAGAAGACCTTTGGTGAAAAGACGTTAGGCAAACCGATGAATGATTCACCGCCAAGCTCGAATATATAGGGCTTCGAGATAGCGGCATTTTGATCCAGAAGCTGTTTCTGTCCATCCTGCAAAGCATCGGAGAATGCTGCAGCTGAAAATAGGAGGAATAGAATCAAAAAGTAGTTCTTCATAGGCCGCCAGCTTTGTTTGATTATTCACCAGCGTCAACACTCATTGACCCAAGGCCCCCAATTTGCTAGATTCTCAGCTTCTTCTGGAGGTCATACGTAACATGAAGCACTGCTCTCGATAGCCCATTTCCCCTTCCCATCGAGAGAGCACTTTATGACGCATAGACCCATTTTATTGGAAGATATTAGCTTATCTTTTCCCCATAAAACCTGTTTTGAAGACTTTAACGCCCAGATATATCCTGGCCAGAGTATTGGTATCATTGGCCCCAATGGTTCAGGCAAGAGCACTTTGCTGCGCATGATAGCTGAGTTTTGCGCTGGGCGCCCAGATATTGTTTTGGGGCATGTGCCTCAAATCATTGAAGATTTGGACGCTTTAAGCGGCAGCCAGCGCTTTCAGTGTGCTCTGAGTCAGGCTTTAAGCCAGCAACCGAATATTTTGCTTTTAGATGAACCCACCAATCATTTGGATATCAAGAATCGAAAAGCTTTGATGCGCATGCTTCGAGGTTTTCAAGGAACTCTGCTGGTGGTGTCTCATGACCCTGAATTGCTTCGAACTTGCATAGACACATTGTGGCATCTAGATACTGGCCGCATAAAAATCTATTCTGACAGTTATGATGACTTCACGGAAAATCTCAGGCTTAAACGAGAGACGATTGAAAGCAAGCTTGCAGGTCTCAAAGCGCAAAAACGTGAGACACATGAACGCCTGATGAAAGAACAAGAACGTGCTCAAAAAAGTCGTCAAAAAGGCGAAAAATCGATTCGAGAACGCAAGTGGCCGACTGTTAAATCCCCTGCAAAAGTGAGTAGAGCCAATGAAACTTTTGGCAACAAGAAAAAAGCACTTCGAAACGAACGAGAAGACTTAATCGGACAACTTTCTGAGCTCAGGATTCCAGAAAGCATTGTGCCCAAATTCTCGATTGAATCGGGCGATATCAACCCAAGCGAAACCGTGATTTTTGTATCGGATGGCGCCTGTGGTTATGACAGACCTATTTTGACTAGCATCAACTTTCAACTGAAAGCCACCGAGCGCGTGGCTATTATGGGAGATAACGGTTCTGGTAAAACAACGTTTGTTCGAGCGATTTTGCAAGGCTCTCAGGTCCGGCGTACTGGTGTTTGGCGTTCATTACCGAGTGAATCCATTGGCTATTTGGACCAGCATTACCAAAATCTCAGGCCCGACTGGAATGCCCTAGAACACATTCAGGCCTGTAGACCCCAATGGACCCATGCTGAAATCAGACGCTTTTTGAATGATTTTCTGTTTCGAAAAAACGAAGAGGTCAATCTGCCATTGAGACTATTATCAGGCGGAGAAAGAGCTAGGCTGTCTTTGGCTCAAATTGCAGCGAAGACACCCAGATTACTGATTTTGGATGAGCTTACCAATAATCTTGACTTGGAAACACGAAATCATGTGACTGGGGTACTTCGCGAGTACCCAGGTGCTTTGTTGGTGATTTCACATGATGATGATTTTCGAAAATCGCTGGGTGAGCTTAGGGAGTTCTTTATATGATTCGTATGATATCGATTGTTTTTCTATTTATATCGATGATAGCTGCTGCGCAGCCGGCTACTGGGTCTAATAGAACACAATGCAATTCAACACAAATTCCGCGAGTCATTGAAGTCATGGGGCTTGGAGCTCAGGCTGTGAACATCGTTTCGTCTGCCTATTCTCTGTATTACTTGTTTTTGGTTAAAAATACGGAAGCAATTGCTTGGAAAGCATTAGGGCTTGGCATTGTCACAACGGCGCTCAATTTACCCTATGTTGTTTATCTGAATGATCCAGTTGTAGGTTTAGGCGCGCTCTGGGGAACTCTTTGTTTGGGACTCACCATGTACGCGAAATATCTATACACGGGCCATCCTGCTCTTAAGGTCGATATGGGGATTCAAACGGATTTATAATGCGTATTAGGACTCTAGCGTCCCTTATATCCAGTTACAAGTTGCTAACATATGCATGACGCTTATCCTGTCTCGTCTGTCATTAGATGTTATTGACAGGCGTTTATTGTTGTTCTAAAAATACGGGATGTTTTATCTAAATTTTATATCTTTTATGGCTGCTCTTTTGGGCTCCAGTTTTTCTGTTGCCGCAGGGGATACAAGCGATTGCTCAAAGCATTCATCCATTAACCTTAAAACAACCTTGAGCGATAATGACCTTGAACGTTTTCAGATATGGAAAAAAGAAAATTTGGCCAATTTGAATACGCTTCAATCCAGAAAGCTGGAGTTTGAACAACTTCAACAGCGCTATTGTACCGGTGGTCGAGATGTTTATAAAATTGCAACGGATTTGGGATGGGAAAGCGTCAAGCTACTGGTTGCTGGTAGTCTTACGGCCATTACTGTCATGGCTTCAAAATATTTGATTCCTGCAAAGCCAGAGGCTGCAACAACGGCCGAGCCTGAATCCCCTAAATCTGATTCACCTTCTGCCACATCAAGTTCGGCACTTCTTGCTTTAGGAACTGCATTTACAAATTTTGCTTACAATGTTGTTGAGTCGGTTAGAAAATCCAAAATGGATCTCAATGAGGGTTTAAACTACGTTCAGGATAAACTCGTTCAAACATCAGAATCTAAAATCAAAGAATTGCCTGAAGATATTCGTCAGAGAATCCAGTCGCTTGACCGTAGTATTATGAGTCTATTGGCCCAGAAGCAGGGCGATGCAGCATTTAGGTTTTTAAGAAGAAAGCAGCAGGTATACCTCGCATTTCCAACAAAAACTCTTAATATTTCTCACCGAAATAAAGAAGGAGACAAAGAGATTAAGCGGATTCTGGACCACCGTGTGAATGATTTAATTAGTCGCTACCCAGAAGATCAGCAACCTGCCTTGGAACTCTTAGTTTCAGCAATTAGAGATAATTCCATTGCCAGTCGGGGAAGTCGTGTACAGGCATATCTTTATGGCCCACCGGGAACCGGAAAAACGACCTTTGTAAAGCAATTAGGTGAGGCTCTTGGGGTGCCAGTTTGCACAATTAGCATGGCTGCTCTTGAACCATCACAGCTTCTGGGGCCCCAGCACATGGGAGATGATGAAATTAAGATGTCTGACGATGAGGTGTTAGGAAAAATAGCTGCGTGCTATACAACCACTGGTTATAAAAATCCTGTTATCTTTTTTGATGAAGCTGGAGAATATCTCAGTGATTCGATGGGGCAAACTACCGGTTTTGACCTTAACTTTGTGAAGCGCCAGCAAATTCAAGCAGAATTCAAAAAAATTACAGATCCATCATCAATGAACTTAAAACATATAGGTCTCGGGATTGATATTGATACTTCACGGTCGACATTTTTGTTTGCAAGCAATTATCCATTAACCAATACGGCTTTGTTAAGCCGAATTTCTCAAATCTCTCTTTCCCAGCTCACGAGGGCAGAGAAAGAAGCTGCAGCTTTGGGGTCTCTCAAACAATCACTTTGCGAACGCTCAGAGTTTTTGAGCGAGAATGATATTCTTGAAATTCAAAAGGTAGCCATGAAATATTTGCCCTTCATGCTTGATGAAGATCAGAAGCGAAACCCAGGCGCTAGGACTATTCAAGCTGTGATAAGCGAGTTCTTAGGCCAAGTAGAGGCTTTGCAGGAACAAGAGAGAATTTCGGGCAAAGCTCGCATCACGGATGAGCTTCTTAAGAAGAGAATCCTTGGAAGCTTCGAACGTCGAGAGCCTCTATCGGAAGCGTCTAAAGCGCCTAAAGCGGAGCCCGCTGACAAAGCAAACAGCCCACAGTCACACGATGAATCCCGAAAATGCGGGCAGCCTCAGCAGCCGTCTTGCGAGTCATTATGAGAAAATTAATAACATCATTTTTGCTTACTGCACTGATTGCACAGTGGTCTCAGGCAAATGGACATGATCCAGTTGCATTCATGTGGCAACAAGCTGTGGCTGTTGCAGAGTATGAGGATTATGTGCGTCGTCTGCACGCAGCATGTAGTAATCTGAAGAGCGAGCAGTCGTGTAGGTCCGCAGCTGTCCAATGTCAGTGGAAGCAAGAGAAATGCCAATATAGCCCACCGCCAGCCAAAAAAGTTCCACCTCTGAAGGAGTTTTTTATTGTGACGACTCCTGCATGGCTACTAATAGCGATTTGGAAGGGACTAGAAGTGTATGATTATTGCAAAACACTGAATCTTAAAAAACCCATTCGTGTCCTTCTTGGGATTGCTGGGGTGACATTTGCAAGTGCCTTGGGGTTTCAAATTACGAACGGATAGTAACGGTCGCAACGGGTCGACACCCCGCTTACTTAATTGGAATATGAAGCAACGTTGAGCTTTTTCTGGCACAGGCTTTAAATTTTAAGATACATGCCTATGTTAGAAGTTGCTTTGTGAATCCACCGAACTGTTTTTGATTATCTACAAAGTATGATTTCCAGTCGGACATGGAGGAACTTTTGGTTAAAGCTGGTAAAAGCTGGGAAGATTACCAGCGTAATAGACCTCTTAATGATTTCGATCTTAAAAAATATATTGGATTACCGTCTTCTATTAAATAACTTTAGCCCAGGAAGCTGCCCATTGCGGGTGGCTGTCGTCAAGTCTGGGGTATTATGCCTTGGCTTAAAGTCTGGTACGGCCACTTGGTCTAACTTGTGTTTGATGAGTTTCTCAATACCATGCAGCAGGGGTATTTCGTCAGCTGAAACCAGTGAAAGAGCAATGCCAGTTGCACCTGCTCTACCGGTTCTGCCAATACGGTGTACATAATCTTCAGCAACTTGAGGCAAGTCAAAGTTCACCACACAAGGCAGGTGATCAATATCGATACCGCGGGCAGCAATATCGGTTGCCACCAGCACACGAATTTCGCCTGCTTTAAAACCAGCCAATACTTTGGTTCGATTCGCTTGGGATTTATTGCCATGAATGGCGGCTGCATGAATATTAGCTTTGGCCAGTTGCTCAACCAATCGGTTGGCGCCATGTTTGGTGCGCGAAAACACCAGGGTCTGAGTCCACTTATTTTTATTGATTAAATAGCTGAGCAGTTCTGTTTTGCGAGATTTATCTACACGGTGAATACTTTGTGTCACTGTGTTGACGGTTGTGTTTCGTGGAGCAACGTCGATTTCAACAGGATTATTCAAAATTCCTTTGACGAGATTTCGAATTTCTGGCGAAAAAGTGGCAGAAAAGAGCAAATTCTGGCGCGTTTGAGGAAGCAGCTTAATGATGCGCTTAATCTCGTGAATAAAACCCATGTCTAGCATCCGGTCAGCTTCATCTAAAACCAAAGTATCAATTTCGTTGAATCGAATAGCATTTTGATTATGTAAATCCATGAGGCGGCCTGGTGTGGCGACCAGAATGTCAACGCCTGAGCGAAGTTGCATCATTTGTGGGTTGATTTTGACGCCCCCAAACACAACCGCTGAACGGATTCTAAGATAACGTCCATATTCTTTGATGCTGTCATGAACTTGAGCGGCCAATTCACGGGTAGGGGTCAGAATGAGGACTTTGGTACTATTGGATGTTGCTTTGGGCTTAGCGCTTAGAAGCTGCAAGATTGGCAGCACGAAACTGGCCGTTTTCCCGGTGCCCGTTTGCGCAGATGCCAAGACGTCATGTCCTCCCAAAACGGCCGGAATTGCTTTGCTTTGGATGGGAGATGCTTCGGAGTAGCCCAGCTCTGTGACAGAGCGGATAAGAGGCTCGATAAGCCCCAGTTCTTTGAAATTCATTTGATTTAATATACTATTTCAAACGTATTTGTCTATCACAAATCGCTGGCCTGCGGATTTGGCCAATCCCCATGATCAGAAGCCACAAATTGGCTTTCTGGAAGTAGTGGTAATGGTAGCCTGACGCCTTTTCCCTTTTCTCAGCAGCAGCAGCAGCTTCTGCAAAAGATTAAAGCTGCAAGCGAAGGTTTATTTCAGATACCAATCTGTCCCAGTAGGGCTGTCTTTCTGACAAATGCCCTGCTCCAACAGCTTTCAAAGGCCAATAGGCGTCAGATACGAGGCACCCACACAAATCTTATGAAACCATTAGATGCCAGTTGCCAAAATGTGCGTGCCTGATGCCTATTCGCCTGTTTTACCATAAAAACAATTGTTTAAAAACAAGCAAACAAACAAAAAACAATTGAAATTATTTTCAAAACAAAGCAATTAAAGCAATTGATTTGATTATTGTTTGATCTGCTTATAGCCAATTGTTTGTTTTCCGGAGTTTTCATGTTTTTCAGAATTGTTTTTTGTTTAATGTTAGCATCATTGCCTGTTTTTGCTGAAATTCAAATCTTGAATCCTATCGCAGCACCTATCCAAAGTTTATTTCAAACTTTTAAAAAGCAACCGTGGCTATCTCTATTTGCTGTAAAAGCTTTAGAAAAAAATGATCCAACTGAGGCACTTGAAAAAAAAACATCTAAAGATGAACCTAAAACAGTTGGACAGAAATTAAAGAAAATTAAAAAGCAAATAGAAGAGCTTAAGCAACAGGGGCAGCTTAAGAACAAGGAACAGATTGAAGAACTTGAACAAGAGCAAGATGAGTTGGGTGAGTTTGATCAAAATGCTTTGTTAGAGTCACCTGCTGAAATTAAGGAAGCATCCAAGCTTATTGCAGAAAGTTCTGAATCCAATCAGATAGACTTTGAAAAGAAAGCTTCTCAAACTGTCCCTGGTCAGAAACAAACAACAGGTTCACCTTCATCTTCACCTAAGAAGACTAAGCCTACAAGTGTTCAGCCTGAAGAATCTGAATCTACAGTTTCGTGTCAGTTAAATTTCGAAGATGATGATGAATATACCTTCTCAAAAAAAACGATAAGTTCTACCGGAGGATCTCAAGCTACAGCTGCAGCTGCAGCATCTCAAGCCACGGTGAAAGCATGCGAAATTATTGACGCAGCATCTCATACTGAAGCTAACCATACCCATCTTCAACAATCCACTAATCCTTCAGAAACACCACTTAAACAAGTTAGGCCGGCTGAAAAATGCTATGCTTTTCAAACGCCAACATCCTCTTCTGGGCAAACAATAGGAGACATTGAACCTAGAGCCATTTATCTTTGGGATGAAGAAACAAATAAACCAAATCCAGAGAAGAAAGGAGTAATCTTACCGGGACAGATTTATGTCTACACTAAAACACCACTGCCTCGTAAAATTCCAATTATTACATTTGATCATTGCCCTTCTGAGAAAGAAGTAACGGGACTCTCTGCTTATTTTAAGGATCTTTTTACAGCTCACGGGTTAAAAGGATACTATATCGGGCTCGTCAGTTCTGGCCCCAAAGGAAATAGAGTATTAATAATACGCAACGTAGAGCATCTTGAGTGTGCCAATAAAAACGAAGATAGTCGCCTTCATAGTTGGATGTTAGAATCTGGAGTTACATGTCATTCACTCTTAGTTACAGGCATAGATCCGTTCTCGCTTGGATTATCTGACTTTTTAAATGAAGATGAAGATGAAAATGAGGGTAATCCAAAGGACCACGTGAACAAGGTTTTGAGATGCGTGGAGGGTCGATTGATTACGGCTCTGGGTGCTCACAAGGGTGCTAATTTAAATGCTGTTAGAGGATGCCAAGATTACCCGGAAGAAAAAAAGCCTAACTCCACTCGACGAACTCGATAAGGCTATCGAAGCGGAAAAGGCGAAAAGGCGTCTGACTACCATTACCACTAGTGAACTGATGTAATGCAAGCTTGTAGCCAGATTGCAAAGGTATTCGGCTTAAAAAGAACAGGATTGACAGATGCAGGAAAACATTTAAGATTTACTGGCAATCATTTTTTATCTTTAAATTTTGATTGATAAAATATATGAAAAATAAACTAAAAACGTTTTTTGCTCTGCTCTTTTTGTCGGTCAATGCTTTTTCTGCTGAAAAAGTATTCCTGCATTCGAGCTCTTTTACCGATGGAGATATTGGAGAACGTCTGAATGTTGGCCTTTTGTTTAAAAAAACACTTCGGGACATATATGGCGATCGCTTTCAAACCATTGCAGACCTGAGAGACGTTGAGGGCGTAAAAGAACCAGAAAACTTTTTTGATGTATTTGACTTCGTTTCTGAGAATGCCCTCACTGACTATATCCCTGGTACGTATGTGCCGTTCAGTCATGTGAAAGCCTCTCTTTCGTCAGAAGACTCTGCTTTGCTCGTGATGGTGGTTACAGCTCACGGTGTTTTAGAAGCAGAAGGCTGGAAACTATCAGGGAGTAAAACTTTTGAAAGTGAGATCTTTCAAACGATTGAACGGTATGCATCGATCATGAATCGTATCGTGTTCTTTTTAAACTCCTGTTATGGCGCTAATTTTCTTCGTGAAAAAAATCGCCTCGCTTTAGAAGAAATTTCAAAAAAGAGTGGCGCTGAAATCACAGTTGTATCGACCGGAAACGATAAAATGGCTTTAAATTCAGCAACTATACATAGTATTTACAAGTCAGCTCTATTGAAAGCGAAACCACCTTCTTTGTCATTCAGTGAATTGTTTAAAAACATGAGGGCACTTCAACTTGAAGCTTATCGAACGAGTTATGTGCCATCAGATTTTCAGCTGCCGGCCTATGTTGATCCCTCTAGTTTGAGTGCAATAGACATCCAAGTATTTAACACGCGGAACGTCAAAGAATTTGAAACAACGGGCTCAGAAACATACCCCAAGGAACTTGACCAATTTGCAAGCCTGTTTTCAAAAAGCAAGCGACCAGAACTTAGTCCGGGTGCCCCAGGAGCTCAAACTGTTGAAAGCATCATGGAGAGTCAGGAGCAACACAGGCTAAAAATTAGAGAACACGCAACCCCGCTCAGTGGTGAACGCGATTTTCTGCAACATGCTTACATTCACTTTCCATTTGCCAGAATTGAAAAGACAAGTCCCCACTTTGCTTTAGATTTGGTTGATGAAAAGATGCTCTTAGACCATTTAACCCATCTTAAGCAGATTGCGCTAATTGACCCAGTCTACACCTTGGGTTCTCAGCTCCATAGATTTTTAAGCAGCCTCAGGGTATTTTTTGCTTCACCCAAAAACAACCATTTTCGTGCCATGCGGGAGTTTGGAGACATGACTCAAAGTGAGAACATGGCTTACCGGGCATTGGGTCATTCATTACTTTGGCACTCTAAACAAAATAGCCCTCAGTCCGTGCGGCCGATCTTGATGAGCAAAAACTATTTTGCTTCGGCTGTTATTTTTGGTCATGTGGCAAGTGCTTATCATCGGCTTCCTGATGATCAAGCATGGCTTGAGGCTTTGAAAACCTTGCTCGATGAAGGATATGAAATTGAACCCGAACAAGCGGTTGATAAACTGAGTGAGCTTGACAATCACGCATCTCTCAAGGCGAAAGCACTCAATTTTATCTTCCGTCATTCTAAAACTCCTCTTGAAACTAAAACGAAAATTTTGAAATTGATGATGCGAATGATCGGTGTGGCAGAAGCCAAAATCAAAGAACAGCTCGAACTCGGTATTAAAATCGCGTTCAAACATCACCTCAATATCCCTCAATCAAATGATCGGTCTAAGGGCCTGATGTCACAACCCTTTGCAATCGAGCACATGTTCAAACAAGGCCTTTCATGGGGTTATTCATACTGTAATGAGTCAGATTCACTTATCCCCCCAAACCAAGACATGGATTAGCGTCTGACACGCATATGTTAGGAATCTATTATGCTACAATCCTCTGAATAGAAAAAGGCGAAAAGGCGTCGGATGGCGGAGAGAGTGAGATTCGAACTCACGGTAGAGTTACCCCTACGCTGGATTTCAAGTCCAGTGCCTTAAACCGCTCGGCCATCTCTCCAAATGATGGACTTGTAATTGCCTGGATTTTTTATTGAACACAAGAGGGTTCTTTGGCAACTCCCCTCTCCACTTGGTGGAGAGGGGTTAGGGGTGAGGTTTCTGGGCATTTTTTAGGAATGTCCAGAGTTATACATCACATGGTAATGCCTATTAACAACCCACGTGTTCCCCCTCGTCAAAACCTACCACCAGTGCCTTTAAAAGAGGAGCTGGAAGAACCACAAAACCGCTGTCCTTCAAATGAACTGGATGATTTTGTGTTGGTTGACACCCCCCGGTCTGAAACCGCAGAAGATTAAATCGGGTTTGCATTAGACCTTAAGATTTGGCAGACTGGCACTCCCGCCTATGTCTGCCAACGATTTTGCCCACTTACATCTGCATACCCAGTATTCATTTCTGGATGGGGCAATTCGTGTCAAAGATTTAGTGAAAAAAGTCAGTGCGCTTGGGATGAAATCCGTTGCTGTGACCGATCATGGCAATATGTTCGGAGCCCTTGATTTCTATTCTCAAGCTAAAGCAGCAGGGATCAAGCCCATTTTAGGAATGGAAGCCTATGTGACTGGCAAAGCGAAGCATACCGATAAGATTCGTGAGAATTTCCACTTGGTGCTTTTAGCTGAAAATAATATTGGCTATGAAAATCTACGGAAGCTTTCTTCAAAGGCTTTCTGTGATGGAAAGTACTTCTACCCTCGTGTCGATAAAGATTTATTATACGAGCATCGCGAAGGGATTATTGCCTCCACTGCCTGTTTGGGCGGTGAAGTGGGTAAAAAATGCGCCAAGGGAGATTTAGATGGCGCTCGTGATACGATTCGTGAGTTTAAGCGTATTTTTGGAGAGAATCATTTCTTTTTAGAAGTTCAGCCCAATGGCATTGACATCCAAAATCAGGTCAATGCACATTTAGCTGAAATGGCCCGCAGCGAAGGCCTGAGACTCATTGCAACCAATGATTGTCACTATGTGAATCGCGAAGAGCACGATGCCCAAAATATTTTGATGGCCATTCGGCAACAAAAAGCTTGGGATGACCCAACCCTGCATAAGCATGAGACAGATGCGTTTTATATTCGCTCTGGGCAAGAAATGTGGGACTTGCTCAAAGATGACTACGCCAAAGCTTTTGAAACCGCCTGTGAAGTAGGGGCTCGCTGTCAAGTCGATCTCAAACTAGGGCAGACTTTTTTGCCGAGCTTTAACTGCCCGGACGCTTATAAAGATGAGACGGATTATTTGTACGCATTGGCGCAGCAGGGTCTGGAGAGGCGTTTTAAAGAAATGACCTATCCGGTTGACCGCGACCAGTACCAGGCCAGACTTGCGTTGGAGCTGGGCGTGATTATCCGAATGGGTTTTTCAGGCTATTTCTTGATCGTTCAGGACTTTATCAACTGGGCTAAGGACAGCCGTATTCGTGTAGGTCCCGGTCGAGGTTCCGGTGCAGGCAGTTTGGTGGCTTATGCGCTGCGCATTACGGATATTGACCCGATTCCGTATAACTTGCTTTTTGAGCGTTTCTTGAATCCGGAACGTGTTTCAATGCCTGACTTTGACGTTGACTTCATGCAGGAGCGCCGCGGTGAAGTGATTCAATATGTCACAGAGCGTTACGGCCGTGACCACGTTGGGCAGATCGCAACTTACTCAGGTCTGAACCCCAAGAGTGCGATCAAAGACGTTGCCAGAACTCTAGGGATTCCATTCTCAGAAATTAATGAACTCACCAAGCCGATGCCTCTGTTAATAGAAGGCCAGAAGCCAGACTTAGACGAAGCATTGGAGTTCGCGCCTAAGCTTAAAGAAAAAGCCGCACAAGATCCTGTGTATCAACGTATTTTGGATACAGCACGCGTACTTGAAGGCTTGTATCGACAAGCGGGTATGCACGCTGCCGGTGTTGTGATCAGCGATAAGCCGCTTGTTGAATACGTGCCATTGTTTGCTGGTCAGCATGGTGAACTCATCACGCAGTTTGACAAAGATAAGGTTGAATATGCTGGGCTGGTGAAGTTCGACTTCTTGGGCCTGAAAACTCTAGACGTTATCGCTAATGCTGAAGACCTGGTGAATGAGCGTCTGAAGGCTGAAGGCAAAGATCCAATCCAAATTGAATTGCTATCGCCGAATGCACCTGAATCGAAAGGTGTTTATGAGCTGATTGCATCGGGCGATACGCTCGGGGTATTCCAGGTGGAATCTGGTGGATTCCAAGACTTATGCCGTCGTTTGAAACCTGACTGTTTTGAAGATATTATTGCTGCGGGCGCTCTTTATCGGCCAGGCCCGATGCAGTCAGGAATGGTTGATGACTTCGTGGATCGTAAACATGGCCGTAAGAAGGTTGTATACCCGCATCCGTCACTCGAAGCGATTTTGAAGCCAACCTATGGAACTTTCGTCTATCAAGAGCAAGTTTTATTGGCTGCTCAGGTTTTAGCTGGTTACTCACTGGGTAAAGCAGATTTGCTTCGCCGGGCAATGGGTAAGAAAAAATTTGAGGAGATGCAAAAGCAGCGCGCTGAATTTGTGAAGGGCTCTCAAGATAATGGCGTTGATCCTGACCAAGCCGGTTCGATTTTTGATTCGATTGAGAAGTTTGCTGGGTATGGTTTTAACAAGAGTCACGCGGCTGCGTATGCGATGATTACCTATCAGACAGCCTATCTGAAGCACTATTACCCAGTTGAGTTTATGGCGGCACTGCTCACAACTTCATCAGGTTCAACAGAAGACGTTGTGAAGTATATTGGTGAAGCAAGGACCTCAGGCATTGAAGTCTTGCCGCCGGATATCAATGCTTCTTCCAAGAAATTCACCGTTGATAACCAGCGTATTCGATTTGGTCTTGAGGCCATTAAAGGTCTTGGAGATGCAGCGCTCGAAATTATTCTCGAGACCAGAAAACAGACAGGTAATTTCAAGAGTCTTTTTGAGTTCTGCGAACGTGTGCCTCTTCAAAAAGTAAACCGTAAAGTACTCGAAGCTTTGATTAAGTCGGGTGGATTTGATGGTTTTGAACGCCCAAGAAAGCAGCTCCACCTTGCGCTTGAGTCTGCAATGACATCTGCGCAAAAGACACAGAAAGATCGGGAACGCGGTCAGACTTCTTTGTTTGGTACTTTGGAGTCAGCGAGCCCTGAGCATTATGAGCCTTGCAAAGAATGGCCCGAAAAAGAAAAACTTGGATTCGAGCGAGAAACCTTAGGTTTTTATTTATCTGGTCATCCGTTGGATCGTTATCAGTCCGAAGCCAAACGTTTAGGGGTTTTGGCGACAGCCCAGCTAACACAGGCTAGGCACTTGGAATCTGTTCAAATCATGGGCGTTGTTGCCGATTTGAAAGAACGTATGCTCAAGAGTGGTGAAGGCCGTTGGGCTGTGGTGAATCTCGAAGACAATTTTGGGCGTGTTGAAGTTTTGGCATTTAATAAAGCCTATGCCGAATACGAATCGCTCTTAAAGACTAAAGAGCCACTTCTGATTAAAGGCCGTGTTTTAATTGATGATATCGACGATGAAGGCAATGTGGCTATGCCTAAAATTCGTCTTGAAAGCGTCACCATGCTGGCCAAGGCTCAGGAAGAAAAAACACGTTTTGTTGATATAACGCTTGACGCTGAGTCAACTGAGCTACTTCGTGATATTCAAGCTGTGTGCGAACTGCACCGTGGTCAGAAACCTATGAGACTTATTTTCGAGCATGCTGAAGGATTCAAAACCTACATGATTTGTGGGGAGCATATTCGTATTGATGCGTCGGATAATTTCTTGGCAGCGCTTGAGAATTTGAATGGCGTTAAAAAAGCTGTAAGAACGAGTGTCTGATATGGAAAACAAATTTGATCCCAATGGCGCCGCATCTGAAGATTCTGGTGTTTTTGGTCTGCTAGAGACTGAAGCTGATGCTCGGGTGGTTTATATTCCGGTTCCTTGGGAACGCACAACCTCTTATGGAAAGGGAACAGCGGAAGGACCCGAGGCTATTTTGCGTGCTAGTAAGCAAGTCGACTTATATCATCCTGAATTAGGGCGTATTTATGAAGCCGGATTTCATATGTTGCCTATTCCGCAGAATATTCGCAGCCTTAATCTTGCAAGTGATATCAATGCTGCAAGTGAGGAAGTAAATAAGTACGTTTATGAACAAGCTCGTCGTTTGTATCATGCAAGGAAGATGATTGGCGTAGTTGGAGGGGACCATTCGAGTCCATTTGGCGCTATCAAAGCAATGGGCGAGCAGAGTGAGTTTGGTATTCTGCATTTGGATGCACATGCTGATACTCGCAATGCCTATGAGGGTTATACGTGGTCTCACGCGTCTATCATGCGAAACGTTTTGGAACGGGTCCCTGCTGTGAGCAAGTTGGTTCAGGTGGGTATTCGAGATTTCTGCGAGGAAGAGCTTGAGTTTGCCCAGGCACAAGGGTCCCGAATGCATGTGTTCACAGATTTTGAACTGATGAATAACCAATTCGCTGGGAAGTCGTGGTCCTCAATGGTTCATGATATTTTGGTTCATCTTCCGCAAAATGTATGGGTATCGTTCGATATTGATGCTTTAGACCCAAGATTTTGTCCTGGAACTGGAACACCCGTGCCAGGAGGGCTTGATTTTCAGCAAGCATATTACTTGATTGCGGGCATTGTACGTTCGGGTCGAAAAATTATTGGATTCGACCTTTGCGAGGTTGGCTGCGGGGAGTGGGACGGCAATGTGGGGGCACGGATGCTATACCACTTAACGGGATGGATGCTGCAAGGCACGCGCTAGCGGGTCCGAGCTTTATAAGCCTGATACTGCCTTTCTTGCTCTATGCGCCAGCTGTTTTCCAATTTGGCTAACTCTTCAAGATTGTTAGCTTTGAGATAGGGCATAAGCTTTAGAAAAAGTTTACCTGCTGCGGTTGCGTCTGCCAAAGCTCGGTGTGCGCCATCAAGCTCAACACCCCAGCGAGCAGCTGCTTCGCTCAGCTTTTTACCTTTCTTAAACTTGTCAATTTCGCGAATATAGATGCATGGATCAAACCAGGGCATAGAGGGCATTTCTTTGCCAGCCCGTGTGAATTCAGAGCTTATAAAGGCACGGTCAAAGGGAACATTGTAGGCGACTAAATAAGACACCTTTGAACAAGCTGCTATGAAATCAGATATATGCTCTGAAAATTGAGGTTGACCCTCAAGCATGCTGGCATCAATCCCGGTAATACGAGTAATTTCTGGTGGCAATGGTTCACTGATGCTGCACAGACATGCCTGGGAATGAGTTACTTGACCGTTTTCAAAAAGTACCCAGGCGATTTCAATGATTCGATTTTGTTGTGGGTCAAGACCAGTTGTTTCAGTGTCAACGACCAAAAACGGCATTTGGGTCCATGACAGAGCGGGTGTAGAAGGATGGGTATCAAAAAGAGAGAGTTGAGACATAGTTTACGACACTTTCAGCTGGGTGCTTCCAAGGTTAACAGTATCCCCAGTGCTGACAGTCTTTTCTGTCTCAGCAATTAAGTCAACCCAGCGTCCACCTTGTGGTGTGAGAATAGCGATTGCATGAGCAGTGCTCAAAGAACTATCGTCTAATAAAATATCCGGGCCGCGGATAAGACCCGTCTTTTTAGGGAGATAGCTCAAAACCCGTTCTTGCTGATCCGGGTTTAAAATCCGGTCGTCCGCCACAAACCCTGGCTCGTATCTTGCCAGAATGCGATAAGTTCCCTCAGGGATACTATAACGCATCCCCTGATTGGGTCCCTGGGTCACAGTTAGATCTAAGAATGCAAGACTTGTCATTTGAGTCCTGTATTCTGTAAACCAAGTGTTTGGGAAATTCAAACTATAGCGCCTTGAGCATATTGATTCCTGTCAACACATGAATACCCTTGTCTGTCCGCTCATGTTTAAGTTCTTTGACAACTTGAGTGGCCGTTAGTCGATGCTTTTCATGAAAATATCGAAGCGCATTAGTCACTGAGCCATCTGAGTATTTAGCCTCGATAATCTGCTCGACTCGATTGTCATTGATCAATGCAAAATCGACTTCTTTTCGATCTTTGGTGTTGAGATAGTGCAAAGAATACGGCTCTGCCTGATAGTCTATTTTTTCGTAAACATGCTTTATCAAACAAGTTGCCATCAAATTTTCAAACTTTGCTCCAAGATCGCCTTTGACCAATCCCGTATCAAAAAAATAAATCTTAGGTTCTTTCAGTAAGCTACGAGCAATATTTTTTGAGAAGGGTGTCACTCGAAACACGACATAAAGTGCTTCTAAAATTTGAATGTATTTTTTAACGGTATTGGGCGCCAACTGAGAATCCTCAGCGATTGAACTATAAGAGACCGGCGAGCCGACGCGTTCGCGCAATAAATCAAACACCAAACGTATAGAATTAAGATTTTGAATGTTGTCAAAATTGAGCACATCTTCTCGAAGCAAGCTGTCGATATATTGCATCCGCCAACGACCAGCATCTACGGCATTTTCAGCAAAAAACGGTTCTGGGAATCCACCGCGTTCCATAAAATGGTCAAGGGTGTAAGCAACCCCCATTTTTTCACATTCTGCGGGTGAAAGCGGCATCAATCGATGCAAATAATAACGACCTGCTAAAGAATCTCCAACTTTTCTAAAAACTTCCAAACGAGCACTGCCAGTCACTAAAATCTTCTGATGAGCAGGTTTGGTGTCATAGATGCCCTTTAAATAATTCTTCCATTTGGGCATTTTATGAATCTCATCCAAAATCAAAAATTCAACAGAAGGCAGCCACTCCTCTTTTAAAATAATCTTCCGGTCGGTCAAACTATCGTAGTTTAAATATACAGACGAACCAAACTCTTTGGCGATTTCCTTGGCCAAAGTGGTCTTTCCTGCCTGGCGCGGACCTGCAAGAAAAACCATTTTTTTATTTAAATCTCTTAAGATGGCCTGTTTCTGAGCCCGTTCCATATCTGACTATTTTGCACGGTTTTGCAAAAAAGTCACGACTATTTTGCAAAACCGTGCAAAATAGTCTGAAATAAAGCTGGAATCCACGCTTGTCATTTGAGTTCTCCATTGGGTAGACTAGCTATTGGTGGAGCAAGATACCAGAGCTTTTATCAAGGAACTCGCTCAAATGGAACGCGATCTCGTACGTTCTTTGTGCGAAAGCTCTGTTCGGCTCTCCAGCGAAGATGAATCAATCATGCGCTGGGCTCTATCTCTGGCACGGATTTCACAAATACCCGGTAAAAATCCCATAGATATTGGGCATTCTACGGATGTCTATCGTGAGCGTCTGCATACACTCATGCTGGCAGATGGGGTAAAAAGCGTTGCCTCTATTGCCAACCTTCTACAGGCTGAGCTCAAAGAGTTAAGCTCACTGTTTGGCTCACGTTTAGATGTGAAGGCCTTGGAAGATTCAATTTCGAAACGTCCATTTGCTCTGGTGCTCGGTGGGGGTGGGGGCACAGGTTTTGTTTATGCGGGAGCATTTGCTGAGTTTGAGGAAGCTGGAATTGTCCCAGATATCATTGCGGGTAGCTCTATGGGGGCTATTTTAGGGGCGTATCGAGCCAAAACCATACATTTTGATGTTGAGGATTTGAAGCGTGTGACACTTCCTTTGGTTTGGAGTCGTCTCACCCAGAGTTCAGACCAGGGGAGTCGTTTTGGTTTGCCGGCAAGTTTTAGATTAAATCTACATGATGTTTTTGGAGCAGAGTTTCAAAAAGATGGGCGAGCGATGCATCTCAGGGAACTTGCGATACCTCTGCTCGTAACGGTGGCTGGTATTCCAGAATCTGATGTGGAAAAATTGGGTGAAGCAGATTGGCTTGATGCACACCAAATATTGCCGACAGAGATTAAGAGGCAGGAAAAAAGCATTATTCAAAGTTTGATTAAGATTGCCCAAAAGCCGCTTAAAGCCATTTACTTGGGGGCTGATGAGTTAAGCCGAGAATTTGATGTGATTGATGCGGTTGGTTTTTCAGCATCAGTCCCAGGTTTGTTTCATTATGATGTTCTCAGAAACGATCCTCATATGGTTCCGTTGATCAGAGAAATTTTACACCAAAATAGTGTCAGTCGCCTTTTGGATGGTGGTTTAGCAGACAATTTGCCTGCCAAGGCAGCCAGGGCTCAGCTACAGGATCCATTTGTTTTATCGCTGGATGCATTTTCACCGAATTGGAAACGCCACTGGCTATTCCTGCCACTGATGCATATTGCAGCGGAAAATAGCAAAGAAGGCTATAAACATTCAGATTTGGTGATTGCCTATCAGAAAGTGTTGTCTCCCATCAATGTGGTTCCTTCACCTCAGGAACTGGATCGAGCGATTGAAAATGGTCGTTTGGAAACTAAGCCCCATATTCAGTTTATCAAGAAAATGCTGACTCCAATCAAGAATCCTTTTGCGTAGAAGTGGCGAAAATTGTACAAAGATAGGCCATGAAAGCCCCTCAACATCCACTGCGCTATCTTGCCTTGCTTTGCTTGGTATTGGTGTTGGCTGGGATTTCGTATGTGGCAGGTAAAACACCGGGCGTCGTGAAGCGTGCTTTAATTGAGGTTCAAGCAGAGTTAAAGAAGAAGCATGGCATTGATGCAACCCTCAAAAACATCTCAGTTGATGGCTTTTTAACCATTCGGGCAGATGATTTTGAATTAACCAAAAAAGACCTAGGTTTAACGGTGCGCTCAAAAGCGATTAAAGCCCGTTTATCGCCCTGGAGTTATCTCACGCAGGGTAACCCTGTGAGTCGATTGGAAATAGATACCCCCGAAGTTTGGGCTCGCCTTGATGCAGATTGGGGAACTGGTGATGCAACCCACTTCAAGTTGCCTTTTGGTCTTGATGAGCTCGTCATTCTCAATGGCAAAGCAAAACTTTTTTGGAAAACACGTGAGATAGAAATCTCAAAGCTGGAGACCAGAGCCAATATTACGACGCGCAATGTCAATATTCATCTGTTGTCTGTTGAAATGCCTGAGGGGAAGCTGACGGTTGATGGCAAAGTAGGCTTAGCTAATCCTGCGCATCCAGGATTGGGAAGTAATCTTCGGATTTGGGTTCAAAGTAGTCTTCAAAAAGTTCCTGAAATCCATAGCATTAAAAAACCTTTTGAGGCTGATATTGATATTCAGGGGCGCGTTAAGTTTGAATCAATTCATAAAGGCCCAGAGTATTCTGGCCAAATTGGAGCAAAGGCCATACAGCTTGACGATGTTAAAATCCATGGCTTGAAAGGGCCTGTAATTATCAATCCAAAACTTGCTGAGCTTAAAGGTGTTGAGGTCGATTTTGCGGGCTCCAAACCTGTGGTCAAGGGTAAGTTGTACTTTGATAAAGAGCTGCATTTTGAAGCTCTGGTTTCTGGTGAAAACATTTCGCTTTATGCATTGCTAGAAGATCTGGATGTTAAAAAACCCTGGGTTGAAATGAAGTTTCAAACTGTTGCACGGGCAAAAGGCCAAGCGTTCCCTAAGTTCTTTTTGACGGGGTCTGCAACAGGCAAGACGGATATTTTAACTGTTCACGATAGACGCCAGCTTATCTTGCAGACAGCAAAACCCATTAATTTTGAGCTTAATCTAGGGGCAGATGAAGAAGCGTTTCATTTTAAAGAAGCTAGATTTTCAGATGGAATCAGTAGTTTGGTGGCTGATTGTGATTTGTATTTTAAGAAGAAGGGCATGTGGCTGAAGACAAAGCCAGGTCGTTTTGATTTTAGAAGCATCAAAAATAAAATCGTTACTGAGCAATTTGTGGGAATTGGGCTTGCAGAAGTTTCCATAGACGGTCCTTATGAACACCTGTTGATTAAAGCTCCTGTACAGATGAAAGATTTTCGCTTTAACCAGTTTCAATTTGGAGATTTAACAGGAGATTTTGAATTTTCTGAGAACCAAATTTATGTTCACCATGCGCGAGGCAAACAGCATTCTCTCGTTTATACCGGCGATGTGCATGTTGATTTAGAAACCACTCCGACGATTGTAGGATTCGAAGCAAAAGTTGAACAAGGTCTTGCTCAGGATTTGAGGGCCTATGTGCTTCAAGAATTAGAACACTTTGATTGGACTGGGCCAATCAGAGGCTCTATTAAACTCGAAGGTCCTTTTGAAAAAGGGCATCGTCATAAATTGGTGGGTGCGTTGTCAGCAGAGCTGCTCCCTGGTGGCGAGATGATGGGTGCTCAGGTAAAGTCAGGCACTGGACGTGCAGTACTGGATGCTGAGCTCGCTCATTTAGAGCAGATTCACCTAGAAACCAATCAAGGCAGTTTAGAGGTTCACGGAATTTTCAATAAGAAGGCTGAAACAGGACAAGGCGTTTTGAGCCTCAAAGAAACTCAACTTGGGGCAGCTGACTTGAATTTGACAATTCAGGATGGCCAGCTTTTAGCTAAAGGCCTTCTTTCTGAATCGAGAGCTTATCTGGACATGCAGGTTAAGTTTGATGAACATTTGCCATATACTGCGACTGTTTCAATGCCTTATGGCCCTGCGAGAGGGTTGTTTCGTAAAATGGCGTGGCTTGAGGAGTATCAGGTTTTTGCAGCCATCAAAGCTCGAAGCTCCGGTCAGCTTGAGCATCTTGAAAACTCAACCGCTTCGTTGACAGTATTTCCAGCGAGTTTTTATTTGGGTTCTTTGAGATTCTTGGCGCCGAAAGCTTTGAATCTTGACTACTCAAATAAGCATTTTAACCTGAAACAAGCGTTGTTTCAGAGCGTTTATGGCGACCGAGTAGAATTGCAAGGAAGTTTGGCCAAAGCTGATTTGGACGCACAACTTAAAGCCAAAGGTGACTTGTGGATGCTCACGCATATTGATGACCGTGTAGAAGGCGCTTATGGTGCCTTTATGGCCGATGTCCATATGAAAGGACCTTGGGGCGGTGTCCACTATGATGGTGACGTGAAGATTAGTCCTGATTCTTATGTTTCACTTCGCGATTATCCCCCAGGCTTGACTCAGCTCAAAGGTGGTTTGGTGTTTTCAGGCACGCGCGGCAATGTTCAGCTTTCAGGCAAGGCATCGAGAGGGGACTTTGATTTGACAGGCGGGATTGATTTATCTCGGGGTGTCTTTGACCCCTTGAGGCTTGAGCTTAAAAAAATGCCTGTTTACTATAGTACTTATCTCACCGGGACGGCAAATGGGCATCTGATTTTGGAAGGAAATTTTTCAGAACCCACTTTGTCTGGTGATGTGAAATTTTCAGAAGTTTTGTTTACCAAAGAGTTGGAACCCACAGAGTTCAAGACACCTCGTTCTAGGGCAAAAAAGCAACCGATGAAATTGGACGTAGCACTGAGCTCTGAGACTCCTGTTAAAATTGAAAGCAAGTCCTTCAATGGTGAGCTGGTCGGGAACTTAACACTGACGGGTACAACAAATGCTTTAGGACTTTTGGGTGAGGTGTCACTGAACTCAGGAGATGTCTATTTCAGAAATCAGCATTACCAAATCCTTAAAGCACGTGCGAATTTTGATAATCCATTTCGAATTGTTGCCAATATTGATGTCGAAGCTAATGCTCAGATATTAGATTATGATGTGACGGTTCATGCTCAAGGTGATTTTTCCAAACCAAAGCTGTTCTTTAGTTCAAGACCCAGCTTGCCACAGAAAGATTTGGTGAGTTTGGTAAGCTTTGGGTTTACATCGAGGGAATACAGAGACAGCTTAGGCGTGGCTCAAAGCGCAGGCCTTGAGGCTTTGTCGATGTATTCGGGGATTGGAACGCAGGTTCTCAAAGCAATCCCTGGAACAGCCTTCGACGAGTTTAGGCTCGGAACCTTGTATAGTCCTATCGGAGGCGG
This sequence comes from uncultured Myxococcaceae bacterium, assembly GCA_964635635.1. Lineage (GTDB taxonomy): Bacteria > Myxococcota > UBA727 > UBA727 > JABDBI01 > CAZWPE01. Next base: position 676,331 of record CAZWPE010000001.1, on the reverse strand, counting down.
TGCAACGCCGTCTATTGTGATTGGAATGCAAACTTTAGGTAAGATGCGGCTTCGATTCCAGACAGGCTTGGTAACGAACCTTTTGGGGAACAGAGAAAAAAGGCTTGAACTGGAAAAGTATATTAACAAAAATTGGCGTTGGCGTGCGAGTTGGGATTCGGAAGGTATTACCAACTACGGCGATGCGGGTGTGGATTTGTGGTTTCGATGGGATTATTAATAGCGCTACTGCTGAGTTCTCTGCCTGTTTTGGGGATGCAGGTCCAGGTCACTGGGGCCCGTATTGTAAGGCCTGAGGTGATTCGAGAGCAAATCTTATCTAAAGCGAACAATGATGACCGCCAGCTTGAACAACTTCGATTCAAAATTTTGAATGTTTATCACCATATGGGATTTATTGATGCCCAGGTGCTGCTGACACGAGAGGGCCCTAAAAAAGTACTCTGCCAAATTAGTGAAGGAAATCAGATTCTGGTTGGCTCTGTGGGTATTTCAGGAACTAAGTATTTCTCTGATGAACAGCTTCAAAAAGTGGTGTTTGATTATGTAGACTCAGAGCCTCTTCCCAAAGAGTGGCTCGCTCCCAACAGGGGTAGTATCAATGCCATTACTAACCCTTCGAGTAAAAAACAGAAGGTTTATTTTGAGCATCAAGTGACCCCGTTTAATCGCAGTTTGTTTGTGAGAGCCAAAGAAGCGATAGAAAATCTTTATTTAGATAACGGGTTTTTAGAAGTTCAGATTTATGGCCCCAAAGAAAGCGAAATAGAGGCAAAGCATTGGGTTCACTTGCAGTATCGCGTTGACGAGGGAGAGCAAACCTTTGTTCAGAAAATAGAGATTCAAGGTGCATCTTGGCCTGAGGGACTTGAACAACCAGCTTTAAAAGTTAAAGACCCTTTGAATCCTGACCGAGTTGAAGATTTAAGAGCTCAGTTAGAAGAAAACTATCAAAATGATGGTTATCCTCGTGCATCTGTTAGTAGTCAAATCTCTGAGGCGGATATTAGGTATCAAGTAAACTTAGGCGATCGAGTTCAGATTAACGAAATCTACATCATTGGAAACCGTGTCACCAAAAACGCGGTGATTGAGAAGAGATTAAAGATTCGTGTGGGCGATTGGTATTCGCTTAAAAAACTTTCAGAATCTCGTTCTGATATTTTGCAGTCAGATTTGTTTTCTGAAGTCAGTTTGGATTTATCTGGAGATACGCTTTGGGTCGAAGTGAAAGAACGTGAACGTAATACTTTTGAAGTAGGTGCTGGTGGTTCATTGGTTGATGGACCTCGTGTGATGGGCATGTGGCAGCATCGTAATATATTTGGTGAAGGTATTACTTTTAGAACGCGTGCTCTCGTTAACTATCCAGCGATATTTTACGATGTCCCCATTTTATATTCCAGTGATGTTAGCCAGGCCATGAAAGACCAAACCAATCTTTATTTGGCTGGTCGCTTATCAGCAGGATTTTTATATCCAAGGCTTCGATTTGTGCCCTTTGAAATGGATGCTGGGCTCGATTTCAGTGCCCAGCGGGTGTTGCAACAGGCTTATGTTTTAAATGGTGTTTTGGGAACCATGTCACTTTATTCGCAAGTCTTTTCAAAACTTCGAGTAACGCCTCAGGTGGAACTGGAATATGCGAATTTCAACTGCTCGACCTGTGGTAAATCAAACAGCATTGCTCCCAGTGCAGCGAGTCGTTTCGATCAAGGTGTTGTGAAACAAGCAACCTTTAGGCTTTTAACGACGCTTGATTTTAGAGATAATTCATTGGCGGCTAGAAAGGGGATAGGTTTTGAACTTAATTCTGATTTAGGGCTGGGTTCGGCAGAAACAGCACATGTTTTCTACGGGAAATTGGTCGCAGGTGTTAGCTCGATCGTGCCAATTTTCAAACGGCTGCGTTGGGTTTCCAATACCCGGGCTGGTGGAATCTGGAACTTTGGAAACGGAACTTATGTTCCTTTATTTAAGCGCTTTTATTTAGGTGGGACGGATAGTGTTCGGGGTTTTCAAGATAATCAAGTATTTCCAGCAGATGCACAAAATACTGGCCTTGTGAGTTTGGGTGGAAATTATATTGCTTACACACGTAATGAACTTCGGTTTCCAATCTGGGGTGATTGGGAAGGGGGAATGTTCATCGATGCGGGTGAACTGGTTCAAGATTTAAGTCAGTTTGAGTGGAAGCGTCTTGCGGTTGGAGCGGGTTTTGGTGTTCGGTATCAAACCCCGATTGGTCCTTTGATGTTGGATTTGGGCGTGAAGTTATTTGATGGAGATCGCCTCAACCGCTCGAATATTTGGAACTTGCTTGGGGTCCACTTCTCGATTGGAAACGCAATATGAGAATCGGAATTACGCCTGGGATGGGCATTGGCCCCGAATTGCTCGAACGCGCTCTATCGTCATTGCGAGGAGGCGAGGCCGAGGCTGCAATCCATATTTTCAACTCGCCAGACCCCTATGAGGCTCTGATGCAGGCGATATATGCAGCTCAGCGTGGAGAGATAGGGGCTTTGGTGACTGGACCGGTTTCAAAAGATATTTTGCGAGGCTACCCTGGCCAAACTGAGCTGCTGCATGAGAATTTGAAAATAGATTCCAAACCGCCACTCATGGTCTTCATTGGTGGGCCGTTTATTTTAGGCCTCGCAACGGTGCACGTTTCAATTCGTCAAGTATCTGAGTTCTTAACGCGCGAAACGCTTACTCTTAAACTAGAGCGTTTAATCGCTGGCACTGCCGTGCATTTGGGTCTGCCCGAAAAAGATACACGAGTGACAGTGTTAGGCCTTAACCCGCATGCTGGCGAAAATGGCCTGTTGGGTGATGAAGAAAGCAGGGTGATTGAGCCAGTGATTCGCGATTTTCAGGCTCGTGGGTATCAAGTCACTGGTCCTGTTTCAGCCGACGGCTTTTGGGGTTATCTCCCTCTCCCCTTTTGGGAGAGGGCTGGGGTGAGGGGCCCAGAACAAGCCGGCCCCCACGCCGTCATGGCCATGATGCATGACCAGGGTCTTGGACCTTACAAACTTCTATGCCAAGGCAAAGCTGCAAACTTGACCTGGGGTCTTAAAATCCCTAGAGCCAGCCCTGCTCATGGAACAGCTGACCATTTGGTTGGAACGGGGTTGGCCAAGCCGGATTCGTTCGTTCTTGCGATTCAGACTGCAATGCAGGCGGCTATAGGGTAGCGGAATCCACCCGAAGGAAGAGGCTGGGCCCCTGGCGAACGGTTTCTTGTAAGTTTTCGCTCCAGCGGGCACTGCTTTCAAGTTCTTGGGCCAGATCTTCAAAGCCAACTGTGCGTGCTTCGGCTGCGAGTGTTCTGAGTGCTGCAGGGTTTTCTGTATCGTGTTCTTGGAATTGCCGAATCGTTTCACGTAGATTGGCTCGGAAAGCATCGATCACATCCCGGGTCACGTAACGTGACTCCAACCATGCAATAAACAAACCTTGCCAAAGAACCTCGCGAGTTTGATTTTGTAAAGCTCGTAGCAAATTACGTTCATTTTCATCTGAGATATAATCAGCCCGTGGAATAATCAGCGAAGAAAGCTCCCAAAACGCTTGAAAACTAACATCTTCAGCTCGTTCAAGTTGTCTCAACTCATCTTCGATAGCGTCAAGCATGTGGTGTTCTTGGATGACTTGTAATCGAAAAGAACTTGAGTTTATCCTGTTTCGAATAGGATTGTTGAGGGAAAATATGTTGTTTAAAAAATTAACAATAGCCATTCCTCTGCGCCAGGAATTTGATTCGTTAGCGATTTGAAGAAGCAACTGTGACTGTTGCGTGTTTGGGTAATGCGCATGATAGAGTGCGAGTTCATTGATGTGGGTAATCAGAGCAATAATGTTTGGATGTTCGGTGTCGACTGCTTGAACGATGCCAGACATGAGTGCCTGGATTGTTTCAGTATGCTGAGAAAACGGTAGAGGCGGGGGAACTGGTGAAAGAGCCCCATCATCATCGCCGTACTCGCTTTCAACGTTTCGGAAGAATGAATCTGAACCAGTGCTTTGTGGGGTCTGATGTGCGGAGGCGTTGTCCCGTGCTGTGACCGGCGTTGGTTGACGCGGAGTGGTCGGTGGTGTGTGTGCTCCTGGAAAATACGGGTCGTTTCCACCAAAAGCAAATGCCGGCAAAATTAATGCAAAAATTGTGTTTTTCATAAAATAAATAAAATTAAAAAAATAAAATTAAGTTAAAATGTTTTATTGTATTTTAAAAAACAAGTCAATCGGGTTCTAGCCAGAGCATTTAGTCCCTTTCTGACAAAGGGTGATTGGGACAGGGTTAGCGAACCAAATTCGTTCGTTCTTGCGATTCGGAAGGTTATGGACAGAATTGCTGCAGCCTTGTAGCAAAAGGCATGAATTCGAGAAAATCAGCATGCCTTTTACTGCTTATTGGTCTCTCATTATCGGCATCAAATAGGCCATGGACTTCTTCGGAACAATTAAGGGTTTTAGGAGTTAGCATGTTGGTGCTTTCGGGTGTGGGTATTGCTGCTACGAGTTTTGGCGTGGGCTATGGCTGCCCAGAGAACAGCAATGGGTGTAATGGGCTGTATTGGAAGATAGTTCCAGGGTTTTTGGTTTCGGCAGCAGGGGGATTGCTGGCTCTTGTTTGGTCGATTTGTCCGGACCATGATGCTACAACTGGCACAACATATACTATTAATAGAGACCAAATGTCTGATGAAATCTAAATTGTGATACCATCACCTAGGGGTGGGGTATGGAGAAGATGAAGCCTGGTTCTAGTGCGTTGAATGAAATTCGAAATGAGTCGCAAACTGAGGCTAAAAAAGATCCATTAAACCATCAAGGGCCAGAAGATATTTTTGAGAGTTTTCCTAAATCTAAACTTCAGGCTAAACTCCAAGAACCTCTGATTTTTCAACAGATTGGGGCGCTGAAACTTAAGGAAACAGTTCAGAACAAATATCCGAAGCTTCAATCCTTGGTCGATGAAGCACAAAAAGAAGAAGTTCTTTTCAATGGAAAAAAACACGAAAAAAATATCGATCGTATTTATGCTGAGTTAAGCAAAAATCAGACCCCAGAAAGTCTAAAACTATTTAGTCAGATAAGGGAAGTATTAATAAAATTTCGAGCTCGTGCTGTTCTTAAGCAGAAAGTAACAAAGTTTCAGAAACCAGAGGAACAGCAGTTGCTCGAGCAGAGTGCTAACGTTGAAAAGCTTGATTTAGTCAAACCTGCAGCAGTAACACCATCTTTACCAGAGCCTTCAAAAACTGATGAGAAACTTAAAAGAGAACTTATTGAATTTGTTAATAAAATTGTTAATGGTAAAGCAGAGGGTTCGTTTCAGCAGGCGCTTAAAAATATTTCAGTCCAGCGTTTCAATGAGTTGAATCGAAATCAACTTATAGCCCTGTATCATGTTTCACAAAACGATGTGCTGAAAAACGATGCGATGAGACAAATTCTCATTGGAAACATAGATAAGGAATTTCCAAAAAAATTCCGCATACTAAACTTGTTAGGCGTAGATCCTATTGAGGAATTGAAAAAACAAGTCAATGAAAAAGCTGCGCGTTTGAAAAAGGAAGATGAGGAAGAGGGTGAGCCTGTTCAACATATGCCACCAACAAGGCCGGCTACACCGCCGTTGGATACGTTCGAAAGACAGCTTGCAGCTTTGAAAAAATCTCGAGTTATCCCATATGAGATTCTAGAGCCACACGAGAATCTCTTGAGAGAAAAACCTGATCTTATTGAAAAACTGAACAGTGTTCGACGAACAAATGATCAATTCCCAAAAGGATTTATTGAAAGTCTACCTGCTGAAATCCAAAAATCCATTACGGACTGGTTTTCAAAATCAAAAGCTGACAGAGCTAAAGAACTTCGAGAAATTGTCAAAAAACGCGGAGAACAAGTTCGGGTTCAAACGGTTATGCCGAGTGAAATTGCTAAGTTTCTGAAAGCTAGCGGTATTCAAATCAAAGTATCTTTAAAAAAATATGTAGATTTCGACAGTCTGAGTAAGGCGTTGGCTCGTATGATTTTGGATGCGGTCGAAAATCCTGAAAAGTACCAGAAAGGAGCGTATGGTGTTAAACTTCTCAAGAGGGAAGAGGAATTCATATTCCCGGTGTTTGGACCGGAAAATAATCTTGTGGAAACTGAAACAATTAAGTTTCCGGTTGATTTGTGGGTGAAACCGCAATTTACAGGTGATAATCTCAGGAATATTGAGTTTCAAATGATTGCTGAGCCCCTAGGTTCTGGAACTTACAAAACTGTTAAGGCCTCAACGCAACTCAATATAGGTCTTTCAGACTCTCAACACCCTAAAAACATAGAAAAGAACGTGCTGGTTGTATCTAAAAATGATAATTCAGATCTAATTTTAGAGCCTCTTAAGCTGGTTCAGGAAAATTTCGCCGAAGAAATTAAGTCAGGAAAAGTTCGCTTTGCAGGACTTTTAACTCAGACAGAGCGAAAAAATCAGGGCAATTTTATGGAGGCAACGGATGCCTATTACAGCGGAGATCTTGAGCAAAGAAAAGACTTAAGTTTTCAAGAGAAAATGGCGGTTTTAGGGGATGCTGCAAAAACCTATTTGGCAATGCATGAAAAGGGTTTTATCCATGGTGATGTAAAACCACCAAATATTATGGTTGATAAACAGAAACAAGGGCTTGTAGGTGATTTTGATTTTACTTCAAAATTTGGAATGAGTGACACCAAAAGTGAGTATCGATATTGGGATAATCTACGTCAAGAAGGGTATGGAACACCTTTTACGGATGCCTATGGATTGGCAAAAGCAACTATTGAATCCGCGTTGAAGATTTCAGTTTGGAACGGACAAAATATTTCGGACCATACACTAATTGGAAGTCTACAATCCCAGAAGATTGATCCTGATGAACCTCAGTGGTTGCGTGGTTTATTGATTAAAGTTCTTAAGACTAATGCAGGGCTTGGGCCGACAGATTTTAATCTAACGGTTGAACAACTACAAGAAAAATACAGTGTATTCGGGGAATTTTTAAATGCGATGGCAAAATATGCGCGTAAAGATTGAACTCGCTTGTCTGCTCTCAAAAGTATCGTAAGAGCATTGGTTATGAAAATCATCCAAGTCAAAGACAATACCGAGTTTATGAGCATCAAGCCCGGTGAGACTGCGAAGTTTGCTAATCCTTATATCCAAAAGGGTTTTGAAGAATTCGGTATCATCATCCCACCGGCTTTGGTGAAAGACTATTCTGGCAAAGAGCGGGTGTATTTGGATGACCCGGAGTTTGAGAAAGCCTTCCTGGAACTCTATTTTGCGTTTGAGATGGATCCAGCGGAGTATCAGTTGGTTGAGACTTGAGCTGGCGGACCAGCTCGTTTTGAGTTAATCTCTGAGATATGAGATTTTTAATTGCTGGCGGCGGGACAGGGGGGCACATATTTCCTGGCATTGCCATTGCGCAGGCTTTAAAGCGCAAGGACCCCCATGCTGAAGTTCGCTTTGTTGGAACTGAGCGAGGGATTGAGTTTCGAGTGGTGCCCCAGGCGGGATTTGAGCTTCATACAATCGATATTTCAGGCCTAAAAGCGAAGTCAGCCCGAAGCTTTTTAGAAGGTTTGCTTAAAATACCTGTAGCGATTTGGGACTCAATTAAAATCTTGCGTGAGTTTGACCCTGAAGTGGTAATTGGTGTTGGGGGTTATGCTTCTGGGCCTGTATTGCTCGCGGCATGGCTTCTTCGAATCCCCAGAGCGATTTGTGAGCAAAACAGTGTGCCTGGTTGGACAAATCGAATCCTGGGTCGATTTTTTGTCCCCCGTGTTTGGGGTGTTTTTGAAAAAGCAGGCAAGTATTTTCCGGTAGGTCGTTATCTGCTGACAGGAAACCCATTGCGTGAAAATTTCATGCACCGGCCTGCCAATACAGCCCCGAAAAAATATGTATTGGTTTTGGGTGGGAGCTTGGGTGCCAGGCCCTTAAACGAAATATTGCCGGAAGCATTTGGTCGTCTTGAGGAATCAATATCTGACCTTGAAGTGATACATCAAACTGGTTCAAAAGATGTCGAGTCTGTTCGAAGTCGATATGCACAATTCGGGGTGAAGGCTCAGGTTGTAGCTTTTATAGAGGATATGCCTGCAGTATATGAGGGCGCTCGCTTGGTTGTGGCTCGTGCAGGCGCAACGACCTGTTCTGAACTCACGGCTCTAGGGATTCCGTCGATTCTAATACCGTTTCCACAAGCTGCCGATGACCATCAAACTGAAAACGCAAAAGAACTCGTTCAGGCGGGAGCTGCACTGCTGGTTCGTCAAGAGGAGATGAATCCTGAACAAATGGCAGGGGTCATGGCTCGCCTGCTTTTAGACTTGAAATCTCTTGAAATTATGGCAAATAAAGCCCGTCAAATCGGAAAAGCTAACGCATCTGATTTTGTGGCTCAGAAAGTTTTAGATTTATGTTAAAAAAAGTACATTTTGTAGGCATTGGTGGCATTGGAATGAGCGGTATTGCCGAGGTGTTGGTTACTCGCGGTATCAGTGTGCAAGGCTCTGACCTGTCGCACAATGATAATACGGCTCGTCTTGAAGGACTTGGTGCTAAAATCTTTTACGGACACCAGGCAGAGCAAGTGTCTGATGCTGATATTGTTGTTATCTCTTCGGATATTAAGCCCAATAATCCAGAGGTTGAGCAAGCGAATAAGCTTGGCATTCCCGTGATTCCAAGAGCGAGAATGTTGGCTGAGTTGATGCGATTGCAGCAGGGAATTGCTGTGGCAGGCTCTCATGGAAAAACAACTACGACCAGCTTGGTAGCAGCGATTCTAGAGCATGCAGCTTTGGACCCAACCGTGGTGATTGGCGGCAAAGTTAACCACATGGGCTCGAATGCTAAGCATGGGTCAGGTAAGTTTTTGGTGGCCGAGGCAGATGAATCTGATGGTTCTTTTCAAATGTTGCTGCCCAATATTGCTGTAGTGACCAATCTTGACCCAGAGCATTTGGATTATTGGAAAGGTGGATTGCCAGAGCTTCAAGAAGCTTTTGTGCGTTTTCTCAACACACTGCCATTCTTTGGCTTGGCAATTCTGTGCCAAGATGCTGCTTCAATTGGGGCGATGATGCCAAATGTGAAACGCCGAATTGTGACTTATGGCCTGAGTGAGGGTTCAGAATACCGGGCAACAAATCTAAAACACGAGCGCTTTCATACAGAGTTTAGTCTTCAGCGTTTTGGCGAAGATTTAGGAATTGTTCGCTTGCGTTTACTGGGTGAACACAACGTTCAAAATGCGCTCGCAGCAATTGCTGTAGCAGATGAAATCGGAATTTCACTAGAAGTGATGAAAGAAGCACTGGAGTCTTTTGCAGGGGTTCAACGTCGATTTACGCAGGTTGGTGATAAAAATGGAATTTTGGTAATTGATGATTACGGGCATCATCCAACCGAGATTAAAGCCGTTTTAAGTACCGCACAAAAAACCTTTAAAGATAGACGAATTTGTGTATTGTTTGAGCCTCATAGGTACACCCGGACTCGAGATTTGATGGATGAGTTTGTGGATGCTTTCCATGATGCGGATTTATTAGTGTTAAGTGATATTTACCCGGCACGTGAAAAACCTATTGAGGGCATTGATTCGAAGGTACTGGCTTCAAAAATTAAAAAGACTGGACATGCAGATGTAATTTACGGCGGTAATTTAGAAAAATCTACCCAGCATTTGGTTGAGTCCTTGAAGCCGGGGGACGTTGTAATTACACTTGGCGCAGGAACGGTCACCAAGGCTGCCCCTAAAATCTTGGAGCTGATTGAAAGTGTTTGAAGGCGTTGAGGTTTTGAGAGAGGAGCCCTTGGCTCCCTACACAACCCTCCACATGGGTGGGCCGGCGGAGTATTTGGCTCTGGTTAAAAACGAGACTGATTTATATCAAGTACTTTCTGAGGCAAAATCTGCCAAAATGCCTGTTTATTTCTTGGGTGGTGGTAGTAATTTGCTGGTAAGTGATTCTGGAGTTCGCGGCGTTGTTGTGCATTTGACGGGTGACTTCACGCGCATTCATATGTCACCAGATGGCCGTGATATCTCTGTGGGCGCTGCCTATTCTTTTCCCAAATTAACCCGCCATGCATTGGAATTAGGTTGGGAGCGAGCACTCGGTTGGTGCGGCGTTCCTGGCTCTGTCGGTGGTGCACTCAAAATGAACGCTGGAACTCGTCAAGGTGAGCTGGGCGAGGTCGTCCTTCGCGTAGAGGCCATGACAGAAAATGGCGCTCTTGAACTCAGTCACGATGATATGGGATTTTCGTACCGCAATACCCATTTTCCTGCGAATGCTGTTTTGTGCAGAGCCTATTTGCATTACCCAGAGCCAAAGCCTGAGCGTAAATTAGAACTTTTGCATGAAGCACAGGAGCTCGCTAAAAAACGTAAAGCTACTCAACCTAAGTTCCGTTCGGCAGGCTCGATGTTTAAAAATCCTCCAGAGGATTATGCAGGCCGCTTAATTGAGGCATGTGGCCTTAAGGGAACCCAAATAGGTGGAGCCAGAATTTCTGAACTACATGCTAACTTTTTTTTGAATTACAATAAGGCAAGTTCAAAAGATATGTTGGCAATTTGTGAATTGGCGCGTAAAAAAGTTTATGATCAATTTGGTATTCAATTGGAATATGAGGTAAGGCATTGGGGATTCGAAGACAAATAGTATTAGTGTCTACTTTAATCGCTGGCGGCGTATTGGTGCCTGTTTTGTATGTTTGGCTCACGGAGGGCTCAGCACTGGCAATTCGGACGATTCGTGTTCATGCAGGTGCTCATGCAAAGCCTGAAGAGCTTCAAGTGTATCTGCGAGATATGGTTGGTAAACCTTTGTATGGTGTTGATCTAAACCGTGTTCGAATCATGGCTGAAAGACATCCTTGGGTGGCTTCGGCCAGTGTTCGCAGGGAACCGCCAAGTACACTTCAGGTTGATATTGTTGAACGTATCCCTGTGGGCCTTATTAAACAGGGAAAATTATGGGTGGTAGATGCTGGTGGTGTAGCCTTTAAGCCGGCTGAAAGTGAAGAAGAGTTGTCTTTACCTTTGATTCAAGGGCTTGAACAGGCCCAGCTTTTAGCTGCTCATATTTCAGCAGGTCTTCCAGGTGGAAAGGTAATGGAAGTCCATACGATGCCACATGAGCAGGCGCAGGTTTTATTCGTCAATGGTCTTGAAGTAATTATTGGAGTAACAAATGCTGCTGTTCAGTGGGAAAAACTCAGAAGTGTAATGAAGTCTTTAGGTCCAAAAACAGCTGAACTTGCTTTCGTCTACCTTGACGACAATCTTAAACGGGGTCAGATTGCGGTTCGTTTCAAAAAAGGATGATATGGCGAGGTTTAAGCGCGATAATTTGATCGTCGGATTGGATATCGGAACTACCAAGATAGGTGTGGTGGTGGCTGAGTTATGTCCAGAAGGTGTGAATATTATTGGCGTGGGTACCAGTCCCTCGAAGGGTCTTAAAAGAGGCGTTGTTATCAATATTGAGTCGACCGTTGCTTCAATCGCGAAAGCTTTAGAAGAAGCTGAGCGGATGGCCGGATGTAAAATCCACCGTGTCTGTGCTGGTATTGCGGGTGCTCATATTCAGGGCATCAACAGCCAGGCCGTCATCGCAATTAAAGATGGCGAGGTAAAAAAAGCCGATATCGAACGCGTGATTGATACGGCTAAGGCGCTTTCAATCCCGACAGACCGAGAAATTTTGCATGTGCTTCCTCAAGAATTTATTGTGGATGGTCAAGGTGGTATTAGGGATCCGCTCGGCATGTCTGGTTCCAGGCTAGAAGCTAAAATTCATGTGGTGACCGGCGCAATTAGCTCAGCTCAAAATATCATTAAATGCGCGGAGCGTTGTGGTCTTGAAGTGACTGATGTTGTTTTGGAACAGTTAGCCTCCGCCTATGCAGTACTCAGTGAAGATGAGCGAGAGTTGGGAGTCGCATTGGTGGATATTGGTGGCGGAACAACTGATGTGGCCGTGTTTTGTCATGGTTCAATTCAGCACACGTCGGTAATTCCAATTGGTGGTCAGCATTTGACAAATGATATATCAGTTGGTCTTCGAACTCCGGCAGAAAATGCTGAAGAAATTAAAAAAACTTATGGCTCTGCAAGTGCAAAAATGATAGGCAGAGAAGAAGTTATCGAAGTACCTAGTATTGGCGGAAGACCAGACCGAATTTTGCGCAGGCAAATTTTGGGCGATATTTTAGAGCCACGTGTCGAAGAGATTTTCGAATTAGTTGCTCGAGAAATTCATCGAATCGGATTTCGCGAATTGTTGGCTTCGGGTGTGGTCTTAACGGGTGGTTCTGCTTTGCTTCCCGGAATGGTTGAAGTGGCAGAACATGTGTTGGGACTTCCGGTGCGCAGAGGCTCTCCGAGAGGGGTTGGGGGCCTGTTAGATGTGGTGAATAGCCCAATCTATGCAACCGCAGTAGGTTTGGTTTTGTATCAAGCCGCAGCTCGCGAGAAAAAGTATGCGAGATTGAGTGGCGAAAGTTTTTATTTGCGTGTTAAAAAGAAAATGGAAGCCTGGATTCAGGATATGATTTAAAGGGTGGGAGGCAGAGAGAAATGATTGAATTTGATGAAATGCAACAAAGAGGTCCTAAAATTAAAGTTGTTGGCGTAGGTGGTGGCGGTGGAAATGCTGTCAACAATATGATTCAGCATGGTATCCATGGTGTTGAGTTTATTGTAGCCAACACGGACTGTCAGGCGCTTGATATGAGTGCCTCTCCCGTGAAACTTCAACTTGGCCAGGGGTGTACCAAGGGTCTTGGAGCTGGCGCTAAGCCTGAAGTAGGCGCCACGGCTGCGAAAGAAAGCATGGACCGTATTGAAGAGCTTTTGCTCGGTGCAGACATGGTGTTTATTGCTGCTGGTATGGGTGGTGGTACCGGAACGGGCGCTGCTCCGATTATTGCAGATGTTGCTCAGCGTTTGGGTGCTTTGACCGTAGGTGTTGTCACCAAGCCTTTCTTGTTTGAAGGTAACCGTCGCCGAAAATCTGCTGAAGCAGGTGTTGAAGCCTTAAAAGCTGCTGTTGATACCTTGATTGTTGTGCCTAACAATCGTCTGTTGCAACTTGCCGATGTTAACACCTCAATGCTTGACGCATTCAAAATGGCTGACCAAGTATTGCTCAATGCTGTGAAGGGAATCAGCGATATCATTACCCAACAAGGTATTGTGAATGTAGACTTTGCAGATGCTATTTCTGTGATGAGTGATCAAGGTATGGCGCTCATGGGGATTGGTTCGGGCAAGGGTGACAATCGTGCAGTGGAAGCAGCTCAGAAAGCGATTTCAAGTCCACTTCTTGAAGATGTTTCTGTGGATGGTGCCATGGGCATACTGGTCAATGTGACTGGTGGTAAGTCTTTGACCTTGCATGAAGTCAACTCAGCCATTGAGCTCATTACTAAGGCTGCACACGAAGATGCGAATATCATCTTTGGTTATGTGGTTGATGAAAAACTCGAAGATGAAGTGACCATTACCGTGATTGCAACGGGTTTTGAGGGTGCAAAGGGCAGTACTTTCAAAGAGCCAGAGCTGATTCAAAAATCAATTCCTGCTGCTATTGAAACGATGCAGGCACCAGGGCCATTGTTTAATCAACCTCCGGCAGTTGCTGCTCCTGTTGAAACTCCAGCTCCGTTCGAAGTCGCTCCGGTATTCCCTTCGATTCACCCTGCACCGACACCAGAACCAGTATTCTCAATGGCTCCATCAATTCATCCGGAACCAGCTCCATTTGTACAGCCTGCACCTGTTGCAGCTGCGCCAATGGCATCACATGTTCCGAGCATGTTCCCAAGCCATCATCCGGAGCCATCGAAGGATATTCCAGCTTATATCCGTCAGAGTTGGGATCAGCCATCCGGAATTCGGCCTGTGACAGAAATGAAGATTCCTGTGTTGGCACCTGTCGAAGAAGATGCTTCTTTAACGATGCATGGTTCAAAGTCAAAAGAAGACGAATATGACATTCCTGCGTTCCTCAGACGTAACGCAGAAACTTAGTACGCTGGGCTCCATCGGGCGCATTTCATTTGCGCCTGGTACTTGGGGGTCTCTGGCTTCGTCGATTTTATGGGCGCCCCTAGTTTTAAGTGGCGCTTCTTTTTTGCTCAGACTATTTGTGTCATTAGCTGTATTTGCCCTCGGGATTTGGGCAATTTCGCGTTCTCACTTTGAATCCGATGACCCCAAAGAAGTTGTGATTGATGAAGCAGCCGGCATGGGTTTTGCAACGCTTTTTTGTGAGCCAACCATCACATCAATTGCTGTCGCATTTATTTTGTTTCGTGTGTTTGATATCCTAAAACCCTGGCCAATTTCCTGGGCAGACCGCAAAATCAAGGGGCCATTTGGAATCATGTTTGACGATATTCTGGCAGGAATTGTTGTTGCAGGATTAATGTGGATGAGTTGATATTCCTGATGTTCAGTGTAGAAAACTCGAAGAGGAGTTTTTTATGCGATCAAAATTGATTTCTTTGGTTTTATCTGCAGTGATGTGTGCATCGTTTCCATTAATCGCTCATAATCAGGAAACTTGGGGGCAGTGGACTTTGCGAAATTGGAAAGAGTTGTCTGCTGCTGCTGGTATCGGTTTTTTAATTAATAAGATCGTACAGAATTGGATGGCAGCAAAGCCTCAAAGACAACAAGACGAAAAACCTTCTAAGCCAGAAGATAATTCCAAACCACCCCATAGACCAGAAGAAGGTGAAAATGATGGAAGTAAATCTGAGTTAGGTAAAAAACCAACAATCATAGACTCCCAAAGTTCGGGTTTGTTGGTTGCTCCACAAGATTCTGCTAACCAAAAGATGGAGGCACTACAACAAGAAGCAGAAATGATGCAACGTGAAGGAACCGGGCAGCTTATGCAGAGTGAAGGAAGTGCTTCAAGTGGAAGTTTGCATTCTGAACAAGAAGAAACAACAACTGCTTCTGTGGGCAGAACACATGCAGGTATTATTGGTGAACAACCACAAGATGAAATTGAGCCAGGGGACGGAGAAATCGCAGAAGACGTAGCAAGACACGCCAGAATTGGAAGTAAGCTAGATAATTAAGTGAATTTTAAACTCCTCTGGAGATTAATCCAGAGGAGACTGCCAATATCTATGATGAATCGTATTATATTTTCTGTCTTTTTGTGTTTAATACCTGCGACGGTGCTAGCTGAAGCGAATCCAACGTCTTCAGAGCTTGTAGTTGAAGTTTGTTCTGCGTTTGTTTTGTTTATAAGCAAGTTGCCAAACTTTTTTTTCGTTAAAGTTCCTTTATTGATAATTGGTCAATTGATTAAACTTCCCTGGATGCTTTTTGCCATTTTTCGAGGTGATATCAATGAATTTTTGAAAGACTTGCCATTGCTTCTGCCATAGGGTGTGTATCAAAAAGTATGGGTTGATGTTGTGAGTAAACGATATAAACCACCACTTTGGAGGCTGGTTTATGAATTTACAACTGCGATGGATGTTTTTTGCTTTAATGACGGTTTCTGCTTTGAGTTTAGCTTCAGGTAACGACTCCAATGTAGATAATGAGCAGAAAAAAAATGCAACGGCTCCTAAACAAGATGGAGAGAAGGAGACTTCTTCTGGCGAAAATCTTATGAGATCCACTACAATTTTTTGTGGGAACAAGGATAATGGGATCTTCGATTATCTTAGATTTCTTCCTATCAAGAGAATGTCTTCAAGCTCTGGTTCAGCAGAAAGCGCATCTTCAGCAAAGGTTTTAGATGGAGAAGACAGCGAGGGTGAAGGAAAAGATACAAATGATCGCTGCAATGAAGACCATAAGCCAAAGGAAGATTAGCATTTGCTAAAGCAGCGTTCCACTTAAGACCATGCTGGCTATGCTGAAATAAATCACGAGCCCAGTAACGTCTACCAGTGTGGCTACTAAGGGGGCAGAAGCTGCAGCAGGGTCAAAGCCTGCACGTTTGAGCATAAAGGGCAGCATGGACCCAGTGATGGTTCCCCACAGCACAACTCCAACCAAACTGAATGCTACGGTATTGGCAATCAAGATATAATGTTGCCCATAAACTGAGCTGTAAGTTGACCACACGAGAATCCGAGCCAGCCCGATGATTCCTAAGATAGCCCCAAGCATAACTCCGTAGCGTATTTCTCGGAATAGAACCCGCCACCAATCACCCAGTTTGATTTCACCGAGTGATAGCGCACGAATAATAAGTGTTGTGGCCTGTGAACCTGAATTGCCGCCACTGCTGATAATCAGTGGAATAAACAAAGCAAGTACCACTGCCTTTTCGATTTCTTGTTCGAAAAATGCCATGGCAGTAGCCGTGAACATTTCACCTAAAAATAAGACGGTAAGCCAACCGGCACGCTTTTGAAGCATTTCCCAAAAGGCGGTCTTAAAGTAAGGAGCTTCAAGTGCAGAAACACCTCCGAATTTCTGCATGTCTTCCGTTGCTTCTTCTTGAACAACATCGGCAATATCATCAAAGGTCACAATGCCCTTCATATGATGTTCATCATCAATAACCGGAATCGCTAAAAAATCGCGTTTGGCAAGCAGCTTGCTGACCTGTTCTTGATCCGCGTGATCGGAGACTGTTACAAGCTGAGTTTGCATGATATCTCGAACTTGTTTGCCTGGTGCAGCAAGTAACAGCTGACGAAAAGAAACAACACCTAAGAGATGCTGTGCTGGATCAAGCACGTAAGCGTAATAAATCGTTTCGACTTCTGTGGTTGCCTGAATGCGCAGATACCGAATGGCTTCGTCGACAGACATCTCAGGCCGAAGTCTGGCGTAGCGGGAGCTCATGAGACCACCAGCCTTGTCTTCGGCATAAGTTAAAAGCGCCATGATTTCTAGGCGTGTGCTGGCATCGATGAGTTCTAGATACGCATGACGTTCTTCTGGCTCGAGGGTTTGGATTAAATCCGCTGCATCATCTGGGGGCAATAGTCGAAGCCATACTCGTTTCTGAGACTCTTCCAGCCCCGCAAGAAAGTCCCGCTGTTCCTCGGGACTTTGAGTTAGAAATAGATCTTCCTGTGTCACTTACAAATCACCAAACCTAACAGTTTTTGAGCCACCAGCCGCAGTGTAGCACTGCTGCAAGGTACTTAACCAGTCATAAAGGGCAAACTTTGAAGTGGAATGTATTTATTCCAGGTTCATGCTTCACTGTCGGAAGGTTTTCGGTTAAGCTCTGGGACATGATCCACCCCATCGCCGCTGATTCTTTGCGCTTTCAACTTAAAGATTTGTCTGTTGTGAGTGCAGGCCTTACTGTCCGTAAGCGAAAGAAGTCAAAAACTGACCGATTCGGAGCGATGGTTCAGCAACGTGCGTTGTCTGCATTAGAGATGGGACTCGGAGTCCGTCAGCGCGGATTTAACATATTTGTTGTAGGCGAATCTGGAACGGGAAGAACTTCAACTGTCAATCAACTCTTATCTGATAGAGCGATCAAGGAACCTACGCCAGATGATGTTGTTCTTCTGTATAACTTTGAAAACAGAGACCGTCCGCTTGCTGTCCGCATTCCTGCCGGGATGGGTCCTAAGCTAAAAAAGACTTATGACACTCTGGTTGAGCGCTTTATGTCAGATCTGGAAAAGACTTTTGAGTCAGAGCGCTATATTGCTGAACGGCAAGCGCTTAGTGATGATTGTCAAACAAAGACAGAAGAGCTTCTTCAGATTATAGAAAAGGAAGCTTCAGGCAAAGGTTTTGTGCTTCAAAGAGCTGCTGGAGCGCTCACGATTACCCCTGCGAATTCTAAAGGACAAGCAATCTCAGAAGAAGAATTTGAGCGCTTAACCGAAAAGAAAAAGCAGCATCTTGAGCAAAACGCTGAACGTCTAGAAATGCATTTAGAAGACTGTATTCGTCGTATTAGAGCGATTGAACGAGAGTCTGAAGAAACCATTGATTCATTAGAGAAGAAAACTGCGAATGTTATTTTAGCGCCGCTTTTTGATGCTGCAAAAACAAACTGGAAGCTTTACCCAAGAGTGATAGCTCATTTGGAGGCTTCCCAGGAAGATGTGCTGAATCGTCTTAGACGCTTGATTCCAGATGAAACTGCAAATGCTTCTGAAAACTCAGAATCACCAAGACCTCGTCCTCGAAATACAGAGGAAGAAGAGGACTATGATGATGATGAACCTGCACTCCTTCGTTACCGTGTTAATGTTTTTGTTACGCACGCCAAGTCTGCAGGGGCTCCGGTGGTTCAAGAGACACACCCCACCTCTTCCAACTTAATCGGGCGCATTGAGCAGCGCCTGAGAGGTGGCGAGACCATGACGGATCACACCCGGATACGTGCAGGTGCATTGTATCAAGCCAATGGTGGATATTTACTTTTAGAAGCACAAGATATTTTGCGCGATCCAGCCGCTTGGGAAGGCCTTAAACGAGCTTTGAAAAACAGAGCGGTAGAGCTTGATGACCCAGGTGAGCCTGGACGAATGGTTTCTGTCGCTTCACTTCGCCCAGAACCTGTTCCACTCGAGATTAAAGTGATTTTGATTGGTATTCCGGAGCTCTATTACGTTCTGACTAAGACAGACCTTGAATTCTCGAAACTTTTTAAGGTAAAGGCAGATTTTGATAATGAGATGGTGCGTTCAGATGAGCATGTTGAGCGCTATGCTAAGTTCTTAAGCCATTTATGTGCAGATGAAAAACTTCGGAGTTTGACTCCCGAAGGAGCAGGTCGAGTGATTGAACATGCGGTTCGAACGGCTGGGCATCAAAATAAACTGACTTCGCGAATTGGTGATATGGCTGATATTGTTCGTGAAGCTAATTACTGGGCGGGAACAGAAAAGGCGCGTTTAATTGAACGCATTCACGTACAACATGCTTTGGATGCTCATGCGGAACGTGAAGGCTTTTTGCAAACGCAGATGATTGAGGATATTCTCGAGGATAGAGTCTCTATTGAAACTTCCGGACAAGTTCTTGGACAAGCCAATGCTATGACGGTCGTTGAGCTTGGAAGCTATGAATTTGGTGTTCCTGTTCGTGTGACTTGTCGTGTTGCTGCGGGTGAGGGTGAGTTTATCGATGTTGAGCGTGAAACAGAGCAGGGCGGGCCAATCCACACCAAAGGTCGTTTAATTATTCGAGGATTTTTAGCCAACTGCTTTGGTCTTGAGATTCCGATGAACTTTAACGTGATATTGGCGATGGAACAGACTTATGGCGAGATTGATGGTGACTCGGCAACATTAGCAGAAGCCTGCACGCTGTTTTCAGTTTTGGCAGGTGTTCCGATCGAACAAAATTTTGCGATCACAGGTTCCATGGACCAACGAGGAACGATTCAGGCTGTTGGGGGTGTGAATCAAAAAATCGAAGGATTTTACAAGATTTGCCAAGCCAGAAATCCACAGGGCAAATACGGAGTTGTAATCCCTGCAAGCAATAGACTGGATCTGAATCTGTCGGAAGAAGTCGTAGAAGCATGCAAACAGGGCCGTTTTGAGGTTTTTGCTGTAAATGAGTTCTACGATGCGATTAAAATCCTCATGAAGCACGACTGGGAGGCGCTGAAGCCCAAGATTCTTAAAACACTCGAGCATTTTAGAGCGATGAGTAAAGATAAAGACTAGAAGTACTGCAATGCCCCAGTGAGTTCTAGAATAAGCATGCAAGCTGTCAGCGGGATTCTTTGTGCAGCACCTAGAAACACAGCGCCGCCTACCAGCCCAAAGCTCGCCAGATTAGTCCCGGGCCATAGTTGCAGCCATAACCCTCCTACGGTGCCGCCCAGCAGGGCTCCAGCGGCCAGAGAGGGCGTGAGAAGCCCACCATGGGCGCCTGCATAGAGGGTTGTGACAGTGATCAGGATTCGAAGTAATAAAAGAATAGCAGTTGAGTGCCAGGAAAGGAGATCCGCGAACTCAAGACCTGCAGCATTTTTGCCATTCCCAAGCAGTGCTGGAAATTTCATGCTGAGAAGGCCAACCAATGCAAAGTTCAGGATGCATGCAAGTAGCAGGTTCTGGTTTTTGAATGCGCGACTTTTAATTCTGGACATGAACTCGCCAAAGCGATTTCCACTCCACCAAAAAAGTGGCGCAAAAATCAGAGCACCAACATACAGAGAAGTTGCAGGAGCAAATTCGACGGGTGCATATTGAGGCTTGGAGCCTAGGAATTTCCATGAAATAAAGATTGAGAACCCACTGATAAATAGGGCAGTGAAGATGTTTCGAAGTGTACGCTCGGCTTTGAGGCTTTCAAAGGCAAATAGTGCGCCGCTGAAGGGTACATTATAAATAGTTCCCAACGCTGCGCCTGCTGCTAAGGCACGCAGCGAATTCATTTCAGATTCGGGAACTTGAAGCTTTTTAGAAATCCAACCTGAAAAAATAGCGCTAATTTCTCTCGGGGCTGCTTCACGGCCCAAAGGAGATCCCATTCCAGCAGTGATAAGTTGAAGTATATTATCGATCAGTTTATACTGAGAAAACCACCACCAACCAACTCCTGAAACTAAACCACATATTAAAACGACGCAGAAGCGCTGGATAGCTGGGTCGTGAGAAACTTGTAGCCAAAAACCAGCATAGTGCCACCCAAAGCTGAGATGCTGAATGGCTTTTAAAAAAAGTGCACAAAGCGAGCCTAAAACGCCCGCTCCAATGGCAGTTAGAAAAACCGAAAGACTAACTCGCCAGAGATTGTTCATTGCTACTTAAATAAGGTTTTCGAAAAGTATTAGAGGTACGTCGTTCCAGAGGACTTAGGAGCAAATCTGCATCAGAGGTTTTAAATGGAGGCTCTTTACCCAATGGCCATAAGAACGAAGCAGGTGGTCTGGAAGCCAGCGGTTGTGGTAATGGCCTTTCAAAAATATAAGTGGAGAGAGATCCTGAAACACGAGAGAGTGTTTGAGCGTAGGAGTTTGCTAAAAAATGTACGTCAGATTTGAGGTCCCGATAGGAATCAAAGAGATGATACTCAAAAATATGGTCTTTACTGTCTCTAAATTGCCACACTCCAATGATTTTTCCAGCGTGGACAATTGTCGCTGCAGCATTCCCTAAAACATCATATACAAATGGATAGTCTGTTTTTTTGACCGTTCGTTTTCGACAAATCCAACCAGAGGTATAAGGATCGAAAGGCGGTAAAAATGCGATTCCATGTTCAGTATTAGATTCTTCACGCATCATTGAGAGGCGTTCTTTGAGTACAAATTGTTCATCTCTCATGGTTTCAACTGAGATCTGGGCCAGCTCTCTTCGAATATTTGAAAAAGTTCTATCAATTTGGGCTTCAGTAAGACCTGTCCAGCAAATCATATCAAGTTTTGAAACGGGTCCATAGGTTCCAATATAGCGTCTTAGTAAATGCGCACGGGCTGTTTCTTGGTTTTCGGATCCAAGTTTAAAATCTGGAAACCAGTTTTTAGTGAGTGCGTAGAGGAAATCGTTGCCTTTCCAGCCCTTGTGAAAAGTTCGAACCAATGTGCCGATTTCGCATAATTTGCGGATTAAAAGCCTTCCTACATCTTGGTTTGCTGGCATGTTGGCACGCGAAAAAATCAACTCCATGAGTTGTTCATGGCTTTGTGGGGTTTTAAAATTTACGTCTTCAAGACGATGTTGAGCTCGATGTAAATCAATCTCAGAAATACCCATCTCGCTTAGTTTAGCCATATTACTAGTTCGCAAAAGCTGATTGAGAGCTCTAAAATAAATAGGGTAGTCAACACTCGCCATCAGGTAGAGAGAGTTTTTGAAACTATTTGCCCGGACAAGAGTTTTATCCGTAAGCAATGCTTCATCTAGATCGCTCAGGCGTAACTCTGGTCTGCGTGCTAAAATTGAAAGATATGCAATTGGATTGGCGCCGGAAAACCCAATTCGATTTGCCAGTGCTTCTACAAGCGTTTCTTGATCATCAAAGCAAATCAAGGAGGAGTGATAGTAGTTTTGAATCGCTTTGAGACTGAATTTCTCAATTCCCTTGTTCATGGCACATGGTTACACAAAAGCCAAAGTGAAACGCAAATGATAATTTAAAATGAGATGATGGAATTACACCCAAGACCCCTGAGCTCTCTATGGGCCCTGTTGTTGGTAGGAGCAGTATTCTTGGCTTCTGTGCTGCTTAAGGTAGGTCTGAATAACCAATAAGTGCTTGTTCTAAGGGGCCCCCTAAAATAATTGGAACCCTTGTTACTTCTAGACCATCGAGTGCCATCACTACTTCCCGGACATGATCATTGTGGATATCTGTGATGATTCCACTGCGATCGGGGATAAAGTTAAATCTCCCCCGTTCCTCATGGTCAAAGAAACAAGCCATCCCGATACTTGGTTTGATTGAGCCTCTTGGGAAATAGAGATTTTGACGTTTTAAAAAATAGATTAGATTTGCGGTGCTTCGGAAAAAATAAGGTCTATCAGGAGTGTTGGCACCGCCACCAATTTTTCGATAACCACTTTCATCTTTAGAGAAATCTTTTTCAAGGGCTTCTCTGAGCCAAGGTGCTCCGGCAATCATGACAACATCAACGGCACATAGTGGGGAGTTGGCTGGATCAAAATCAGTATCGGCTTTGGCGGAGATGAGACTTACAGCAATATCAGCAGCGGCTTTACGTCTTTCTAGACGGGCTTGACTAATCATGTGAGCTGCATTTTTGCTCATAGTATAAAGTAGATCAAAGCCCAGGGTCCTGTCAGCAGTAGGGCGTCAATTCGATCCAAAACACCTCCGTGTCCAGGTAACAAACTGCCAGAGTCTTTCACTCCATGCCGGCGTTTAATCCAGCTTTCGATCAGATCACCCGCTGGTGCCAACACGATGCATGGAACTGCAACGCCAAGAATTTGAGCTGTACTGAGTGGTATTAAGAAATTCGAAAGGATTAATGGCATACAGATGGAGCCTAGAGCGCCACCGAAGAAGCCTTCCCAGGTTTTTCCAGGACTGATTTTTGGGGCCAGTTTGTGTTTCCCAAAGGTTTTTCCGGCGAAGTAGGCAAAAGTATCATTGGACCAGGTGGCAATCAAAACCAATAAAATTGCAGCGAATCCAGCTTTTTCACGTAGAAAATAGAGGGAGCTAATGCCGAGTGTGATGTAGGCAATACCAATTGTCACCCCAGCGTAGGCTGGGGTCCATGCCTGGATTCCAGCTTTCGCTGGAATGACATTTCGGATCATCTGCCAATATTCATAAAGACACGTTGCCAGCATAAAACCGAGCAAAACCATGAGGGGCCAGCCGCTTAAGTAAAACAGACCTAGAAAACCAGGTAACAGTATAAGTGCGCTAATAATACGCAAAAAAAGATTCATGAGGCGTCTCCAAATCGTCGCTCGCGGCGCGCATAGTCTGCCAAGGCTAAATCAAGTGAAGCCCTGTTGAAATCTGGCCAAAGCGTTTCAGTTATATAAAGTTCAGTGTATGAGAGCTGCCACAATAAGAAATTGGATAGGCGTTTTTCGCCGCTGGTTCGAATTAATAAATCTGGGTCTGGAATACCTGTAGTTTGTAGGTATCCTGCAAAGACTTCTTCACTTATCTTTTCAGGATCCAGACGTCCTTCTAAGGTATCCCAGGCGATTTTTTTAGCAGCTTCAGCAATTTCTGCGCGTGATCCATATGAAAGTGCAATCGTTAAAATAAGTTTATTGCCAAGCTTTGTTTTCTCGCACAGAGATTTGAGAGCTGTTTGAAGTGCAAAGGGAAGTTTTTCAGACTTCCCAATCACTTGAATCCGTACCCCTTTTTGAACAAGTTCGTTGCTATCGCGCGATAGATACTCGCGCAGCAGATCCATAATTCCTATGACTTCTTCAGCAGGGCGCTTCCAATTCTCAGAGGAGAATGCATAGAGCGTAAGGTAGCGAATGCCAAGTTCACCGCAGTAACGCACGATATCTGTGGCACTGTTGACGCCAGCACGATGACCTTCAAGACGCGAAAGACCTCGAGCTTTTGCCCAACGGCCATTGCCGTCCATGACGATCGCCACGTGCTCAGGAAGCACTACTTACCTCGGCGAATGATGTTGAGAAAGTCATTCGAGAAGGTGTCTATGTCTCCAGCCAACACTCGAATGCGATTTGAAAAATAGTTGTAAGCAATCACTGCAGGTATTGCAGCAACCAAACCAGCAGCTGTTGCAACCAGTGCTTCAGCAATTCCTGGTGCGACGGTTGCTAAACTTGCAGAACCTTTAAGTCCAATTTCTTGGAACGAAGCCATGATTCCGACAACAGTTCCAAACAAACCAATAAAAGGTGAGGTAGAGCCTACCGTAGCCAAAAAAGGCACCAAGCTTTCAAGTTCGGACATCTGCTGAGCAGAAGCTTTACGTAAAGCATGTTGAACAGAAAGTTCATCACTTGTGCTTTGGGACTCTTGATATCCCTGACGAAAAACTTGCGCCAAGGGACTTTGATCAAAACGTCTGGATTCTTCGAAAACTTGATCCAGACGTCTGACTTTCCAGAACATGTCCGTGAATTCCACCGAAGATTTGCTGGCTTTGCGCAGGGCTAAAAGCTTGAGCAAAATAATGGACCAACTCACCACAGAGAAGGCCAAAAGGAGGCCCAAAACTGCGAGTGCTGTGGGGCCAGACTGTGAAATCCACGACCAGTTCATAAGAATCACTCCTTAACAATTACTTGCCGGAGTAGTATTCCACAATCATCTGCTCATTGACAATCACAGGGATATCTTCTCTCACGGGCGCCATTGCCATTTTGAGTTGTTCAGTCCCTTCAACAGGGGTCAAATAAGCTGGAACAGTCAGGTTATTGGGGTCTTGTCGATTGGCTGCGATGGCTTCTTTCATTTTAGAACTATCGCGAACAGCCAAAACGACGCCTGGGGTTACGGCAAAAGATGGAATGTCAACTTTGCGACCATCCACAGTGATGTGACCATGGCGAGTCATTTGGCGTGCAGCGTTGATGCTTGGTGCAAAACCAGCTCTGAACACGACGCTGTCCAAACGGCTTTCCAAAGAAGTCAGCAGGGTCAAACCTGGGTTTCCTTTGGTTCTAAAAGCCTTGGCAACATAACGGCGCAATTGCTTTTCGCTGAGGCCGTAGTGAAAGCGAAGTTTTTGTTTTTCTCTCAGACGTTGAGCATAGCCAGACAGTTTACCCTTTTTGGTTGGGCCGTGCTGACCTGGTGCATACGGTCTTCTGAGATCTGGGTCAGTCCGCATCAAACCTGGAAGCGGGGTGCCGAGACGACGAATAATTTTCAAACGAGGACCACGATATCGTGCCATTTTTATTTCTCCTAATGTAGCTCTATGCCGCTCTAGGATCTAAGCAGTTCTTATGGGCATAGGCTTTAAGTCTGGGGTTTGTAGGGTATTTGGGCGCACCCGTCAAGCGAGCTTGATTCCACAGCTTTTGGCTGCAGACTGGAGTTTTTGATCTAATGTTGCTAGAGGTAATCCTAAGGAAAGGGCGGTACTCAGATAGATTGCATCATAGCTGCTCATTCCAAATTGGTGAGCCAGTGGGAAAACCTCGCCAAACATTTGTTCGATAGATAAAGGATGGACTCTGGGCTCCAGCTCTTTCAGGTAACCCATATACCCGTTGGCCTGTGCAAGCGTTAGTTTTCCACGTCGAATTTGAACAAGCAGGACATTGCTGATTTCGGCTTCCCAAATATGTGGAACAACCAACTGGTACTCACCAACTGCTTCCAGCAATTCATCCGATTTTAGCGTAGATTGCTGAGGAAGAAGCCATGCGGCAGCCATAGAGCAGTCGAAGACAATGCGTGTTTTCACTGGCGACCCCATTCGATCATTTCGCGAATGGACATCTGATCAGGTTCAGGGTTCTTGAGTGCCAGTTCCTCTCTGAGCGCTTTAATTTTTTGAATGGTTTCTCGAAAATTTTGAGAAGAATGTTCAGGGGGAGGAACTAATCGAGCAACTTCTTGGCCATGACGGGTAATGGATATAGATTCTCCGGCCATCACTTCTTCAATGAGCTGTGAAAAATGGGTCTTGGTTTCAAATATGCCAGAATTTCTCATATCTGGTTAGAATTTAAATTGTTCTGGTTAAAAAGTCAAATTTTGTGTAACTCTTTGTTTGTGAAGCATTTTGGAATTTTTGGTTGGCCGGTGACTTACTCTAAGAGCCCGGAGATTCATAATACGGCTTTTAAACAAGCTGGACTGGATTGGGACTATTGCCTCTTGCCAACCAAGCCAGAAGATTTAGAGTCGGCGATTCAACGTTTTCGGGCCAATAACTTTCGCGGTGCGAATGTGACAACTCCCCACAAAGAATCTGTGATGGCTTATGTGGATGCTCTCACAGAACGAGCTTTGGCAATTGGGGCAGTTAACACGCTGTTCTGGCAAGGTAACAAGCTGATGGGGGATAACACCGATGCGCATGGTTTCTTGGGAGATTTGGCTGCCAAGGGTATTGATATCAAAGGTAAGCCGGTTCTGATTTTAGGAGCAGGTGGCTCTTCAAAGGCAATTAAATACGCTTTGGAACAAGCAGGTGCAGGCTCTATTGATACCTGGACCAGGCGTTTAGGGGGCATACCTAAGCCAGCGTACTTGACTGTCAATTGCACACCAGGCCTGGACCCAGATTTGCTTGCGCAGACAGGGTTTAATCCCGGCCAGGTGTTATATGACTTGGTCTACGTGCCAGAAGAGACCCCTCTCATGCAAAAAGCCCACGCAGATGGAGCGCAGGCTTTTAATGGGTATGGGATGTTACTTGAGCAAGCGGCTGAGAGCTTTAGAGTCTGGCGAAATCAAGAGGTGCGTTAGATCGAATTGCTTCGCTTTCAGTCTATTCACAATACCGCCAAATACTTCGGGCGGCATTTGGGGGGATCGGCTTAAAATCCA
This sequence comes from uncultured Myxococcaceae bacterium, assembly GCA_964635635.1. Lineage (GTDB taxonomy): Bacteria > Myxococcota > UBA727 > UBA727 > JABDBI01 > CAZWPE01. The sequence goes on along the minus strand of CAZWPE010000001.1, from coordinate 649,368 downwards.
CAAATATTCGCGGGAGGGCTCGCTCACCACAGCCCATTGGTAATCGGAATCTAGATCGATTACCCAATAGTCACCCCAACCCAAACCTGTCCAACTGAGCCACTTAGGTACAAAGTTAACTTTTAACTGAGCAGGGTAGTCTGGGTCTGGGATATAGGCCCTGCCTTTAATGTTTTTGGTGTATCCATTTTCTTTGACGCAGGTATTCAAAACTCGGACAGTTCCATCATCATTGAGGAAATACTCTGCAGTTGCTTTTTCGCAGTTGCGCTCAAATGAGTTGGGGAGCCTAGCTACTTCATGCCATAGGCCCATATAGCGTTTCAGGTCTAAGGCTTTAACCGATTTTAAAGGATCTTTTTGGGCCAGAAGGGTGCAAGCCCAGAACGCGAAGAATAAGCTTCTCATGCTAGATACTTATTGTCACAGCAACAACAATTTTGGCTCATGCATGCTTCCTAGGACAATTGGATGATAGACTTCGGGATATTATGAGCGATGTTAAGTTGCCAATTACGCCAAGAACCGAACCGACAAGTATGGATAGAACTGAAAATTATAGTTCTTTAAAGCGGGGAGATTCTGCTTATCTGATGAGCGATACGTCGGATGTCTTTACTCAGTCTGATCGGCATTCAGAAGTTACCGAGACAAGTTGGTATAAGCAAGCCTACTACAAAACTGCATTATGGTTCCGTAGAACCTTTATGCTATCCAAAGCAGGTAAGGCAAACACAAAAGGCACGGCAGGTGTTTCAGGCTCAGCTTTTAATCAGATTAAATACTCAAATGATGAAAACAGCAGGAAGCTTTATTTGGGAATGATCCCAGATCAGAAGGGAGAAAAGCAGTGGGGGAAAGGAGCTGATATCCCAGGTGGTTGGGAAGAACTTCCATCTATAGGCACCGTACAGCAGGATAGAAGGCCTGCATTCAAATGTGTTGCAATTCTAGAGCACTGGGAAGCCGAAAACATGAATCCAGCAATGCGTGCAGAAGCTACGATTGTTGAGTCTCAAGACAATGTTGGCATGAAGCCTGATGAAATAAACAGGGGTGTTGAGGCTTTGCATCAGGCCCTGACTAATCCTAAAGATACCCGCCCTGTTTATTTGCATTGCAAAAGCGGTGTTGGTCGGAGCCCGACTGTTTTAGCGGCGTACTTAATGAAATATCAGGGCAAGACGCTCCAGGAAGCAATTGAAATTATCGAAAGAGATCGTCCTGATGTCCATCTTAGAAAGTCAACTTGGTTTGGGCTTAGAAGTGCTGATACGAAGCACGCTGAGGCTCTGAAAGTGTGGTTTCTTAATGAGGAGCTTAAAAATATAGTTTCATTTCTAGGGCCTACATTCAGTTGGTCAGAAACAACTAAACAAAAATTTGGAAAATTTTTAGCAGATAATCCTCAGGCTATTGAGTGGATAAGAACAGTAACTAAAGGCAAACCCGGTGCGAAAGAAATTATGGCTGCTGGTGCAGAAATTCTAATGTTGACTCAAGAGGCAGAGGATGCAGAATTGTCGCAAATAGGAGCTGCATTTCAACAGCGAAGTTCTATTAATACTCAATTCCATACAGATGGTTTCCCGGATCTCCCATTTATGCCTGAGATTATGAGTTCAGGGACGATGAACAGGTGGAATAAAAACAAGGCTGCATTTTCCAGAAAGAAGATTGAGGATCCTGATTTTCAATCGGCTAATGCTTATTTGCGTAAACAGCTGGGTATTTTAGATTCGAAACCATTTTGGATGATTCTGGACGAACCAGGGATGTTTAATCGGCATGCAGGATGGATAGTTGAAGAAGCTCCAACGTCAGAGAAGAAGTCTAAATTGAAACTTAGACGTACATTGGTATTGATGGATGGACCCAGGGTTCGTGTGGCTTCGGTTCCATTGATAGTGGATAGAGAATTGAGTCTGGAAGAGGCGCAGAATTTAATTAAGCAAATGTGGAGAAAAGCAGAAAGTCCATCTATGAAAAACTCCGAGATTTTTACATCTCAAGATAATGAACACCTTGGAATCAATTTTTTAACTGCTTGTGATGAACGGATTGAGCAAATGAGAGAGGAGCTGGTTGAGTTCAAACAAGCTGATCCAGAACAAAGAGATTTAACTCTAGACAATTGGTCGAGCATAGGAGAACTTTATGCTGGACCTCAAACTGACTTAGGCTCGTTGGGTGAATATGGTCGCAGACATGCTGCTGTTTTAAAGGGTTTAAAAGAGTATCAGGGGAACTCTGAAGCGAACTTAGCACTTCTTGAGTTGAACAAATTTTTGCCGGAAACGTTATCTGATGGGCAGGCTAAAAAACGTCGAGACACCTTGAGCAGGGCTGAGAATACTCTTAATTTCCTAATTTTCCATCCCAAATCGCCTCTTTAAGGTATTCATCGAAGATTTATAAGCCGCATCGCTCCAGCCGGAACGCTGAATATAGTAAGAATCTCCAACCAGTGAAACATCTTCACCTGGTAGCGGCTCCACAGCCCACTCTGCAATCTCACGATTGCTAAAAGGAGTACCGGCCCGCAAGTAGTACCAAGCAGCTGGCCAAAATTGAATCACTGTGTTTGATGGCCACGGGATATGAGCCCCAGAAAAGAGGTGCTTCAAGCCCTTCATGATTTCAGTTTCAACGCCTTTTAGTCCAAAATGGCGATAAGTATTTTCCCAAAATGAGACACAGCGCATATCATCATCATATACACTGCGCATGACACGCTGCTGTACGGCATAGGTGTTCAGGGGAATTTCGAGCGCATTGAGGCAATGCTCATTGGTCCAAGCACGTCTGATATTGGTATTCTGCCACCAGGCGTTTGGAAATTGTTGTGCGACAGTCACGACTTTGATGCCGAGTATATCTTGAAACTGTCTCTGTGATTGAATTCGCCGAGCGATATCTCCACCGACGTATTTGAAGCCTTGGGCGTTAATTGCAATCACCAATTTTTGACCCTCGAAAACATAATGTGGCGTTTTGACCTGATAGAGTCCAAAAGCTTTGTGGATGCTTATGGCAGGTTCTGAACTAAAGAAACGAACACCCCGAGAACGCGCGTGATCTGCCATTTTATAAACAAATGCGGACATGCCACCCGTTGGGTAGTAGGCATTGCAACAGGTTTCCATTTCTTCGTCCATATAATCCAAATAAGAACGTACATCGATAGGAGCCTCAAACTCTGCTCGAAAACGAGAGACATCATGTAAAAAAGTTTGTGCTTCAGCGCCAATTACGCTTTGCATGTAGGAGCGTATGCTGGGATATTTTTTGGCATTGGCACGCTCAGGGCTGGTCAGTAATTTTTTGTACAAATCATCTTCGCTGATTTGAACAAGCGGGTAAGCTTGCTTGGCAATACTTCCAGAATCTGCCCCAAAAATACCACGCGTATTAATTAGTGTGTCTTTGTAAGGCGCATATTCAAGTTCAACACCGATTTCTTTGGCCAGATTCAAGACATTTTTTTGAGACTCCATTACCCGAAGGCCACCCATGCCATAGACCCATTGAGGGTGGGTTGGATCCAGTGCGACGTCAAAAAGTCTTCCACCCAGATGGTCTTCTTTTTCAACGACACAAATATTTTGATTAGGTAATTTTGAAAGCTGGTAAGCAGTATGGACGCCCCCGGGCCCGGCACCTAAAATCAAAACATTGCAGTGGATTGCCGCGTCGGCTACGCCTCCTCGCAATGACGATGTTATGGCGAGTAGGAAAAGAAAAAGCCTCAAAAACATTCGCAGAGTATGCGAAGCTTTGAGACTTTATGAATCCGATCTTTAGAGGAGTCGGTTAATTTTCTTCGATCTTAAACACAGCCTTGCCAGCATAATGTCCACATTTACCACAGACATGATGCGGAGCCTTAGGCTCGTTGCAATTAGGGCAGTGCTGGTATGGCTTTGCGGTGTAGCGCATATTGGCAGCTCGTTGCATACGGCTCTTGCTGCGGCTTTTACGTCCATAAGGTACTGGCATGGGAAAACTCCTTCAAAATAACTTCAACCCTGCATAGGGGGTTTTGGGTCCAATGTCAAATACCTGCTTACCAGAAGATATGCTTACGAACTTTAAGCCCGTGATTAATCATGCCTTGAATTTTACATTGGACTTGGTCCGTATAGGCAGTGATTAGATGGTCATTTTTATGGTCTTCGGGATTAAACTTCAAGGGCTTTCCAATGTAAATCCGGTATCTTACAGGTAATGGAATGGGTAGGATTTGGGGGAAAATCACCGGCAAACCAGGGGCCCCCAGTAGATTGCCAAGTTTCGAGAAGTTCGCGATTGAGGGTGCTTGTTCCTCTGCGCCAATCACAGCAACTGGTATGATGGGGGAACGGGTTTGAAGCGCTAATTTCATGAACCCAGTCCCAAAGGCCTCTAGACGATAGCGATTCTTAAAAAGCTTAGAGATGCCTCGGACACCTTCTGGAAAGGCCAAAATGGCTTCATCGTTTTCCAGAAGATCTCGGCACACATTTGGGTCGCCTACCACGGTTCCGGTTCTGGCAAATAATGAGCTAATAAAAGGCAGTTCAGCGCTCCAGCGTTCGGCCATGCCTCTGAGAAGCCTAGGTTCCTTTGCTTCTAGCATGAAAGCCATGGCTATCATGAGTCCATCAAAAGGCAGCTGACCCGAATGATTTGCAATAACCAATGCACGCCCTGTCGGTATATTGGCTTTTCCATAAACCTTGCATCGAAAATATTTTGTATACAGCCAGTGTGCCAGCGGTGCGTAAGGCTTAACGCTGTCAGGATCCAATCCAAAAGGATCAACATGGAATGAATTAAGTTTGCTGCGCGACAAAGCTTCAATGCGCTGTGCAAGTTGGGGGCTCATGTCCTTTATTTCATCAACCCGGGGGTTTTGTCTGTGCCTAGACAAGCTCGCGTGACTCAAATGGGCCAGCCTCATCTCATTTCTGCCAAGCCTGGAAGCGGGAATAAGCTGTTTTATGAATCTCAAGATTTTGAAGGTTATTTAAGTTTGTTGGCTGATCTCTCACGACAAGATGTTATACAGGTTTATGGTTTTTGTCTCCATCCAGAAGAACTTCGTTTGCTGGTAAAGCCTACGCAGTTGTCACTTGCCCGAATGATGCAGCGTATTCATGGAAGTCATACGCTCAGGCTGAATCATAAATACCAACGTCACGGGCCTCTATTTCAGGCCAGATTTGAGTCTTATGTTTTGACAGAAGAACAAATTTTAGAAGCTTTGAGAAATATTCATCTGTGGCCCGTTCGAAAAGGAGTCGTGAATAGAGCTGAACACTATCCTTGGAGTTCGCACAGGGCTTATTTGGGACTGGATACCCCTTGGAATGGTAATCTGCAGTCAGAACAAGTTTTTGAAGTATTCTCAGAGCTGTCGACTGTTTCTCGCAAAGCTTTTGCACGTTTTGTAGAATCTGCAGCTCTTGATATCGAAGAACCTGTAGAGCCTATGCTGGTAATTGCTCAAAAGAAAGAACCACGCCGAAAACGTTTGTCATTGGTTGCACTCGCAAAACGTGTAGCCTTGTTGCTCAATGTAAACACTGGGATGCTGTCAAGCTTATCCAGAAGACAAGACTTGGTGATGGCGAGAAGACTGCTTTCAACCGCTGCAGTTATGGTAAGTGCAAGAAGTGTTACTGAAGTTGCGGAATTTTTGAAGCGTGATAAAGCTCAAGTGAGTAGACTTGTTTCTCAAGGTATGGATATGGCATCAAAGGATGAGCCTTTTAGGTTGCTGCTTAACTCAATATGAAAGCTCTAATTAATGCTCATATTTTCCGTTCGAATTATGATCGGATTCTTCAATTGGCACCCGGGTGCGGGTTGGTTGTAATGATTAAAGCCAATGCCTATGGGCATGGTTTTCTTGCGGTTGCGCGATTTTTTGAAGAATTGGGTGTTGATAAATTTGGTGTTGCAACGATTGAAGAGGCGGAGGCTTTGCGTGGTGCGGGCATCAAAGCGCAGATTTTGTTAATGTCTGGTGCAGGGCTAAGTTGGACGGCTGAACGTATTGTGAATGCTAATATTACGCCCATGATATCATCGATTGCGGAGTTTGAAGCATTGTGTCGGTTGGAAAAGACAGCAGCCGTCCATATTGACGTTGATACGGGGATGTCACGAGGTGGTTGTTTGTGGACGCAGGTGGCTGATTTAATTGCTGCTTGGAATCGAGTGGAACATAAATTGACCCTGGAAGGTCTCAGTACACATTTTTCAGACGCAGAAACACCCCTGCAGATTCAGCGATTTGAATCTTCACTTCAAGAATTTCAGGAAGCAGGACTCACGCCAAAAGTGATTCATACAGCCAAAAGCTCAGCCATATTGAGTGGGCATGTGACGCGATATCCTGGGATTGAAACCTGGGTAAGGCCAGGAATTGCGCTTTATGATTCTGTCATGTCTCTCACTGCACCGGTGACCCTGCTTAAAACGATTCGAGTTGGCACTGGGGTCGGGTATGACAAAACCTGGACTGCCAAGCGAGATACCCGGCTTGCTGTCGTGAGGGGCGGGTACGCGGATGGCATCCTGCGCGCATTGTCGAACCAGGGTTATGCCTGGGTGAATGGCTCTAAGGCACCTATGATTGGTAGGGTGTCGATGGATTTAATAACACTCGACGTGACAGATGTGGATTGTAAAGTGGGAGATGACATCACGTTCATGAGTATTCCTGAAATCGCTGAGATGTGTGGCACGATTGATTATGAAGTCATGACTGGAATTTCAGAGCGCGTTCAGCGTTTATGGGTTTGAAAGTTGGTGTTTATACAGTAGTGGGGGGAAATGTTCAGACAAGCACTGACTTTCCAAGATGTATTGTTGCTCCCTGCTTACTCCGAAGTATTGCCTACTCAGGTAGAAACCAATGCTAGCCTAGCCCTAGGGTTAGAATTAGGGATTCCTATTCTGTCTGCGGCCATGGATACCGTGACAGAGTCTCGTTTGGCTACCGCAATGGGAGAGCTCGGTGGACTTGGAGTGATTCACAAAAACTTGAGTATTCCTGAACAGGCGTTTGAAGTCTCTGAAACGATAGGTTGTGTAGCTGCTGCCGTGGGTCCAGGGCCAGAACTGGAGGCGCGGGCAGAAGCTTTGGTTCAAGCCGGCGTCAAAATGCTGGTGGTTGATACTGCACATGGGCACTCCAAAGGGGTACTTGATGCTGTGGCATGGCTTAAGAAACGATACCCAACACACGTGATTGTTGGCGGAAATATAGCAACAGCAAAAGCAGCTCAGGCTTTGATGGACGCAGGTGTTGATGTTGTGAAAGTGGGTGTTGGTCCAGGGTCGATTTGCACTACTCGCATTGTTGCGGGGGTAGGGGTCCCGCAGTTGTCTGCGATTTTAGATGTGGCGAGTGTGACCCGCCCAGCAGGTATCGGACTGATTGCGGACGGCGGTATTCAGCATTCTGGAGATATTGTCAAAGCGCTTGCTGCAGGGGCAGATGCTGTGATGCTTGGTTCTTTGCTGGCAGGAACAGCGGAATCACCTGGCGAAGTGATAGAGCATAGCGGCAAGCTTTGGAAGAACTACCGCGGCATGGGCAGTGCCAAAGCCATGGCCCGAGGGAGCAAAGATCGCTACGGTCAAGCTTCAGTGAAGGATGTTAAAAAACTCGTTCCGGAAGGTGTTGCCGGTCTGACTCCGTATCGCGGGACGCTTGAATCTGTGATTTTCCAGCTTGTGGGAGGTCTTAGGGCAGGTATGGGATATTTGGGTGCAGCCAATTTAAAGGCCTTGCGTGAAAACGCAGAGTTTGTTCGAATGACTTCAGCCGGTCTCAGAGAAAGCCATGTACATGATATTTCCGGTGTTGAAGAGAGTTTGAACCATAATGCCTGATTTTTCTAATTTTTATTCGTTGTCGATTGATGAACGACGTGGACGCTTGCCTGTTTCCATGGATGCCAAGCTTGAATTGAAGCAAGCTGACGATATGGTTGAGAATTTAGTTGGCACAATGCAACTTCCTCTCGGCGTAGCCTGTCATTTTATGATTGATGGGAAACCTGTGTGGATTCCGATGGCAATCGAAGAACCGTCTGTGATTGCTGCTGCAAGTCATATGGCAAAGTTGGCTTCATTGACAGGCGGCTTTAAGACCGAAGTGAATGAACCCGTCATGATGGGCCAAATTCAATTGACGGGCGCCAGTGATTGGGAACGCGTGGCAGATATTATTAGTTCACATGAGCTTCAATTGATTGCGAAGGCAAATCAACTTGCAGGCAGTTTGCCATCCCGAGGCGGCGGCTGTCTTAGGATTTGTTTCAAGGCTTTGAGTGGTTTGATGGGTGTTGTGGAAGTTCGAATTGATTGCCGTGATGCCATGGGGGCAAATGCAATTAATACGATGATGGAAGGTCTTGCTCCAGATATTTCAGTGTTAACGGGTGCCTCTGTCGGATTTAAAATTTTATCTAACTTAAGTGACGAACGTTTGGCGCGTTCTTCATGTGAAATTCCCTATAGAGCGCTGGCAAACGATGCAGCCAAAGACAATGGCCGTCAAATCGCGGAGCGCATGGTTCTGGGTTATGAGTTTGCGCGATTGGACCCTTATCGAGCCTGCACGCACAATAAGGGTGTGATGAATGGTGTCGATGCTGTCGTGATTGCCACAGGCAATGACTGGCGTGCTGTGGAAGCTGGGGCGCATGCCTATGCTGCTGTGCAGCCCGGAGGCTACGGGCCGCTCACGCACTATGAGCTTGATGATACTCACCAAGTTCTCAAAGCTCGCATTGCATTGCCAATGGCGATTGGAGTTGTTGGCGGCGTAACAAAAGCACACCCAACAGTTCAGGCTTGTCTTGAATTGCTTGGTGAATTTGGTAAAAGCGCGAAGCAATTATCAGGTTTGATTGCGAGCGTAGGTCTTGCGCAAAATATTGCGGCAATGCGGGCTCTCGCAGCTGAGGGAATTCAAGCGGGCCACATGGCTCTTCACCACCGAAAGCAGGTTTAATGGCGCGTGCACTTGGAAAAATTATTTTAGCTGGTGAGCATTCGGTAGTGTATGGCTACCCAGCTATCGCATCGACGATTCCGCGATTTGTATCAGTGGAAGCCTGCAAATCTGATACGCCAGGGTTTCAATTTCCCCCCCTTTGGCAAAGTGGGGTAGGGGGGATTTTAATCGAGCGCCTTGCCCAGATGCTTGGTCCTAGGATTTTGCAACTGCAGTTTAACATAAAAAGCGAAATCCCAGGAGGCTGTGGTCTAGGTAGCTCTGCAGCACTTTCTGTTGGATTGATTCGCGCGATTCTTGATCATTTTGGTGAAACCCAAACACCAGTCGAGATTGCAAAAATGGCGCTTGAACTTGAAAAGATTTTTCACGGCAACCCCTCTGGGGTGGATCACACGGTGATTGCGAAAGAAGGCATGATTTGGTTTCAAAAAGGACAAGCTGAACGAATATCTTGCCCAGCCAGACTTCCGATAGTGGTTGCAGTCTCTAGACCCCACGGAGGCACATTAAAAGCTGTTCAGGCTGTCAAACAACTTCTAGAATCAGACCGAGTTTCCGTAACGAGAATTTTTGAAGAGATTGGTCAGCTGACGCATCATATGCGGACAGCCATAGAAGAGGGTGAACTTTCGACGATAGGACGGTTGATGAATGAAAACCATCAGCTTCTTGGCCGGCTCGGCGTATCAACATCTGAGCTCGATCGTTTATGTGAGATTGCGAATTCAAATGGTGCTTTTGGAGCTAAACTCACTGGTGCAGGTGGGGGTGGTTGTGTGATTGCCTTGTGTCATTCGAATAATCAGTTAGTAGAGACATTCAATGAACACGGATATAGTGCGTTTGGGTTTGAAATCTAGGATTTTTCTAATTCTGAGCTTTGCCGTATCGCTGAATATATCAGCTGGTGGATTGTCGGTATTTAGGTCTGAGGCTCCGGATCCTTTTCGGGTTGAAGTCAAACCAAAGTCCAAAAGTTCATTTGAGCGTTTGATTGAAGATACAACGACAGCTTTAATTGAACCGATTAAGACTGTCGCGCAGTCATTGCTTCCAGAAGGAAAACTCAGTGATTTTCTTGAGTTTCTGTTAGGTTATGGCTCTACACAGGAAACTGCACAAAAAGAATCTGAGCAACTAGAGGCTAAAGTTGAAGCTGGCTATAAGCTTAATTCCAAAGAAGCGCTTAAGCTTGAACTTCTTCGAAATGAAGTTTCGATTTCTAAAGATCAGCCTGACGCATATGGACCGCCAGAAGGTTTGTTGGTTGTTTTTGCGCCCGGGCAAGAGCTGCTTAAAAATTTGCCAGAAGCGATTAAGCAGATGGCACAAGAAAATAATTTGAGTGAAGAGGATATCCGATCAGAGCTAGAAGAGATTTGGAATCCAAAAAATTATAAAAATCCGGAACGCATCAAAAAGCTGAGAAATGTGGTGGCAGGTTTATTTGGTCGAGTGCTTGATTTACGTCACGAAAAAAAATCTGCCCTAGAAAAAAATGAAACATATGGTCATAAAATAGAGTCTAGTCTTGCCAAGTCTGGAATGATGCCTTCAACAGTTGTTCTTGGGATTGTTTTTCTCGATGAGGTTTTAATTAATTGTCAAGAAACGCATAGATTAGAAGACGAATTTATTACTCGCGCAATTACTGGATCCTTTCATGTTTCAGGAGTTTTGCTGTGTGATCGTTGTGAAATAAGCGCTAGCTCTAAGGCTGAGTTCTCTAAGTGTGTGTGGTATGTTACGAACGTTTTAAATACACCAGGTCTAATTCGGAAATGCGTTTCTCAAGTAAAGCATATCTTCAACGCAAGGGCACTGGGAAACTCGGTGGATTCCTGTTTTAAAGTGTCTTCAGCGTATCAGAGTTTTCAGATGCCTTCAGTTATGAAGCTTATAGGTTCCGGAGCTTACTCTGTTGTTTTTCTGAGTGATTGTTCAAACTTTGCTATTAAAAGAATTGAGTTTGAAAATATAGGAACCAAAGAAAAACCTCTTTGTATTCCATCAGAAGATTTTTTTAGAGAACTGTTAAGGCCAGAGTGTTCTCAAATTCTTCCGATTGTTTCGATTGGAGCAACAAAAAAATCAATTTGTTTGACAACCCCATGTTGTAAAATGGGCGATTTAAGAAAAGCTGTTAAGAAAGAAAAGACTCAAAATCCAGAAGTTGCTCGAAAATATTTGTTTCAAATTTTACAGGCATTGGCCGAGTTGGAAAAAAATAATATCATACATGGAGATCTTAAGACTCAGAATGTGTTTTTAGAGAGTGAAGAAAAAATTGTTTTGGCTGATTTCGGCCTTTCCTGTCCCAATCTTCCAGGGGTGCCTGATGATGAAGTACTTGTGACACTGGGTTATCGTCCGCCGGAAGTACTGTTTGGAATAGGTCCAATCACCGCTGCCATTGATGTGTTTGCTGCAGGAGTTATTTTTTGGGAAATGAGCACACTCAGAAAGTTCTCAACTCCAATGGCTGTAGAAGAACCAACTTCTAAGGACTATTTTATTAATCAGCGAGCAGCAATGCTTACCATTTGTGGTGTGCCTGATAAAAATAACTGGCCAGAACTTCATGAAAAATATCCAGATATACTTTCTGAATCAGCATCTTGGCGAGAAGAAATAACAGATGATAATAGAGATGAGTTGGTTGGTTTGCATCGTCAATTTATCGAGCTTCTTCCTCGGGAAGCGCTGAACTTATGGAATCGGATGATTATTTGGAATCCTGCAAAACGTATCACTGTCACTGAGGCGTTGAAGCATGAATACTTTAAAAATCTAACTTCTCAAGATTCAAACCCTTCTGCTCAAACCTCTGCTGCAACGTCAGCTGCGAGTTCGTAATTGAACGACGGGAAGCAGCATCAAGCCCGCTGAATTTGAGCTGAACATTGCGACCTTTAGAGGATACTTGAATCTGGCCGCCGTTTAAAACGCCAGATTTAAGCTCGATGATAAAGTGTGACGAGCCGCCCTGGTCTGTGGAGAGGTAAACTTTGTCGACAATTTCTTGGAGATTATTTTCGGGCAAATGGACAGGGTGTGCTTCGGTTGTGGCGCTTGCTTGTTGCATGCGCAGGCCCTGATTGATGGCCTGTTGGAAGAAGTCTCCACCACCAGACCCTGTTTCATCACTGTCATCTTCTTGTTGTTTCTTACGCTGAACGGCCGTATCGAGAGCAACTTTCTCTTGTTTCTTTTCAGCCGATTTGTCGAGATGCGCCTTGTGGATGTCTTCTTTTTTTTGATCTTTTTGGGTTTTTTGTTGTTTGAGCTGTTGTGAAGCGCCAGCTCTGTCTTTATCGGTAGCTTGCTCCAAGACAGATGCAGCCTCAGCGGGGGACTCTTCTAAGCCTTTGCCGTACTCTTCGAGAATCTGCCTGGAAACTGATTCTTGTTTGGCGTTTGCCCCTTGTTGGCCTTCTGTCATGAGTTTTGCTTGAAAGGCCTGAGATTGTTTTTTTTGGGTCTCTCGGGCCCTGACATTGAGCGCATGTTGAATTTGTTGGTTGGTTCGATTTTGGTCATCAATACGATTAGCCATCTTCCAGCTCCTTCATGTGCATTGCAAAGCGTGCCTGTGTGAGATCATCAGCGGTTTCTTCTTCTTTCTTCTCAAGAGCTTTTTTGCGTGCCTTTACCCACTTTTCTTTATGTTTTTCTAAAACTTTGAACTCTTGTGTGGCGTGATTCAGGATTTCGAGCGCTTTGTTTACCCGTTTTTGGGCTTCTTGAACAACTTCTTCCTGACGCTTGATTTTTTCTTTGAAAGCAAGCTCTGCTTGAAACATTTTTTCCAAATGTCGCTGACCCATTTGAATTTCTTCGATGGTGAGTGTGCCTGAGTTCATTTGTTCGAAATAAGCGCTGCGCTTGGCTATACGCTCTTCTTGCATGCGTTTGAGCTCTTCATTCATCTCTCTGAGTTTTTGCTCGGCTTCGTTTAAAAGATGCTTTTCTTTGGCATAAGCATCTTCAGCATCTTTTTTAGCTCTTTCCCGAATTTCAAACAGGGTTTGAAGGGGGTACATTAGCCAATATCCTCAGCATCTGCATAAAGTTCAATAAGCTCTGAGACAGTCTTATCAAAGGGTGAGTTTTCATCGGTACGTTGCTTTAAGAAGTTTTCGGTCGATTCATACTTATCGATTGCGTAATCAACTTTGGGGTCAGTGCCATAGTTGTAGGCGCCTAGAAGAATCAAATCACGATTCTTTTCATAGCTGGCCATGCTTTCACGCAAATGACCCGCCGCTTTTTGGTGCTCAGGCGTTGTGATATTCACCATAACGCGGCTTAAGGAGGGCAGAACATCAATGGCTGGCCAATGGTTTCTTTCACCTAAAGCACGGTTAAGAACAATGTGACCATCTAAAATACCTCGAATTTCATCAGCGATAGGCTCTTCCATATCGCCAGCTTGGACCAACACGGTGTACAGTGCAGTGATGGAGCCCTTATCGTTGTTACCGGTTCGTTCCATGAGACGGGGTATCATGGCAAACACGCTGGGGGGGTATCCTTGACGAGCTGGAGGCTCACCCAGTGCTAATCCGATTTCACGTTGTGCACGAGCAAAACGTGTTGAACTGTCCATCATGAACAAAACGTCTCGGCCTTGGTCTCTAAACCATTCGGCGATCGCAGTTGCGACGTAGCAGCTTTTGACGCGAACCAAAGGCGGGGTGTCTGAAGTAGCGGCTATGACAACTGCACGCTTGAGGCCTTCTGGCCCGAGTGAGTCATGAATAAACTCTAAGACCTCACGTCCACGCTCACCAACTAGGCAGACGACGACAATTTCAGCTTCAGTATTTCGAGCAATCTGTCCCATGAGGGTTGATTTACCCACGCCCGAACCAGCGAAAAGACCTAAACGTTGACCGCGGCCTACAGTGAGGAGGCCATCGATGGCACGTACGCCCATGGCAATATGTTTATCTACAGCCTGGCGCGTATAAGGGTTTGGACTTTCTCGTTGAACGGACCAGTCAATCAAGTCATCAAGTTGAGAAAGTTTTTGGCCCTCATCCATAGGCTCGCCAATGCCATTGAGAACTCTACCCAAAAGACTGTAACCGCATTTGATTTCAAATGGCTTGCCTGTGGGAATTACTTCAGAATCTGGGCCTAAACCCTCAAGCTCACCCAGAGGCATGAGGTAGACGATGCCTTCATTAAAGCCAACAACTTCTGTTTTGATGAGTGGTTTATCTGGATTTTGTGTTGTGACGTAACACAGATCTCCAACGCGTGAGCTTGGGACAGAGGCTTTGATTAACAAGCTAGTAGATTCAAGGACGCGTCCACGCATTCTGAATGGATTAACGGCACGAATCTGCAGGGCCAACTTATCAACCTGAAGCATATGCCTTGTCATAGCACGTTTCACCTGTGTAGGGTGCGTTTTCATATGTGGAAATTTGGAACGGCGGGGATTCGTGGGCAAATGGGCCCAGGTGAGAATCAGCTGAATGCTGAATCGGTGACGCGGATTATCTATGGCATAGGTAGAACGCTCAAAGCATCTTCACGGGTGGCAATAGGGTATGATGCGCGGCACCATAGCGCTGAGTTTGCTTCGATTTGTGCTGAAGTTCTTAGAGCTCAAGGACATGAAGTATTCTTGTTTGGCCAAATGATTCCAACGCCCCTTTGTGCGTTTGCAGTTTGTGAGATGCAAGCTGATGCAGGTATCATGGTAACGGCTAGTCATAATCCTCCTCGTGATAATGGGATTAAGGTTTATGGATCAAACGGTGCCCAGTGGGTAGCTCCTATGACTTCTGAGGCTGAACAACATATTGCCCAGGCGCCGGATCAGATTGCACGTGATGTTACTGGCATCAAGCAAGTTCCAGAGAGCGTGATCGACGCGTATTTCCCTCTCCCCTTGTGGGAGAGGGTTAGGGAGAGGGGTTTCCCCATCATCTACACCCCCATGCATGGTGTAGGCGCACCATTCGCAACACGAGCTCTGAGAGATGCTGGCTTTGAAGATATTCGAGTGGTTCCCTCACAGGCTGAGCCGGATGGTGATTTTCCAACAGTTCAATTTCCAAATCCAGAAGAGCCGGGTGCTTTAGATGAGGCGCTTCAATATGCCAAAGCACAAGATGCAGATTTGATCTTGGCCAATGACCCCGATGCTGATCGTTTAGCTGTTTGTGTGGATGGCAAGATTTTAACTGGCAACCAAATTGGCGTTTTATTGGGAAATTATCTGTTGGAAAATTATAGCGATGTCATTCCAGCGAAAGCTGGAATCCAGCCCCTGGTGATGACAACATTTGTTTCTTCGAGAATGCTGTCGAAAATTGCTGCGTATCATGGCGCGAGCTATGAAGAAACTTTGACAGGATTCGCCAATATTATGCTTCGCGCATCAGAGCGCGAGCGTGAGCTAGGTGAACAGTTCTTGTTTGGTTACGAAGAGGCACTTGGTTATTGTGTGGGCAGAAAGGTTCGAGATAAAGATGGTATCTCTGCTGCGGTTGTCTTTGCTCAGCTTTATGCTGCGTTGCACGCTCAAGGTAAGACGATATTTGATGAGCTTGAACGCTTGGCTGCTTTACATGGCTTGTTTGTTGGACATTCTTGGACGCATAAACTTGAAGGTGAAAATGTTGAAGGCAAGCGACAGGAAATTTTAGGTCGTTTGACGAATTTGCCAGGCCTTGTGAAACAAAAATCAGCTGCTGGGGGTTTGCTCACCTATCAGGGAGAGCATGACTTGAGATTAATTATTAGACCCAGTGGTACAGAGCCAAAGATTAAGTTTTACGCCGAGGTGATCGGAACGCCTAAGCAAAAGTCGGTTCTGGACAATTTCTTGACGCAGCTTGAAAAGCAAGTGCGCTCTAGTTTGCTCGTGTTGATGTGTATGCTGGCATCGATTGTAGCTAATGCTGCCGATCCAAATCCGATTGGCAGTGAAGGAGCATTTCCAGCAGAAGTTGCAGAGCCTGAAAAAGAGAGCAGGTTTGGCTTTGCCGGTATTCCTGTGGTGGGTTATGCTTCTGGCTTTGGAACGGGTTTTGGAGCAGTGGGCTCTATGTATCAAAAAGAGCCAGGTGTTACGCCCTATAAATGGGAAATCGATGGTCAGGTGTATTTTACAACTGGTGGGATGCAGTCGCACCGGTTGAGATTTGATTATCTCAATGTGGGTGGCACTTCGTTAAGAATACGTCCCATGATTGGGATGTTGGTTCTTCCTGGCGAGACTTATTGTGGTCAGGGAATGCGTGCAGACTGCAATCCTGAAAATCCAACCCCGAATTACTATAATACGCGCTACTGGGAACTTTTCGGTATTTTCGAAGCTCGCTGGCATCTAAAACCGATGCCGCATCGCGTTGATATTATTACATCATGGCGAGGAAGTTGGTATCAAATAGGCAACTTCGGAGATCGGGGTCCTTACCCAGGCAGCTTGTACCAAAAAGATTTTGGTTCTGATGTGGGAGATGGGTTTGCCAGTGTTCTTGAAGCAGGGGTGATGGTGGATAACCGTGATTTTGAACCGGCTCCACATCAAGGCTATTGGGCGGAGTTTACCTTGAGGGAGTCATCGCCTTATTGGGGAAGTAATTGGAGTTATATCGGAGCGAACTTAAGTCTTCGCGGCTATGTTCCACTGATAAAATCCAAACGCCTTGTATTGGCTGGACAACTGATATTTGATGGCATGGCAGGCAAAGCGCCCTTGCAAGAAATTGTTCGTGTGGGTGGTACTGGGCGATACTTTAATACCTTTGGGGGTCAAGAAGTAGGACGTGGTTTGAGAGAACAGTATTTCCCAGGGCGTTTGAAGGCTTACAAGCAGGTTGAGCTTCGCTGGGATATGTTTGATTTCAATTTATGGCATTGGAATATAGATGTGACTTCCGCAGCGTTTGTGGATCTTGGGCTGGTGGCTTGGGACTATAGTACGCTGACTGAAGAGCGTTTTCGGCCAGCGCTTGGAACGGGTGGCGGAATTCGGTTTTTATGGGACCGAGCTGTTGTCATTCGATTTGATGTGGGAACCAGTCCGATTGAAAACTACTCACCAAGATTTTACTTTGTGATTGGTAACGTGTTCTAAATCGTGTTAATCCTTTAGCATATGTTTTTATTGCTATTAAGTTTTGCGGCCTTGTGGGCTGGGCCGGTATTGTTGTTGAATGCAAAGCCTTCCAGGCAGAGTCTTGTCTGGATTGACCGCGTTATTATTGCGTTTGTACTTTTGGTTGTGGCTTTTCACGTTATTCCGGAGAGTATTGAACAGGCAGGTTTGATTGCTATTGGAGCGATAGCTTTGGGCGCTTTATGGCCTTTGGTTTATCAACGGGTATCGCGCTCAGAAAATTGTTATTTGCAACGCTCACTATTGTCTTTAGCGTCGGTTGGGCTCATAACGCACATGTTGTTAGATGGAGCAGCAATCGCGAATGACAGTATGCTTGCGATGGCTGTGATTTTCCACCGATTCCCTGAAGGGGTTGGTATCTGGCGAATTGCAGATACGGTTTTAGGGCGTCGTTGGGGTATTTTGATTTTGTCTGTCATGATGCTGACAACCGCAGTTGGATTCTTCTTTGGAACAGCGTGGCTTGCGGATGCTTCAGAAGGCTTTGTTGGATTGTTTGAAGGCTTGATGGCAGGTGTTTTGCTTCATGTGGTATTTCACAAGACACATGTGCAGCACATGGAGGAGCACGGATGAGCGGATTGCCTTTAGAACGTCTGTTTATGTTTGGATTCGAGGGCACTTCGTTGCCGGTACGGGCTCGCCGTATTTTAGAATCGGGTGCTGCAGGTGCGATTTTATTTAAGCGTAATATCACCTCACGTGAACAGGTGATGGATTTATGTGCTTCCATTCCAGGTTTGGTATCCGTCGATCAAGAAGGTGGTCGTGTCGCGAGGTTAAAGGGTATTTGTACGGATACTCCTCCGATGCGTGAAATTGGTGAGGCCTCAAGACGCAATCCTGAGTTGCCTTACGAAACCGGTTACAAGATGGGCCGTGAGCTCAAAGCGTTAGGATTTGATTTGGATTTTGCTCCGATTATGGATGTCGATACGAATCCCAAAAATCCAATTATTGGGGATCGAAGTTTTTCGAATGATCCGGATGAAGTGGCGCGCTTTGGGGCAAGGTTTATTCGTGGGATGCAAGATGCTGGAGTCTTGGCTTGCGCGAAGCATTTCCCTGGTCACGGCGATACCGATTTAGATAGTCACCTAGATTTGCCCTATATTTCTCATAGCGCAGACAGAATTGAATATGTGGAATTGCCACCGTTTGCTGCAGCCATTAAAGCCGGTGTGGCAACCATTATGACAGCACATATTGTGGTTAAGTCTTTGGACCCAGAAGTTCCAGCGACCTTAAGTCACAAAATTTTGACGGGGATTTTACGCCAGCGCATGGGTTTTGAGGGTGTGATTGTTTCAGATGATTTGGAAATGAAGGCAGTTGCAGATCGCTACACCATTCCCGAGCTTGTGAAGCAAGGTCTTAATGCTGGGGTTGATTTGTTCTTGATTTGCAAAGAGCTAGACAAAACTGAAGAGGCGATCGAGGCGGCCCACCGCTTGGTGGATCGCGGTGAAGTCCCTCTTGAACGAGCCCGGGAAGCTGTTTCCCGAGTAGACAGGCTTATTGGTTAGGGTTTGATGCGCCTGTATCGCTTGTTTCAACCTTGCCACCTTCGACTTTCCCAACTTTGGCTTGGATTACGGGCTTGAGGTTGTACTTGTTTCCCGCTTTTACAACACTTTTGTTGGCATCGAAGTCTAGGATAACAGCGAACTGATTTGAAGCGTCGATTGTAAGATTTAAGTTCTGAATCTTAATGCCTGTTTGTGAAGCACTTGGAGTAGTTAGGTTGTACTGAGTTCCGCCAGAAATCACGTAGTTATCTCCATCGGTAGAACTCAAGATTAAGCGTAACTGACTGTAGGTCCCGGGATCAAGTTTTAAGCCCCCAAGCAGTGTGTTCACCCCGTTTTGAAGTGTGAGAAGGTCTAACTTTTGAGTTGGAGAAAGGGTGATCGATTTCCAGCCAGTATCAGCAGGTTCGGCACCCGAAGACAAGTGTAAGCGGACTTCTTTAACCGTTACAAACACAGAAGAATAGTTGCCTGTTGGTTGATCGGTCAAATAAAACCCAGCATTACTGCCAGTAGGCAATGGAGCAGACAATGTATAGGCTTGCTTGGAACTGCCACCGCAAGCTGAAAACACAACAAGAGCCAGTAAATTAATTAGAAAAGTTCTCATAAGCGCCTCTCCCCAAGCCCACGATGGTATCACTTAAGCCTCTAAAAATCGAATTTCTTGCTTTTCTTAGGGAAAACCATGGTATAGGGGATTTCCTATGATGGATCGAATCACCAGTCTTTTTAAGATTTCGGAACTTCGCACGCGCATGCTTTATACCCTTGGTATGCTGGCCGTGTATCGACTGGGGATTTATATCACCACACCGGGAGTCGATCGGACAGCCACCCGTGGGTTTCTGCGAGCACAGGAATCCAAAGGGGGCGGCTTCTTAAGCCTGTTTAACTTCTTCTCCGGTGGTGCGCTCGAGAATGCCAGTGTGTTCGCACTGGGGATCATGCCTTACATTACGGCATCCATCGTGATGACCATGATGGCGGTGGTTGTACCAGCCATTGAGCGCATGCAGAAAGAAGGCGAGCAAGGTCGTAAGAAAATTAACCAATACACCCGTTATGGAACGGTTTTAATTTCGATGGTGCAGGGCGTCATGATCGCTCAATCATTTAGACACAACGGTGTCGTGGCTCCTGAATGGGCTTATGCATTCTGGGGTTTTGGTTTTATTGCCATGACGGTGATTACCTTGACAGCTGGTACCGCCTTTTTGATGTGGCTGGGTGAGCGTATTACTGAACGCGGTATTGGTAATGGTATCTCTTTGATCATTTTTGCTGGTATTGTGGCAAGGCTTCCACAGGCAATTTACGCAACCTTCATCGGTATCAAAAACCAAACCTATCAGCCCTCTGAAATGCTTTTGCTTGGGATTGTGATGGTTTCAGTTTTGGCTTGGATCGTATTTATGGAAGAGGGTCAACGGCGTCTTCCTGTTCAATATGCCAAGCGTATTGTGGGTAATCGCGAGTATGGCGGTCAGGCGACACATTTGCCTCTTAAGATCAACGTGGCAGGTGTGATTCCACCAATTTTTGCGAGCACGATTTTGATGTTCCCTATGACGGTGGGGTCTTTCTGGAACAATGAATATGTTCAGATGATCCAGCAAGCGTTGATGCCAGGTGGCTGGCACTATGAAGTTCTCTTTGTGTTACTGCTTATATTTTTTGCTTACTTCTACACCGCTGTTCAGTTTAACCCAGTAGATGTGGCAGATAATCTTCGTAAGTTTGGTGGATTTATTCCCGGCATTCGCCCAGGTAAATCAACCTCTGACTATATTGATTTTGTCTTGAGTCGTTTGACTTTTGCCGGTGCACTTTACCTATCAGTTGTGTGTGTATTGCCGGTGATGATTCAAAAAATGACTTCTAACCAGGTGCCATTCTATTTTGGGGGTACGGGGTTGTTGATTGTCGTGAGCGTTGCTTTGGAAACCGTGCGTCAGATTGAAAGCCACTTCATTGGTAAGCAATATGAGGGCATGACCGGTGCAGCAGCAAATCAGGGCGTTGTTCAGATTCGTGCTCGTCAGGAAGAAGAGGGGCAACCTGCTTGAGACTTGTCTTTTTAGGAGCCCCCGGGTCTGGCAAAGGAACTCAGGCCGCGCTTTTAACTCAACGTTTTGATTTGGGTTATGTGAGCACAGGTGAAGTTTTTCGTGAGGCGGTTGCCAAGCAAACCAGCCTGGGTTCACAAGCGAAGCATTATCTAGACAATGGCTTGCTCGTGCCTGATGATATTGTATTGGGCATGATTGGCGAAGTCTTGGATGGGCTTGTAGGACGTAATGGTTTTATTTTAGATGGCTTTCCAAGAACGATTCCACAGGCCGAAAGTCTTGATGTTGATTTGGCAAACCGAGGGTTCCCATTGACCGCGGTGGTGAGTCTGGAGGTTCCAGAGTCAGTGTTGACCGAGCGTATGCTTGAGCGTAAGCGGGCAGATGATACCTTGGAAACCATTCAAAAACGACTCCGAGTGTTTAAAGAGCAGACAGAGCCCTTGAAAAAGTACTATGCTTCTAAGGGGTTACTGAGAGAAGTGGATGGAAATAGGCCTGTGGATCAGGTAACGAATACCCTGGTTGCATTATTAAGTTAATGCGCTAAGGTACGAGTTCAACGCGAGCGTGGCGGAACTGGTAGACGCGCTGGATTTAGGTTCCAGTGGAGCAATCCGTGGGGGTTCGATTCCCTCCGCTCGCACCATATGTCATATGAAATCAAAGAACTGTCCTCAGTAAGTCAGGAACTTTCATTTTTGGTAAACCCTGAGCGGGTGGATGCGTATTTAACACGCGCCTGCCAAGCCATTAACCAAAAAGCAAAAATTGCTGGTTTTAGACCCGGTAAGGTGCCTCGTGCCATGCTGGAGCAACACTATGGCCAAGAAATCCAAAATAAAGCTTTGGAAAAATTGATGTCTGAAGTACTGTTTGAAGCTTTGGACCAAAAAGGTATTGCCCCTGCTTTGAAGCCTCGTGTTCAGCACGATAAGCCACTGCTTTCCGGACAAGAGTTTGCATTTAAGGCCTTGGTTGAGACTTTGCCAGTGGTGGATTCTGTTGACTGGGAAAATCTCGAAGTCAAAATGCCAGAAATCCCAATGATTGGCGAAGAAGCTGTAGCTGAAGAGCTTGAGCGTCTTCGAACCAGACGCGCTTCCTTCAAAACCATTGATGACCGCAGTGTGACCGAGGCTGGTGATTACGTAGATTTCGCTTACACTGAAAAGTGCAATCATGATCATGATGGACATCATGGAGCCCATGAACACGGCTCTCGCGAACGCTTTATTGAGCTAGGCAAAGGTCAGTTTTACC
This sequence comes from uncultured Myxococcaceae bacterium, assembly GCA_964635635.1. Lineage (GTDB taxonomy): Bacteria > Myxococcota > UBA727 > UBA727 > JABDBI01 > CAZWPE01. The sequence continues at coordinate 627,339 of CAZWPE010000001.1, read as the reverse complement.
CAGAAAAACCTGAAATTGAACAAGCTTTGGTTGGCGCCAAAGTAGGTGAGCCTGTAACCATTGGCGATATGACGATGACCGTGAATATCATCAAAGAATGCATTAAACCTGCTCTGGATGATGAATTTGCCAAAGACGTTTCAGATGATTTTACAACCTTGGCTGAGCTCAAAGATAATATCAAAACCAAGCTCGAAGAAAACCGAGCTGCTCAGGTTGAAGGTACGAAGATTGAGGCCATGTTGGATGCATTGATTGCGAAAAACCCAATCGAAATGCCTCAAGGTCTTGTCATGAAGCAAGCTCAAGAAATGGCGATGCAGAATGCTAGCCGGTTCCCTCAGCAGTTTGCCATGCAGCTCTGGCAGTCATACGGTCAGCAAATGATTGAAAGCGCGATGAAGCCTGCTGAAAAAGTTTTGAAGGCTCACTTGCTCTTGCAAGCTGTTGCTAAAGTTGAAGACTCCGAGTTTGAATTCGGCGCTATGGCGAAGTTGGTACTAGACCGTGCGCGTTTATCTTGAGACTTTTGGCTGTCAAATGAACATCTTGGACAGCGAGCTGATTCAGAATCAGCTCCTGTCTGCCGGGCATGAGTTTACCCAAAACCAAGATGAAGCCGAAGCTGTTCTCTATAATACCTGCTCCGTTAGAGATCTGAGCGAGCAAAAAGTTCGAAGCCGTTTGGGAATTCTAAAAAATCGTAAAGACCAAGGTGAAGACTTGGTTGTCGGCGTTTTAGGCTGCATGGCTGAACGTGCGAACACAGACCTGCTTTCTCAAAATCCGCATATTGACATGTTGGTGGGCCCAAGCCGTTTAGGTGAGATTCCTGAGCTCTTGACTCAAATCACCACGAAGAAAATGGACCGCCAGATTGCGCTTTCAAACTTTCGATTTCGAAAAGGAAAGAGTTTAGACCATGAGGCGATGGATAGCCTTGAAGCCTTAGATGCAGCCCGTCTGACTCAAGGTAAAACACTTAAATCACAGGCGTATATTCGTATCACGCGCGGCTGTAATAAATTTTGTTCGTTTTGTGTGGTACCTAGAACGCGTGGACCCGAAGTTCATCGAAGTATCGATTCGATTTTGGCTGAAGCCAAGAACTTGGTTGACCAGGGCGTGATTGAGATCACCTTGTTGGGCCAGACCATTAATCATCACCCAGAGTTTGCGAGATTGTTAGCAGAAATGCATGATCAAAATCCGGGTTTAAAGCGTCTGCGTTTTATGACCAGCTACCCACGCGATTTTACGGATGAAATGCTAGACGTGATGGCAAGCCGCGAGCGTATTTGTAAATATCTGCATATCCCTGCGCAATCCGGTAGTGACTCGGTTTTGAAACGTATGAACCGTGGATACACACGTGAAGTATACATGGATTTAATTCGCCGCGCACGTGCACGCATGCCTGATTTGGCGATTGTTGGTGATATGATTGTGGGCTTTTCTGGCGAGACCGATGAAGATTTTGAGGCTTCACTCAGCCTGCTCGAAGAAGTTCGCTACCAAAATATTTTTGTGTTTAAATACTCACCACGCCCAGGCACGGTGGCCGATCGCAATGAGGAAGACGATATCCCGATGGAAGTCAAAAAGTGGCGCAATAACCGCATGCTTGAAGTCCAGAATCAGATTGCTCTGGCTGATCATAAAAATGTTATTGGCCGTGAACTCGAAGTTTTGGTGGAAGGCCATGCCAAAATGGGCACTCAGCTTCAGGGCCGTACTCAAGGGGACCAAATCGTTTTGTTCAACGGTTCAGAAGAGTTGATTGGTCAGCTTGCCAAGGTTAAAGTGAAAGATGTGACGTCGCTTACTCTACAGGCGGAATTGCTTTAAAATTTTGATAATTTCGTCGTTTTGTTTTCCGAGTTTTGCCAAAGAAAGCGCCGTGTGTCCTTCAATGCCAATAACGTCTTGATTGGCATCAAATTCCATTAACAGACGTACGAGAGCTGTGTTGTTAGACAGCACAGCCACATGAAGTGCAGTGTTCCCGTTTGCTTTTTGTTGATTCACATCGGCTCCAGCTTCGAGTAAAGCTCTTGCAATATCGGTGCGTCCTAATTCGCTGGCTTCTTGGAGAGGTGAGTTGCCTTGCAGGTTAGGTAAACTCAAATTCGCGCCTGATTGAATTAAAAACATAACCATTTTTTCTTGATTATAGAAAATTGCATGATGCAGGGCTGTTCTGGTGGCAACCCAAAGTTCAGCATCAATATCAAATCCAGCCTTCAGCATGGAACGAACAGCGATGATGTTTCCCGCTTTGACGGCTTGCTCCCAGGTACGGGGATTTTTATCTTGGAGACTCAGCCACATATCTTTGGTGTAATTTTCAATCGTGTCATCCCAAGATTCAGAAACGGTGGCCAGTTCAGCTGCTCTTTTGGGCGTATCAGCGGCAAATGGTAAAATATCTTTTAAAAAGGCAACACGCTGCAGTGGTAATGGAACTGGCATTTGGCAACTCCTGATAGTTATTTCTTGGCCATTGCCAATTTGGCGATTTGCTCCAAACACTTAATCGGTGTAATGTGCCAGACTTATGTTTCACGCAACGACCATATTAGCAGTTCGCCGCGGCTCTAAAGTTGTTCTCGCTGGCGATGGGCAGGTATCTCTCAGCAACACGGTGATTAAAGCGAATGCCAACAAACTGAGGCGTTTGGCGGATGGAAAAATTATTGCGGGTTTTGCAGGAAGCACTGCCGATGCATTCATGCTTTTTGATTTGTTTGAGAAAAAGCTCAAGGAGTACAACGGTCAGTTTGTGCGTGCTGCTGTGCAATTGGCACAAGACTGGCGTTCAGATAGAATCCTAAGACGTCTAGAAGCGATGCTGCTTGTGGCAGATAAAGAAAAGACCTTGTTGATTTCAGGAACAGGCGATGTACTAGAGCCTGACATGGATGTGTACGCAATCGGTTCTGGTGGTTCTTATGCGCTAGCAGCTGCACGAGCATTGCTTGAAAACACAAAACTTGAACCCAAAGAAATTGCTCAGAAAGCCATGAAGATCGCCGCTGATATTTGTGTCTTTACAAACGATCATTTTAATATTGAGGAACTCTAAATCAATGTCATTGACCCCACGCCAAATCGTCTCAGAATTGGACCGCTACATTGTTGGACAAACAGAAGCCAAACGTGCTGTTGCTATTGCGCTGCGTAACCGTTGGCGTCGGCAGCAAATCCCGTCTCCACTCAAAGAGGAAATCTTACCCAAAAATATTATTTTGATGGGTCCAACGGGTTGTGGAAAAACAGAAATCGCGCGTCGTTTGGCAAAGCTTGCTCAAGCGCCATTTGTGAAGGTTGAAGCCACCAAATTCACAGAAGTCGGTTATGTAGGTCGTGATGTAGACGCCATGATTCGTGACTTGGTCGAAGTCTCGGTAAAGATGTGTAAAGAAGAAGCACTCAAAACTGTGAATGCCAAAGCCAAAGTTCAAGCTGAAGAAAGATTGCTCGATATTTTGGTCCCCAAAGGAACTTCCCATGTAGGTCCGAGATTGACCATAGAAGAAGAGCAAACAGGGGGGCAAGATGCTCGCCGTGATGAAATGCGCAAAAAGCTTCAGGATGGTGAGCTTGATGACCAACAGATAGAGATAGAAGTAAAACAGTCCATGGGCCCAATGCCTATGGTTCAGATGATGGGTCCTATTGGCGGTTTTGACGAGATGGCCAGTTCAATTACAGAAGGTCTTGAAAAAGCATTTGGAGCTGGTCGTAAAAAACAGCGGAAGCTCAAAGTCAAAGAAGCTTTAGAGGCATTTGAGCAAGAAGAAGCTCAAAAGTTGATTGATTTGGATGCTGTGTATGAAGATGCCATTGCAAAAGCTGAGCAGGCGGGAATTGTCTTCATAGATGAAATTGATAAAGTAGCTGGCCGTGAGGGCAGGGGCGCTGATGTTAGCCGCGAAGGTGTTCAGCGGGATATATTGCCTATTGTTGAAGGCAGTGCGGTACCAACTAAATACGGAATTATTCGAACAGACCATGTTCTATTTATTGCGGCCGGGGCATTTCATGTCTCCAAACCATCGGATTTGATTCCTGAGCTTCAAGGGCGATTTCCAATTCGTGTGGAGCTCAGCTCACTTACAGAAGAAGATTTTGTGCGAATTTTGAAAGAGCCTGACAACAGTCTGGTCAAGCAATATGCAGCACTGCTTGGGACTGAAAAAACAAACTTGGAGTTTGCAGATGATGGACTTTTGGCGATTGCCAAGATTGCAACGGAAGTAAATGCGTCTCAAGAAAATATAGGCGCCCGAAGACTTTACACTATTATGGAAAAGCTCTTTGAAGAAGAAAGCTTTGAGGCATCTGATAAACCTGCTAGCACTTTGAAAGTGGACAGCCAACTTGTCAAAACACGGCTGGATCCAATTTTGAAAAATGAGGACCTCAGCCGGTTTATTTTGTAAGATGGAAAAATAATCAAAAAAACGATTATTAGGAAGATGAGTAGTTCCAGTGTGCTCTGGAGTTTAACACGGTTGATATGATAATCCGGTTAATTTGAACTTGAATTGCCTTGTTATGTGATATTATTTCTGATGTATGAGGGTAACAAAGGAGGGCTTACATGAGCCCCGGACCGAGCAACAGGAGGAGCCTTCTTTAAAGAAACCCGCACAGCCAGTGGGCTTTTCAAGGGGAGACTCGTTTAAGCAAGAACCTGAGACTATTAGTCACATGTTCTTCCCCAAGGAATCCAAACAAGCGAGGAAGGTTTTCAAGCCAATTTTTGAAAATCTTGATTTCGAGAACAAGACCGGAGAAGCATTTAAGTGGGTTTTAGAAAACACTAAAAAACTTTCTGAAGAAGATCTGAAATATCAGTTTCCTGAACAACATAAATACGCAGGTTATACCTTAGCTGAAGTGGCTATCCTGGAAAACAATCTAGATGCCCTGAAAGTGCTTTTAGAGAAAGGGGTAAATCTTAATTCTAAGATCCCTGTTTTAGGTCCACAATGCAAAGATATGACCCTGGCTCAGACTGCGTTTAATTTAGGCAGGGCAGATGCTTTCTTCCTGCTTATACAAGCGGGGGCAAAATTTTCTGCTGAAGATGCTGATTACAGGCTCCCAGAAAACGAACCCTGGTTCCCCAATATGAGTCTGACGCAAAAGGTTCTCGTTGAAGGCAATACAACTTTACTGGCGTGGCTTTTTGAGAAGGGGTTCAGGTTCTCTGCTAAAGATATTGCGTACAGATTTTCCAAAGAAGACGAGGAATACCCCAACATAAACCTTGCGCAGATGTTGCTTTTGAAGAATGACAAAGGTGCCCTCAGCTCGCTTGTTTATGAGAATGGGATCAAATTGTCTGATGCAGATCTCAATCAAGAACTCCCACAAACGCAACCGCAATTTCGCCCCGGCATGAGCTTTGCACGGTTAATAGCCGATTGGGTTCCAGACGATCCAGAGCTGTTCGACTTAGTTTACAAAGCAAACCCTGAATATAGATTCCCGAAAACAGATCCAAAATATCCCGGCATGAGCTTTATTCAGGTGGCTGTGCAGAAATCGAACCTGAGTGTGCTAGAGTTTTTGTTAAGAAATGGTGCTAAATTTTCTGCAGAAGATGCCAATTATAGATTCCCAGAAACAAATCAAGAATATCCTGGTATGAGCCTTATTCAGGCGGTTGTGTCGCGAGAAAACTGGAAGGCCTTCTGGTTTTTATTAGACAGAGGTGGTGAACTCTCTACAAAAGATGCCAATGTTCGGTTATCTGACCAGCACCCGCAGTTCCCTGGCATGAGCCTACTGCAGGTAGTATTGGTGAATGGTTATACTAAAGCACTCAAAGGGATTCAAAAGTACGCTAATGAGCAAAATACAAGTTTGCCTAAAAATTTAACAACTCTAGAGCAACCAAAATGGTCTGAATCGATGCCAACTTTGTCTGAAGGCAGTTTAAAGTTTCGCTGGGTTTCTAAAGACAGGCCTGAGATAGAGAAAAAATTATCGAGCATGCCACTCGGGGAGTTGCTTGATTCGTATGAGGAATTTAAGATTGGAAGACTCCAGTCTTTGAATGGAAAATCTGTCATTTCTGAGCAATTGGATGATTTTTTAGGACAAGTTCGTCAGATGATTTCTGCCAAGATACACGAGGCAAAGGCTCTGGATCTGGGTTTGAAGGAGAAGATTACTCATTATAAATGCTCTGCTGCAGTGGCTCAGTTCTCCAATGGCTTGAGAAGTGCACATCGGCGGGGGATTCAGGGGGAGGGTGTGGGAGTAACGGTCGTGGACGATACACATCGAAAGCACGGCTTTCTTGTAGAAGGCATTGTGAGGCAGCTGGCTCCTAGGGTAACTACTGACAAGCTTGATTTTTATAAAGAGCTCCCCTCTTTATCTGAGGCTCGAATTATCAATGCAAGTTTTGAGAGTCTAAGCTTGACAGAGACAAGTCCAACATTGAAACAAGTTATTGAGGAGAGTGAGAAGGCTCTAGTGGTTCATGCAGCTGGAAATCGAAGCAAGTCCTTTGATTTTCCAGAGGACAGTCAGAGTCGTGTTCCTGACCAAGAATACTTAAAAAACTTGGAAGATCAGCATAGAAACAAATTGATTCTTACCGGAAACTTGGAAGCTGGGAATGTCCTTGCATTAAGTTCCAACCGACCAGGGAAGGACCCTCGAATCAATGAACACTTTTTGTGGACTCTGGGTTCAGATGTTTTATCCAATGTGAGTGAAACCAATATCGGTCGAGAAACTGGAACCTCTTTGTCTGCTCCGGTGGTCAGTGGTGCGGCAGCTCTGATATTGGGTAAATACCCCGAGTTTAGTGCACAACAGCTCAAAGAATGTCTTCTAGAGTCCGCAGATCAGGATTTTTGGATAACCCCAAAACAAGGTCCCAAAGTCCATATTGTACCACCAGGTGCCTCGTTGAAGGCATCTGGCGATGAAGTTGTGATTGGCTTCGACAAAGAGATATTTGGCAAAGGCATCTTAAATATTGGCCGAGCTCTTCGATATGCGGCATTGAAGAAAGAGCATCCCAAAGCAACCCCTCCTGAAATACGATACGTGCTCGACCAAACGGATACTGCAAAATCTGAACAGGCTGCTCAGAGAATCCAGAAATTTGTTAGAGCAAAAAAAGTTCCTCAGTAATAGGCGATAGACGCGCGCCATCTACCCTTGTTGTCTGCTTCCGATCACGGAAGTTACAATTTGTTGCATAATTTCACTCATGGAACCGGGTGAGTGTGGCAAAAATACGATGTTGGACTTGCTGCCTATTCCGATGTCTTTTAGAGTATCGAGATATTGAATCATAAGAACCATCTTCATAACGTCATCAGCAGTCGTCCCAGGAATGGCTTTTTGAAAGATATCTACAGATTGCTGGAGGCCATCGATAATCGCTTTACGTTGATTAGCAACACCTTGGCCTTGAAGTGCTTTACTCTGGGCGTCTCCTTCTGCACGTTTAACAGCTAAGATACGTTCAGCTTCTCCTCGTTCATTGGAAGCGATTCGTTCACGCTGAGCAGCGTTGATATCATTCATGGCAGATTTAACTTTGGCGTCCGGGTCGATTTCAGTCACCAATGTTGTTTGGATCCCATAGCCAAAATCTGTCATAGATTCAGTCAGTTCTTCCTTGACTGTGATAGCGATGGTGTCTTTGTTTTCAAAAACATGGTCCAAGTCCATTTTGGGCACTTGGCCTCTGACAATATCAAGCACATGCGATTCAATTTGTTGTTCAGGCGTGCTGAGCTTGTAAAAAGCATCCATGAGGCGACTTTGTAAAACAAAGTATTGTACTGCTACGTGAACGCGTACAAATACGTTGTCTTTGGTTTTGGTTTCAACTTCAACCACCATCTGCTGGATACGAAGGTCTAAAACCCGAGCAACGCGCTCAACAAGAGGAATTTTAAGGTTTAAACCTGGTGTTGCGAATCTGACGAACCTTCCAAATCGCTCAATAGCAGCAGAAGTTTGCTGCTTGACAGTGAAAAACATCATGGGAGAAATAATCAAAAGAACAACAGCTAGGAAGATAAGTAGTTCGAACATGCCGGGAGTTTAACATGGTTGATGCGAGAATCCAGTGAAACTACCTGGAAATTCAACGAGTTATAAAAGCACTGTTAAATTTGACGTGAAAATATTTTATATTATACAATAAAAAAATGAGTGAAACTTTTTTTAAACCACTTGCGCACCCCAATCCAGAAGCACCAGCACAACAACAACAGAATGATAACAGGCTGCCGCCACCGCAGCAACAAGTGAATAATGGGCCGCATGCTGGTCTACAAGATTCTTTGCAATTGGGGCAAGAGCAACAGCTGCTTCAACAACCAAGTGTTCCAGCCACCCAAAAAGAGGCAAGCGCAGCAACAGCAGCTGCTGGGGGCCCTGGAAATGTTCCATCAATGAAAACTAAGGGAACAGCAGCGGAAGCACTTAAAGAAGTATCTGACTTAGGACTACTAAAACTAAAGAGTAATGAAACAAACTATGTTTTTCTCGGAACTGGCTCATATGGACCCATCCATCGTGGGCACACCGCCAGTTTGCAATACGTCGGGGAACAAATTCTTGGACTAATCCCAGGTAGTAATATTTCTGGGTATGCTGTCGTGCCAACGGGTGATAAACACGTTGCAGGCAAGGTGAACAAACAACAAGCTCATCACGCAGAAGAAGACAGACAACAAGCTCTTAGCCTGGAAGAGCGCCGTGAGCTATGTGCTAGAGCAGCGCAAGAAATAAATTCCAATAATCCTGAAAGTTCTCCATTTATTGTGCCTAATTACAGCGGAGGGCATGGACCGACATGTTGCTCGGAGATTGAAAAAGACCTAACTGAAATACATAAAAAACGCGGAGAAAATTACGCAATCAAGGTGCTGTTTGTGGCGGGTTCAGACTACTTGGAAACAAATGGTCTAGATAGTAAAGACAAAAGCATCGATAAATACCTTCGTCGTGAGATGGTTTGTGTCTTGCGCAGCGGAACAGACAGAATAAGGGAAGACTTCATAAGACGAGTTGAACAAAAAGTTAGTGAAGATTCTATACTCGCGAAAGAAACACTTGAAGAGCTTAAAAAAAACGGCGAAAATGTAGATAACAAAAAACTCAATGAGAATCTTAGAAAACTGGGGATCACAGGGCCTGGTTTCTTTCTCGTTGCAGGATTTGAATCTGATTTTTCCAGCACAAAGGTTAGAGAAGCTTTTAAGAAGGGTGACACAACGGCTTTCCAGGAAATGTTACATCCGGCTGTTCTGAGAGAAATACGAGAACGTCCGGAGATGATGAAAAAACTTGATCCGAGCTATGGGAAACCTCGCGTAGTTAAGACTCCGCTTTCCGAACTTCTTAGCGACCCATCTAGAGTCGATGATGCAAAGACAATTGAGAGTGCTGGGATTTCACAGTTGAAAGAAGCCGTGATACCTGGGCTGCTAAACGCAATTGCTGCAAAACTTGAACCCAACCAAGCAATACGTATTCATGACACTAGAGGCGATTTCATGCTTTACCGAACCAAGACGCCCGATTCTAATGGTTATCAATATTACTTAACGACTGAAAAAAGTCTTGGGAAAACCGAGGAACAAGTTGCTATAAATGAAAAGTATTATTTTCAGACTAACCCAGAGAGTCCATTGAATCATCCGATTATTGCTGCACTTGAAAAAGGCGGTTTGAAAAAAGAAATCGGTCTGACAGAATTTGCGAAAAAGATGCCAAAACTTGATAAAGGCAAATGGGGTACAAGTGTACTTGGAGCTGAAGCTGTCTATTTTGGTAGACCAAACGAGGCATTCGGCATTTTGGGAAGTGCCTATTCTGGAATGCCTATCACGATAAGTAAAATCCAGTATCCTAGCAGCGCACACTTCTATGAAGCACATAAATTTAAGGAAGGAACCGAGGAATTTAAAGAAATATGCAGTGAAAAAGAATATGAAAAATTAGCGGAAAATGCTCAAAAATTATCTGAAAAGCAGTCGGGTATATCTGGATTTTTTGGATTAGGTAAGCCGCGTGGATATGACGTAAACTACGTTGAAAACAATGCCGAAAAAGCTAAGAAGATTATGTGGCAAGCTATGGCTGCCAAATTTAATCAGCATGAGAGTGCAAAAGAGGCACTGCTGGCAACCGGAAATAGAATCCTTGTTGATGGCGACGGTGAAAACCGACAAGGGATTTTCTTGATGGCGATGAGAAATCAGCTTAAAGGTGATAAAGGGGAAATTAGTGATAATATTCCTCCAGAATTGCTGGGTGACCTCAACACAATAATCCCAGCAAATTCGCATAACATTTTGAAATCTCAAGATACTCAAACATTAGATGAGAGTACCTGGACTCAAGAGACTGTTCGAGCTTTCATTCAAAAAGCCGCAACAACAATGAGCCCGTTTTCCGATAAGCCAACAGTGATAAAATGCGCCAGTGGAAACTTAATACTTGGGCGTTCTAGAACAACGGGTGCACTCTATTTAATGGAGGAGAAAAACTTTAAGACAGGTCACAATGACAACCGAGTATTCTTGTATGACGATGGTACTATCCAAAGTTATTCGCCTGGTAATTTTGATCACAAAATTAAGGGGCAATTAATCAAAGTACAAACTTTATCGAAGCCTTCAAAACCCAGCGGGAAGCTCAAAAATGAAAAAACTGTCACAGTGGAAACACTTCCGGCTTTAGAGGCGGAGGTAAAAGCAGGTTTTGCGGGTATGGTTGGAGTTTTGCATAGACTTCAAGAGAAGTATCCTGGAGAAAAAATAGGTATTTCGATTGCGGGAAACATAGGGCTTCCTGCTGGTGCACTTGGAAGACATTTGCTTGAAATCGTGAGAGACGGTTCGACAAAAGTTGAAAAGGGCACAAAAACTGTATATTCTATCGAAGATGTGCTCAGACATAATCAAAACGCTGGAACCCAGGAAGAAAGCGTTTTAGCTCAACTGATGTTGGCTGGACAAAAAAAGAACTGGACTAAAAATGAAATAGAAGGTCTTTTTAGGAGTTCCTCTGGCGGTTGGGGAATGGTTGATGAGAGTCAAACTAAAAAAGTTTATGGACCAAATAATAAAGAAATCGATTTCAGTGCAAAACAAGCCGTTGACATTTATGATGCAGTAGGAAAATTCCATGGAATTCATGACACCCCTATTGTCGTGGGCTTTGCACCTCAGGCAAACCCTATGCCCAATGGAAAACCTAAGGGGACCTGGCAGCCAAAAACGCCTGGAATGACAATGGATAGAACCTATCATGAACTGCGCAAAGAAGATTTTGAAGAAGGCGTTAAAAATTCTGTTCGGTCCACGTTATTTGCTCATATAGAAAGTAACGTAGATCATGTGTTGTTGTCTCAAAATGGTATGGGAGTTTATTTGCATCCTGAACTAGAAAAACAATTTGGAGGCCCTCCGCCAAAAGGTGATAACTTAACTCGAGAGCAGAAGGAAAAACGTATGGAGTATTTCAAAAAACGTGATGAGTATTACCTAAAACTTGTTCAAGATGTGCTCAACGAGGAAGTGGGTCCTAAACAGGAAAAACTAGGCCGGTACTTCAAGAGTGTCATCATCCCTACGTTATGAGACTGACTGCAGGAGTTCTTCCCGTAGATTTTTGATTTCATCTCTCAGTTCAGCCGCCAGTTCGAATTGAAGCTTCTTGGCGGCTTCATTCATATCTTTAGTCGCTTTCGCAATGCGTTTTTCAATCTTTTGAGGGGTGAGACCTGAGGGTTTGGGTTTATCTTCTTCATCAACCAAGAAATGTTTTGAAAGCTCGGGGATAGCTTTTTGGATGCCTTGAGGCGTAATCCCATGTTCTTGATTGTATGCTGCTTGCTTCGAACGACGGCGAGAGGTTTCAGTGATTGCTCGCTGCATGGAATCCGTGATTCGGTCTGCATACATGATGGCATGGCCGTTCACGTGACGAGCAGCGCGGCCGATGGTTTGTATGAGGCCCGTGGTTGAGCGCAAAAACCCTTCTTTGTCGGCATCTAAAATTGCTACCAGTGACACTTCTGGTAAGTCTAATCCTTCTCGGAGCAGATTAATTCCAACGATAACGTCATACTTGCCAGTCCGCAAATCGCGCAAGATTTCAGTGCGTTCCATAGTATCAATGTCGCTGTGCAGATACTTGGCTTTAATGCCAGCATCCCGTAGATAATCACTCAAGTCTTCAGAAAGGCGTTTGGTTAAAGTAGTGATGAGAACGCGCTCGCCAGCGGCAATACGTTTCTTGGTCTCAAGCACGACATCTTCAACTTGGTTGCCTACAGGCCGAATCTCTACTTCAGGATCCAGTAAACCTGTTGGACGAATCAGTTGCTCGACGATGTTTGGTCCGCTGCGTTCAAGCTCATAATATGCCGGTGTCGCAGACACATAAACAGCCTGATTGGTCAGTGCTTCAAACTCTTCAAAACGCAAGGGCCTATTGTCTAAAGCCGAGGGTAGGCGAAATCCATGCTCAACCAGTGTGCGCTTACGAGACTGGTCGCCCATAAACATGGCGCCAACTTGGGGAATAGTTTGATGCGATTCATCTACGAATAATAAGAAGTCGCGTGGAAAATAGTCCATGAGCGTTGGCGGTGGCTCACCAGCTTCGCGTCCTGTTAAATGCCGCGAATAGTTTTCAATGCCTTTACAAACACCGATGGTCTCGAGCATTTCCAAATCAAACAACGTACGTTGTTCGAGTCGTTGGGCCTCTACGAGCAAATTCTGTGCACGTAAGGCGCTGAGGCGTTCTAGCAATTCAGCCCGAATAGCCTTCATGGCTTTATGCGTTCGCTCTTGCGGGGTAGCATAGTGGCTGGCTGGCCAGAAAGTGACTTCGTTTAAGGTTTTGATTTTCTTGCCGCGCAGTGGGTCTACGACGGTGATAGATTCAATCTCATCGCCAAAAAATCCGATTCGAACGGCGTTTTCTTCTTCACTGGGTGGAAAAACTTCGACCGTGTCACCACGTACTCTGAAAGTACCAGGCGTAAAGGCAATATCATTGCGTTCATACTGGCTTTCAATAAGCTGACGCAAGAAAGAGTCTCGACCAGGCTTTCGGCCGACTTCTGCGAAAACGGTCATGGCTTGGTAGCTTTCTTTGCTCCCGATACCGTAAATACAGCTGACAGAAGCGACCACGATGACATCATCGCGCTCTAAAAGAGAGCAGGTTGCTCTATGGCGCATTCGGTCGATGGTTTCATTGATGGCACTGTCCTTCTCAATATAGGTATCTGTTGAGGGGACATAGGCTTCTGGCTGATAATAGTCGTAATAGCTGACGAAATATTCAACCGCATTGTCTGGAAAAAAGGTTTTGAATTCTTGGTAGAGCTGAGCGACCAATGTTTTGTTGTGCGCCAATATCAGAGTAGGTTTTTGAACCTTCTGGATAATATTGGCCATGGTGAAAGTCTTGCCTGAACCCGTCACGCCGAGAAGAGTCTGGGCTTTGCGTCCATCCACAATGCCTTTGCTCAAGAATTCAATGGCCCGGGGTTGGTCACCCATAGGCGAGAAATCAGCAGCAAGTTTAAAGGGAGATTTTGAACGCATAATCCCTGGGGCGCTCACAGGCTTTGTCTGAGCACATCTGCATTTTTAAGATACCTGAAATATCACCAGAACTGCCTGTAAGCTGTGTTTTGATTTCAAAACGGTTGCTGAGTAAATGTTTAGAGTTCCCTTTGGGGAGTTGGGTTGCGCCAACTTGTTTCCAACCCGTTTCGGGGGAGATTTCTAGGGAGACGGGGCGCCCAACTTTTTCACCTGGTGCATAAGCATGTTTGCCATCAGGTAGTGTGACTTGGACTGTGAGTATTTGAGTTTTATGGTTAAATACAGGATGGATTTCGGGGTCTGTATTGGAGGTTGTTTTGCAGGAAACCATCGTCATTGCGAGGCACGCTAGTGCCGTGGCAATCCAGTTCATAAACTCTCCCGAAGCTTTTGCATCTTTTTGCGAACCATGTCTTTCTTCATGGGACTTTGGTAATCAATCCACAGTTTACCATCCAAATGGTCTGCTTCATGCTGAAGGCAGCCGGATAAGTAGTCAAAAGCTTCACGCTCCTGAGTCTGGCCGTTGATATCCATGAAACGCATGGTGATTTTATAAGCACGTTTGACTTTGCCGCGTTCTCCTGGAATAGACATACAGCCTTCTTCCCACTCAAACTGACCTTCCTTCTTAATAAACTCTGGATTAATAAAGGCTTCATAGCCATTTGTGCCGTTACCATCGTTTTGCTCTGGTGGAATATTGGCTACAAATACGCGTTTATTAATCCCAATTTGAGGTGCAGCAAGACCCGCTGCATTGCCTGCGGCTTCCATGGTGTCGATAAGGTCCTGCACTAATTCTTTCACAGAAGCATCCATCTTCTCTACTGGGGCAGAGACTTTTAAAAGGCATGGGTCAGGCCAAATTCGGATGGTTCGGGCGGTCATAGGACCCTATTGTATGGCATAATAGCTGCTCCGGCAAGGGAGGGGGGCGCTAAACAGAGTCTTGCTGGAATAACTCTGAACGAGTGTGGTGTTTCCCGTATGATGAAGATAAGTGCCATAGTTGCGATTTCATGTTTTGCTTTTGGAGTCTTGGCCCAGGAAAGCGCTGAGGATTATGCTAAACGCCTGAATGAGTTAGGGGCTTTGGTCCAAAATGGCAGCGAAGGGGACATGGCTATCTATGCCAAAGTCGTTCAAGGGGCAGAAAAACTCTTGAATGCCCAGAGTTTTAATTGTGCAGATGCAATTCAGATTCTTCAAGGCGGGAAAAGTTCAGAGGATTGTCTCTTGGTGGTTCGAGCAAATGACAGGTTTGCTTTGGATACTTATTTTGATGAGCTTGCTCCAGGAGCTGGAAATAGTTCAATCAGGGCCTCTATGAAGGCAATCTTGCGCGAAATGGATAAAATTCAGCTGTATGTGATTGGGCATCGGGAAGAAGCTGAAGGTTACGAAGTGAGTAGCTGGTATCTACTCACAGAGGTTGATGATGAAATAATACTTCTCAGTCACGAACGTGTTTATACTTAGACTCGTTCATAATGGCACTCTTGCAAAACTTGTTGCACTTGCTTGAATGCGTCCCGTTTGTCTGATTTGATCATGGTTTTACCTGATTTGAAGGTCAGAAACCCGATGCTTTCAAAGAGCAAAATTGCGTTATCAACCAAGGACTTACTTGCGATTTCAGGATAGTCTGTGCTGCCATTGAGCACTGCCTCCCGCAAGGATTCTAGAAGACTTGCAACCAAGGCCTTTCGGGTGCGGGATTTCAGTACGGCGGATTCAAGCCTTTTGGAACAAATCCAGTAGGCGTCTATAAAGTTGCCCAAAAGATTGCTTGAGAACAAAAGCTGCTCAGTGGCTTCTCGGGTTTCAACAAGCCGGATATGATCTTGAACGCGGGTAATGATTTTGGCATCCGTGGCTATTTCAAGACGGGAGTCGAACATATCATCAAATGAAACACCCGCTGGGTAGCTGAATTCAAACTTGAAAATCTGGCTTAAGGCTTGCGCTTTTTTATGTAAGACTGAACGCTTGACGATTTTTCTTGAGTGGCTTCCATAAGAGACTCTAAAAGCCAGTGCTACAATGGCATCTGCTACGAAATGATGGATGAGATTATTCTTGTAGTAGTCTAAAGAAAGAACAGCTTTTTCTGGGACTCTATAATAAGTTCGTTTCCCGGCCTGCTCAGCAATTAGGACGCCATCTTGGAGCAATCCATCAATCACAGGCTCAAGTTCTGGTTTGGGAACTCCAACATACTGGGCAATTTTTCGACACGACCATTCAAGTTGTGCGTGTGAGAGAATTCGACGTTTTGAGCCGAGCAAGGCCGTGGAGACGATAGAAATCGGAGTAATGACAGAACAACGATTGATTCCGGAGACAATGTGATGCGCCAAAAGCTTCACAAAGTCAGGATTTCCCTGGTTTTTATCGTAGAATTCCACGAATGAAATAGGCTCGTCAAAGTTGACAAACACTCGCCCATAGCGCTTGCGTAGAACTTTGAGTGAGCGGAAAATATCTTTTTGACTTTCGGCTTGTTTTTCGCCCCCTTCTAACTCACGTCTGATTTCATTGGCTTCAACAAGCTTTTCATAGGAAATTGAAATCGGGATAAACGTCGCTTCTAAGAGCTTGTGACGGCTGAGACAGTCGACCATAATCGACATAAGCCCTAACTTAGGAGGGAGAGTTTTTCCGCTTCGGCTTCGCCCGCCTTCAATAAAGAACTCTTGGGTGTAGCCTTCACGAAGCAACCGCTTCACATAAGCTCGGACGACTTGTGCGTAGAGAGGGTCACCTTTAAAAGTCCGACGGATAAAATAAGCTCCGCCACGTCTGAAGAATTGACCTACAGGAAAAAAGGATAGATTATCACCGGCTGCAATATGGGGGAGCATGAGCCCTTCCCAATAGAGAATCTGACTTAAAACCACATAGTCCATATGGCTTCTGTGTGCTGGAACCAAAATAACAGGGCCTCGTTGGGAGGCCTCTTTGATTTTTTGGATATCAGAAGGCTTCCAGACAATACCATCGTAGATTCGATTCCAAATAAAACCGAGAATCTTGTTGAATAAGTGGATGATATCAATGTCAAATCGAGCCGCAATTTCGCCAAATAAATGCTCGGCCTTTTTCTCCAGCTTTGCCTTGGGAAGTCCTGTTTTGGCTTCATTTTCAGCCATGAAGGCTTGCAAATCATTATCTCTCAAAGTGTCTTGCTTGAGCCGCTGGTATGTTTTGGCAGGCGGACCATAATAAGTCCGCTCCAATGCTTTGAGACGCTTAAGACAGATGCCCCGAATTTTTCGGACCAAAACAACTTCAGAAACCCCGGAGTTGTTTTCCAGAAAGGTTTTAAGGTTCAGAGGTTCGGCAACAGCCCATTTCCCAGATCCTCGCAGCAGCAAAAGCCTAAACAATAACCTTAAAAAGCCTGGGTCTCGCCTGGTTCCAAAGATTTTGTCCATGGTGGTTAGCTTCAAGGTTGAACCACGAGCTCCAAGGACAAGACTGTGAGGAAGGAGAAAGATCGGTTTTGATGTGAGTTTCTGTAGACGCAGAACCATTTTTACCGGGTCCCGCGTGGGTTTAATATCAGAAGTCCAAGCGGTATTAGGTCTTCTTAAAAAAAGTTCTAAAGCCCCACCTCCTGCGCGAACAGATTTCAAAGAGGGTGCTAGAGAAGGCAGTGAAAAACGCTTGAGGGTGCTGGCCAAAATCCAATGTAGCAAAACACTTTTAGTTTTGTAGACGTAGGCGATAATGCCTTCGGAGGCGAGTTCAGCTAGGCGAGCTGCTTGCTCGTCTGGGTATCTAATCTTTCGAAACATAATGAGTATAGAGGCTAGCATAACTGACACATTGGGGGCTTGCTGAAAAGGGGAACTCGTGCGAACTTGGGGGTATGAACTGGATCTGGATTCAAAAAAACAAACGCATTCTTCTTGCCTCAGCGATTGGTTTAAGTGTTCTTTTGTTGGCGATTCCGCTTTGGGTTTCCTACCAAGATCGGCTCAATCAGCAAGCATCAGAGGCTTACTATAAAGCTGAGAGTAATAAAGATGATGAAGCAGCTCGCGATGCGCTTTTGAAGGTTTCGAAAGATTTTCCTAAGAGCAAGGTATCTCGTTTGGCTCGTTTGAAAGCTGCTAATATTGACCTGAAGCTAGGCTCTTTTGAGAAAGCAGCCGGTGCTTATGAAGCTCTTTCAAAGGAAATTGAACCGAAGAGTGCTTTGAGGCCCATTGTATTGCGAGGTTTACTGAGTGCTTATGAAGGCTTGAAAACCCCTGAAAAAGCAGAAGGTTACAAGAAAGAGCTGGCAGCTTTAGGCTTTGAAGAGAAATAAGCAGTGTTATTCACAGCGCTTTCAGTTTTGGCTCTTCAGCAGGCCCCTGTTCAGGTTGTCCAGCATCAATATTGTCCTGCTTCGATCTTTTCTGAACCAGATTCAGGGTGTAAGTCCTGGAATCCTTATGAAACGGCAGGCCCATTATTCGATCCAGAGCGTGGCGTGATTTATGTGGGAGGGGCGGATGGATTTTTGCATGTTCTGTCTAGTAAGAGTGGAAAGCCTCAGGATAAGTATGCAGTGCCAGGTAATTTGGCCTCTCAGCCTGTGATGCACAACAACCACTTATACTTTGGGACAGACCAGGGCTACTTGGTTTGTTTTGATTTGGCTGAAAAACAGATTAAGTGGGAGCAAAAAATTGGGGCAGAGGTCCTGAGTTCTCCTGTCTTCGAAGCGAACGTGGGTTATATTGTGACGGGTGCTGCAGTTTTGTATGCATTTGTTCCAGAAACGGGTGAGATTGTTTGGCAAAGAACAGGCGCTCTTTCTAAGTTGCCTCTTTCCAAGCCATCTTCGCCATTTATCGCAGCTGGTAAAATTATTTTGGGAACTTCATTGGGCCAGTTGGAATTTCTGAGTTTGTCAGATGGTTCAAAATTGTTTGATGTTGCTTTGGGAGATTCAAAGCGTCCCTTCCCGGAAATCGTTTCAAACCCAGTTTCTTTGCCTGAAGGGAAAGTTGCTATCGCTGCTTTTAATCAGGGTGTTTTTATTGTGGATTCAAATACGGGTGTGATTGAATGGACTCTTCAGGGGGTTACTCAAGTAACACAGCTGGCTAGTATGGGAGATATATTGGTAGCTGCAGGCCCAGGCTTTGTGGCTGGAATCAGTCTTGCCAGTAGGCAGCGTATTTGGGGATTTAAGTTTAAAAAAGGTTCTCCTAACCAACTGACGAT
This sequence comes from uncultured Myxococcaceae bacterium, assembly GCA_964635635.1. Classification (GTDB taxonomy): domain Bacteria; phylum Myxococcota; class UBA727; order UBA727; family JABDBI01; genus CAZWPE01. The sequence goes on along the minus strand of CAZWPE010000001.1, from coordinate 608,488 downwards.
TCAAAAAGACAAGGTATATCTGGGTTCGGATCAAGATGGTCTTTATGTGTTGAACCTTCAGACAGGCGAGCCACTTCAAATTTTGGGTGTTCGGGGAGGTGGTTTTGCGGGTAATTTTGATTTTTCTTCCGAAACCACCTTGTTTGCTTTAAGCACAAGGGGGTATCTGTACAGTTATGGAAGAATACAGACTTCGAGTGGTCGCAGGGCTTATTCGTCAGGGCGATCGGGTCCTCGTTACGGAGCGTTGGCCAAGTAAACACATGGGCCTTACCTGGGAGTTTCCAGGAGGCAAAGTTGAGCAGGGCGAGTCCGATGAACAGGCTTTGAAGCGTGAGCTCCAAGAAGAGCTTGGGATTGAGGTTGAGGTCGGGAGCTGCTCTTTCCAAACGACTTATAGCTACAGCAACAAAGAGGTTTTTCTGCTGATTTACCGCTGCAGAATTACCGGCGGGGTGCCTCGGCCGATTGATGTGAAAAGTCTAGAGTGGGTTGAGTTTCCTCAATTAACTGGCCGGCCATTCCCCCCGGCGGATGCCTTGTTTATACAAGAACTCGCAGCTGGCAGGATTCCAGCTGATGATTGGGATGATGAACCTGAACTGGCATTTAAACCAGCTCAGATTATTAAGCGAGGTGCTTCTTAATAAGCGCTTCGAGAGTTGCCTTGGGAACACCGCCGATCACTTGGTCAACTGGTTGGCCGTTTTTAAACAGAATCAGGGTTGGGATTGAACGAATGCCGAACTTTGCTGCTGTTGCATTATTTTGATCAACATCCAACTTTCCAACTTTTGCTTTGCCTGCATATTCATTGGCAAGAGCTTCAACGTGTGGAGCAATCGCGAGACAAGGGCCACACCAAGTAGCCCAGAAGTCTAATAAAAATGGCTGGTCGGAATTTAGAACTTCAGTTTCAAAGTTTGCATCAGTGACATGAATGACGTTTTTTGACATAACAGTTTAATATGCCCTGGGTTTGACATTGATTCAAGTCCTGTGTTTCAATCCCTAGTTATGAGCAGTAAACAGGCTTGGACTAGGCAAGATCTTCCAATCAATAACAAACCTTTAGCAGATATTCGGGGATTGTTTAGGTCAGAGGAGCACCCACCTGAAACTTCGATGCCCAAGTTTATTGCTGCGAGCAAAGAGCAGTACCCAGCAGAAGAAGTTTTTGGGGATTATTGTCCTGTATTTAGCTACATTCGTTGTCCTGTAGACAAAGCCTTTGAATACGCAGCAAACCCATTTAGTTTGGAAGAATGGACTTACACGCTTCGCGATTTGAAACATGTCGAAGGCGAGCTGTATGTTGGGCGTGAAGCGCTTGCCCCAGATACCGTGATTTACGTTCAAACCAACAGCTATGCTGAATCAGGTGTCGTAGATTACTTATGCGCTTGGGATCAGGGTAAAGAGCTGTGGATGCGTTACTATTGCCGGTTTATTGATGCCATGCCAACTTTTGGAAAACCAGGTACTGTGCTGATGTGGGTTAACTGCAGACACCCATACTACTTGCGAACCAGTCCCAATCTGCCTGACTTTATTAAAGAAGCTCAGGCAAGAAAGGACCGACCTTGGGTAGGAGATGTGTGGCATCTTTTTAGGGCCGGTCACCAGGTTGAGGCAGATAACCTCAAGTTGATTTTAGAGTCCCGTTGGGGGATTTAGCCATCCAGGGCTCCACCTCTGAATGCAACCCCAAGCATCATGACCATATTTTCAGCGTGCTGTACGTCTGGAAATCCAAACGAACCCAAAATATCCACATTTTTGGTCACGGCAAAAAGGCCCTCAAGAGTCAGTGGTGAGGTTTTAATCAGATGATTATGGTTTCCGTTTGTACTTAGGGTGGCTAAGTTTGTACCCAATTTAAGATAAAGCCGCTCAGTAGCTTGCCAATTGAGACGAAGAGGTAAGTTGAATTCTGCGAAGAATCCGTCTTTCCAGTTGAACACAACGGAGTCATAATAGAATAAGAATAAACCAAGGTGGTGGCGCACAATTGGGATTGACAAGGGTGCGGCAAAAGAAACCGATTGGAATGTGTTTGATTCAAAGTGCAATGGCATGCTTGCGGTTACCATACCTGCAGCCCAACGAGTCCCAAAAGTAAAATAGGCTGCGTTGATGCTTAAACTCATATCTGGAACGATTTTCTTGCCGGACTCAACTTCCTTGGTCGACATACCATTCCAAGATAATCCAAGCTGTAAATCGTTGGTGATTCCATAGTTTGCACTCATAATGCCGACAGCTGAATTTTTGAACAACAGTTCTGACTCAAACGCGTTCTTAGGCATGGTGAATGGACGTTCCAGCATTTGCAGGGGGTATTCCTCTGCCAGAGCGCCAAATGCCATGAACGATATAATAATTTTAAGAGATGATTTCATTAGAGATCTCCTTCAGTTTGAGTGTGATTAGCAGGTGCTGTGCCCCATGAGTAGGCAATTTGTGCAGAATATTTGAGCCCATGTGACACAAGATCTGCCAAATTATTACAAATCAGCCAAAGCGAGAGTGCAACTTTGGTTCCAGTCCATGCGCTTGTTTTCAAGGTTTCTTCGGTATTCTTCCAGCCAATCAAAAGAGTGCCGGCACTAACAGCTGCGCCAGCTAAATCTTCGATGGATTCAATGGTGATAATCTTAAGAGATTCATCAACAGGTCCATTGGTTGTTTCAGTGGCACCATAAAGGCCATTATTGATGGCTCCTAAAAGAGGGGTTGCCCTTGTAAATTTGCCTTCAGCCAGCTTTTTCATGCTGTATTTGACTGATCCACAAGCCGCACCGCAGGCGCCTGGAGAGTCAAAATGGTCTTTGCAAAGCTTTCGGCAGCTGTATCCGAACGTATTGCCCAGTAGGCGCGTGGCTAAATTACGGGGGCTGGCAGAGCTGGTTAGATAATCTAATACATCTAAAGGTAGATCAAGTGTGACGGCAACAGCGGCTGAATCAGCAAGATGATGCCCGGCTTGGGTCATGTTGAAGGCAAACCCTTGTAGGCTAAAAATGAGGGTTACAATGGGGAGGGCTATTTTAAGCATGAACGCATTATTTTATCCTTTTAATAAGGTGCGTCAATGGGCATCAGTCTGTGGGCCCATGTTTGGCTTAACTGACTGTTTGTGCTCAGAATTATTATTTTACCATGATCGGCCAAGTGGCTTAATTCTTTACGCAAAAGAGATAGGCCTGTGCTGTCTAGGCCTATTTCGGGCTCATCTAATATGTATAATTTTGCTTCTGAATTGATGAGGCATCTTGCAATAAAAGCTCTTCTGCGTTCGCCTCCGGAAAGGTTTCCAAGCTGTTTATCAAGCAGATGGCCAATCCCCATGGCATTTGCGATGTTGAGAATTTCTTGAGGGCTTGCGGTTGGCAGACCATGAGCGATTCGCCTGGATACAAGTGTGTCTGGTGGGCAGGGGTCTTGTTGGCAAATGGAGGCAATTTGAAACGCTCTGGCTTTGGGAGTCATATGGGCCAGGTTTTGATCTTTGAACCAGACATATCCGGATGCAGGTTGCCGAATGCCACTTAAGTGTGCAAGTAAAGTTGATTTGCCGGAGCCATTTGGACCAGTGATTGCAGTAATGGTGCCTGGTTTAAATTGAAGATTAAGGCTCGAGCGCAACAGCCGGCCGTGGATCGTGTGAATGGAGAGATTTTCGGTGCGCAACATAGACCAGTATTCCAAATATAGGGGTTCCCACTAAAGAAGTAATAACTCCTACAGGAATCTGTGTTTTTTGGGCACCTAAGTCAAATAGGGCTAGCAAGATTCCTCCAGCTAAACCGCTCGCAGGAATCAAAAAGGTTTGCTGGTTACCCATAAGCCTTCGAGTAATTTGAGGAACAAGCAAACCAATAAATCCGATAAATCCACAAAATGCAGCAATGGTCCCAACCAGAAGAGAGATGATAAGATGGATACTTCGCTTTTCACGGTGAGTATCAAGCCCCAAACGAGCAGCTTCATCATCTCCCATGCTCAGGATTTCAATCGCGCCTGATTTGCGATTGAGCATGAGCGTTCCAATGATGGTGATAAGTCCCAGGATGATAATCTCTTCTGTGTTAAAACGGTCAATGCTTCCCAAGAGCCAAAAAAGTAAAGACTGGGTTTTTTCTGCAGGTAGAATGCTCTTAATTAAACTGATGACCGCACTCGAAAAGGCGTTAATAAGCAGACCCGCAAGCAAAATGGACTCGTTTTTAGAAATTTTCAAAAGAATCATGCACACGGCAAAAGCGCCAATGATGGAGGCGCTTGGAATAACCCAGTGTTCATCGGTTCCAAAGAATGTCAGCGCGATGCTTCCAAACAGAGAAGCTCCACCGGAAACGCCTAAAATATAAGGGTCTGCAAGTGGATTTTGAAGTAATCCCTGAAGTGCCGAACCGGAAGCGGTGAGGCCAAGACCTACCCAGAAAGCAATACATAGCCGTGCATCGAGAAATAAAAATAATGCAGAGAGCGTTATGATTAATGTGAAGAAAACGGGATATTCTTGGATTCTTTGTGTGTTGATCATGGCATGCAATGAAGGAGTTACTGTGAACGATATACAAAATAGCGAAAAATCGGAAGTGCGACAAGAGTTTGCACGGACTTTTTATGTTCTTGGCCGAAAAGAAGGGGGGCGATTTATCCCTGTGGGCCAGGTGATGGGTGAAGGCAGCCTTGCTACAGAAGGCACGACTCCTGGTTGGTTTGAGCTTTCGACAGGAACATTCTTCAGGCAGCAAACAGCTCAGGCGCCAGTTTCACCCTACGTGGTGGGATTTATGACGCCTGAGGGCTTTGTGCCATCTAGGCGAGATGTGTACTGATTGATCCTAAGACTTTGTCCAATAGTTCAGGCTTTGTGCCCCCGGCTCGGGCAAAGTCTGGCCTACCGCCGCCCTTGCCGCCAAGTTCAGCGGCAAGTTTCGCTACCATTTGACCTGCGTGATATTTTCCAGCCAAATCTTTGGTAATCGCAACCAAGATTTGACAGGCTTCAGGGCCTGTTTGAAGCCCTAATACAACAATCCCAGACTTCAAGTGATTTCTTAATTCATCGGCATAACCCTGTAAAACTTCAGGATTAATTCCGGATATCTTTTTGGTGAATACTTGAACTCCATGAATCGTTTGTGCCTCAGATACCCACTGGGAAGCAAGTTGGGATGATTCTTTGGCTTTAAGTTTTTCAAGCTCTTGTTTTGTGGCACGAAGTTCATCATTCAGGCTGGTGATGCGTTGCTCGATCGCAGCAGGTGCTACGCTTAATAGTCTAGCGGTGCTGATGAGCTGTGCATGTTCGCGCTGAGCATAAGAAACAGCTGCTTCACCCGCCACTGCTTCAATGCGGCGAACGCCAGCAGCTAAAGGACCTTCACTGATGATTCTAAATGAACCAATATCACCTGTGCGAGATACATGGGTTCCACCGCAAAGTTCACGGGAGTGAGGTCCAATGTCCATGACGCGTACGGTATCTCCATATTTTTCACCAAAAAGGGCCATGGCACCTTGTTTTTTGGCTTCGTCTAAAGACATGAGCTGCACATTGGCGGGTTGATTTTCTAGGATCCAAGTGTTCACCCAGGTTTCGATTTCTTCAAGAGCTTTTGGGCTAATCGCTTCAAAATGTGAAAAGTCAAAACGCAAGCGATCGGGTGCGACTAAGGAACCTTTTTGAGTGAGGTGCTCACCCAACTTTTGGCGCAACGCGGTATGAAGCAAGTGCGTGACCGAATGGTGACGTCTAATGGCTGCTCGGCGTTTCCAATCAACCTGTGCATGAAGTTTGCTGCCTGGCTCCACATGTCCTTGCAAAATTTTGACTTGATGAACATGAAGACCAGCAATTTTTTTGACATCTGTCACTTCAAGCTCAACACCAGGCGCGCTTAGTTTACCTGTATCGCCAACTTGACCGCCTGATTCTGCATAAAACGGGGTTTTGCTCAGCAAAAGCTCATTGCCCATGACTGCGATGACTTCAGTCTCCATCTCAGGCAAGTCCTCAAAGACTGTGGGGCCAAATTGCTCAGCAAGTTCTTTGTAATGATCAGCTACTCCGGCTAGTCCCAAGCCCCCAGCAGAGGCTTGTTCGTGAGCCAGCTTAGCAAGTTCGAAGCCAGCCCAATCAATGGTGAGACCTTTTTCTTCAGCCAAAACAGCAGTTAAGTCAGCTGGAAAACCATAAGTTTCATATAGCTTAAAGACAACCGCACCATCTAGTGTGGAGCCATTAGCGAGTGAGGCAGTGGCTTGTTTGAAGAGCTCTAGCCCGCGTGAGAGCGTCTTTCTAAAGCTTTCTTCTTCTTGAAAAACGACTTTGGAAATTAATGCTGAAGCTTCTCGCAGCTCAGGATAAACCGACTGATACTGCCCAATTACATGAGCACAAACTTCATGGAAGAAGGGTTTATCTAAGCCTAGACGATTGCCGTGACGAATTGCCCGGCGCATGATTCTGCGTAGCACATAACCTCGGCCTTCGTTTGAAGGCACAACCCCATCTGCAATCAAGAACGCAGTAGCGCGACTGTGGTCAGCAATCACGCGCATGGAAACATCATCTTCACTGTTTCCACCTGTGTAATTTTTACCAGAAAGCTTGGCAGCTGTTTGGACCAAACCTGAAAGCAAATCTGTTTCGTAATTGCTTTGGAACCCGCCTAAGACCATGCAGATTCGTTCAAGTCCCATACCGGTATCCACGCTTGGGGCGGGCAGGGGGTTAAGTTTACCTGAGGCATCTCGGTCATATTGCATGAACACAAGGTTCCAAAATTCGAGCATCTGATCGCCTTCATCTGTTCCTTGACCACGATCAAAATGGATTTCAGTGCATGGACCGCAGGGACCGGTATCTCCGGCAGACCAGAAGTTGTCTTCAGCGCCTTTGCGGCTGATTCGATCGGCTGGGACGCCCAAAGATTTCCAGATCTCTTCAGCTTCGGTGTCCGGTGGCAAGCCATCTTCACCGCCAAAAACGGTGATGTGGATTTTGGAAGTGTCCATTTTGAGGACTTTGGTCAGAAATTCCCAAGCATATGCACAAGCCTCTTGTTTGAAATAATCGCCAAATGAGAAATTGCCGAGCATCTCGAAGAAAGTATGGTGTCTGGCTGTCCGGCCAACATTCTCTAAGTCATTGTGCTTGCCGCCAGCTCGAACACATTTCTGGCTGCTTGTAGCCCGTTTGTAAGCTCGTTTTTCTTTGCCGGTGAAGAGATCTTTAAATTGCACCATGCCTGCTGTGGTGAATAGTAAAGTTGGATCTCCATGAGGAACCAAAGGGCTGCTGCGAACAATTTCGTGACCTTTGCTGTGAAAGAAGTCTAGAAATTTTTGGCGAATCTCTGCACTGTGCATAAAAATTCCTGTAGCAGGATGAAAGGCTTTTCGCAAAGTGTTGGAGTTTTATGGCAACTGCAAGAGATACGCTGGTAACTGAGCTGGGCAAGTTATTCACAGGGCCTTATACGGAGCGGGCAACAGATCTGTTGTCCGGCGTGTTGGATCGTTTCAGGATTCAGTCAAAATCAGGTCCAAATTCAAAGGCAGGCACCGCAAGGGAAATCCTACACACTCAGTTGGTTAAGCTGTGGCGCGAGGCTTCTCAAATCGAGCCCAATGGCCTGCTGGGAAAGATCATTAGTCAATACAGAATGCAGCTCAAGATGGGGACTGAAAAAAAAGAAGAGTCCAAACCCCCCAAGTCTGTGGTATCAACAACGAAGACTCAGAAACCGAAAGTACGGACCGAACCAGTGGCTGGTGGGCCTCAAAGACGCCAGGGTGTTCGTGGAGAGTGCCCGAAGTGTCACAGCATGGGTGTAGTTTTGGCTCGGTCTTATAGTGGCGATGAATATTTTTCGTGCATTTACTGTGGGTACCAAAGTCACCGAGCATCGGTTGATTTTGAATTTGATTTACCGCTTGCAGCAGAGCTGCTCAATCGCCGGTTTGATGACAAAGATACCCCTGCTAAGTAGTCTTTTACTGGTATTTCTTGCCTGTTCAAACTCCCCTAAGCCAGATGTGCTCTTCTTCACAACCAAGCTTCAGGGGACCATAGCCCCGTGTGGTTGCACTTCGGATCCACTGGGGGATATTTCCCGTCTAACTACTCTGGTAAAAAATAACCCTCAGGCCGTTTTGGTCGATGGGGGGGATATGCTTAAAACCCGCGAAGGTGAGGCGGCCTGTCCAGATCAAGAAAAACTTGATCTATTGCTTCTAACTCTTCGAAAGTTAGGCTTAAAAGCGACACCTGGAGATGATGGTGTGCGCTATGTGGATTTGCCTTGGGGGGTTAAAGTGGCACTGGTTTCATTGCCACGGGAAGAGCTTGGAAAACTTGCCTTAATAACGAAACCAGATTTGGTGATCTGGGGCGGGGCGTCTGAAGATGCTCCCTTGCCACCATTTAAGTTGGGCGAAGCTGGCCCGTGGGTTTTTACGGCCGGGTCTCAGGGGCAATATCTTGGAAAAATCGAATTCTTTGGTCTCAAAGATAGGGCAGGTCAGCCCATTCAGTTGGACCAAAGGGACTCTGTGCGTCTTGCGAGAAAGGCTTTGCTTGAAGGTAGGCTGGGCAGTTTGATGGCTCGCGGAAATAGTGTATTTATTCGCTCTAAGATTAAAGAGACTGAGCAGGAGCTTAAAACACTTCAAAAAACAGAAGACAGGCCGCTGCCAGGGCCCTCTATGCGCCTGAGCGTTATCCCTATTAATCGTGAGATTAAGCAGGATCCAGAAATTTTAAAACTTGTTCAGGCTTATGAAAAAAAACTCCCCGAAAGACTTGCTGCTTGCGAAGGGGGGCTAGAATGTCCAAAGCCTATTAAGGGTCAAGCGACTTATGTTGGGGCAGAGACTTGCAAAACTTGCCACATGCCGGCTTATGAATTTTGGAAAAAGGCACTTGTCAAAGTTCCAGGTAAAACTGAGACAGGAAAGATCATAGAGCGCTTGTCGGGTCACTCAAAAGCTTGGCAGACCTTGGTTGATGCAAATAAATCCATGGACCGAAACTGCATTGGATGCCACAGCGTAGGATTCATGAAGCCCGGTGGTTACTGCAAAGTAAAAGACGTGAAGCCTTTTGAAAATGTCCAATGTGAAAGTTGCCATGGCCCAGGCAGCTTGCATGCCCAAACGGGTGATAAGAAAAAGATTCAAAGACAAGTTCCAGAAAGCACTTGTCGATCGTGCCACCATGTCCCCCATATTCCAACAGAAGCCTCGTTTGTTTATAAAGACAAACTGAAGATTATTTTGGGGCCAGGCCATGGGGAATCACTATTGAAGACTCTGGCGCCCGACCCCATGTAAGCCACGGGCTTCGTCCACCCGGCTCCATCTCGGTCTTGCAGACCTCAACGTGACCGGGTGATGGAGCCATGCAATCTCGCAATGGGGCCGGGTGAATTGGGTCAATATGAACACAGCCTTTTAATCGCATCATCAATCATCTTTTCAGTTGCTTCTGGGCATAATGAAAATCGAACGGTTGATTTAGCTTCAGCGGGAGTGAGTCCTAAAGCTAAAAGCCCAGGGCTTGGTTCAGGAGTCATGGAGCTGCAGGCTGAGCCAAAGCCAACACACAAACCGAGCGAATCAATCTGAATCCTTAAAGCATCTCCATTGCTTTCAGGAAAACAAATGGCGGTTGTATTTGGCAGGCGAGGACCTCCTGCTGGCACGCGAAAAGCAGAGGGCTGCGCTTTGATTAAAGCAGCTTCGAGCTTATCGCGCAGAGGCGCTAGTACTTGATTTTGAGCACGCATCTTCTCAATCTGTGCTGCAGCAGCACCAAAGGCGTGAATTAAATTCAACGCTTCCGTGCCAGGGCGTAAGTTGCCTTCTTGGCCTCCTCCAGCCCAAGGAGCTTTCAGTTTGCGCGCGTTGCCTCGGAGTAAAACAGCGCCAGACCCAGGATAGGCACCGATTTTATGAGCCGATGCGACCATTGCATCCACCCTTGTTGGTAAGGGGTTTAGTCGGCCTAAGGTTTGGGAAATATCTGCGACCAAAATGGCCTCCGATGAAGCTTGTGCAATCAAGGCGTCCCAGTCCGTTATCAGGCCTGTTTCATTGTGAGCGGCTGTGGCAAAAATAAGCTCAGCTTCACTTGGTTCTGATACTTGAACTAATTGCCCTGAAGAAAAAGCTGCTGCTAAGGGCTTTGCTAAAGAGGGGTGCTCCAGTGGAGTTGTCCAGGTTTTAAAGGGTTTAGTGGCTATTGCTGCATCCACAACCCAGCGGTTGCCCTCACTGGCTCCAGAAGTAAAAAATAGTTCTTTGTCGCTTCCGCCCATGGCGGCTGCCACCCTTTCTCTGGCTAAGTCCATGATACTTCGAAGGTTTCTGCCGAATCGATGCGTTGAAGAGGGGTTGCCTTCCCAAGTAGCACTTTCACGCAAGGCTGTGATGGCTGCTTCACAGGGGGGGAGAGAGGCATTTGCATCTAGGTTCAGAATATGCATAATCGGCAGTGTGATAAGCAAACGGCAAAAAATCAACCTGCTCGCTTGTTCTTTTTGCGGAAAATCGCAGAAAGAGGTTAAGAAATTAATTGCTGGGCCGGGTGTTTACGTCTGTAATGAGTGTGTGTTGCTTTGTGATGGCATTGTTCATGAAGATGCAAAGCCAGCCTCGATTCATCAGATTCCACTGTCGACACCCAAAGAGATCAAAGCCTTTCTGGATACCTACGTGATTGGCCAGGATGATGCCAAAAAAAATCTAGCAGTTGCTGTTTACAATCATTACAAGCGCCTGAACTATCAGATCGAATCTAAAAACGTTGAGCTCGATAAAAGTAATATTTTACTCATCGGCCCAACAGGTACAGGCAAGACGCTCCTTGCTCAAAGCTTGGCACGATTTTTAAAAGTTCCATTTTGCGTTGCAGATGCCACAACTTTGACTGAAGCAGGCTACGTTGGTGAAGATGTTGAGAATATTCTGCTTCACTTGCTATCTGCTTCTGATGGAGATGTCTCCAAGGCCCAGAAGGGTATCGTTTACATAGATGAAATAGATAAAATTGCTCGAAAGAGTGAGGGTCGAATGGCTTCTCGTGATGTGTCCGGTGAAGGGGTTCAGCAAGCTTTGTTGAAACTTGTCGAAGGCAGCACGGTAACCCTCTCATCCAAGGGAGCCAAGCGTTTTGGTCAGGGTGAGTCAGGTATTTTGATCGATACTAAGAATATTTTATTCATCTGTGGCGGGGCTTTCTCTGGTCTCGATGCGATTATTAAAAAACGCATTGGTCATCAGCAGATTGGTTTTGAACAAGCCCCTAAAACAGTCCAGCAAGATGCGTTGAAAGAAGTGAGCACTGAAGATCTTTTAATGTTTGGGATGATTCCAGAGTTCATTGGTCGAATGCCTATTTTGACCACTTTAAGCGATGTCACGGAAGATGATTTGCTTCGTATTTTACAAGAGCCAAAAAATGCGTTGGTGAAGCAGTATCAAAAACTTTGTGCATTAGAGGGTTTAGAGCTGCGCTTCCAGCCTGAAGCATTGCGTGCTATTGCAAGGCGGGCTTTGGCTCGTAAAACAGGTGCACGAGGTCTTCGTTCAGTTCTGGAAGATGTGATGCTGGATGTGATGTATCAAGTTCCTTATATCGAAGGAATTCAGTCTTGTATCATCACCAAAGAAATGGTTGAAGAAGGGGAAGAGCCAAAACTAGAGTTCAGCCAGCTTCAGGTAGGAGTTTAAGGAGTTCGGATGCTGGTCCGGGCTTCATAAAATAATAGCCTTGGCCGTAGTCTATTCCTAATTTTCTTGCTGCTTCAAACTCGGACTGTGTTTCAATATTTTCAAGTACGGTTGTGATGCCGAGTTTATGGGCAATTTCTGTTGTGGCGGTCAAGAGAACTTGCTTGGTAGGGTCGTGTTCCAGATCTCTGCAAAATACGCCTGCTATTTTAAGATAGTCTGGTTTGAGATCATAGAGCCATTGGAGATTGGCAAATCCAGTTCCAAAATCATCGAGCGCAATTTGGTAGCCGAGTCCTCGAAGATGACCCAGATTCTCTAAGAATGTCTTAAGATTGAGAATGCTCTGTTGCTCAGTGAGTTCAAAAACTAATTGAGAGGGTTTGAATCCAGCTGCTGTGCTGAGTTCAATAATATTTTGGGTGAATAACGGGTGTGTGACTGAACGTGGCCTTAAATTAACGAATAGCTTTTGAAGACCTGGCAGCAGAGAGGCTTCTTTGAATGCGGCACGCAGACAAAAAAGATCGGTTTCTAATAAATGTTCTTTGCGAGCTGCATAAGCAAATAGCGTTTCAGGATTCCACAGTGGCAGGTGTCTAGGAGGCCGTGCAAGGCTTTCAAATCCCAAGATCTTTTTCGGATTTTGAAGACTCACAATTGGTTGTAAAAGAGCTGCAACTTGATTTTTTGCTAGAAAATCTTCGAGTCGTTCGAAGTGTTGAACTAAATTTGAGTGATCATTTTCAGGGTGAGGTTCAAAATCAAGTTGCTCTAAAATAATCTGAACACCTGCACGTTCAGCTTCTTCAACCATGCTTGTGGAACAATTTTGAGCCATACCAACCAAGATTGTGTCCGGGTAGTTGCTCGTGATGTGATGCACCAGGGGCAGTCCTAGGGGTAGATCAATGACTAAAATATCGATGGGTCCCTGAGACAAGAGAGCTTCGGCAGCCTCAGGCTCTTCACAGGTAACCACTTGAACGCCCTCTTGGCTCATGGTCTGTGCAAGCCTGGTACTTGTTAAGTTGTCTTTAACGACGAGAACAATACGTTGAAGCCTGATGGTCACGGGCTGCAGTCGACCATAAAAGGGAATAATTTACAAGTGGCGATACAAAACTTAGAATAGACCTTTGAACCAATCCCAGGCTTTTTTGAAAGCATGTCCGACTTTTTTAGCGTTTGTAGCAATCTCATAGATTCCAGAAGCAACAGCTGTCACGCCCAGAGCAACCCAGCCAACAGGTCCAGTTGAGGCTTCTCCTGCTTCGACGGCGCCTAATGTGGCCATGGTTGTGTCGGCAGCGGCTTCTGTTGCAGTCGTAGCAGCTGCTGCTGTGCCAGCTCCTGCTTCTCCTCCTCCTCCAGCTGCTGCTGCGGCTGCGGCGCTGGCATTCACAGTAGGTTCACTGGCGCTGCTGGCTTCTGCTGCCATTTCGGTCATTTCTGTGCCTTCTTCTGCATCCTCACCGGCCGCCGCGGCTGCAGCTTTGCTTGCAGTTTGGGCACCATCTTCTGCGGCTTCTTTCCCAAATTGCTCAGCTGCTTTTTTTGCAAGCTCTTTACCGAGTTCCACCATTTTTGCCCCTGCGGCATAGGTAATGGCTAGTTGTGGTGCATTAGCGATAGCATCTGTTTCTGTATCACCAACCAGTTTGAGCAAGCCCGTAGGAGAACTGGTTGCAGCCACGAGATCCTGGCCGGCTGCATAAAGATTCACGTTGACTGCAACTTGAGCATAGCCACCGACTCCGAGTGCTGCACCCGCCCCGAAATCGAGGTGAAGACCTTGTTTCCAGCTAAGAGAGGCATCTGCGTGAACTTTGGCTCCAACACCAGCCCAGGCTTGCGCCATGGCATATCCGCCTTGGCCGCCGAAGTTCAGAGAAGATTGTGCAGCTGCCTGCGCCCCGGCAAATGCCGAGCCAGACCCTGAGAGACTCACGCCCCCTATGCCAGCGGTAATACCTCCGTGCCCAGAGGCTTGTGCACCGACAGACGAATATTCGTTTACACCGCCGTTAATCAGTGTCAGTTGCTGACCACCGATGGTATCAGGGTCACTTTGAAAGTTTGCAGCATAGCTTTCATCAACTAGGTCAGCACGAGCTTCAGCTCCTCGCATAGCAGTGATTCCAGTTCCGAAGTGTGTTCCTCCTGCGTAGACCATGTTGTAAGTTCTGGCCTCTGCATTGAGCAAGTTTGTTTGTCCAGAGAGCTGCATGTCGTCAAATTGATACGGATTTGCAGCTGAGACTTCACCGACAGTTTTGTAGGTAGCAGCGGCCATATCGAGCGTTTGTCCCATGCCCCAGTAACTGGGTGCCATGGGACTGGCTTCACCGCCCATGCCTTTTCCTTGCATTTCTTCAAGTTGTTCAGGATTCAGTTTGCTGCTTGTGTAGTCAGTTAGGGCCTCACCTTTTGAGTTTCGTGCTGTTTTTTTGGTGACAGTGCTAAAGTCAGCCGTTTTTTGTTGTTCCTCAAGTGCGCTTATTTTTTTGTTGATCTCAGCCAGCTCTGCAGGGTCCGTTTCAGATTTTTGTTGTTCTCTCAGTGCGTCGAGCTGTTCATTGATTCCATGGAGCGAGTGACTGCTATAGGTTTTGCCGGTTTTAAAAACCCGGTTGCTCGCTCCAAAATTGCTGTCGTATTTTTTTCTCCATTCCTCACCCATATCAGGCATCCATCCTTGGAGACTGCTGAGCACATTATTTTGCCACCATTCTGCGCTTCCAGCATGGAGGTGATTGGCGATCCAATTGGCTGCGTAAGTTTGGAAATTCTCCAAGACGGCATCCCTGCTTCCAGAAAGCTGCTCTTGAAATTGCTGTGGGCCAGTTGGGTCTTGAAAATTTTGTTGATACTGTGCCTGGTAGGGAGCAAACTCTTGCATCAAGGAACGTGCTTGCCCGATGCGTCCAGCGGCCCATGCATATTGAGCCATGCAATAATAAACAGAAGGATCCTGTTTCAGGATTCCAGGGTGTTTCTTGACAGCAGATTGGAGTATTTGAAGGGCTTTTTCTGGATGTCCCTGGAATTGATTTCCGTCTATTGCGGGTGGGTTAGCAGCGTGTCGGGCTTTAAATTGAGCTAGTGGCGCATGGATCATTGAAGGGTCAGAGTATTCAGACACCTGTGGATACTCTGTCAGAATCCCTTCTAAAACTCGAATGGCCTCTAGGGTGTTAGGTGTCTGTCCTGGGGGAGGATAGTTTAAGTTATACGCTTGTTGTATTTGAGCGTTAACCTTAGGAGAGATATTATTCTGAAAATAGAGTCGTCCTTGGAGCCGGGTGATGGTTGGTGCCAACTGGTCTTTCAGAGCCGGATCATCTAATGCTGCCTGGCTGTACCATTTGAGCATGCCGGCCAGGTCGTTTTTTTGCTCGGCCTGATTAGCATTGTCTAGATCAATCTGACCCTGGAGTTGAGATACAGTGGTTTGAAGATCCTTTTTTAAGCCTGGGTCAAGCTTGATAGCATCTTGATAAGATGCCAGGGCACCTGCGTAATCAGGCTCTTTAGAAGACATTGCTGCGGATGCTGCCATGAGATCCATCTGAACCTTGGCTGATTTAACCAAATCCGGCTGAGCATTTGGCAGTTTAATATAGGTGTTAAAGTTCTTAAGGGCGTCTGTTGGATGATTGGAGTAGTCTGCTGCTAACCCAGTATAGTAATAAATTGCAGGGTTTTTATTGATAAAATCGGTATCCTTGCTCTCTAAGATTCGGGTGAAGAGCTCATAGGCACCCTTATAATCTCCCTTGTTTAAAAGAGAGGCAGCCTGATTAAAGTCAGCAGCCGCCAGCTTGTTTGGGTCAGGTTTATTTCCTGCTATAGCACTAGAACCACCTATTGGGTTAACCATATGCTATAGTATATCATATATGGGTGAAGCGAATCGAGAGATACGAAATTTAATACAATCTGGCCGTCTGGAGCAGGCTCGTGAGTGCCTTAATGAGGCTTTGGCTAAATCCAAACGAAATCCGGAGCTTATCGTGCTTGAAGGGTTGTACTATGCCCAAGCGGGTGATTACGAGCGGGCTCTTGAGGCGTTTGCGGCAGCGAGTAAATTCAGGCATCACGATCAAGGTTTATTTTATAACCTTGCGGTTATTCTAAGAAATATGGGTCGTTTAAATGCTGCTGAAGAAGCTATTCAAAAGTCACTTCGCATTAAACCACTTAATAATCCATTAGCGCTTTTTGAGCAGGCGCAAATTAAGACCCTGCAGGGCAAAGATGCGGAAGCAATGCAGATTCTCTTTGGCTGTATTGAAAAAAATGGTTTGTTTTTCCCTGCCTACATTGCTCTTGAGAATTATCTAACGCTTGTTGGGCACAAGGCAATTATGGAAAAGATTTACAGGGCAGCCTCAGAGCAGCTGCCAGACGAGGTATTTTTTAAGCAACGTCTTTCAGTGGGAGATTATCATGCGAATAGAGTCTAAACTGCAAGAATTAGCAATACCTCAAGCACCGCTTCAGGTGGAACAGGATCATAATGCAGAGAAAAAGCAAACGATTAAGGCTGATCAGAATATCGTTCCTCATCATATACCACCCAAATTTAATCCTGAACAAGCAATTGTAGCTCAGGGAAAAACAGCTGCTAAAAGTGTAGACCAGTTTATAGGTGAGGCGCTTTATCGAGGACGCAAGCCAGAGGACGGTCTTCTCACCGCGATTGTAAAAGTCAAAGACAATACTATTAACGTTGTCAACAGTGCTGTGGACACGGTGATACCATTCCAAAAAAGCCAGGCTGCATCCACGGTTACGGGTGCTGTAATAGGTGGGCTTATTGGGTTGATTGGAGGTCCTCCAGGCGTGGTGCTGGGCGCCTTGATAGGCGGGTGGCTTGCGGGTAGTGCACGCTCAAATGTGCATGAGGCGATTTATGAGGGTGCGGTTCGCAGTGGGCTTCAGGAACATAAATTAGATGCAGTCGTGAACAAGCTTGTTCCAGATGAATCGAAAGAAAAGCTCAAAGAATTGAAAAAGGATTACGATAACGCTAGAGGCAAGCTTCATTTGAAGCTTTTGATTTTAAAAGATATTCAGGAGCTTACGGGTAAGACTGTGGATCTATCATTGCTTGGCCCAGACGCAGAGCCTTCGCATAACCAAACGCCTAAGACCGCTGCTCATCTCGCTGCGGGCAGTTCGGCAGCAGTAAGTGTGCCACCGACAATCTCTCAAGAATACCAGGAGGCTTACAAGCTCGAGATCTCTAAGAAGGGTAAAGGTAGTGTTACTAAAAAAGAAGGAAAAATTACTGGAATTGATAATCGACAGCCAGGTATGTCTAAGTTGAAAAATGGAAAATGGGGTACAGAAAGCATCAAACAAGATTCAATCCACTTTTACGAAAATGACGAGCCATTTGCGCTTTTTGCAAATACTGACCAGAAGCATGCGTTTGCTGTTGGTGGACGTCGATATAAAAGCAGAGAACATTATTTCCAATCACACAAGTTTGAAGAGGGTTCATGGTATTTTGAGCATGTATTTAATTCTGATGCATATGGCAGGTTGCCAGTTATTACTGCTGAAGTTGCTCGTTTTAAACGGTACATAGAAACGAACCCCGGTGTGCTGGGTGACGTAAAGAAGCCTGGTGAGGCTGGATACGATCAAAAGACATATAATGAAAAACTGAGAAATATTTTTGGACCTGGTGGCAATGATTCTAGTAAGTGGAACAAAAAAGGAAAAATTAACAAAGGATATGTATTAGAAGGTTTATACCGAAACGACTATGTTAACAGAAATAACTATTCAGCAAAGATTGATATGTGGAATGCCTATAGGGCAATGCTGGATGATTCTACGTCGACAGCTGGTGAAAAATTTAAAAACACATTACTTGGAACCGGCAACCGAGTGATTGTTGAAAATACCAAACGACGTCAAGAGGTGCATGGCGTACAGGATCATGAAGTAGATAAATACTGGGGTGCTGGTGCCAATGGTAACGGCGAGAATCGCTTGGGCATCATGCTGATGGAAATGCGTAGGCAACTGCGTGACAACCGCAAGCTTGATGATAAGCCGCCATCTTGGATTACAGATAATGATCTGAATCCAGGGGAGAACAAGCCTGGCCTTAAACAAAAACAAATTTTTGAAAAACTTGGTTTGGGCGCTGTTGTTGTTCAAAAATCGGCTCCGACGTTCACATCAGCCGCCACCGCAGCAGCTGGTGGCGGTGGTCCAGAGGGGGAGTCTCAACGGAAATTCTGATTCGCAAAATCCCAGTTAACCAGGCTCCACCAAGCATCAATGTACTTGGCCCGAGCGTTTCTATAGTCGATGTAGTACGCGTGTTCCCAAACATCGCAGGTCAAAATAGGGTTTTTACCTGTTTGCAAAGGGCAGCCTGCGTTTGAAGTCGTTTCAATGGCAAGTTTGCCAGAAGCGTCTTGAACCAACCAAGCCCAGCCAGAGCCGAACTGCCCGAGCGCTGCTTTAGAGAACTGATCTTTAAAGGCTTCAAAGCTGCCAAAAGCTGTGTTGATGGCAGTTTCAATTTTATCTTTAGGTGCACCACCTGCATGAGGAGCCATGGAGTGCCAGTAGAAAGTATGATTCCATACTTGAGCGGCATTGTTAAAAATGGGACCCGCAGGCTGTGTTTTAATTAAATCTTCAAGCGTGCCTTCGGAGACAAGATTGTTCAGATTGGTGACATAAGTTTGGTGATGCTTGCCGTGGTGAAAATCAAGCGTTTCAGCAGAAATATGGGGGGCAAGGGCGTCTTTTGAGTAAGGCAAGTCAGGCAGTTTAAAAGTCATGATTCAAATCTCCAAAGGCCCTGGTGCGTTGGTTTTTGAAGCGACTTGGCGAGTGCTTTTAAAAAAACATCGCGGGGCCAAAATGTTGCTCCAAAGCGAGCAAGGTGCTCCGTATAGGCTTGACAGTCAATAAAGTCAAAGTCCCATTTTTGGAGTTGCTCGACCAGTTTCACAAAGGCAATTTTCGAGGCATTTGGCTCCAAAGCAAACATGGATTCTCCAAAAAACACGCCGCCTAAAGAGACGCCATATAAGCCGCCTACAAGTTTGTTATCTTTGAAGGCTTCGATGCTGTGAGCTAGACCCAGTTTATGTACACCTGAATAAGCGTTGATGATTTCAGGGGTAATCCACGTTCCAGCCTGACCCGGCCTTGGGCTGTTTGCGCAGTGTTTCATCACTTCAGAGAAACAAGTATCGACACGGATTTCATATAAATTTGCATGCAGCGCTTTTTTGAGAGACTGGCTGATGTGAAAATTTTCAAACAATAATACAAAGCGTGGATCTGGATTGTACCAATGGGTCGGCTGATCAGGGTGCTCTGGCCAAGGAAAATAGCCTGCACTGTACGCGTGAATAATGTCTTCAGGAGTCATGATTAACAAAAGAATATCAGCACTTGCTTGTACGTTAAAGCGAACGGAGGATCTTGCGATGAAAAAAATGCTTTTTGGCTTGTTGCTGTGTTTAAGTATGCCGGGATTTACAGCGATCCCCCCTTTGTCTGAAGCAGAGCGTGAATCTAGAGCAACTGACATTGTTTTGGGCGAAGTTTTATCGGTTGAGCAAAAGATAGTCGATGCTGGGAGCGTTGAGGGAAGATATGACCGGAAGAATTGGGAAGTTACTGCTTTAATCGAAGTGCAATCAATTTTAAAATCAGCGAAAATTAAAGAAACAGGTGAGATTATCAAAGTTTACTACTGGAAGGCTGCCAAAAGACCCCCGGGATGGAGTGGTGGGCAGGGGCAAAACAGTCACCTGCATCCAAATACAAAAGTGAGACTTTACCTCCATGCGAACAATAGGCCAGGCTCGTTTGACCTGTTAATGCCCAATGGTTGGGACTACGATGATGGCAGCCTATTGCTTAGCTTAGAAGATTCTGGTGATATGCCCGATCTTTATGATGCCTACCTTGAATGAAATTAAAGCCAAAGTGTCCCAGGAAGAATGGGATGCTTGGCGTGACATGCAAACAAAGATTATCAACGAGTATCGTCTTGATTTGTCTGAAGCAGCGGACCGTCAAAAGTTGATGAAGCAAATGCTGATTTTCTTTGGATTGGACAAAGACACTGGCTCCAAGCTTGAAGTAGGAACACCCACCTGAAATCTGTTTTTGGTAAAACATCTGGTCTCAAGGCGTCTTCGCTGGATGCACTCGAAAAGCTTTATGATTTCGATGTGCCGTCAACGGCCGTTGTTACGGCTGATTTAGCGAGAGCTTTGGCTAAAGTGGCCGATGATTTGTCCCGCATGGTTGGGCTCTTGATTGATAGACGAGGCCATGTCGAACATGTTGTTTTGGGTGAATCCGACCACCTATATTTGCCAGACTTAGGCAGAAGCCGGGCTGGGGCAGGGCGCCTGAGAGGCCTTAGGCTCGTTGTTTCAAAACCAAGAAGATTTACTCAGGCGAGTTATGATTTAGATCGGGACTTTGTTACCGACTTAGAAAAATTACATCTTGATGCAGTTTTGCAGCTTGAAGTACTGCCTGGCGGTCAGCTGGGTCGATGCGCTTTGGGTGCTTTGTCATCAAGTTCGCGTAGTCAAACCGAACAGTATTCCAATATAGGCGCCATAGAATACGATTTTGCGCTTTGGGTGGCTGAACTTGAGCAAGCTTTGGCCAAACGAACACCTCAAACAGTCGTTGGAGCCCGTGAAAAAGCTGTTTTAGTAGGAGTTTACACAGGGCCTCGTAAACAATGGCAAGCTTCACTAACAGAACTTCAGGAACTTTCCCGAACGGCTAAAGTCCAAGTCTTGGACACAGTGATTCAGCAACGTAAACAAATAGACCCGAGAACCATTGTGGGTAGTGGAAAACTCGAAGAACTTTGTTTGCATGCGCTTCATGTTGGCGCGGAGATGTTGATTTTTGACCGTGATTTATCGCCGTCCCAGCTTAACGCCATCACTGACATGACCGATTTGAAAATTCTGGACCGTACGATGTTGATTTTGGACATCTTTGCGCAGCGTGCAAAATCACGAGCTGGTAAGCTTCAAGTTGAGCTTGCGCAGTTGCAATATTCTCTTCCAAGACTTGCTAAAAAACAATCTGGCCTGTCGAGATTGACCGGTGGAATTGGTGGTGTGGGTCCTGGAGAAACCAAGCTTGAGTTAGACAGACGGCGCGTCAAAGACAAAGTGGCGAAGCTCGAGCGGGAGATAGATAAACTTTGTGAGCAGCGAGAACTGACGCGTCAAAGCCGGCAAGCAAAGAAATTTCCCGTGATTGCTTTGGTTGGTTATACAAATGCTGGCAAGTCAACGCTTATGAATCGCCTGACGCGTGCAGGAGTTTATGCCGAGAATGCTTTGTTTGCGACATTGGATCCAACATCGCGTGCCTTAAGATTGCCCAATGGTCGAGACGTGATTTTGGTTGATACGGTAGGTTTTATACGTGATTTACCGAAAGGATTAATCAACGCGTTCCGTGCAACGTTAGAAGAACTGCATGAAGCTGATTTGTTATGGCATGTGGTAGACGGTTCGGACCCGGAAGCTGAACGACATGTTCGGATTGTCGATGAAATCTTGGATGAATTGGAGCTGAAAGACAAGCCCAAACTGCTGGTGGTGAACAAAGTAGACCAAATGGATGAACTTCAGAAAACTGTAGCACATCGTTTGGGTGGCGTGATGATTTCGGCTCAAACTGGAAGTGGAATACCGGAGCTTTTGAATGGGTCTCTTTCTTCGTAATACATTAATGTTTTTTTACTCACTCGGTTTAATGGCGATGATGTCTGGTGACCCTGTTTCTGCGTTGCCTTGGAAACCATCACCTTTTGATTCAAAGTCCGTGGTGCAAAATAATAAGACACAGCCAGCATTGACGCTTGTGTTTGACATGGATGAGACAATTTTATGGCAAAGGTATCCCGAGTGTTCACAGGAGAACAACTGCTCTAAATGCAAAACGAGAAGGCCATGCAAGGCGCCGGTGTATCGTTCTGGAATGCTTGAATTGCTTAGGGGTTTAAGAAAAAATCAAAGACTGAAGTTAATTCTTTGGACCGCAGCTCGAGGCGACTGGGTCCCAGCTGATTTATGGATGATTTTTGAGGATGTATATCATCAACAGCGATGGCCATCTGGAAGGTATTCCAGTAATGCTCCGAAAGATCTGGAGAGATTAGGTGAAAACATTCATCGCCTGGTGATGTTTGATAACTGTAAACAAGCGATTCGATTTAACCCGGAAAATGCTCTGCTGGTTCATGGGTTTCATGGTGCCAGTGGTTACAATGAAGAACCAAATCCAACGGAAGAAGACAATACCGCAAATAATATTCGGTATATTGTGGAACGTTTGCTGAATATTTCCAAAGAAACACCGGTTTCACACGAGATTCAGAGAATTTCTTTTACGGGAGGGCTAATTGAGCATTTGAATATTGAATTGCCTCAGGGCTGGACGAGTGAACATGTAAACCAACTCGCATGGGAGCAGAAATTCGATCGAATACCAGCTCACGGAAAATTTTTACGTGTCTCAAAAAGCTTTGTCCCCGAACAGAGTCCTATTAATTTGGCCGTGAGTTCTGCGACCGCCGCTTCCCAACTGGGTGGAAGCGCTTACGAATAGGTTTTCCCGTTCCAAAGTCACAGGTAATTGTCTCAGTCACGCCTGAAGAACGTGGCTGGCCATGTAGGGCTTCTCGAATTTTTGAGGCCACTTCCGCATCCACTTCGATGTGTGAGCTGGTGTCACGCAAGTTCCCACCGCCGGTAAAGTGTCCAACATCTACATGGGTGATATCGCTGACATGTTGAGCTAGTGACGTGAGATCCTGGAATCCATCGGAACGTCCAAGGGTGACGTAAAGCTCTTTGAAGGGTGATTCTTTCACTTCACGTGGCTGTCTTGGTGGCCGAGGTTCACGGTTTTGACGATGCTCTTGTTTGTACGTCCGTTCGGGAGCAGGCGTGCTTGATGGCTTCTTGGCAAAGTAAGAGCGCAGCAAAAAGGCAAATATTTCAGAAGCATCATCTCGCTTCAGCATAGACGAAGCAACTTGGCGATATTGGCTGATTTCAACGCCATCGGCTTGTTCAGTTAAAAGCGCTGCGAGTCGCTCTGCCTGCATCCACAGGATTTCAGACTCTTCGGGAAGTTTGACTGTATCGAACGAGATTTCATAAGTCTTTTGCACTGTGTCGAGCATGATCACATCGGCTCCTCTAATAAGACTGATGGCTGTTCCAAGATGCCCAATACGGCCAGTACGCCCTGTTCGGTGCACGTAAACTTCTGGGTCATGAGGAAGCTCATAGTTGAAGACATGCGTCAGGCCTGGAATATCAATTCCGCGGGCTGCCACGTCTGTCGCGATGACAATATCAATCGCATGGTTTTTGATGTCATGCATGACTTTTTCTCGAGCTGACTGACTCATGTCGCCGTTTAGAGCTTTGGCTTTGAAGGAAAAACGCGTGAGATAATTTTCGAGCGTTTCAGTTTCTTCTTTAAGGTTACAAAAGACAATCGCTCGAGCTGGTTTGTGCAGCTCGAGTGCATACAATAGTTGTCTAGGTTTGGTCTGAGAGTCATCTTCGTGATGAACCACGTGTCTAATTGATTTTGCCCCTACTTGGTCAGAACTTAGATTAATGGTTTTGGGGCTACGGGCGATTTGGCCTAGGCTTTGTTCAATCACCCATGGAAGCGTGGCCGAAAATAGAAGGGTTTGTCGTTCTTTGGGGGTTTGGTTTAACAGGAAAGTGACATCTTCCCAAAAACCCATTGAGAGCATTTCATCTGCTTCATCCAATACAACCGTGTGCACAGTAGATAATTTCAGTTGTCCACGGCTTACCAGATCTTTGAGGCGCCCAGGAGTTCCAACGATGATTTGAGCCCCTGCTTTAAGGGCTGCAATTTGGGTGTCGAAAGAAGCTCCGCCATAGATCGCGCTGACTTTAATGCCTGCATGGTGACCCAGTCTGGTGCACTCTGTTGCAACTTGTTTGGCGAGTTCGCGGGTTGGGGCGAGCATGAGAACTTGAGGCTCTTGTGCTTGGTCCTCTTCGACTTTTTGCAATATTGGAAGACAGAATGCTGTTGTTTTTCCAGAACCAGTATGACTTTGAACCACAAAGTCGCCGCCGCTTCGAATGGGCGAGAATACTTCGTTTTGAACAAACGTTGGATGAGTGTACCCTAAATCAGCAAGGCCTGTTTTGAGTGCTGCTGAGAGGTTGAATGCGTCGTAGGTGCCTTGGAAGAGGGTAGTCATAGGAGGTTTTTTATTTTTCTAATTCGTAATGCGCAAATGGGTGATGAAGAAGGGCTTCTTCGGCTTGCCCGGATGCTGAACACTACAAACTTGCCGAATGAAGGTCAAGGAATTGCTGAGATCTTAAGGCATTCTTGTGCTTCGTTTGAAGGGAAAATAGAAAATCCGGAGGATAGACTCTACCTATTTGTGCTTGAAGACAAGAGTGTTGGTGGCATTGTCGGTTCGAGTCAAATCATTGCGAGACATGGTAGTTCAAGTCTGCCGCATATCTATTTTCAAATAGAGACTCTGAGGCAGCACTCTGAGTCTATTTGCGAAACACGTGAACATCAAATCCTACGGTTGGGGTTTGATACAGAGGGTTATACTGAGCTAGGGGGCCTGGTGCTGGATCCAGAGTATCGCCATATTCCTGGAAAACTAGGGCGTTGGCTCAGTTTGGTTCGTTTGGCATTTATCTCTGAGCACCGGGAACTTTTTATGCCAAGACTTTTGGCGGAGTTGTTGCCGCCACAGGCAAATGAAAACTCTCCGCTTTGGCAGGCGATTGGTAAGAATTTTACCAGCCTCTCATATGAACAAGCCGACCATTTATCCCGTAAGCAAAAAGAGTTTATAGAAGCCCTTTTTCCTCATGAGCCTGTCTATATTAATCTTTTACCCAAAGCAGCTCAGGATGTAATCGCCCAGGTGGGGGAGGGCAGTAAACCGGCCCAGCACTTGCTTGAAAAGTTTGGATTTAAGTTTGAGGGCCGAGTGGACCCATTTGATGGGGGGCCGCATTTTGAAATGCTGACACGCAACCTGAAGACCCCTGAACTGCCAGCAAAGTTAGAGTTTAAGAACGCGTTTGGGTCTGGCGCAGAGCTTTCCTTGCTGCTAGGCTAGGTGCCATGTTTCTCAATATTGCAGCCTATCATTTTGCACATCTGAAAGACTTGCCTATCAAGCGAGCAGAGCTTTTGGCGCTCGCTCAGCAGAACGATCTGAAGGGTACTATTTTGCTGACCCCTGAAGGGATCAATGCGTTTATCGCTGGTACTGAGGCCGGAGTTGGTGAGCTGTTGGCAAAAATCAGGTCCTATGAAGGCCTTGAAACGCTCGAGACCAAAGACAGCTGGTCCGACGACCAACCGTTTAACCGAATGTTGGTGAAGATTAAGAAAGAAACGATTGCTTTTGGGGTGGATAAAGCGAATCCGCTAGAGACCCATGCTGACCGCATTGCTCCGAAAGAACTCAAAGCTTGGTATGACGAAGGCAAAGATTTCATCATGCTGGACACCCGCAATGATTTTGAAATACAGGTCGGTGCTTTTAAGAACACGGTTAATCTGAATCTGCATACATTTAAAGATTTCATTGAAGCTGTTCAGGCCAAACTTCCAGAGTGGCAGAACAAAACCATCGTGAGTGTTTGTACAGGTGGAATCCGATGTGAGAAAGCCGCTCCATTTATGAACCTGGTTGGCTTCAAAAATGTCTATCAATTGGACGGTGGAATCCTAAAATATTTTGAAGAGTGTGGCGGTGAGCACTATGAAGGTGACTGCTTTGTATTCGATAAGCGTGTTGCCTTGACGCCTGAGCTTAAACCCAGCGGTCATGTCATGTGTTTTGATTGCCGCGGAGTGTCTGAATCTGAAGTTACATGTCAGACTTGCATTTAAATAGTCGCCCTATTTCAGCGAGGGGCTGGAAATCTGGTGAGACAATTTTGGAGTTTCTCACCCGGCGTGTTCCCTCTAGAACGGTTGATTACTGGCGAGATGCCTTGGATGCTGGTCAGGTTTCTTCAAAAGGCATTCGGGTCAATGCATCTGATATCATGAAATCCAGCCATGAGATCGTGCATACACTTTGGGAAGAGCCGGAGCCCCCTGTAAACCGAAATCTGCGGGTGATTCATGAGGACGAGTCTATCTGGGTAATCTCGAAGCCAGCACCGCTCCCGATGCACCCTTGTGGCCGCTATAAACTTAATACCCTCAGCGAAATAGTTAATCAAACATGGCCGCATTTGAAATTGCATATTGTTCACAGACTGGATTCTGAGACGAGTGGGGTGGTGGTTTTGGCGAAGACCAAAGACGCTGCTCAGCACTTGACCAAGCAATTTACCAATCGAGTTGTGAAGAAGCGATATTTGGCTTGGGTGAAGGGCATTCCAGAATGGGACGAGATGGTTTGTGAAGCACTTGTGAAGTCGATTAAGCATCCAGAGGGTCAGCCTGCGCAAACGAACTTGAAAAAAATCCCCCCTAACCCCCCTTTTTCAAAGGGGGGAAAGGGAATTGAGGGGGATTTCTCCTTGATTGAAGCATTGCCGCTGACTGGTCGTACAAATCAGATTCGTCAGCATTTAGCTGGCTTAGGTCACCCGGTTGAATATCTACATGCAGAACGCCTAGAATTTAGACACCCTACAAAGGAGACTTGGTGTGAGTTTAATGATCACTGGCCAGAAACTTATCCCCAGCTCTGAACGCGCTCAGACGCTTCAATCGGTTCGCAAGATCTTTCGTCATTCCGGGCTTGACCCGGAATCCATGCTTTCCCTTGCATTTATGAGGGATTCTGAGATTCAGGCGTTAAATCTAGAATGGCGGGGCAAAAATAAGCCAACCGATGTATTGTCTTTTTCGGCACAGGAAGGTGAGCCTATGCCTGGCACTGAGCACCTGCTGGGGGATATTGTCATTTCGGTGGATACAGCTCAGAGCCAGGCTGAGCGCTTGGGACATAGTCTACATGAAGAACTGCTAGTGTTATTTGCCCATGGGCTTTGTCACTTAACCGGCTATGACCATGAAAAGAGTGCATTGGAAGCAAGGCGCCAGGCGGAACGCGAGTTTGAACTACTTGTTCCTGTGGGAGTTTCAAAACAAATCGTTCTGACCGGAAGAATTTGATTTTATATATAATTATATGAGATATTAGAGGCATGTCTCTAAAGTCTCGAAAAGTCCTGTCTGTTATTCAAGACTTAGCTCAAAAGGGGCGTGTTTCTGCTGAACAGCTCAAGGAGGCTTCGGAGCGTGTTCTTCAAAAGAAAGAGGATATTTCCTCTTGGTTGACTGAACAATCTATTCTCGCAGAAACAGAGCTGAATGAATTGCTGGCAATCAAGGCTGGAGTCAAAACAATGCCCCTTGCGGGTGTTTTGCCAGACCCAAAAGTTATTGCTTTAGTGCCTCCAGAAAAAGCCAGAAAATGGCGCGTTTTACCTGTGGAAGATAAGGCCGGGCACCTTATTTTGGCGACGGCTGACCCGTTTGATTTGGCTACGCTCGACGAAGCCCGTTCAGAACTTAGACGAGAGTTGGAATACGTTTTGGTTTCTGGCAAAGAACTCGATGAAGCAATCTTGAGGCACTATGGTAGCGCCAAAAAAGCTACGAGCGCAGCTCCGACGGGTTCAGTCCAAGTTGTGAGCTATGAGCAAGCTGCAGCTCCAAAAACAGGAAGCCAAGAAGCAGCAGCTCTTGCAAATCAAGTGGTTTCTTCTGTGGATCAGCTCCTGCAAGCTGCTTTGCACCAAAGAGCCAGTGATATTCATTTGGAACCTAGCCGAGATGGTCTCAAAATTAGATTTCGTATAGATGGGGTTTTAGAACAATTTGCTCTGCTCCCACCCCACATGCAAGAATCCATTCTTTCACGTATTAAGATTATGGGCTCAATGGACGTTGCTGAACATCGTATTTCTCAGGATGGTAGAACTCGGCTTCGTATCGGTGAGAGAGAATTTGATATTCGTATTGCAACTTATCCAACCATGTTTGGTGAAGCAGCTGCGATTCGTATGTTGAGCAAAGAAGAGGTAATCACGCTCGATAGCCTAGGGTTTTCAGCAAAAGACAGAGCTACTTTTGAGAAAATGATTCATAAACCTCATGGCATTATTCTTGTCACAGGCCCTACGGGTTCAGGTAAAACGACAACGCTTTATGCTGCATTGCAGAATATTGACCGAAACAAGTCACATGTTTTATCCGTCGAGGACCCCATCGAAAATGAAATTGAGGGTGTAGACCAAACACAAATCAACACAAGAGCTGGGGTGACTTTTGCAACAGCGCTGAGGGCCATGCTGAGACAGGATCCAGATGTCATCATGGTGGGCGAAATCAGAGATAGAGAAACGGCTGAAATCTCGCTTGGCGCTGCTATGACGGGTCACTTGGTGCTATCCACCTTACATACCAATACAGCCATTGGTGCTATTGCTAGACTTCATGACTTAGGGATTGAAACCTATTTGATATCAGCAACTTTGCTGGGCGTGATTGCTCAGCGTCTCGTCAGAAGAGTGTGTCAGTCTTGCAAAGAGGAAATTGTTGTCCCTCATGAGTTGTTGGCCGCGTTGGGTCCGAAGGGTGCTAATATTAAGACTTATCGCGGCAAAGGATGTCCAGAGTGTGACAACCGCGGTTTTAAAGGGCGAATCGGTCTATATGAATTCGTCGAAGTGGATGAGGAATTTAGAGTTCTGATTAATAACCATGCTCCAGATGTTCGTTTGCGTGAAAAAGCAGCAATGGCAGGATTTCATTCAATTCTTGAGGATGGGATTGAAAAAGTCAATTTAGGGCTAACGACTGTTGAAGAAGTGGTTAGAGTTTGTGGGACGGAGTAGTTTAAATGCCTACCTATCTGTTTAAAGCTCGAGATCAGTCAGGTGCATTGGTGACTGGTGAAATAGATGCAGAAAATCTTTCTGCGGCCAGAGAGCAAGTATCAGCACAGGGACTTTTTCCTGTCGATACAGACCTGAAAGACTTGGCCCAAAAAAATATTTCATTTGGCTTTTTCAAGCGCAAACCCTCTCCTAAAGAAATCGCTAATATGACTCGGCAATTTCAAGCTCTTTTTGCTGTTGGAACCCCAATGGACAGAATCTTAGCATTGCTGGCAAAGCAGCTTCAAAATCAGGCGCTCAAAGAAGCGATGATTCATATTCAAAAAGATGTAGCTTCTGGAACCAAGTTGTCTGCAGCTTTTAAGGCGTTTCCGCAGTATTTTCCACCGCTGTATATTAGCATGATGGAGGTGGGTGAGTCGGGTGGTGTTCTTGACCAAACACTGAAAGAGATGGCGTCTATTCTGCAAAAAGAAGCAGAAATACGCTCGAAGGTGAAATCGGCGATGCTATACCCTAAGATAGTCTTGTTTGTATTGGGCGGCGTTACATGGGGTATGTTGGCGTTTGTAATTCCACCATTTAAGACTTTTTATTCAGGCCATGGAGCCGAGCTTCCAGCGGTCACGCGCGCTGTCATGGCGATGAGTGAGTTGGTGACGGGTTCTTGGTACATTGGGCTCGGTATAGGTTTTGCTTTGTATTGGGGTTGGAAAAAATTTGCATCGACCAGGATAGGGGAAGATTTTATAGGCCATGCTGCATTTAAGATTCCAGTGTTTGGCCGCCTTAATCGTTTAACAGCAAACTCACGGTTTGGACATTTACTTTCTTCATTATATCGGGCGGGTGTTCCCATCACCCAAGCCTTAGGGGTGGTGGCTAAGACAATGACCAATGTCCACTATGCACGCGATGTACTTTCGATTAAAAAAGGCCTTGAACAAGGTAATTCGCTTTCGAAGTGCATGGAGAATACTAAATATTTTGAACCTATGATTCAGGAGTCTATTTCTGTGGGTGAGAAAACAGGGCAGCTGGACTTATTGCTTGATTCGACAGCTACTTTTTATGATGCAGAAATAGATGATATGCTAAAAAACATGTCAACGCTTATAGAGCCGGTTTTATTGGTTTTTTTATTTTCAGGTGTAACTGTTCTTGCTTTGGCTATCTATTTGCCAATTTGGAACCTGTCAAAAGTGATTATTCCGAAATAAAGGTGTATGATTATCTCATGAGGTTCTCTGGGTTTACATTGATTGAGCTTGTTTTGGTGGCTGCGCTTTTGGGTATATTGGCCATTGCCGCTTTCCCGATTTTTACAGGCACTTCTATTACAACAGCCAGAAGTGGTTCTATGAATGCGACTGTGGGGGCAATTCAGTCTGGTATTGCGCTTTATGCTTCTCAAAACTCGACCGGTAGCTACCCAAGCACCTTAGATAGCGCGGCCAGTGATTCGACCGCGAGTGGGAGTAACCCATTGTTTGGAACTGTGCTTCAAAATGGCGTGACATCTCAGTGGTTTAAGGTTTCAGGCACTTGCTATGTGTATGATACGGATGGGGATGGCTCAAAAGATAGTAACCCAACGGATACCTACTATAGTTATAGTTCCAGTGCAGGAACCTTTATGCTTGCAACTTCAGGTTGCACATAAAATGTGTTGATAAATTTGATTTCCGTGTGTTTTATTTGGTATTATGATTTCAAAGGGGGAACTTATGAAAAGCTCCGTAATAAAAAGTAGACAGGTTCAAGGCTTTACGCTGATAGAACTTGTGTTAGTAATTGCAATATTAGGTATTCTGGCAGTGGTGGCTTTGCCAACCATTTTCGGTCAAACATTGAGCTCTGCTAGAGCCAATACGGCTGCTATGACAGCTGCATCGGTGTCGGCAGGTTTGGCCACCTATGTGGGTAATGAGATTGCTCAAGGTAAGCCTAAGAGCTATCCAGCAACCTTGGATTCTGCAGCTAATGGTTCTGCTGCATCTCCGACGAATATTCTGTTTAGCTCAGTGCTTGAACAGGGTGTTACTTCAAACTGGAATAAGGTCTCAGACACTTGCTACACTTACGATGCCAATGGCAGTGGTGTAAGCGATGCTGGTGATGCTTATTATAGCTATACAGCAGCAACCGGGAAATTTGATCCAGTTGCTACCTGCACCTAAGCCTCTTGGAGGTTTTTATGCGGGGCTTTACCGCCGTTGAGACGATTCTTACAGTATCTTTGCTGGGGATGATCGCTCTCGCGGCGGTAGTTTTATTTCCATCTTCAGGAATGGTCTATCTTAAGGCTGCAGCGGAGCAGGTGAGAAGTGACATCGCTTTTGCTCAGCAAAATGCGATGAACACAGGCCAAACATCTGGGGTTCAGTTCGTCTCAAACGGTTCTTACACGGTCTATCAGGGAACAACTGCAACACCGCTTAATAGCCCGTTAACCAAGCAGCCTTTGGTTGTTAGTCTGGCGGTCAATTATCCTGGAGTTTCGATTTCGGATAACTATACGGTTGAGTTTAATGCCTTTGGAAGTCCAACTTCAGGTGGTGGGGGTTCGGTAACCATCAGCAAGGGGTCTTCTTCCAAGACCATATCGGTCACAGCCAATACTGGTAAGGTGGTGATTCAATGAAAGCCTTCACACTTTTAGATGCAGTGCTTGGGCTTACCTTGCTGTCGGTAGGCTTGATAGGGGTCTTATACATGTTTCAGGGTTCGTTGAGTTCCTCTGTTCTGTCATTGCAGACCTCAATAGCTGTTAATCTCGCGAGAGAAACGATGGAAAAGATAGAAGCCCAAAGAGACTGTAATTTGTCCGGTTGCGGATATTCATCGACTTTAGCTTCGATTGCTGCAAACTCTTATAACGAAAATCCTGTTTCGGGGTTTACAGGATACCAGGTTACAGCTTCAGCCTTGGAAGTAAACCCAGACTCAGATGGGGGCACAGATGACTTTTTGGATGCCCAGTCTGGAAGTGGCTATGCCAGGGTGACTGTTTCTGTGAATTGGACTACGGCTGGCGTGGCCAATAGCGTTAGTTTTGTCACTTTATTAGCGAGTTATACACCATGATGAATACTCGTGCTTTTACATTGTTGGAGCTTTTGCTGACGATTGTCATGCTTATGATTTTAGGGGGCGTGGTGGGCCCTATACTGGGAAATATTGTGAGTATTTCAACTTTTGTGTGGGCCAGGGGAGATTCTTTGGCAGAGGCTCGTATTGCCATAGAGAGACTGGTGATGGAGTTGAGGTTAGTGCCATCAATTTCCCAGTTAACAACAA
Organism: uncultured Myxococcaceae bacterium; assembly: GCA_964635635.1. Taxonomy (GTDB): domain Bacteria; phylum Myxococcota; class UBA727; order UBA727; family JABDBI01; genus CAZWPE01. The sequence goes on along the minus strand of CAZWPE010000001.1, from coordinate 576,497 downwards.
TTGCCAGCAGTAATCTTATGTTTCAGTATCCAGCAGGGACGAGTTTGCAGTACTGGCTGAGTGGAACGGATTTCAAGCGTAACTCAGATGTGTTATCAAGCAATGTTAGTGCTTTAACATTCAGCTACTTTGATGAGCAGGGCAACACAACTTCTACGCTTGCTAATGTACGCAGTATTGGAATTCAGATTTCAGTTTCACCTTCATCAGGCGGAGCGGCAATGACTTTGAGAACGAGAGTCTTTTTAAGAAATACGGGGCACAATTATGACAATCTTCAAACACTGTAGAGGCTTTAGTGCAGTAGCAGTTTTGATTGCGCTTACAGTTGCGGCGTCGATGGGAGCTTCAATCTTGGTTTTGTTGAATAATAATCAAGCCGCTCGTACCTCAGGCGTATCGACGACTCAGGCATTTTATTCGGCAAATGGGGCTCTTGAATTTGCGATGCGTCAGATATTGGTTGAGGGTAATCCAAACCCAATCCCAACGCGCTACTTTATGGGCAGTGCTTTTGATATTACTCGATCATGTAATTTAATTGAAGTCCAAGCTTCTTATAGGGGTTCTTCGGTTGGATTTAGCATTGGCGACCCTGGTCAACTTTGTGCTGTAGATGGAACTGCGACGCCAAGTTCTAACTCCGCGCCATTCAATGGTAGCAGCATTGCACAAGGAAGGTGGATTTGGTTTAGCGCGAGCTTTGATGTTGCTGGGCTCAATAACAACATTGTCACGCATGTTTATTTTGAAAATTCAAACGTGCTATTTAGTTCTGGCGGGGTGAATTATAACGTTGTTATACCTGGCGGCGTAATTACTTTTGACCCTGATGCTACCTGTGTTTCGACTGAATATGTGGCAGGACAGTGGCATACAACCTCACCACCAGGCCAAAACGGAAATATCCTGGTTTCGGCTAAAGGCTTTGAGGTGCCAGTCAATCTGCCTGGTAGTGTTAGCCCGGTAACTTGGAATGCTGTCTTTGCGGCTGACCAGGAAGGCTTATCGGTCCACTGGCAATGGGGTGCGGCCGTCTATACCACAAGTTTGGCTGATTTGGCAAATTTAGGAGTCAAAGCAAGTGATAATAATACTTGTGGGAATTCCAGCAATGACAAAGTAGGAACTCCGAGCAATGTTATCCAGTACCATGTAGCTGGGGCCCGCGCTGGTAGTGGTTCTAACTATACGGGAGGCGGTACAGGGACTACGGGAACCGTAGTTCAGTGTGTATCAAATTGTTGACAAAGACAATTGTGTGATATTATATATATGCAGCCTTTAGGCAGAAGAACTTGGAGCCTGTTGATTGCTCTGGGAGCAGTGCTCTTGGCCCTCGCTGGGTACAAGTTGGTGAAAATAGGGTTTTCTTTGAGGAAGCCACCGATTGTTGCTTCAGCCCCTAAGCATGTGGAAGAGACGTTCGAATCTTTGATGGCTAAGGGGGAACAGGCTCCCGCAAAAGAGCTTTACTTGAAGGCTTTGGCACTTAACCCCATGAGTGCTCAGGCTCACAATAATTTGGGATATTTATTGCTTGAGGAAGGGCAGCTACCTGAGGCCGAAAGGCACTTTAAACAGGCGATTGATCTAGACCCGTCCTGTTCTGAGTGTTTCAATAATCTAGGATTTTTAAAAACCCGAATAGGTCAATACACAGAGGCTGAGTCAGACTTAAAACAGGCGATTGTTTTAAGTGAAAAACACCCTGAGCCTTACTATAACTTAGGGGTCCTCTATGAAAAAAATGGCGACATAGGTAACGCTATTTACTTTTATGAAAGCTTTTTGAGGCATATGCCTGATAAAAAATCTGCGGATTATCTCCAGGTTGAGAACCGGGTCTTAACCTTGAAGGGGAAATAATATGTCTAAAGTGTCATTTGGAATTGATGTAACTGACCAAGATATCCGGATGGTCTCTTTGGTGCATCGAGGGGAAAGCTATTCTTTGCAAGACTGTCAGTTGGTGCCTCGCTCGGATTCTGAAGCAGTCAAGAAACTTCTTCAAACGGTTCAAGCCCGAAAGAACAGAGTCAGATTTTCAATTCGTGATCCCAGCACAAAAGTAAAGACAGTAACCATTCCGAAAGTTCCAAAAAATGAACTAGATGGCGTTGTTTCTTGGGCTTTTAAAGAGGCTGCCAAAGTACCACTCGAACCCTATGTAATTCGCTATGTACCACTTGGGAGTGGAGATGAAGAGAAGAATCCATACTTGGTTTTTGGACTTGAGCGCAAGCATGTTCAAGAGCGAGTCATAGAACTCAAAAAACTGGGAGTACGGGAGCCTGAACAAGTAGAGCCCCATATTTTGGCACTCTCTAACTGCATCGCTTTCAACTATCCAGAGCTTGAACAAGTGGTGAAGGGGTTTGTATGGGTAGATCTTTCAGAGGCAATGTGCGGAGTTATTGGAGCAGAAGGACTTTTGTATCAACGGACATTCTCGGGGGTTCGCCCGGCTTCTAGCGGAAGTGATTCAGGAGTGATGCTTTCCAAAGTTGGGATTGAGGTCCAATATTCATGTGAGAATTTTGCCGAACAACTTCCTAAGCATCATGTTGAACGAATTTTTCTGTCAGGTGATTTATCAGATACCCAAGGTCTGTCTCAGAGCGTTGAAGAAGCTACAGGCGCGCATGTTGAGTTAATTGATCCCTTTAGAAAAATTGAAATTAGTACAGAACTCAAACAGCAAATGCCAGGTGACTTAAAGCTCTTTACGGTAGCTTTTGGGTTGGCATTATAGGGAAAAAATATGGTGAAAATAACGCATCATATTAACGTGCTAGAAGGACCCTCCAAAGGTGTGGGTCAGTCGGAAGTTACCTATCTGATGGTTCTAATTGTTTTTACAGTTGTTTTAATTGCGTGTGGTGGATATTCATTTTGGAAAGCGCAGCAGTTAAGCGCTCAGAATAAAATCCTTGAACAGTTGAATGCAGAGGTCACTAAACTGCAGTTGCAGGTTGAGCCCAAACACAAACAGGTATCTGGACAAGATGTTTTAAAGAAGCTTGGGTACCCAATCGCCTGGTCAGCGCTTCTCAAAAAAACGATTAGTTTGATTCCAAATTCTGTCCAGATTTCTGAGTTGGGAGCAAGTATTGGAACGCATCGAGCGCTTAAGTTGATTGCTAATACAGAGAATAAAAATTCAATGGTTCTCTTAAGAGCAGATTTGGGTCGATTACCAGAATGCCAGGACATCAGAATTTTTAATTTAAATGAAACATCATTTCATTTGGAGTGCGTGTTGCCATGAAGCTTGAAATGGGAAATATTAGTCTAAAGAAGACTCTTAACCAAAGAGAAACAATAATGCTTCTGGCGACGCTTTTGGTTGGGTTTATTGGCTACTACAAATCATGTGCAATGCCTGTTCAAGAAAAACTGTTTCGTGCCAGGGAAGCAATTGTCGCTCAAACAGGGGAGCGAGAGCGTCTCATGCGTCAGATTAGTTCGAAGAAACTAGAAAGTCCGATCAAAGAAGAAAAAGAGCGACAGTGGCTTGCTCAGCGGTCTTCGATAGAACCCAGCATACAAGCGCTTGTGAACCCAATCCATTTGTTGGGCGTTCGCATAAAAGATTTTAGTTCAAGTGAATCAAAGGCTAAAGAGGATCCTTTTCCAAAGAGAAAGATTTCTCTGGTTGCTAGTGGCGACATGGCACATTTGGGTCGCTATATTGAATATATTGAAAACCTGGAGGCACCTTTGGTTATTGAAGCGCTGGCGATTGTTCCAGATGGCAACAAACCTGGTGAGCAAATTTTAAAAATAGAAGGGGGTTTTTATGCTGCTCCTTAGTGTTATTTTTCTATCTGGACTTAATCATATTGACTTTTGGGACGTTGAAAAAAAACCTGGCGAATGGAGTAAGAACCCATTCGTTAAAAATGGCCAGAATCTAGCTTTAGAGGATTTAAGTCTATTTGCGATAGTCTATTCGAAAAACCATTCTGCTGCTTTGATTAACGAGCAGATTGTTCAGGTGGGTGATAAGATTTCTGGGTTTGAAGTTGTCTCAATTGAGAAATCAGAAGTGGTTATTCGTGGAGAGACAGGCGTTTTTAAATTGAATCTAAAGAGGGTTAAGAAATGAAAACTTTTCTCTTTATGTTGGCATTTTTAGTCCAGATGGGTTCTATTGAGTATTCAGTTGAGATTCGTGGGGCTCCAGTTTCAGACGTTCTTCGACTGTTTGCTTTTGTTCAAAATAAGAACGTTCTTGTTCCAGGAGATTTGCCGGGAACGGTTACAGCGAGCTTTCCAAGAATTACGCTTGAAAATGCGCTTCAGACGGTTTTGAGTTCAAATGAGTTGGTGGGGATTCTGAAGGCTGATGTTTTGGAAGTTCGTACCCGAAAAATGTATGAAGATTCGGGGGAGAATTTGATTACACAGACTATTCCGCTTAAATATGCGAGGGCCAAAGATGTGTTGGCTCAATCGAGTTCTTTAATATCTGGAACTCAAGGCTCTCACGGTTCAATCGTGATTGATGAACGGATTAACAGTGTCACTGTTCGAGGTAATTCGACTCAGATTGATAGTGTTAAAAAATTACTAGAGGGGATTGATAAGCCAACAAAACAAATTCGGATTGAAGCTCGTATTGTGAGTGCAACAAAGACTTTCAGTCGGTCAATCGGAATTCAGTGGGGAATCAACGGCAGTGTGGGCCCTGTAACTGTTGGCGGAATTAATGGCTTGGGTTCGCAATCTCCCCAACTTAATGGAAGAAGTATTAACTTGAATTCGCCAGCGGATGCTCCGCTTTCTGGCGCTAATCTATCGATGGGACCCTTTGGAACTACTTTTATTGATGCTCAATTGTCTATGGGGGAACAGAACAATCAAGCAAAAATACTTTCGAAACCTTCGATCGTAACCCGTGATCACGCTTCTGCAACCATGAGTAGCACGTTGAAATACTACGTTCGAACAGCTGGAAATCTCACAATTTCAGCGGGTGCAGGGACTGGAACCAGCACTTCTTCAAGTGGAAGCTCTTCCGGTGGAAGTTCATCAGGGGCATCAGCGGGTGGTTCTGGCGGTACACAAATGACTGGAACCTTATCGGAGATATCTGCCGGTATCACTCTAGTGGTTACACCTCACATTTTACCTGGAAATAAAATATCTTTGGATGTGAGCGTTACATCTTCAACTCCTGGAGCAGCGATTGAGGGAATCCCTTCGATTGATGATAACACGGCAAAAACAACGGTCACAGTTGACAATGGAAGCACGACGGTGATTGGTGGGTTAGTGAGAACCAGTAGTACAAAAGATAAAACAGGTATACCGATACTTTCTAAGATACCAATCTTAAATCTCTTCTTTGGAAACTCTAAAGATGACAAACAGGATCGGGAGCTGATGATATTTATCAGTCCGACCATTGTTCAGGACATATCTTAGATACAACGCCAGGTCCCTGATATATCAAGGCTGTGTAGACTTGAAGTAACTTTGCTCCAGCTTGTTGCATTTCAGTGATATCATGGCTTGAAGAAATACCGCCGCAGCCAATGATGGGGATGCGATTTTCTAAGAGCCCATGCATGCTTTTAACAAGACGAAGTGTTTTAGGAAACAAAGGCTTTCCGCTTAATCCTGCGCTGGTGTTGCCGCAAATGACACCATCAATCGAATGTCTCAGAAGAATTTGAGAAAGCGCTTTGAGAAAATCAAAATCCCAATCAGGGGAAAGCTTGAGTAAAATCGGAACATGACGTGATTTTCTGACTTTAAGTTGTTCACACAGCGTATCTAGAAACTCAAGATTTGAATTTGACGAAAAGTCGTTGGTATTGGGGCATGACACATCAGCAACAAGATAGTCTGCAAGGCGCTGCAGTCGTTCGAAACAAATTAAGTAGTCGTCCAAAGCTTTATCAAGAGGAGTTTGGGTGTTTTTAGTGAAGCTTGCGCCTATCACGCAGTTTTTCTGAAAGCGCTCTAAGTTCTTTGCTAAGTTTTCAACGCCAAGGTTATTTAGACCCATGCGATTAACCAGTGCTTCCTGCTCGGGCAGTCTAAATAATCTAGGTTTTGAGTTTCCTGCTTGCGGCAATGGGGTGACGGAGCCTACTTCGATAAAACCGAATCCTAACTGGGATAACACGTCTAAGTATTCGCCATTTTTGTCGAAGCCAGCTGCAAGACCAATCGGATTTTTGAAATCTAAACCCAGAACCCTCACGGGGTTGTAAGGGGATGGTTGTTGAATGAGAAAGGGCAGATGACGCGCGAGACGAAGTGCTAAGTGATGACTTTTTTCAGCATCCATCGCAAAGAAAAAAGGCTTTACGAGTTTATAGATTAGACTGCTAACGCTTTCCAACTGTGCTCCTGGTAGGCCTTGGCAGCTTCAATTGGGTTGCTGGCCTCTAAAATGCCTCGGCCAACAATCACACTGCTAACCCCGTACTCAGTAAGCTGCTCCGGCTTTTGATAACGCTGACCTTTTTGGTCGCTGATTGCATTCAGGTGAACCCCGGGGGAAAAGTTTAAAAAACTTTCGGGTACACGTAGATTGGGGGCAATGAATCCGCAGACATAGTCGGCATGCTGTTCACCAAGTTTAATCACGTTTTTTGAATAATCTGGTGTGAAAAGTGTACCTGCAGGGCTCATGTTGGCTAAGAGCAACAACCCTGTTTCAGAAGGGTCAACACAGGATTTTAAAGCTTCTATCTGGCTTGGACCGGAAAGGCCGTGAGCATTGATTAAGTCTGCCCATTCAGCAATGCGATAAATGCCAGCCTTGAATTGCTTTTGAGCTGTATGGCCTATATCGGCAAACTTACGATCTTCAAAAATAAAAAAACTGTGTTTTTTTGAAAGTCTTTTGAGTTCTAAGACTTTTTCGAAAGAAAAATCTTCGAGGCAGTCAATATGAGTTTTGAGAACAGCAATATGAGGACCTAGCTGATTGGCCAGGAGGAGTAGGTCATCTATTTTATCGACATCTGCTGAAAAAGTCAGATTTGATTTTTTATGAATCATGATAGAGGCTATTTTTTGAGCCATCGGGTGCTTGAGATCATGAAACATGAAGGAGCTGCTCCATTTGAAAAACCGTGTGTAGATTGATGGCGTGTAATTTCAAGTTTTCTAGAGCAGTTTTTTCTCGGCAGACGAGAGAAATACAGTCGTTTACGATAAGTCCATTACTTCGTAAAATATCAGCTGTTTCTAAAATACTTGCGCCGGTCGTGATGACGTCTTCGATCAACAGACAAGTTTCGCCAGCAGTGTAAATCCCATCAATAATTTTTTTCTGACCGTATTTTTTGGCTTCTTTTCGGCAAAGTAGTAATGGCCTCTCTAAAGATAGGGCGATCGAAGTTGCGAGTGGCACTGCTGCATAGGGAACTCCTGCTAGTAGATCAAAATCAAGATTTTCAGCCAGCTTGGCCATCTCAAACCCAAGCTGTCTAAAAAGCTTTGGGTGTCCAAAGCTTTCTCTGAAATCAAGATAGAACGAACTCGAGGCACCGGTTCGTAGGGTAAACTGCCCAAACTTGATGATGCCAAGAGTTTGTATGTCTCCGACTAGACTAGATAAGTCTTGCTTCGTGCATGGCTCTGACCAAACGAGTGACTCCAATTCCACCTCCGAATCGTGGGATCATGGGCAGTGCAAGATACTCATCAAGTTCTGCCATGACGCGTTCTTTGCCGAAAGTGCTAAACAACTTTTCTGCATAGCCACCACCAGATACCGTGTGAAAGTTGTGCCTCATTTCTTCGACATTGCAAGAACGTTCAGCGGAGCCAATTGTTTCCTGCCCGTATAAAATTATGTCGATTTTGGAGAAAATATCATTGCCACGCTCTTTCATGTTCCAGAAAGGATCTGTGCGTCTAGGGAAGTTTTCTAAGCTGATAGAAGGCCCAAGTTCTTTCCACATGCGGTCTTCATGTTTAGCTTCCAAAATAGGGGTATCGTATTGTGAACAAAGAGCGTCATATTCAAAATGTTTGGCCTTTTCAAACCCAAGGTGCTCTAGCAGTTCTGTTTCTAACTTTTGGAGCTCATTGAAGGAACCGTGAGATTCAAACTCAAACATAGGAAATATTTTTTGGTGCCGACCAGCAATAGGATTTGGCTCATTTCGGTAGCTTGTCGTGATGCAAAAGTAACCAGGTGCTTTAGGCTGATTGAGCAGTTCGTATTCTAGCCACATTTGCCCTGTTTGTGGGAGTGGAAAAGTTTCGTCCATTTTAAAAAGGGTCATGGTTTTGGGATCTTCACAGGCCGATAGAATCGAAGTTCGGCATTGAGAAGGAACCTCTATGAATCCTTTTTGTTCAAAAAAAAACTGTCGTAATTTGTGAATAGTCTGAGAGTAACCGTTGGTGTCAAACATGAGCGCTCCCTTGTTTGCCTTTGTTCTTTGGGCAAACAGCTTATAATAGTTTGGTGTCCTTATTAAACACATCGGACATTTGACTGATTCCAATCCAGTGAACACTCTCTCTTAAATCTTTTGCAAAGGCCCTGTCACACGCTGCGAATGGGATGTTTTTTCTAAATGACCGATGTAATTCTTGAATGGGGAGGCTAGACTCAAGTGGTTGCCGTAAGTCAAGAGCTTGCATGGCGCACATTGCCTCAATCGCTAAAACTGTTCTGACATTTTCGATAATCACAGCTGCTTTATTGGCGGAAGTCATCCCCATAGAGACATGGTCCTCTCGGTTGGCGGAGGTGGGGATACTATCAACGCTGGCGGGGTGGCATAAGACCTTGTTTTCGTTAAGAAGCGCAGCGGCCGTGACCCCGAGCATCATGAAGCCACTGTTGAGTCCTGGGTTTGGGGTTAAGAATGCTGGGAGACCATTGGATAGAGCAGGGTTAAGCATTTGTTCAATCCGTCGTTCTGAGATGTTAGCCAGTTCACTGACTGCAATGGCTAAGAAATCAAGAGCCAGGGCAACTGGTTGGCCATGAAAGTTTCCACCAGATAAAATCTCGAAAGATGGTTCTTCAAATACGAGGGGGTTATCTGTAGCGCTATTGAATTCGCGTTCCAGAACACTGCGTATATAGCTAAGCGTATCGCGCGTTGCTCCGTGGACTTGTGGCATGCATCTGAGTGAGTAAGCGTCTTGAACACGTTTGCAGTCTCTGTGACTTTCCCGAAGCTCGCTGCCTTCAAGCATTTGTTTGATGATTCGTGCTGATTCGATTTGACCTGGATGAGGTCGTATTTCATGGATTCTTGGATCCATTGGCCCATCAGAGCCAAGAAGCGCATCCAGTGAGCACGCACCAATTTGATCGGCTAGATTGCAAAGTTTGAGGGCTTCGAGGAGCGCGATGCCTCCAACTGCTGCCATGGCTTGTGTGCCATTGATAAGCGCAAGCCCTTCTTTGGCTTCAAGCTTAATGGGTTTGAGACCAGCTTTTGGGTGCTCATCGATGATAAACAAAGCCAAGTGGGCGAGCGGAGCCAGATCGCCAGAAGCACCTACGCTGCCTTTTCGAGGAATCTGAGGCATGCATCGATGATTTAAAAGCACAACCATGCGCTGTAAAAGTTCAGAACGGCATCCAGAGTGGCCTTTGGCGAGTGTGTTGAGGCGAAGGAGAAGCAATGCGCGCGCTTCAGACTCGGACATTGCCTGGCCAATCCCGACAGCATGAGAAACAAGCAAGTTATGTTGAAGTAGACTTAGGTCATCCCGTGAAATTTTAGTTTCAGCGAGAGCTCCAAAACCTGTGTTGATTCCATAATAGGCTTTATCGCTGAGGGCTCTTGAGTCAATTTCAGAACGAACTTTATCAAGCTTGAGAATCACTTCGGGATGAAGCTCTACTAGCTCATAGTTTAAACATACTGAACTGAATTGCTCTAAGCAAAGAGAGTGACCTGTGATGATAGCCATATGCTAAAACTTCCTAAAGATCGAACGATTCCATTGATGATTTGGTTGGTAATACTCTCTTGTGTCAGCATTTGGTTGCAGGAAGACATTCCCGTTCTCAAAACTCCTGCATCGGTACCCATTAATCTGAAGGTTGCTACGTTAGAGGATTTAATGACGATTCCTAAAATGCAAATTCGAGTTGCAAAGGCAATTTTTGAGAAACGTGATCAAGTGGAAAGTTGGGAGGATTTGAGAAAGATTCGTGGGGTTGGTCCAAAAACCTTGGAACAACTTAAGGTGAGTTTTGTGTTGAAGTAAGAAGCATGTTGCGGTTTTTTGTTTTTATGAGTTTGATATCTGTATCGATATGGGCGAAGGGCCCTTATCGTATCGCAGTTTGCGGAAGCTCGCGCTATGTTGAAGAAATCGAGTTGGCGCTTGAACTCGATCCGCGTATGTTTGTCAGTTCATGCTCAGACAAAAAACTGGATGCGCGTTTAAAAGTCATTGGCGATCAAATTGAGTTAGTTGAATCAAAAGTTTCTTGGTTAAGACGAAATTTTAGCGTTAAAAAATTGATGGTTGAGCTAGCAAGGCCTAAATCTAAATCGACGCCTGCAAACACCTCACCCGCTTCGCTACGCGAAGCACCCTCTCCACCTGTGGAGAGGGCCATTGCAGTGCAAACGAGGGATATTCCCAGAGATGAACCTGTTATAGAGCTTTTCGAAACGATCGAAGACGACCCCTATAAAGTTCATTGGAGTCTAGACACTGCAGCCACGCTGGACCAGTGGACTGCAGGGTTAAGTACAAAGCCCTATCCAGGTTTTCAAATTCAAACAAAAGTAGAAGTTGCCCCAGGCTGGTTATTGGGAGACCGTTTTGCTTTCGGCGCGAGTGCGTTCAAAATTGACGACCAAATTGTTTGGAATCAACAGGTGGGTAATCACTTGTGGGCCTCAAAGCAGTTTGAACTGATAAAAGGCCTAACCCTTGGACCATCGCTGGGTTATTTTTTCTGGGGGTCTTTTTCGGGAAACAATGAAATCACGCAGTTTCAAAAGCACGATGTTTCCTTAGGTGGACGCATGATTTGGTTCAGTTCTAAACGCCGATTTGAGTTAGAGTGTGCATCGTCGTTTTTGCCAGTGCATTTGGGGGTTGAGGGCCTGATTGCAACACGGGTATATTTCTCAAGAAATTGGTATGCGGCTCTACAAGGCTATGGCTTAGGTACATGGGGCCAAGGTCAATCAGGGTCTTTCCTCTCAGCGTCTTTGGGGCTAGGCTATGCGCAATGAGCGCAAGCATTCAAGAAATCAAGGCGAGAGAAATTTTAGACAGCCGAGGCTGGCCGACTGTTCAGGTTGAAGTTACGCTGGAGTCTGGTGCAAGGGGAGTATTCTCGGTGCCGTCTGGAGCATCCACTGGAGAGCATGAGGCACTTGAACTGCGTGATGGCGATAAAACACGTTATTCAGGCAAAGGTGTTTTGAGGGCTGTCTCCAGTGTTAACTCAGTGATACGTTCTGCTTTAATTGGTGAAGACGCTAGGGATCAAGAGGCTGTCGATGGCGTGTTGATTAATCTCGATGGAACACCTTCTAAGTCCAATTTAGGGGCTAATGCAATCTTGGGTGTCTCAATGGCAGTTGCAAGGGCAGCAGGCAATTTGCCCCGAGGTCAAAAGCTTCCAACGCCGCTCATGAACATTATTAATGGAGGGGTTCATGCAGACAACGGAATTGATATTCAAGAGTTCATGATTGTTCCGCATGGCTTTGAAACTTTCAGAGAAAAGTTGCGTGCAGGGGCAGAAGTTTTTCATGTGCTCAAAAGCATCCTCAAAAAGAAAGGTTTAGCGACTTCAGTAGGCGATGAAGGTGGATTTGCCCCAAAGCTTGGTTCAAGTCATGAAGCATTGGACTTAATCATGAATGCGATTGCTGATGCGAGGTATACACCAGGTAACCAAGTTTCTCTCGCTTTAGATGCTGCTTCAAGTGAATTTTATGATTCAGCATCAAAGAAGTATCGTTTTAAGGATACGGGCGATGTTGATTCGGCAGGGATGATTTCATTCTGGAGCGAGCTTTGTCATCGGTATCCGATTATGAGCCTTGAAGATGGATTGGACCAAAATGATTGGTCGGGCTGGGTTTCTTTGACGGATCAGCTCGGATCTAAGTTGCAATTGGTTGGCGATGATTTATTTGTGACGAATCCAGTGCTTTTGCAGCGCGGCATAAAAGAAGGTGCTGCAAATGCAATCTTGATCAAGTTGAACCAAATAGGAACCTTGACAGAAACGCTTAAAGCGATTCATATTGCGCAGAAAGCGGGATACAACCACGTTGTATCACACCGTTCAGGTGAGACAGAGGATACCAGTATTGCAGATTTAGCGGTTTCAACAAACGCAGCTTACATCAAAACTGGCTCGCTGTGTCGCTCTGAACGAACAGCAAAATACAATCGTTTGTTGCAGATAGAAGAGGAGATTTTAGAATGAAAAAGATAGTCGCATTACTCAGTTTGTTAAGTTTGTCAGCCAGCGCTTATGAGTACAAAGCAGGACAGTGGTTGCTCAAAGGATTGATGGGTAAGTCGGTGTATTTTGCACAAGATCCGAGCATGGGTCAGATAGGTGTTGCGGATACCATACAGACAGGATTTGAATTTGACTATATTCTTAGACCTCAGTGGAGCATTGGTGCGGGTATTCGTCCCATGTTTGGAACCAATGTGGTGGTACTTGGATTTACCGCTCATGGAAAATATCGATTTGTAAGCAAAGATATGCCACTTGTGCCATATTTAAGTTTTGCGGTTGCACCAAGCTTTTTGATTCCAACTCGTTCAAATTATAATTCGCATTTTAACTTAGGGTTTAGACCAGCTGTGGGCTTTGAATACTTTGTGGCTAGAGATTTGGCTCTTGGTTTGGAAGCAGGCATCACTCCGAGCTTTTTGTTTGGCAAGGGCACAACCAATACCATGGAAGCCACGTTTGAAGTGCTTGCTGGCGTAACTTGGCGTTTATAAAAACGTTCCTGTGTCGGTAATGATTTGGTCTAGCCTAGCATTGGCAATGAGCTCAATCGCTCTTTGTCGGTGTTCTGGGTTGGTGTAAATCACATAGCGGTGCTGGGTGGGAAATTGAGCTGCAAGGTCAGTTGTTTCAAGGTCAGCATCAATCCCTTCGCTTTGTAGAAAGCTGTAGATGCGCTGAGCTTCGATTTCACTGGCTGGGGCATAGACTTCAGTTTTCATGCTCAGATGCTACCCCAGATTAGGGAGCGATTCCAAGAGAGCCTTATGAATAAGATTTTGAGACTTTGCATCCGAGCAAGCTACAAAGATGGTATCGTCTCCTGCGACCGTTCCAATAAGCCCGCTAAGCTCCATGGTATCGATTTTTGCGGCTAAAGCGCTGGCAGCGCCTGGAGTTGTTCTGAGTACAAGCAGGTTTGGGCCGGCTGGGGTAATCTGAAATTCGTTGCTTGAGCGGCCTAATGTATAAATTCCATGAACCTTGTGAACCCCTAGTCGTATAAGATCACGTGATAATGTGGCTTGGGTACTAGGGGAACCTCGTTTACCTAGAGCCTTTAAGAGCTCCTCATGACTTGAGAATTGTTTCGATTTCAAAAGATCAATGAGCTGGCGAATGCGTTCAGGTTGTTTCATGTGTTCATGTACGCCTTGATTCGGTCTTCCGATTCTTCATGAATACGGCCAGACTCTAGAAAGTATCCTCGATCGAAAACACTTTTGGCAAATGACATGTCATGGGTTGAAATGGCAATGGCTACGCCCGTCTGAATCAGTGTTTTGAGAATATCTCGTAGTTGAGCTGTGCTTTCGGGGTCTAGTGCTGAAGTCGGCTCATCCATCAAAAGCGCTTTGGCATCCATGCAAAGGGCTCTTGCGATTGCAACACGTTGCATTTGACCGCCTGATAACTGGTGAGGTCTTCGCTGGGCTAAATGTTCTATACCGAGTGAAGACAAGAGTACCCGGGCTTTACTTAAAGCTTCACTGTTGCTTCGAGCAAGGATTAACTCTTGGGGCTCTAGGCAGTTCTCAAGTACAGTCATATGCGGGAAAAGATTAAACTGCTGCGCAACGAATCCAATGCTGTGAGCCCGTGCTGCACGTGACAATGTACGAATGGAAGTTTCTTCGAATAAAATCTCACCAGTGTAGTCCGATACCAGATTCGCGATGCATCGAAGTAGAGAAGTTTTTCCGGAACCACTTTTACCCATAAAAAGTGTAATGTGACCCTTGGGGATTTCAAAACTAATATCCTGAAGTGTTGGATGAGCGCTACCCGGATAAATCAGACCAACGTGTTTACCTGTAATAAGATTCATAGTTTTTGCTCAAGTTTGCGGGTAAAAAAAGCAACCGTGCTCGTCATGGCCAAATAAATTAACGCTGTGAGAGCATAGATTTCCATAGGTCTCAGTTCACGCGCCACAATGTCTCGGCTCGCTTTGACAAGTTCTGGAACGCCAATCACCATTAAAATACTGCTTTCTTTGATGAGGGTAGAGAACTCATTTGTAATGGCTGGCAGTGCGTGTGTGAGAGCCTGAGGTAAAATAATTCGGCGGAGTGATTGTGCAGTCGTGTAGCCGAGGACTTCAGCGGCCTCCCATTGCCCAACAGGAATTGCGTTTATACTTCCCCGAATGATTTCTGATAAATAGGCTGAGGAGTTGAGTCCAAGCGTAATAATACCTGCCAGAAGAGGTGAAATATCGATTCCTAAAGCTTCTGGAAGCGCAAAATAAACAATCAAAAGCTGGATAAACATGGGCGTACCGCGGATGATTCCAACGTAAGCATTGGCTGCTTGGGCCAAAACAGGCACTCTTAAACGGTTGCAGTTGAAAACTCCAAGAACAATGCCGCCCATAGAGCCAAACAATGCGCCGAATGCACTTGCTTGAAGTGTGATAAGCGAGGCTTTAAAAAGCAGTGGTAATGCTGACTCAATCATTTTGTTTTAAACCATTTTTGTTCAAGCTGTTGCAATGTGTTTTCGGTTTTAAGTTTCAAAACGATATCTTGAACTTGCTGAATCAGACTGGTGTTTGATTTGTTAAGTCCGATTCCGTTTCCAAGTTTCCATTCAGACTCGGGAAGTTTAACCTCTACAACTTGAATTTTAGGCAATTTGGCAAGCAATTGCTTGGCTACGTGAGGTTCAACAAAGGCTGCAGCGGACTTGCCGTGTTGGATTTCCATGACCAGCTCGGTCGTGGCTTCTAGAGGCTTTACTGTGATTCCTGGGACTGTCTTTAGGTAGTCTTCCATCCAAGTGGCAACTTGAACTGCAACTGTTTTATTGCCGATATTGTTCACGTCAGCGACTGTGGTGATGGCGGGTGCTTTATTCCAGAACAAGAGCGTATACGATTTACTGGGCTCACCTTGGTAAGGAATCATGGTGATTTCTTTTTGACGGCTTGGCGTAATAGACATACCAGCCATCACCATGTCGCATTTGTTTTGCTTAAGGCTAAGTATCAGTGCATCAAAAGAAAGTTCTTTAAGCACAAGTTTGCGCTTAAGTTCATTGGCAATTTTCTGAGCCACATCAATATCGAAACCTTCAGCTTTTCCATCTGTTCCAATGCTTTCATAAGGCGGGTAGGTGGAATTGGTGCAGACAACCAGGTCAGAGGTGTTTTTCTTGCTGGTGCAGCTTGCGGCCAGCAGAAGAAATAGTGCTATCTTGAGCATGTCCTTGAATCTCCAAGAATTATTCAAAAATATGAATAATTTTGAATAAGTGAGTATCATCTAATGGATTCAGAGTCAATAAGAATGAGGTTTATTGGTGAGTTGGAGGAACTTAAAGCTCATGTTTTTCATTTAGACTAGGAACCGTACACTCCCAGCTGAGTTCACTTCTAATCTTTTCAGCCAAGACTTCAGAGGCCTTTGCTTCTCCGTGAACAATAAATGTTTTTCGGGGAGCTTTGTGAAAATGCCTGAGCCAATCTAAGATTTCACTTTGGTCAGCATGGGTTGAGAGGTTGTCTAAATAAGTTACCTCGGCTTCGATTGGTATTTCTTGTCCGTGTATTTTGACGGTTTTTTTACCTGCCAAAAGATGCTCTCCTCTGGTGCCGGCTGCTTGGAACCCAACAAAAGCGATTGTATTTTTTGGGTCAGGTCCCAATGTTTTAAGATGATGTAAAACACGTCCGCCTGTTGCCATACCGCTAGCAGAGATAATCACCATGGGTCCTGGAGTTTCGGTGAGTTTGATGGATTCTTCAACTGAGCGAATGTAAATCGCAGCGTTGCAAGTCTCTTCACTTTCCCCTGGGCTGAGTCGATGTTCGCTGGCGTATTCAACAAATAAGTCCGTTGCGCTTGAGGCCATGGGGCTGTTTAAGTAGATGGGGATATTGGGGATTCGCTTCGCTTTTTTTAAGATATGCAATGCACGTAGTACTGCCTGAGCTCTTCCGACGGCAAAAGCTGGAATTAAAAGAGTTCCATGGCGTTTGGCTGTTCGATTCACAATCGCTTCTAAATCGTCTAAAATATCTATTTTGCGATGCTCTCTGTCTCCGTAAGTTGATTCTAGAATCAAATAGTCAGCTTGCTTAATCCAACGTGGGGGAAGCATGACAAGATCGTTTGGCCTGCCTAAATCCCCGGAAAAAACGATTTTTTGTTTTTCGGCTGAAATTGTGACAAATGAAGATCCTAAGATATGCCCAGAAGGTGTTAAGCGGCAGCCAATCCCTTCTGCGATTTCAAAATCAGCATCGTAGTCTTTGGGTTTGAACAATTTGAGTGCAGCATCAGCATCATTCCGGTCATAAAGAGGCAGAGCAGGGTGATGCTTTGTTGTTCCAGTTTTATTACGATATTCAGCATCTTCTTCTTGTAGGTATGCGCTATCTGGAAGCAAAATTTGACACAAGTCATAGGTGGCATAGGTGCTGTAAATAGGCCCCTTAAAACCTTCTTTCACCAGTTTGGGGAGATATCCTGAGTGGTCGATGTGTGCATGGGTCAGCACCACTGCATCAATGGCTTCGGGATCGATTGGGAAAATCTCCCAATTTTGTTCTCGAAGCTTTTTAAGACCTTGGAACAACCCGCAGTCGATCAAAATTTTCTTGTCCTGGATCTCGAGCAAGAACCTAGAGCCGGTGACTGTTTCGGCTGCGCCTAAAAAAGAAATCTTCATGGTTGTATTAGCGTCGTGATAAAAACATTGGACCATGAACCCGTTGACTGAAAATGAACTCAAACAAATCGATGCTTATTGGCGGGCTGCGAACTATTTGTCTGTGGGGCAGATATACCTCCTAGAAAATCCTTTATTGAGAAAGCCTCTTAAGCTTGAGCATGTTAAACCAAGATTACTGGGACATTTTGGTACGACACCTGGCCTCAATCTTGTTTATGTTCATCTAAACCGTTTGATTAAGAAATATGGCCTGAACATGATTAATGTGACAGGTCCGGGTCACGGGGCTCCAGGTATCTTGGCAAACACCTATTTGGAAGGATCATATTCAGAGCATTTCCCTGAAATCACTGAAGATGAAGCGGGGCTTTTGAAGTTTTTTAAGCAGTTTTCTTTTCCAGGGGGTATTCCGAGTCATACGGCGGCCAGTACGCCGGGGTCGATTCATGAGGGCGGAGAACTTGGGTATTGTTTGGCTCATGCTTACGGTGCAGCTTTTGATAACCCGGATTTAATTGTGACCTGCGTCGTTGGAGATGGAGAAGCCGAGACGGGTCCACTGGCTGCCAGTTGGCATTCGAATAAGTTTTTGAGCCCCGTTCACGATGGGGCTGTTTTGCCTATTTTACACCTCAATGGTTATAAAATTGCAGAACCGACTGTTTTAGCTCGTATCCCTAAGCGAGAGCTTAAGAAGTTATTTGAAGGCTATGGCTATCGCCCTGTGATTGTTTCAGGAAGCAACCCGCTCAAGGTCCATCTTAAGATAGCACAGGCCCTTGAGAACGCGGTTCTTGAGATTCGTGAGATTCAGGACCAAGCCAGGAGCAAGGGCTTTAAAAAACGTCCTATGTGGCCGATGATTATTTTAGAAACGCCCAAAGGCTGGACGGGTCCTCGCGTTGTAGATGGTTTGAAAGTAGAGGGAACTTTTCGATCTCATCAAGTTCCATTGTCTGGTTTGTCAGAGAGTCCAGAGCATCTCAAAATGTTAGAAAAGTGGATGAAGAGTTATGGTCCCGAGGAGCTTTTCGAGACTTCTGGAGCATTAAAACAAGAACTTAAAAATCTGGCACCGACGGGAGATTTAAGGCTTGGGGCAAATCCACATGCGAATGGGGGGTTGCTGCTTCAAGATCTGAAAATGCCCAATTTCAAAGATTATGCAGTTAAGCTTAAGAGGCCAGGGGAGGCTCGAGCGGAGTCTACCCGCCATATGGGCATGTTCTTGCGTGACGTCATGAATCAAAATGCGGATTCTAAAAACTTTCGCGTATTTGGGCCAGATGAAACGGCTTCCAATCGCTTGTCAGCTTTATTTGAGGTGACGGATAGGGCATCCATGGCCAGAGTTAAACCAAACGATGACCATGTTTCTGCAGACGGAAGAGTGATGGAAGTCTTAAGCGAGCATCTGTGCCAAGGGTGGCTTGAGGGTTATTTGCTCACTGGACGCCACGGCTTCTTTTCTTGCTATGAAGCATTCATTCACATCATTGATTCGATGTTTAATCAGTATGCAAAGTGGTTAAAAGAAGCCAAGGAACAGGCGTGGCGCAGGCCGATTGCGTCTTTAAATTACTTGTTAACATCTCATGTCTGGCGTCAGGATCACAACGGATTTAGTCATCAGGACCCAGGATTTTTGGACCATGTCTTAAATAAAAAATCGGATATTATTCGGGTTTATTTGGCGCCCGATGCGAACACGCTTCTTTGTGTGACGGACCACTGCTTAAGAAGTAGAAATTATATCAATGTGGTTGTCGCAGGCAAACAACCGGAGTGGCAGTGGCTCGATATGGATTCAGCCACAAAGCACTGTGAAGCCGGAATAGGAGTTTGGCCTTGGGCCAGTCATGATGATGGCAAAAACCCCGATGTGGTGATTGCCTGTGCGGGTGATGTCCCAACTTTAGAAGCACTGGCTGCGACGGATTTTATCCGAAAGCATATTCCAGAACTTCGAGTTCGATTTGTGAATGTGGTTAATCTCATGCGTTTGTATCCTCGGGAGCAGCATCCGCATGGGATCGGCGATAAAGAATATAGAGAGATATTTCCGGAGAAAACGCATGTTATTTTTGCGTTTCATGGATATCCGTCCGTGATTCATCGACTGACCTACAAAAGACATAATTATGAATATCTGCATGTTCATGGCTTCCAGGAGGAGGGTACAACCACAACGCCTTTTGATATGGCTGTTTTAAATCGATTGGATAGGTTTCATTTGGTGAAAAATGTCCTTCGTCGCGTTTCAAAACTTAGTCCTGCAAGAAAAGATGAAATCGGGCGTGTTTTAGATGCGAAACTTGATGAGCATCAGTCTTATATTTGTAAGCACGGCGAAGATATGCCTGAGATTAAAAACTGGCGTTGGGAGTATGCGTGAGGATTTTGGTTTTAAATCGAGGCTCAAGTTCGCTGAAGTCTGACATGTATGAACTTGATGAGTTTCCCAAAACGCTGATAAAGCCGCTTGAAGAGTATGGTGATTTAGTGCCTGACGTTGTCGGGCATCGCATGGTGCATGGAGGAGCGCGCTTTACTCAAAGTACGTTAGTGACTCCAGAAATTGCCAGTGATCTTAAAGAGCTCGCAAGCTTAGCACCTCTGCATAATCCTGCCGTTCTTGAAGATTTGGAGCGAACCCAGAAGCTGTGGCCAAAGGCAAAGCAAGTATTGGTGTTTGATACGGCGTTTCATCAAACGATTCCCTGGGTGAACCGCCTGTATCCGATTCCTGATCGTTTTACTCAGGAAGGCATGGTTCGATATGGGTTTCATGGAATTAGTTTCCAATACTGCACGCGGCGTGTTCATGAGATGTTTGCAAATAAGTTGGGGCCTGAGTCTAAAATCGTGATTTGCCATCTGGGGGCAGGGGCTTCACTCTGTGCAATTCGAGGGCATTCGAGTTTTGATACAACCATGGGGTTTACCCCGCTGGATGGTCTCATGATGAGCACTCGATCGGGTTCGGTCGACCCAGGCATTTTGCTTGTCTTACAGGAGCGTTTTTCGGCTGAAGAGCTTAGTGGGATTCTATATTATGAGTCAGGTCTTTTGGGGGTCTCGGGTATTTCAGGTGATGTTCGTGTACTGGAAGACTTAAGCAACAAGGGTGACCCAAAAGCACAGCTAGCGCTAGATTTGTATATTCACCGTATTCAGCAATGCCTAGGGGCTATGATTGCTTCTTTGGGTGGTTTAGATGCCCTTGTTTTCACTGGCGGAGTGGGTGAAAACTCTTCTATGATTCGAGAAAGAGTTTGTGAGAATTTCAAATTCTTAGGCAAAGTTTTAGTCAGTGTTATAAAGAGTGAAGAGAATTTTGAAATTGCGAGGGAGTGTTGGCGGCTGCTAAGATCTTAGACATTTTGAGTGCGTATTATCCGGATGCACAGATAGAGCTTTGCTTTGATAAGAAGGACCCATGGCAACTTTTGGTTGCGGTTGCTTTGTCGGCACAGACGACAGACAAGCAGGTGAACAAAGTAACGCCTGATTTGTTTGAGGCGTACCCGACGGTTCAAAAATTCGCGAAAGCAGAGCCTGGTGATATTGAGCCTTACGTTAAAACTCTGGGTTTTTTTAGAAACAAAGCGAAGAATTTAGTTCTTGCAGCACGCATGATTTGCAAGGAGTTTGGCGGAAAAGTTCCCAAGGAACGTGAAGCGCTCGAGAGTATTCCAGGTGTGGGCCCGAAATCAGCGGCTGTGATTATGGCGAATGCATTTGGTGTGCCGGCAATAGCTGTTGATACTCACGTTGGTCGCGTGGCTCGCAGGCTTGGTTTAAGCAAAAATACAGACCCTTCAAAAGTTGAAGCTGATTTAACAAAGCTACTCCCTAAAAAGCGCTTACTTGAAGCGCATCATGTACTCATATTTCATGGCAGGCGGATCTGCCATGCACGAAAGCCTAATTGCGTGGAATGCCCTGTTTTGAAAAAATGCCCTAGAATCGGAGTGTTAGGCGCTGTTTGCTGAGATCAAACTAGGCGGTTTTTGCGAACAGGAGCCTCAGATGTTACGTCCTAGCATGAGTGAGAATGTAAAAAAAATTGGACAGGGTGCGGGATCTACCTGGAACAAACCGAAGCCAATCATTACAGAAGCTTCCCCTGCATTTGCGGATCTGTTTGGACCCGAGGAGCAGACTAAGGAGTTAAAGAAGCCTTCAGAGCCTCCGCAACAAGAGGGGACGAGTAAGCAAGAACAGCAGACGAGCAAGTCAGAGGGGCATGGGAAGCCTCCTCTCAGTCCAGCCCGAAAAGAGGAAGACATTAAGAAGTAGAGGGTTGCCGGTACAAGATCTTCGCGTTACTGCACGCGTTAATGAGAAGTTTTCCAATTATTCAGGCGCTTAATCCCGCTGTGCACTTTCTGGCGAAAAGACGGATTACAAGCTGGAATCAGAACTTACAGCCAAATAATTTAAAGCATATTCAAGAATCAACACTGCTTGCTCACTGTAAAAGTGCTGCTGATACTGTGTTTGGGCGAGAACATGGTCTTGGGCGTGTTCAGAGCTATGCTGATTTTAAAGCAGCTACGAAGCTCATGCCTTATGCAGGGTTTGAGCCATACATTCAACGCATGCGGCGTGGTGAGCGAGATGTCCTATGGCCTGGCTTAATCAATTATTATGGCCAGTCTTCCGGAACATCGTCGACCGAAGCAAAGCATAAGTTCTTGCCGATTTCGGCTGAGCAAATCAAATGGCAGCAAAAAGCAGCATTTGATGTGATGGCGCAGTATATTAAACTGAGTGGCGACAGAGGACTGCTGGGTGGCTATAACCTTGGTTTGTTTCCACCAAGTATTCTCAAAACAGAGGTGTCCGGTGTCTATACAGGCTCTAACCCGGGGATTATGTTTCGAAAAGTTCCTGCGCTCGCACGCATGACAACGATCCCGAAAATGCCGATTCGAGACATAGAAAATTATGACCATAAGTTACAAGCGATTGCTGAAAACTATGGGGATTATGATGTTCGAGCTATATCAGGGACGACTTGCTGGTTTTCAATATTTTTTGACAAGCTTCTGTCGCATAGTAATGCAAAAACGGTGAGTGATGTTTGGCCTAATATTCGGGTCTTATTTGGTGGTGGTGTGAATGCTGCGCCGTATCGTTCTCTGATTCGTGAGCGTGTTGGTAAAGATATTATTCTGATGGACAACTATAATGCTACTGAGGGAGGGTTGTTCTCAGCAACGGATAGTTTGGATGATCATGCGATGCTCATGATTCCGGATAGAGGTGTGTTTTTCGAATTTGTTAAACGTGAAGAACACGGCCGTGAAGATGCGCAGAGATATGCTTTATGGGAAGTTGAACCGGGTATTGATTACTCAATTGTTTTAACAACGTCGTCGGGGTTATTCGGATACTACATTGGAGATTTTGTTCGATTCGTATCGGTTTATCCACATCGGATGGAATTTGTAGGCAGGCCCAGTGGCGTTATTTCTTTGACACAAGAATTGACCACTTATGGTGAGATAGAAAAGGCGGTCGCAAAGGCTCAAAATCAGATGTCATGCAGTATTGTTGATTACTGCGTGGCGCCGGAGGTAGGTATTGACGCGTCAGGTAAAGGCCGGTACCTCTTTTTCTTCGAATTTGCAGATAAGCCTGCCGATTTGAAGCGATTTTTGGAGTTTGTCGACGAGGAGTTGCAAAATCAAAATCGTGTCTATCGGGAGCACCGTGCAGGGGAAGTTGCGATCTTGTCACCGACGCTTAAGTGTTTGGAGCCGGGATCCGTGAAAAAGATTATGGATGATTTAGGTTTTAGAAGTGTTCAAAATAAGTTTCCCCGCATCGTTAATGAACAAAGAAGAGATTCAATTAAGAAATTTGTGAGTAAGGAGCAAAACGCGTGAACCAAAAATTGGGAGTCTGTTTAATTGGAGCAAATGGAGCCGTTTCTACAACGGTGATGGCTGGTGTCGCGCTTATGCGCAAAGGTCTTGCTCCGAAGCAAGGAATGCTGACTGAGACCCAGGCCGCACGCGGTGCTGATTTGGCCTCGATTGAGAACCTGGTGTTTGGCGGTTGGGATTTGCGTGAAGATAACGCTTATGCCGCAGCTATTTCCCACGAAGTTTTGCCGGAAAAAATGCTTAATTGGGTTAAAGACGATTTAGAAAGCTTTAAGCCCTGGAAAGCGGCCGTGTCGAGTAAGTTTCTGCATAGCATGGCAGGAA
Source organism: uncultured Myxococcaceae bacterium (assembly GCA_964635635.1). Classification (GTDB taxonomy): domain Bacteria; phylum Myxococcota; class UBA727; order UBA727; family JABDBI01; genus CAZWPE01. Next base: position 553,151 of record CAZWPE010000001.1, on the reverse strand, counting down.
AAAATGTCCTTGCATGCGCAACCTTCAGGGAAGAGATTGCTCAAATCAAGAATGACATGGCAGCCTTTAAGGAGTCGAGTGGGGCAGAGCGTTTGGTCATGGTCAATTTGACTTCGACAGAAAAGTTTTGTCAGTTGGCGGATGTTCACCAAAGCCTGGCTGCATTTGAGAAAGGCCTTGATTCTAACGATGAACGCATTTCTCCTGCGATGAAATATTTGTATGCTGCAATTGATATGGGCGTGCCTTATGTGAACTTTACACCTAGCTTGAGCTATATCCCAGCTTTGCAGGAAATGTCTGTATTGAAGGGTGTTCCTGTTTGTGGTGAAGATGGCAAGACAGGGCAGACTTTACTGAAGACAGCCTTGGCGCCGATGTTTGCAGTGCGTGATTTGAAGGTTGAAGGTTGGTATTCAGCGAACATTTTGGGCAACAATGACGGGCTGGTTTTGAATGACCCAGAGTCCAACAAAACGAAAGTAGAAAGCAAAAAATCAGTTCTTGACTCGATTTTGGGGTATCAAGTTCCTGATCATCAGGTTCACATTCACTACTATAAGCCGCGCGGCGATGCTAAAGAGTCTTGGGATAACATTGATATCTCAGGCTTCTTGGGTGAGCGTATGCAAGTGAAAGTAAACTTCCTGTGCAAGGACTCCATTCTTGCTGCGCCATTGATTATCGATTTGATTCGGCTGATTGATTTGGCGAAGCGCCAGGGTCGTTCGGGTGTTCAAGAACAGCTATCGTTGTTCTTTAAGTCGCCTTACCATAGAGTTGGCCATATCCCAGAGCATAATCTTTTTACTCAAGACAATTTCTTAAAACAATGGTTAGCAGCTTAACGCATCGTTCTTGGCCTGTGATTACGGACTTAGATAAGGCGGCTGTCATGGCCGTTTTGGAACGGGGGGTTCTCTCCGGTCCCATGGCTCCAGAAGTGACTGGACTGGAGCGTGAATTTGCAGAGTACTTGGGAGTTAAGTATTGCTTAGCGACCAATAGTGGGACTGCAGCGCTCCATATGGCTTTGGCTTCCCTGGGCATTGGACCAGGGGATGAAGTGATTGTTCCTGCATTCACTTTTGTCGCAACAGCCATGGCCGTTTTGCAGCAAGGCGCAAAGCCGGTATTCGTTGATATTGAGATGCAGAGTTATGGTCTCGACCCAGCGGGGGTTAAGACTGCGATTACCCCTCAAACCAAGGCGATTATCCCAGTTCATCTGCATGGAATGCCCTGTGATATTAATGCGATTTGGGAAATTGCCAGAGCCCATGATATTGCTGTAATTGAAGATGCTTGTCAGGCACATGGGGCTACTTATCATGGTCAAAAAGTTGGAACCTTTGGGCGCTTAGCTGCCTTTAGCTTACAGTCTTCCAAGAACCTGGCTTGTGGTGAAGGTGGCTTGTTGGTGACCAATGATGAAGGTTGCTATCAGCGGGCAGCAGCCTTTCGAATGTTTGGTGAAAACATTCAACTCGCCGATAAAGCAGCTTACGATCCAAACAGACCTCTAGACCTAAAGCGGTCTTACGATTCTGTTGGCATTGGGTACATGTACCGTATGCAGGAGCTTTCGGCTGCTTTAGCCCGCACTCAGTTGAAGGGCTTAGAAGCCTGGAATGCTTGTGGTTTGCGGAATGCGCGGATTTTAAATGAGGGCCTCAAAGGTATTCCGGGTTGGGTGATTCCGGGTGAGATTGAAGGCCGGGTATCGGTTTACCATAAGTACCGCGTTCAGGTTCCAAACCGCGATGAGGCTATGGCACAAATTAATGACGCAGGCTTAGAAGCGGTTCAGTGGCAATCCAAGATTGTACCAGCTCAGACTCTATTTAAGAACCTGGGTTATGACCCTAGCCCCTTTTCAAATGCACAAAAACTGATAGATAATTCATTTTGTCTTTTTTCTCATACACATCCAATTTGGGCTCAATCGGAAGAATTATGTCACAAATACGTTCGGGTAATACAAAACTTGTGGTCTTAACGGGAGGTCCCGGCGCCGGAAAAACCACCGTACTCGAAATGGCGAAACATATGTTTATGGACCGAGCGGTTGTGCTGCATGAAGCTGCCAGCATGATCTATAATGGCGGTTTTTTACGCAAACAGACGCCGAGTGCTGTTCGCGCTGCTCAAAGAGCGATTTATCATATCCAACGGGAACAAGAGCGTATTCTAGAAGAAGATCTCCATGCGCCGGTCGGTCTTTGTGACCGTGGAGTTTTGGATGGTCTTGCGTATTGGCCAGGAACCAAAGAAGAATATTTTGAAAGTATTGGAACGACCGAAGAAGCTGAGTTGGCTCGTTATGCGGTGATTATACACATGCGAACGCCGTCAGTTGAACATGGTTATAATCACGACAATCCAGCACGCATTGAGTCCTATGACCAAGCAGCTTGGTTGGATCAACGAATTTTAGAAGTTTGGAAAAATCATCCGAATCATTTCATTGTCGATAGCAGGCAAGATTTTTTGCATAAAGCAGAGGAAGTTGTTGGCGTTATTTCGGAATTCGTTTAATTGGAAATTTTTATGAAATATTTTATCTTTATTAGTGTTGTCTCAAGTTTTCTATTTGCTAAAGTAACTGACAAGGATCTTGAACGTGATCTAGACCAGGCCAGCGTGGATATTGCCAAGCTGGGTTGGGATGCCGTTGCTTATGTGGGCCAACGGGTTCCAAGTATGGGCACCATGGTGATAGATGGTTTAGTGGATACAGGACTAAGACAGTATAAGCCTGTGGCAGATGCGATTAAGAATCTTGAAAAAACCAATCCGACCAATGGGGCGGTGGTAAGAGATTTTTCCAAAACAGGAACATCCTTTTTCAAAATGTATTCAGGGGTTGCTGTCGATCGATCCGGTCGTCTCTATGAGAGCTCTGATATTGATAGCCAGCTTTTAAAGCTTGGATCCAAACTGATTGGATTTTATTATTTGGGGGTACTCCAAGGTGGTTCAGCAAGTGAACTGTCGATGTGGCTCGTCAATACTGGGGGAGATTGGTTAGGTCAGGCTGCCATAGACTCTGCTGTTGACTGGCGAAAACTAAAGTCTCAAAATAAAACAGATGATTCTTTCGAAGCTTATTTCGTGGCAAATGCACCAAGTGCTTTGGCTAGCTCAATTGTTTCAACGCCAGTCAAAAGTGCAACGGGTTACGCGATTGGTTTCCCTGCTAAGGTGATGGGAGATGTGACCGAAATTGCTCTCTTGATGCTTATGGGCCGAGTGACACGAAATGTTGGTGAAAATCTTGAATGGACAGCAGAAAAAAATCAGCCAACAATTGTTGCTGCTGTTGTCACTTTTTCAACATCTATTGTGAAATCATTGTTCTTAACAACAGGTTGTAAAACGATGATTGATTTGTCTCGTTTAGCAAGAGAGCATTTGGCTCAGTGGTTAAGTCCTGAGCCCGTGTCGGCAGATCTTTAAGACTCTTTGTTAGCCAAACTGTTTCGGTATCCATAACCGAAATAGATCGCTAGGCCGAGTGCCATCCAGATAACGAATCTCATCCATGTCTCCACTGGCAAGCTAACCATCAGGTAGAGGCATGAGATGATTCCAAGCACAGGAATTATTGGATGGAAAGGAAGCTTAAAAGGTCTAGCCATATTGGGCTGGCTTGAACGCAAAGCAACTACACCGCCACAGACCAAGACGAATGCAGCCAAAGTTCCAATGTTCACAAGCTCAGCTAGGTGGCCGATTGGCGTTAGACCCGCAGTGATAGACATAAAAACACCGCTTACCAAAATAATACCGACAGGTGTCTGGGTTTTTTCGTTAATTTTTGCAAATCGTTTTGGGAACAGACCGTCACGTGAAATCGCCAAAAATACTCTGGAAAAGCCGTAATAGAGTACTAGGATTACCGTTGTAAGACCTGCAATAGCTCCAGCAGAAATAATTCCGGCAGCGATTGGATGATCAAGATTGAGAAGAACTTCAGCAACCGGTGATTTGACGTTGAGTTCTGCGTAAGGTGCTACAAGTGTAAGCAGCCCTGAGACGATAATATAGATTACCGTGCATACTGCAAGCGAAGTGATAATTCCAATCGGTAGATTACGTTGAGGGTTAATCGTTTCTTCTGCAGCCGTCGATACAGCGTCAAACCCAATATAAGCAAAGAACACCAATGCAGCACCTTGCATCACGCCAGACCAACCAAAGGGCATGAAAACTTTCCAGTTTTCAGTTTCAACATGAAAGGCTGCAATGCCAATAAAAACAGCTATTGCAATCAACTTGATAAACACGACAACTTTATTAAAACGTGCGCTCTCTTTGGCACCCATGCACAGAAGCCCTGAAATAACCAAAATAATGAGCGCGGCAGGGAGATTAACAATCCCACCTTCGGCGGGGCTGTTCACAAATGCATGAGGGATTTCAATCCCAATAGCAGACAGAGCATTTTTCGCATAACCGGACCAACCTACTGCAACGGTAGATATCCCAAGACCATATTCAAGCAGCAGATCCCAGCCGATAATCCAAGCAATGATCTCTCCGAGGCCCGCATATGCATAACCATAAGCGCTTCCGCAACCGCCTATGCTGGCAGCGAGCTCTGCATAAGACAATGCAACGAATACACAGGCAAGACCAGAAACAATATATGAGAGCATCACTGCGGGTCCAGCATGAGTTGCCGCTACAACACCAGTTAAGACAAAAATGCCTGCACCGATGATGGCACCAATTCCTAAAAACGTTACATCCATTGCTCCTAGACAGCGTTTTAGGCCGCTCTGAGAGTTTTCGATTTCTTCTATTCGTTTGGTTCTGAACAGGTTCATATGTCCTTAGTAGTTTCTTCAGGCAACAATTGGCTTATTAATCATGATCACTGTTAGTATCTTGACCGATAAGGAGGTAGTTATGAATTCTTGTGGTGGTTGGTGGATGTGGGTTGTTCCCATGAGTGTTTTGTGGTGGTTGTTTTGCTCAATGTTGGTTTGGTACACTTGGAACAATGTGGTTTCAGTTGTAACAACTGTCGGTAAGTTGAGTTTTAAGCATGCTTTGTTGGTTGTGTTTACATTGGCTTGTCTCTGCGCACCGCATCGGATGGCTGGATGTTGGAAGGGTCCCTGCAAGCGCGACATGATGCAGATGCAAATGCAACCAGAGCAAATGATGGAACTGGACATCGATCAGGATTGATCTTAAAACCACACTATGTCGATTTTGTTGGTTTATAAGAAACCTCGACCTGAAGCGATGAAGCTGCACGACGCAACGCTTCGCGAGGTCGAGGCTGTTTTGTCTCAGCGTGGGTTTGAATTCGAAACTTGTTTTAGGGAAGATTTGAGTCCCGAAAAGATTGAAGACAGAACACTGATTACAATTGGTGGCGATGGGACAGTTTTAGATTCAAGCCACTATCTGGGCGTGGGCTCAAACAACGTTATTATTGGCGTAAATTCTAACCTCGAAAGCTCGGTTGGTTCTCTCTGCGTTGCCAATGTTCAAAACTTTGATTTAATTTGGGATAGATATGTTTCAGGTAGTTTGAAACCAGTATCTTTGATGCGTTTAGAGCTTCAACTGAATGGTCAGAAGATTCCTAACATGGCGTTGAACGATGTTTTAATCGCCCATGAAAATCCTGCTGCCATGACAAGATATTGGATTCAATTCGGAACCCATAAAGCATTTCACAAGAATTCAGGGCTTTGGGTATGCTCGCCCTTGGGTTCGACAGGAGCTGTTTGTTCAACTGGAGGGTTTGTTCAACCTATTGCCGAGAAAAAAATGCAATGGATTGCTCGCGAGCCTTATTTTGCACAAATGCCTCTTCCAGAATTACTTCATGGTTTTGCTGAGGCTTCAGATAAAATCCATATTCGTAGTTGTTGTAATGGGGGGCGTTTATTTATTGATGGACCCCATGTTAGTCGCCCGTTCGATGAGGGGAGCGAATTAATTGTTTCCGTTGTTCAGGATGACTTGAAAATGCTGGTAACACCAGAGATGGAAGAAAGACGCCAAGAAATTGGACAGTTAAGGGAGAATTATGCTCGAAAAATATCAGGGTAAGTGGTTGGTTTTATATTTCTATCCCAAAGACGATACGCCTGGATGTACGAGGGAGGCCTGTGGATTTCGCGATCTTAAGGCTGAGTTTGCAGAACATGGCGCAGTAATTGTGGGTGTTTCGCGTGATGACGGCAAGAGTCATGATGCATTTAAGAAAAAATACGAGTTGCCGTTTGAGTTGCTCAGTGATCCTGATTTGAAGCTTCATAAGGCTTATGGGGCATATGGTGAGAAGACCAGTTATGGCAAGACATCAATGGGTGTGATTCGAACCACTGTTTTGATTGATCCCAAGGGAAAAGTTGTAAAGACCTGGCCAAACGTCAAAGTCGATGGACATGTCGAGAAAGTGTTAGCTGAACTTGAAAAGCACAAGTAAAATGCCGAGGGCGGGACTCGAACCCGCACGGGAGTGCCCGGACGATTTTAAGTCGTCTGCGTCTACCATTCCGCCACCCCGGCTTCTTGAAGAACTTGGCATAGCGAATATGTTTGGGGTTTACAAGGGGCAGTGGGGAGTTTTCATGAAAACTTCTGGGAGTATGGGGTTTCCAAAGTCCATATTTCATCCATGGGATACGCATCTTTGGGCTTCTCAGGCTGTGATTCAAAATACGGATCTTGATACCAGCAGTATCTCGCTTTTATCGCTGCCGATGGATCATGTAGGTGGATTTCAAATATGGGTGAGAGCCCTCAATTCTGGAGGGAGCTGGATTTTGCCACCTAAAGGCTGGACGCCTGAGTGGGCTGTTTCCAAAGGTGTGACACATCTATCCTTGGTCAGTACGCAGTTAATCCGGTTCATGCGGGATCCTATACAAGTTCAAGCTTTACGACATATGAAGGCCATTTTGTTGGGTGGCAGTGCACTGCCGCAGAGTTTGATTGCACAGGCTTATCATGAGGGGTTAAGCATTATAACGACCTACGGATCGACTGAAACTTGTTCTCAGGCGACCGCTAGCAAAACAGGTGATTCACTAGAGCATTTATATACTTCGGGATGTCCTCTCAAGGATCGTGAAATTGAATTGCGGGCCGATGGAGAAATTTGGGTGATGGCAGGGCCTGTTGGCTTGGTTAAAACGGGTGATTTGGGACGTATTCGAGACGATGGTTATCTGGAAGTTTTGGGTCGTAGGGATAACATGATGATTTCAGGAGGTAAAAATATTTATCCTGAAGAGATAGAACGTGTTTTGCTGGAACACCCCCATGTAGAGCGTGTCATGGTGGTTTCAACGCCAGATTTAGAATACGGCGAACGCCCAGTGGCGTTTGTGAAAAGTGCTGAAGGTTATCAGTTTGAAGCCTGGCTTCGAGAACGTATGCCTGCCTTTAAAGTTCCCAAAGATTGGAGACCTTGGCAAGCAGAGTGGGATTCCTATTCAAAGCCTCCACGTGCAATGGGAAAAAAACTAGGGGCTTGAGCGGTCAATTCCATTCGTTTGCCAGTGAGAGGGTGATCAAAAGCCAGACGATAAGCATGTAGGGCAATTCGGCCTTGCATTTTTGTTTTGGAACCATATTTTTGATCGCCGACAATAGGGCATCCCATATCAGATAGATGCACTCTGATTTGGTGCTTTCGACCTGTTTCCAGCCTGACTTCAAGCAAAGCGCCTTCCTTGGTAGTGCTTAGGGTGCGGTAATGAGTAACGGCATGTTTAGCATGTTCAGTCTTTGGACCGGAGTAGACTCGGAGCTCTTTCGTTTCTGAAAGCCAACTTTCGATGATGTCTTCTCGCTTAGGAGGTACTCCTTCAGTGAGAGCAAGATAGATCTTGGCGTTATTGGGCCAGCCTTTCTCAAGTTGTTTTTCAACTGCATAAGATTTTGCAAAAATCATGACGCCTGAGACTTCTCGGTCAAGACGGTGAGTTAAATAGATTTGCCCCAGGTGTAGACGAAGCTTTTGGTGAAAGTCTTCACTGGTGATTCCAGGTGGTTTGATCACCACGATAATGGAATCGTCATTAAAAAGTACCTCAAAAGGTAGACGCGTTTCTTTTCGTTCGGATTTTGTGGCTAATGTTATTTGATCATTCACCAAACAAAGATGGTCGGGTCTGCGAATAGCGCTGCCATTAACATGAATAAATCCAGATTTGATTAGTTTACGGGCTTTGGTAGGGCTCCCAAGCTTAAAAAGGCGGATGGACTCATCTAAAAGAGAAGACATAAGTTTATTATTAGCGCCAAAGTTCTCAGCAATCCAGTAGAGAAGTTATGCAAATAACGGCCATGTCTCAGAGCCAGGAATCTCATTCTAATAACCTACAAGTGGTCTGGAAATCCAGGGAAGACGGGACAGTTGAACGTTCGCGAATGGATGATGTTATTGCTAGCTGTGCTCAATTCAAAAAAGAGCATGCAACTCCAGAACAGTTAAAATATTGTCCTCAGTTTGTAGCTCTCGTATTGGGGCATACTTTGACCCGTCGGATTTCAAATCTATTAAGCTGTGTTGGGCTATCTGGTTTCTATGATGCTCAGAGAGATTACCCAATCTTGCCTTCAAGCCCAGAACGTCTGGAATTAGCTAAAAAATATGCACCAATTCTGTCTAGCATCAGTGAGTCGCAGGCAAAGTGCGCACAAACAAATCGTTCAGAAGTGAGATATGAATTAATACCTCCGGGGGATGAATGTAAGTACTACTCCTTGATTTATTACTTGGGTTTTCCAACGGAACGAATGCCGATTTCTCTCCTGGATCGTTTGTATGAGTGGGTTCGACCTGTTTTGTATGGAAGTAAAAAGGATTGGGAGGCTATTCAAATAGACTTGGATCCAAAGTCTATGGAACCAGTAGCGGTGTCTTTTGAAACTTCAAATCATTTGAATGACCCTGCGAGTTATAATACGCTCAGGTCAGAAGATTTGCATTTGAAGTGTCGCATCAGCAAGTCTGAAAATGGTCTTTGGAAAAAAGTTGTAACACAGCAAAATGATCGAACGAATGAGTTTGAAGTGAGTAATCCTTTTGTATCAGGGGGGATGCATCCATGCTTTACGATTGTTTCCTGGAATGGATCTCTAGAGTTGTCTTCTGAAATCTCTGATAAACCAAACATGAAAACATACAGAATTAGCACATCGGAAGTTCGATTTTTGGATTTAGAAACCTTTCAGAACGAGGGTATAGATTTGAGAGTTGGTTGGCTGAAGGATAGGAAATTTGGTAAGTTTCTTTTAAATCTAGCGCCGCGTAAAGTTTCAAATTCCTAAAATATGAGCTGGATTTTTTCGGGTTAGCAGTTCAAGTGTGCTGCTGTCTGTTAATTGGGATACAGCCTCTAGCCCTCGTATGATGCAGGGCTCAACATCGGTGGCGTTGTGGCAATCTCCTGCAAGAACATGAACGTAGTCTTCGGCTAGTAGATACTCAGCGGCTTTTTGATACTGTTCGCCATATACTCCCGCAAACGAGCCTAAATTTGTTTGAATCCAGTAACCGGCGTTAAGCAGAGTCTCTATTTTATCTTCGTGTTGATAGATATAAGGGTATCTTTCCAGGTGTGCCAAAAGTAGTTTGTAACCGAGGCTTCGGATTGCAAAAAGCGTTTTAAAAAGTTCAGGTGGCTCACCATCGTAAGGAAGTTCAAGTAGGATCCACTTTTTTGAATTCCCATAAGGAACAGCATTGCCTGCTCGGCAAGTTTCCAGAAGCATTTCATCAAGATAATGCTCTGCTCCACGAAAACGTTCAGGTCCAGTATCGCCCAAAACTTGATTGAGAACGGTATGAAGAGAGTTCTGGACACTGGTGTCATTGAGCCAGGAGCGATTGCGACGTAAATGCGAAGTGCAGGCAACATGTGTGACGCCTGCACGGCTTAAGGCCAGTGCAAGGGCTTTTGCGTCTTCAGGTGTCTGACACCCATCGTCAACTCCAATGCCTAGGTGACAATGTAGATCTATCATTTAGTTTTAGATGCCACATAGTTCAGTGCGGATCCAGCCTTGAACCATTTTATTTGTTCATCAGACAAGGTGTGTTTGCACATGATTGGTTTCTCGCCAACCATCACTTTTACTTCTTTGTTTGGGGCAAGGTTTGCAAGATCAAGCACGCTGATTTTGTCATCTTGACCAATTAAATCATAGTCGCTTGGCTTAACAAAAGTCAGAGGCAAGACGCCGTGCTTTTTGAGATTGGCTTCATGGATACGGGCGAAGCTTCGGGTGATAATTACCTTGCACCCTAAATAACGTGGCTGCATAGCGGCATGCTCTCTGCTCGAGCCTTCACCGAAGTTTTCATCGCCAATCACACACCAATCTTGACCTGCTTCTTTGTATTTTCTTGCAGCTTCGGGGAATGTGCCCAGGGGACCTTTGCCTGCCTCACCCGTGAATGCATTGATGGCGCCGTTATAGGTATTGTTAGCAATTTTATCCAAATGACCACGGTACTGAAGCCAGGGGCCTGCAGGTGAAATATGGTCTGTTGTACACTTGCCTTTGGCTTTTAGAAGTACAGGCATGTTCATGAAATCTTTACCGCTCCACGCTGGGAATGGTTCTAGAAATGCAAGCCTAGGTGAGTCTGGCGCGATGCTCACGCTGATTGCAGAACCATCACTGGAAGGAGCTAAAAGACCTGCTTTATCTACTTTGAATCCCAATTTGGGTAATTGGTCACCAGTAGGGGTTGGTAGGCCAGCCGTAGGATCTTTAGCTAAGGTGCCAGAAAGTGCAAAAGCTGTGACGATTTCAGGACTTGCCAAAAACGATAATGTTGCAGGGTTGCTATCATTACGACCCGGAAAGTTACGGTTGTAAGAACTAATAATCGAGTTGGTTTCACCTTTTTTGACATCTGAACGGTGCCATTGTCCAATACAAGGTCCACAAGCATTGGCGAGCACCACACCGCCAATTGATTCAAGAGCAGCTAGTTGCCCATCGCGCTCAATGGTTGCATGAACGGTTTCGCTTCCTGGGGTAATATAAAACGGAACTTTAGCTTTCGAAGATGCAGATTTCGCAATGGATGCAGCGCGATCAATGTCTTCGTAGGAGCTATTCGTGCAGCTTCCAATGAGTGCTGCTTTCGGGATTTCAGGATAGTGTTCTGTTTGAACAGCTTCGATGAATTGGGACAAAGGCCTCGAAAGATCAGGGCTGTGAGGGCCAACTACGTGTGGCTCGAGAGTGTTTAAATCAATGTGAATCACGCGGTCATAGAAAGCTTCTGGGTTGGCCAGTACTTCCGGGTCGGCGCGAAGATGTTCTGCCTCGTGTTCAGCTTGTTCTGCGATATTAGCTCGGCCGGTAGCTTTCAAATAGGCAGCCATTTGGGAGTCATAGGGAAACACTGAAGTTGTGGCACCATGTTCAGCACCCATATTGCAAATGGTTCCCTTGCCAGTTGCCGAGATGCTTTCACAGCCATCACCAAAAAATTCAACAATATGGTTTGTTCCACCTTTGACCGTCAAAATACCCATGAGCTTCAAAATGACATCTTTAGGGGAGGCCCAGCCGGAAAGCTTTCCGGTTAGTTTAACACCAATCACCCCTGGCCATTGTAGATTGTATGGCTGACCGGTCATGACATCAACGGCATCTGCACCTCCAACTCCAATAGCAATCATGCCAAGACCACCCGCATTGGGGGTGTGAGAGTCTGTTCCAACCATCATGCCGCCAGGAAAGGCGTAATTTTCAAGAACAACCTGGTGAATAATCCCTGAACCTGGCTTCCAGAAATCGATTCCATACTTTTCGCTGGCGGTTCGAAGAAACTCATAAACTTCAAAATTCGATTTGAGGGCGGCCTTCAGATCATATTCAGCACCCCGTTCTGCAGCGATCAAGTGGTCACAGTGAACACTGCTGGGAACTTGAACCCGTTTTTGACCAGCGGTCATAAATTGCAAAATAGCCATCTGAGCGGTCGCATCTTGCATGGCAGCACGGTCAGGGAAAAAGTTGGCATAAGACTTTTTTCGAACGAGCTGTTTTCCATCCTCATCGCACACTTCTTTGAGGTGGCTAACAAGGATTTTCTCAGCCAGGGTAAGTGAACGACCAAAGTGCTTTCGACCTTCTGCAATTTTGTTTGGATTCATGCCGTGAGTGGTTAGTCGGGATCGGAATAAAAATCAAGGCTAGACAGCTTTTCTTGGTGAAATGAAGAGTTGCTATCTGTTGCTTTGGGTCATATTGGCTGCAAACTTGAAGAGTGAGCTTGAGGCATATATTGCTGAGTCCTATCCTGAGCACCAGTTAAGAACTGTTGAAGAGCTAGAGGGTGCCGTTGTTAGGGTATCTTTATGGGATAAATCTCAGGGACGCACTTTAAAAGTTCGTTTAAAAGCCATTGAGTCAAAATCTGGGAAAGGGGTTCGATTCGAATTAAAGAGATCATGCGGTCATGTGATTGAAGATATCTTGCAAAGCACCAAGAAATCTATATAGTTGAGGCATGCATTTTACAACCCCTGACAAAATTCGCAATGTGGCGATTATTGCCCACATTGACCATGGCAAGACTACCCTTCTAGATGGTTTATTGAAACAGTCTGCTGTATTCAGGGAGAATCAGGCAGTTCCAGAGCGCATTATGGATTCCTACGATCAAGAGCGTGAACGTGGAATCACGATTTTTGCAAAGCACTGCTCGATTCAGTTTGGTGAGTACAAAATTAACATTATTGATACTCCTGGCCATGCCGATTTTTCAGGTGAAGTAGAACGCGTGCTCGACATGGTTAACTCCGTGTTGCTATTGGTTGATGCAAGAGAAGGCCCCATGCCACAGACACGTTATGTGTTGAGTCAGGCCCTAAAACGTGGTCTTAAGCCACTTGTAATCATTAATAAGATTGACAGGCCTCATGCGGATCCTGATCGTGTTCTCAGTGAGACATTTGACTTGTTTGTTGAGTTGTCTGCCAATGAAGAACAGCTGGATTTCCCTTATATCTATGCTTCTGGTTTGACTGGCTATGCCATTAAAAACTTGGATGATGAAAAGAAAGATCTGGCACCGCTGCTGCAGCTCGTTGTTGATAAAGTGCCTGCTCCAAGTGGGTCCGTTGAGGCACCATTTTTGGTTCAGGTGGCTACTGCGCCTTACGATGAATATTTGGGGAGAGGGGCCTGTGGGCGTATTCTCAATGGCCGTGTTACCAAAGGCAGCATGGTTACCCATATCAATCATGAAGGTGTTGAGAAAACCCTGAAACTTACACGGATTAAGGGGTATTTTGGTATTCAGCAAGTTGACATGGACGAGGCTGGTGCAGGGGATATTGTTAACCTGTATGGTGTTCAGGATGTGTTGATTGGGGACACGCTTTGTGACCCAAATAATATTGTCAGACTTCCGGCTCTTAAGGTGGAAGAACCGACGATTTCGGTCGACTTTATGGTGAACTCAGGTCCGTTTGCGGGTCAAGATGGCAAGCATGTGACCATGAACAAGATTCGTGATCGACTCCTGAAAGAGAAAAAAGCAAATATCACGTTGCGTATTGAAGAAATACCAAATCAACAAGATATGATGCGTGTTTCAGGTAGAGGCGAGTTGCATCTTGCGGTCTTAATTGAGGCGATGCGTCGTGAATCTTATGAGTTTTGTATCTCTAAACCAAAAGTAATTACCAAAACGATTGATGGTGTTTTGTGTGAAGCCATGGAAAAGGCTTATATTGAAGTTCCAGAAGAAAACTCTGGTGCGGTGATTGATGCTCTCGCAAAGCGTAAGGGTGAAATGCAGAGCTTTGATACCAATGAGCACAAGATTACTCGAATGGAATTCTTGGTTCCAACGCGTGGTTTAATGGGTTTTAGACATGACTTCTTAACGATGACCCGCGGTGAAGGTATTTTAACCAGTGTGTTCGAAGACTTTGTGCCTTGGAGAGGCGAGATTCCAGGTCGTCAGAATGGTGTGATGATCTCGATGAATCAAGGCCGCGTGACACCCTACGCAAGTTTCTCTTTGCAAGATCGCGGTATTTTGTTTGTTTCTCCGAATGAAAATACTTACGAAGGTATGATTGTGGGTGAACATTGCCGTGATAACGATATTCCTGTGAATATTACGCGTGAAAAGGCACTGACCAACATGCGAGCTGCAGGAAAAGATGAAAATGTGATCTTAACCCCAGCGAAGAAGATGACTCTGGAGCAGGCGATTGATTATATTCAGGATGATGAATTGGTCGAAGTCACACCTGAAACATTTAGAATCCGAAAAATTTATTTGAAGGAAAATGACCGAAAGAAGGCTGATAGAGCTACTAACTAAGCATGTACACAGTTGAGTTGGAGTGTGACTCGGGCCATGCCTTCGAGGGTTGGTTTGATTCAAGTGAGGACTATGAAACCCGTTTGCAAGATACGGGTTTTTCCTGTCCTGTTTGTGATTCTGAGTTCGTCATGCGAAAGTCTTCGGCTCAAAGTAAACCTGGTCGTGCGCTGATGGAACTTGCCAGGCGCATTCGACATGAATCTAAGCGTGATGTAGATCAATCAGGAAGTCAGTACTTTAAGCTGCTGCTGGACTAACCTTTTTAGTCTGAGTGTTTAAGCTGTATGCTTAAGATACTCATTTTTTTATTCTCCGGAATTAGCTTAGCTTGTGGAATAGCCACTCATGCTTGGGTGAGTAAAGTTGCAATGACCAAAGTCGATGGAGAATTGGCTGAATTCCTGAACAGATATCGCGATTATGTTTACAATGGGTCTTATTTTCCCGATTCTGGCTATTCGGATTGGAGTTGTGGTGCTTCGTATGGAGAAACGGCCCATTGGCCACACTTCATGAATGAGTATGTTGATTTTATTAAGGAGGTTTGCAGGCAAGCAGATGGAAGTATTTCCATCGATGGAGATTGTGGTCCTCTGATTGCTTATTTTATGGGATCTTCATCTCATGGCTTGACTGATCAATGGCATGATTCACATTTTTTGCCGCAGCTTGTTGCGCTGGGTTATTTTGAAGATGAAGAAGCTGTTCAGACAGTTACAGATCGAGGGTTGGATGCAACAGCAGTTAATAATCTATCTTTTGGTTTGATAGATGATGTCCCTGAACCAGGCGCCAAACCTCGTTTAGACTATCTTACAACGATTATGAATCGGGCATTAATCAAGCAGGGAGACCCGCCGATTTCCGTGGAAACAATTCGTTGTGGTACTGAGATGATGTCAATAGCCAGAATGTTTGAGAGTTTTTGGGCCTACTACAATGCACCAAAGTATTTATTATTGATTCCTCAGTGGGCTCTGGATCATCGACTTGATGCATCAGGGGGAGTTTATGATAATGCGTCCTATGTGGCAAATAATTGGAAAGAATTTTGGATGCAGATTACCGAGAAACCAGAAGGGGTTTATAAACCCAAGCGGATTTACTCGGCAGGAGGATGGCCTCGAGTCAGAATTTGGTGGGAAGAAGTTAGCCAGACAAAAACAAGAACACAAGCTTTAAATTAAACGTCTTGTTTAGTGGGTTCTGTTGGTGCAGTTTTGAGGAAGCGTTCATTGATAAAGTATCTTGCTCCAACGAAAACTCCACCAATGGAAACGCCTATAGACACAATGATGAATGTTCCAAGTGCGATATAGCCGTGCGAGGAAATTTTTTCGGCTAAGTCAGCGCTTCGCTCAGCTTGTTTGCGAAGTTTGATTACTTCCTCCATAATATCTGGCAAATAAGATCTCGAGTTTTCAAGGACATCAGCGATACGTGCAGAAGAGTTTGTGGCTTTATCTGCAATCCTCAGAAGGGTTGGAAATGTTCCATTCGAAGATTGCTGAGCCCTAGCTGAAACGCTCAGGATGAAAATAGAAATCAGTAAATGATTTTTCAACGTACACATGTGTTCTCCTGCTAGTTTAATTGCAACAGATTTTTCTAGAGTAATGAAGGATGTAGATGGTAACTTGCATGATGAAGATCAGCGAAATAGTTCCGATGACTGATCCAATAGCAAGATTTCCTAGATTTGTGAGCTCTTCGATGAGGTTAGTCCAACGTTCAATGCTTTTTCGGGTCTCTTGCAATTGGGTTTTGAAATGAGGAATTTGAGCGATGCTAGGCTCGCTTTCTAGAAGTATTTTTTCGGTTCTCTCAATGTAGTTTTTTGACGCATTTACAACGGAATAGAACGTTCCTTGACTCCCGTCCGCTGCATACTGCCCTATACTTTGTGTGTGAAAAAATAATGCTACTGTGAATGGAAGAGTTCGTTTTAAACCCATTGAGGCGCCTCTTAATAATAATCAATCTGATGATGATAATATTTCTTGAAACTCCAAAACTTTTTGGCCGCGGGTAGAACAAGATGTGAAGATCTTTGTTGCGATAATTGTTTTGACATTACCTTTGGCTGCACAAACTCCAATTTGGTCTGAGTCTCTGGAAAGCGCACAGGAGAAGGCTTTGGAAGTATCTCCAGAGTTAAAAGCTGCTCGTGCAGAATTGGAGGCACTCCAATATGCTGAGAGAGCTTCGCTTGTAAGCTTTCTACCGTCTCTTTCTTTTGAAGGAAGTTACTTTTACCAGACCAATGTTCCAGTGATATCAACGGGTTCGGGTGCTAGTTTATCTGCAGGCGCAAACAACAACTATGCATTAGGTCCAGTTCTTCGGTATACGTTGTTTAATGGCCTCAGGACAATCAATCTTAATCAAAGCTCAAAGTTACTCAAAGATGCAAAGGTTGAAAATATTAAGGCCATTGAGAGAGAAATTAGGCTAGTTGTTAAGACCTTGTATTTTAAAGCTCAGCTCGCACTGGGAAATCTGATGACTACATCTGATGCTCTCAAGATTGCTAGGGCACAAAGCCATGATATTGAGCTACGCTATGCAGCAGGGGCTTCCAGTAAGCTTGACCGATATTCTGCTCGCAAAGATGTGACGAGTTATGAAATACGCATCCAACAAGCACAGATGGAGGCGGCATCGGTACTGCAAGAACTGCTTGTGTTAACAGGGCAAAATGCTGTTTATGATGTATCTGCGGTTCCATCAACAGTGCAAGTTCATTTTGATGAACAGTCTGTTTTGTTGGAGAAGATGCAGGGGATGCTTGAACTTCCAGCCCCAGTTTCTGAACAGCCACAAGTTAAAGCCATTGCCTTGGCAGGCAAGGCATCAGAATTGGGGGCCAAGGCACAAGAGGGTCTTTTATGGCCAAGGATTGATTTGATGGCGAAGGGGCAGTTGTTGTATCCCAATATGGTTCAACCAACCCAGGTCTGGAACAATGTTCTTCAAGCAAGTTTAGTTTTTCCATTATGGCTGGGTGATTCTAACTGGGATTTGGTTAAGCAAAAGAGGCGAGAGGCTTCGGCTAAACACTATCAAAGTGAACAGAAACTCAGGGATCTAATGCGTGATTATTATAAAGCGGTTGATGCTATCAAAAATCTGCAAAAACAAAATGATTTGAATTTGATTTTGATAGAACAGGTCGCTGAGATTTCTCGAATGACTTACCAGGCATATTTAGCTGGTCGAGTAACATTTTTGGAGGTTCAAATGGCAAATCAACGTTTATTAGAAGTGCGCATGGAGCAGTCTAAAACAATTGCGTCTCTTTTAATTCAGTTTTCGAATCTGGAGTACCTCTCATGAAAAAGCGAGTTATTCTTTTTGTCGTTGTGCTATTGGCCATTGTTAGTCTTGCACTCAAATTGACATTGTTCAGTGATAGATTTGTTTACACTGGGGTTGTTGAGACAGTCAAAGTAGAAGTTCCTTCTCGTATCAGTTCAGTTATTTCAGAGTGTTTGGTGGATCAAGGGGCTCGTGTTAAGGCGGGCGACTTACTCTTGAGTCTGTCGTGCGAAGATCTAAGTCTAGAGGCTAAGTTGACGCAGGCTAATTTTGAGCGTTCTGAAAAACTATTTAATGCTGGTTCTCTGCCTAAAGAAGCTTTTGATTTAAGTCAAAATAAGAAGGATTTAAGTGCTCTTATGTTATCTTGGTGTAGGGTGAAGTCACCCATCACTGGAACTGTTCTAACAAAATATCATGAGCCGGGAGAAATGGTGGCTCCAGGTACAAAACTTTTTACATTAGCGAATCTTCAAGATGTCTATGTGTATATTTATGTTCCACAGCCACAAGTTTCAAAGTTGAGCTTAGGTCAAAAGCTATTAGGAAAAGTCCCAGAGCTTCCTCAGAGAGAATTTGAAGGTTCGATTTCGGAGATTGCTTCAGAGGCTGAATTCACACCTAAAAATGTGCAGACCAGGCAAGAACGTGAACGTTTAGTCTATGCTGTGAAAGTGGCTTTTAAAAATACCGATGAGATTTTGAAGCCAGGTATGTTTGTTGAGGTGCTGCCCCCCCAATGAACAGTGAACGCTTTATTTCTGTTGAAGTGACTGAGCTGTCGAAAAATATGGGTTCTAATCAGGCCCTGTCAAACTTGAGTATGAAATTTGGTTCAGGCTTGATTCATGGAATCATAGGCCCAGAAGGGGCAGGCAAAACAACTCTCATGCGAGTCATGGTAGGCCTTTTAAAACCAGATAAGGGTAGATTAATTTATTCAGATTCAGGAGAAGCTTCTGATTTCAAACTCATTCGTGACAATATTGCGTATATGCCACAAACGCAGAGTTTGTACCCTGATTTATCAATTGGGGAACATCTCGATTTTTTCAGAGAACTGTATGCACTTGATAAAAATGAATATCAAAAAAAGAAGGAAGAGTTGCTTGAAATAACAAGATTGGGAAAGTTTTTAAGCAGACCCGCAGGTCAACTCTCTGGAGGCATGTATAAAAAACTAGGTTTGATGTGTGCGCTTCTACGCTCACCCAGGGCACTTTTTTTGGACGAACCGACAAATGGTGTAGACCCAATCAGTCGTCGTGAATTTTGGGATTTACTCTACAAGTTATTAAGCCTTAATATTTTGGTTGTTATCTCTACCTCCTATATGGATGAGGCAGAGCGATGCAGTAAAGTTCATCTTTTAGATAGAGGTAAACTTCTTGCGGAGGGTGAGCCTAGAGAAATTATGAAACGTGAGAATGTTAAAAACTTTAATGAATTATTTGTGAGGCAAGCCCAATGATTTCTGCTGTAGAAACACGTGACCTAACTGTCATGTTTGGTGAGTTTACAGCAGTTAAAAAAGTTTCGTTTTCGGTAAACCGTGGTGAAATATTTGGATTTCTAGGTGCGAATGGTGCCGGCAAGACAACAACAATTCGTGTTTTATGTGGATTATTAATCCCAACTTCTGGGAAAGCGATTATTGCGGGTGATGAAGTGAATGAGGCCAATTTTGATCAAATCAAAAGCAAGGTTGGATATATGTCTCAAAAATTCACGCTTTATAATGACTTGACAGTGGATGAAAATTTGTCGTTTGCAGCAGATTTAAGAAAAATTCCTCGAGATATTTTTAAAGTTCGTAAGGATGAAGTGATGAACTTTATAGGATTTTCGAAGTCTCTAAACACGATGGTTTCTGACCTGCCTGGGGGTATGAAGCAGCAGGTGTCTCTTGCTGCATCTGTTCTGCATGATCCAGAAATCATATTCTTGGATGAACCCACTGCGGGTGTTAGCCCTTATTCACGTTCTATTTTTTGGAACTTAATTCGAGATTTGGCAAAGCGCGGAAAAACAATTTTTGTGACTTCTCATTATATGGATGAGGTTGAACAGTGTGGACGAATCGCTTTGATGAAAGAGGGTCAAATCATTGCTTTAGATGGTCCTGAAAATCTCAAACAAAAGACATTCCCGGATGGATTGATTGAATTATCTCCAAAATCTCAGATTGATCCTGCACGAATTTTAGAAATCAAAGCACTAGGGGTGTTTTCTTCGTTAGAGCAGCATGGACTTCAATATCATGCTACAATCGGTAACGATTTAGCCTGGAAGTCTCTTCAAATAGAACTTTTGCATGAGTTTGAAATTCGTACCATTAAACCTTCTTTGGAAGATGTGTTTATTCGCCAAGTCGAAGGAGGTAACTGATGCGTATCGTTCGGATTTTGGCAATTGCAGAAAAAGAATCCTATCACATTATTCGTGATCCATTTACCTTGGCTATGGCCTTATTGCTCCCAGTGATGATGGTTGTTTTATTTGGATTATGCATTGAGTTTAATGTTAAAAATATTCCAATCGCAGTTTACGATCCAAGCAAAACGCAGTCTT
The DNA here is from genome assembly GCA_964635635.1 of uncultured Myxococcaceae bacterium. Lineage (GTDB taxonomy): Bacteria > Myxococcota > UBA727 > UBA727 > JABDBI01 > CAZWPE01. The sequence continues at coordinate 532,915 of CAZWPE010000001.1, read as the reverse complement.
CTCAAAAGCTGTTTCAGGTGATGGGAAGCTCCAATTATTTTATTCCACATTATGTCAGTAGCCCGATTGAAGCAGTGAAACACATAGATGGAAATAAAGTCCGTGCAGGACTAATTCTCGAGCCTAATTTTGAGACTCAGCTGCTTTCAGGTCATGGAACAGAGGTGCAAGTTCTATTGGATGGTTCAGATAGTTCAAGCGTTGTTTCGGTGACATCATATATTACTGGGATGACAGCAAGTGCAGCTGAAAAGATTACAGGGATTACTCAAAAAAAACCTGTCAATATTCAAACTCGCTATCTCTACAATCCAGAACTAAACAGTAAGTGGTTTAGTATCCCTGGTTTATTGGTGATGGTGCTGGCAATGCTTGCAACCTTGCTGACGGCTTTAACTGTTGCTCGGGAGTGGGAAAATGGCTCTATGGAGTTGCTTCTTTCGACACCAGTCAAGGCATCAGAGATTATTATTGGAAAGCTTACGCCTTATTTAATCTTGGGGCTTGGATCTCTGGCACTCGTATACTGGGTTGCACGTGTTGTGTTTGATGTGCCATTTCGAGGAAGTTACGCAGTATTTTTGCTCGGATGTTCTTTGTTTTTGGCTGCAAATCTAGCGCAAGGATTATTAATCTCTGTTCTAACCCGTCAGCAGCAGCTAGCCATGCAGATTTCGATGCAAACAAGTTTCTTGCCAGCCATGCTTTTGTCAGGGTTTATTTTTCCGATTAAAAGTATGCCGCAGGGGGTCCAATGGATTACGGCATTGTTTCCTGCACGTTGGTTTATGGAGATTTCAAGATCGGTATTTCTACAGGGTTCGGGGCTGTATGATTTAAAGACAGCATTTTTTGGACTGACAATTGGGACCTTAGTCCTTGTTGCGCTTGCTGTTAAGAACTTTAAAACGGATGTTGAGCCATGATTAATCAAACAATTTTAGGGTTTATCAAAAAAGAACTTAGACAGGTTCTTCGAGATAACCGTATGCGTAACGTTTTGATTAGCATGCCAATTATTCAGATGCTTTTATTTGGATATGCTCTATCGACAGATGTAAGAAACATTAGGTTGTCAGTTATTAACTCACCTACAGATTTTATTGCAGGGCATGTTTCAGAGCGAGCGGTTGCATCTCGCTGGTTTATAAAAGCTGAAACGACAAGAGCTGATCCATATGAGCAAATAAAAGCGAATGAAGCTGACGTTGTTCTGATTCCACCTGCCGGTGGTCTTACCAAGGCTATTGGAAGGGGGGGGGCTCAGGTGCAGCTGCTTATTAACGCGTCTAATGTCACACGTGCTCAAGCGGCAGAGGGTTATCTTAAAGCTGTGATAGCTGAAGTTTTAAAACGTGATTTAAAAATAGCAGCACCGGCTCCTCAGATAGGGGTCGATATGAGGGTTTTGTATAATCCGTCCATGAGAACAGCAGTATTTCAGATCCCAGCTGTTATGGGGATGTTGATTCTAATGACGTCTCTATTTTTTACGTCAATGGCGATTGCTCGCGAAAAAGAGCAGGGGACATTTGAAATGCTTTTATCTTCACCGGCAACGCCAACAGAAATATTACTTGGAAAAGCAATTCCATTTGTCATCATAGGAATGATGAACTTACCGTTGATTTTACTGACAGGTGTTTTGGGATTTGATGTTCCCATGCAAGGCTCTTTGTTCTTGCTGATTTTGTGTGTGTTTATATTTGTATGCGCTTCTGTAGCGATGGGAATTTTAATTTCAACCATTTCAAGAGATCAGCAACAGGCTATGTTGGCAGGGTTTCTGGTGATGTTTCCAATGCAAATGCTCTCGGGGCTTCTGTTTCCCGTTGAGAATATACCCAAGTTTATGCAAGTGATGACCTATCTTAACCCGTTGACCTATTTTTTAGAAATACTGAGAAATATCATGCTCAAAGGTGGAGACCTTGAGCTCGTTGGACATCATGTGTTGATTTTAGGGGTTATGGCCATAGGTCTTATGTTTTTTAGTTATAGTCGATTTAGGACAACACTTTAGAGGGCAAATGTTGGAGTATTCTTGGTTGGTTCAGAGGGGGATGTGTTTCCTGTGGGAGACAGGTATGGTTCTGCAGCACCAAATATGTTGTGACGATTAATCAAGTGCCTTATTCCAATAAATATCCCAACACCTAAAGCTGAAACTGTTATAACTGCGGTAGATACCCCAACAATATAACCTGGCGAACTGATGCTGTTAAGTGAGTTTTCTATGGACTTCATACGATCTTCAATCGCCTGAAGTTTGTCTGTTACAGTAGGAACCAGGGAGATGCTATTATTGATAACAGTTGCGATTCGGTTAGCAGCCTCAACACCTCCTTTAGCTGTGCTGATTACTTCATGGAAGGTGTTGTTTCCACCGTATTGCGCGTAAGATGATGTTGATATGATGAGTAGTAGGTAAAATAGTTTCATCACCTCTACAACCTGGCCTAGCTTGATTAATATTCCAGCCTGAATGAAATAGAGACTTCAAGTGATGAGTTATCGCTCAAGAGGTCTTTATGAAATTCTTGATCCCAGCTCTTTATACTCTAATTATACTCAGTATATCTACACCGGCCAAGGCGCTTAACTATCCTGATACTGCAGATTGTGGAAAAGTTTTGCTCTACGCCACTGCTTCAATTTTTGCTCTCGCAGCTCAAAGTTCAGGGATTGCTGCAGCTGTTTTTTCACAGCTGGTTAGTAATACGTTAAGAAGCAGTGAAACAGCTAAGAATAAGTCAGAAGAGCTTCAGGGTAATCTCAGGAATACAGCTGTCTTATATGGTACATCGTCAGCAGTTGGTATCCTATCGTGGATCGTTAATTTTTGCATAAAAATTTATGGTGAAGAAGAAAATTATCACCGAGTACTCTTTTCTTTGGTTACATCTGCACTGTCAGCATCCATATCAATCGCTGGATTGATAACGGGTGCGATCAATTATGTGCAGCTAAAGGAAACCAGAATTGATGATGATTCACAAGTAGATGCCATGCTGGGAACAGGAATTGGGCATACAGCATCTAGTCTTCTCATAACGATCCTAACAGGTTTTCAGCTTAGAACTTGAATGGCTCACATCTAAAAGATGAAAAACCACGTGGGCCATCAGTTTCTAAATTCACAAGAAGCAGTGGTCCATCTTCAGAATCATCTTGTTGGAAACTTAATTCAACACTGCCCCAATCTGGGTCATTGTCTTTTTGATTGAGTATTTGTGAGTAGAACTTTAACTCGTCATTTTTAATGTCAATTTTTCGAATTCTGCGCTTTTCTAGTGAGAAGATAGTAGGGCCGTATTTTTTGAACTCCTCGGTTAGTTTATAGTTAGCTGTAATATTGAAGTAGCCCTGAGAGGGTCCTTCGCCTTCATACTTGTAAGTAAAAGTTATTTCAGAAAAAGGTGAATATCCGTAACGATGTGCACAGTTTTGTTTGTAAATATTGGCAGCAAAAGACAAATTAGCAAAGCAAAACAGGGCAGCGGTCAATATGAAGCTATTTGTTCTCATGAAGATATTACTTCGAAGTCAGGATTTTTGGAACTGATGTTTTTTGGATCCGAGACATGGCAATTGCAAAGTCGGATTCTGGATTTTCGAAAGCCCCTTTTGGGGCGAAGGTGCCACAGCCCAGCCAGAGGAGGTCGCGTTAGCGACAGACGCTGGGCTGGGTAAAACACCCACCCTCTTACCCGCCCCGGCAGGGGCAGTGGTGAAGCAACATTAGAGCTCTAGTTATGCAAGAGGTCTAATGATTCTTTGAGTCATAATCACGATGAATGTATTTTAATTTTTCACAAAGGCTGTCTATCATGCCCTGAAAGCGTTCTTGTTTTTTTAGTTTCGAAAAAGGTGTGTCATTATTAATGTGCATCACAAGATCTGAAAAGTCTGTTTCGTCAATTTCTCTTATTTTGAGTTTAGATTCGTTGCTTGCAACTCGACTGATGTATCTATTGGGCCAAACAACGGCATAAACAGACAGAATAAAATCTATTTTATCACTCGAGCTTGTATTTTTGAGCATAGCCTTAGCCATTGAGAGCATAAAACCAGAGCCATTTTTCATTTCTTCGAACTCTTGATTACGCTGTGAACAAGCAGATTTTCGATAGAAATCCACATAAGAAAACATCTTTTTTGCTTCTGGGTTAGAAGTTATGTCTTTAAAATCGCAGGAAAATACAGGTGATTCAAGCGAGTCGTCTTCACTGCAGCAACCAGACCAAGAGCCTCCTGCATAAGAAAAACCGCTTAGCAAAAGAAATGTACTTAAAAAAAACTTCATAGAGATTTCTCCTTATGAATATGTATGATGCGGAGTCTTATTTTGGCTATCTGGGGGCTTTAAACGTTTTTAAGCAGTGGGCTGCTCTTCAAAAGAAGAAGCGATGACAACGTCATGAATCAGTGCCTTTAATTTGCTGCGAAACATAAAGCCTGCCCGATCCGTGACCATATGCGCTTCACTTGATTTATCGAGTGGGAAATCAAATTCGGTCGATTCTAGAACATAACGGTCTTCGTTTAAGATTTTGCGTTCAAAGGCAATCAAATCAGCTTTGGAGGTTTGGGCTTCTGTGTCGTTTCTAAAATGAAATTGCAGCACTTGGATGTGAGAGTCATCGATGGGCGTCGGATGATTAATAATGACATGATTGAGACCACTGGGATAGGTCATGTCAAGGCGTATCACAAAAGGCGCAAACCACGTGACGTTCATTTCTCGGGTTGTGATGTTTTTGTCGGAACGAATATTTTTGCGTTGTTGCTCAGGGGCCTGTACACTAAGCACTGAACGAAGATGTAATGAAGTTGGCCCCAGGTCTGTCAAGTCATAGGTTAGTGGCAAAGGGACATCTTTGTTGCCAATGGTTCCTCGGTGAACGGCTGCAAAATGTCCCATATCAAGCTCGTTTTCGACCACGCGCGCGCTACAGGTGTTCCAGGTTTCATTAAAGCAATCGATTTGTCGATAGGCGGGGTTGTATGCTTCAGGAACCAGGGGGATTTCGCTCATGGGTTCACCCAAGCAGACCCAGACGTAGCCATAGCGTTCTTGGCACTTGAACGAAGGGACTTGATAGTTTTTGGGGACAGCTTTGCCTTCTGACAACTGCGGCATATGGGTGCAAGCGCCTGAGGGTCCAAAGGCCCAGGCGTGATATGGGCACACGATGCAGCCATTTTCGACAAATCCACGCGAGAGTTCTGCAGAACGATGAAGACATCGATCAGCGAGTGCTGCTGGTTTTCCGGTTTGATCAAGCCACAAAACGATTTTCTCGCGCAGCAAGATAAATTGTTTTGGCCCAGATTGGAGTTCACTCATGGGCATGACTGCGTACCAAAAATCGCGCAATTTGGGCTCTTGGGTGATCAACATAGATTGAAATATAGACCAAGAGTCTAAATTGGCGCTCTAAATAGGGCCTATTATTTGCTGTTACTTAACAATAGAAGCTTGGTTCACACAAAACTTATGGATTAGTTGCGGATACGGTGCTCTGCTCAGTTACGATTCCCACTTTAGTTTGCAAACTTGGAAATTTGCTTTGTAGCAAGCGCCATATTGCAACAGTGAACGCTCCCGTGGAAACAACTCCCAAGGTGAATGCCATTCCTCCCCCAACGATATAGCCAATGTTGGTCATTTTTTCGAGGATATCCAGGCCTCTTTTAATTTGCTTCTCTAGATTATTGATAGCATCAACACTGTTCTGAACTGTTGAAATGCAGGTATTGCTTGATATCGAAACAGTGTTCACGGAAAAAATTAAAAGAAAAATCAAACATCCTTGCTTTATAGAAAAATTCAATAAGTGGGATTAAAAACATATTCCAATCAGGTTGCCACCCAATGGTAAAAATGTTTTTGAGCCTATTTTTGGGGTTTGTTTGCCAAGAGCTAAAAGCTCAATGCACAAACTACACAGGCGTATGTCAACCTGACTGGATGCGAAATCTTTCTATTCAGTATCGATGCGACACAAACCATGGAGGCAACACCCATGTTAACGCTCGTTTCAGAATTGATTGAGGGTGATGAGTTTCTTGAGGAATTTATTGCAATGTTAACCTCAACCGTGTCTGCGTGGTAATGGTCACCAGACGCCTTCCGCGCCTTTCCTTTCGAGTACGCGCCCTAGTTAAACATGTAATCAATTAAATCCTCTAAATCACTGTCGTAATTTTCTTCAAGGATTTTGTTTAGTTTATCTGCAAGTTGCTTCATTGTTTCCTCCGTGATGACATATGGTTCAAGTAAAATTTTCCATGCTTTATCGCGAATTCTTGGATCGTGACTCCTCATTAGTTCCGCAATTTTGAGAACATTTCTATCATTGACCAAAATTTTATTGTTTGGATCCAAGAGTGTGGATTTTGCCCAAGTTTGGATGAACGTATTTTGATTAAATGCGTAATTTAATGGATCTACCATATCAAGAGTTTTATCTGCTGAAAATCGAACCTCTTCATTCGGATTATTTTGAAGTTTGGCTAGTTCATCTCGCGACGAATTGATTGTGTCGATTGCAGCAAGAAAATGTTCAGGATTACCACTGTCAATAATTGTCCTCAAAGTTTGATTCAAATCTGAATCAATAGGGTTTAGCTTGTATAGCGCTTTGTTTGCCAAATCTTGAACATATTCACTGGTATGTTCCGTGAGTTCAATCAATTCATCGCGTGATTTTTTGATTGTGTTAAATGCGGAAAAAAAATGTTCAGGGTTTCCACCCTCAATGATTTCAATTAAAGTTTGAAGCAATTTTGAGTTTGTTGGGTCCATTATGTGGAGTATTTTATTTCCTAAATTTCGCACCTCCTCATTAGAGCTCTCTATAAGATCACGTAAATGGTCCCGTGATGCGTTGATTATGTCGAGTGCAGCAAAAAGATAATTAGGATTTCTGCCCTCAAAAATCTTAATCAAAGTTTGAAGCGATTCGGTATCGCTTGGCGGTATATTGCTAAGAGCGCTGCGAGCAATTCCTTGAAGATGAGGGCTATCACTTTGAAGATATTTGAGTAGAGTATGATGTCCCTCTTGAGATTGTTTGTTTTCACCAACGATTCTCAATGCTTTTACTAAGTCTTGTGGGAATGCTTCTAGTAGTTGAGGTTTTAGAATGAATATTTCAAGTTCTTCTCCAAAGGCAGGTTGTATTTTTGTGATTTTTTGCAGATCATTTGTTACTCTTCTCGCGTTAAACGGATCAGCATGCAGCACATGTTTTGCTGCTGTTAGTTTTTGGCGGATATTTATTGGAGATGAAGTCACAAGGTGAGACGCTTGTAATGTGTCTTTATCTTCTCTCATGAACATTTGAGTAAGCTCTGTTTGCGCCTTGCCAAATCGATGCTCCAAGCAAATATCGATAGCATCATGATATTCAGCTCCGCCGGCCGTTTTGATTGTAACAATTGAATTGCGTGAGACTGAAAATATTGGACTTTCAGCTGTGCCAACCAAAGAAGGAATGCCCTGCACGATCACATTTTCCCCGCTGTTTAACATTGTTCGTATCGCGGGTTGAGAGCCTAGGGATTCAGCTTTTTTGTGTTCAGGATAAACGGGATCTTTATCTGCAGAAAGTGTTTTTTCAAATGCATGTATCGATGGCAGTGGGCCGCATTGTACATGTAACACAACATTGTGAAGGACTTTGTCAGGTCCAGCAATCGGAAACGAAGCAAGAACTAGAATTAGATTAGGAGGTAGTTTTTGTGCTCTTGCTTCCATGCCTTTAATTAGTCGATGAAAATCGCTTACACTGAGCGGGTCGTTTTTATGGGAATAAAAAGTGAATTCATCGGTTATTATTCTGGTGACAAAATTTTTACGTTCTGCTTTCATGTTGCCTGTCGAATCAAAATTAGACTTGCGATGTTCTTCATTGGCGATCTGAGCAATTTCATCGATTGTGCTTAGAATTCGTGGAAGCGGTTCACCCTTTGATTCTTCAAAGTTAAATTCACCCACCTGACCTTTTGTTTTTACATGAATATCAGTAACAGTGATAGGAGCATTAACTTGAGCCAATCTTTTACTCTGAACCCGTTCAATCGGCGATTGGGGTATCATCTTTTTTTTGAGGTCTTGATTGGTTTCTAGGGCTTCTTTATCTAACTGGTTATCGTCAATATCCTCAAATTCTTGAGGTATATTCTTCCCCCAGACACGTTGTTGCCCATCTTGTTCGTGTTCATAGTTTGTGTTTGAATCTATCTTAGTGCGCATTTAACTATCTCCTAAGGAGAGTATCTGGTCATGGTGTAGAAGTTTTTGTTTGAAAATCAATATTGAATTGCGTTTGAAGCTTTAGGACAACAGCTGGATCGGTCAGGATAAGACCTACTTCACGGTTTCTAGTTGTCGAGTCTGCTGATAGGCTGATAGAGCCAAGGTAAGCAGTTGTTTCATCCGCAATGGCTATACGCGCATGCATATAGGGCATGGTGAAGCTTTGTGGGTTATTGCTGACGTGGATCTCAAGATCGCCAAGCCCTAAACGTTTTATGGAGTTGTCCTGCAGGGTTTGAATATCGGAAGTTGCTCCGTTGACAATTTTCGGTGTAATCAAACGAACACGCACGCCTCTTTTTTGAGCAGCGATCAGTTCGTCTTCAAGTTTTGTGTTTCCAAGTAATTCAGAACCAATATCAAGGGTGCGTTGCGCACCTCGAATGAATGCGACCATTTTGGCCTCTGAGTTGGTGGGAGAAACTAAAAGATTTGGACTCTCAATAGGTGGGGTTGGGTTTGTGTTGGGCGGGAGAGCGCCCACGGGTGATGAATACTGCCAATCATTTGCAAAAAGATTATTTAAATCTTTCAAAATGTCTGTGTCTTCGGTGACATAGGCGTAGTCTCGGTATTGTTCGAAGGTGGTCTCATCTAAACAGGCGGAGCCGATAATTGCCGTTCTAGAATCAATCAGTATTATTTTGGGAAAACTCCTTGGGAAAATGGGATTGCTGAGATGCAATTGAGTACCCAAATTGGTCAAGTTAGCGCTTAAGTTTTCCTGTTCAGAAACGACCGCGTTGTACTTACCTCGATCTACAATAATTTGAACTTGCAACTGTGGGTTTCGAAGGAGTGCATTTTTCAGGCTTTTTAACAGTTCTGGATCTTGCAAAACACAAATCTCTATTTGAATACTTTTGCTCGCAGCCTCAAAGGCTTGAATATAGACGCTGCGGCCATCTTCTGGAAGAGTCATCAGCGAGTTCGCTTGAAAGTCAGGGGTGATTTTGTCTGAGCATCCACCAATAAATATCAAAAAGCAGGGTAAAATCAGTTTGGAAACAATACTCATGAAAAAATAGTAAGACTATATTTGGATAAAAGCGATACCAAAAGAGATTTTATCGCAGGTGCTGGCTGAGATCTGCGGTATATGATAAATCGTATCAAACATGAAACCCTGGCAAGCCGATACAACCGTGAGCCCTGAGCAGGCCAAAGAGCTTATTGAAGCTCAGTGTCCTGGTTTTAGGGAAATCACAACAATAGAGCCTTTCGGTGAGGGATGGGATAATACGGCCTATTTGGTTAACAAAACATATGTCTTTAGATTTCCGCGCAGAGAAATAGCCCGCGAGTTGATGCAGACTGAGATAAAGCTTTTGCCACAGATTGCCGGAAAGCTTTCGCTTTTAGTCCCGAACCTTGAGTTCATTGGAAATAACTTTGCAGGTTATCAAATACTGGAAGGCCAAACAGCCTGCCGTGCTCGTCTAAGCCGAGAAGAACGCTGTAAACTTGCGGAACCATTGGCGCATTTTTTGAAGGCTCTGCATAGCTTCACGCTCGATGTCCCGGGTGATAAATTGGAGCGATTAGATATCGAGCTGAGACGTGCTAAAACACGTGACAATCTTGTTCAAATCAAAGCATTGGGTCTCTTAGATGATACTGAGGCTTTGACGCAATGGGTTGAGGGCTTTCCTGTTGATGTTAGGGTTTCAAACCAACAAAAAGTTCTCTGTCATGGCGACTTATATGCAAGGCATTTATTGGTGAATGATAAACGTGAACTGTGTGGTGTCATTGATTGGGGTGACGCTCATTTGGGGGATCCAGCAGTCGACTTATCGCTCATGTTTGCTTTTCTTCCACCAGAAGCGCGTGGTGTATTTAGCGCTGTCTATGGTGTGACAGATTTCAACCGAGAAAAACTTGCCCGCTTACGTGCGTTGTTTTCGCTCACAACACTTTTGGTTTATGGACATGATATTGCTGATGAGGATTTGATTTGGGAGGCTCATCAGGGGCTCAGTTGGTTTCTCAAGGTACCTAAGGTGGTTGTAGATTATGATCCATCATGGCCCGAGCAATATGAAGATGAAGCCAGAAAGCTCAAAGCACTATGGCGCGATGACTTGATTGAAATTCACCATTTTGGGAGCACATCCGTGCCAAGTCTTGATGCTAAACCAATCATTGATATCATGTTGGTTGTTCCTAGTATCAATGTTTGCGATAAATATAGTCAGGACATGGCTAAACTGGGTTATGAACCGAAAGGTGCATACGTGCATGAAAAGCATCGGATATTTGTGAACAATCGAAAGTTCCATGTGCATGTTTTTGAGCAAGGTGATCCTGAAATTGAAGCTAACTTGAACTTCCGTGACAGATTGCGTGAACGTCCTGAACTCGCCCAAGAATATGCTTCTTTAAAAGTAGAACTAGCGAAGAAGTATCCTTGGAGCTCGGCGCAGTACAGATCTGGAAAGAATGCTTTCATTAAAATGAATAGATTGTCTTAGATGGGTTTCAAAATGTTCCAGTACATTAAGCACTCCATTCAACTTAAAGAAACAATTTTATGCCTTCATGAGTGGCTTTAAAGCCGAGTCGATCATAAAAACGATGTGCATTGATTCGAAGTTTGTTAGAAGTTAGCTGGATGCGATGACAGCCATTATTTCGAGCCTGTTCGATGGCCCAGTTCATCATGGCTGTTCCAATTTTTTTGCTCCTAAAATCTTTTGAGACATGAACAGCCTCTAACTGAGCCACCAAACTACAGGTTATATACAGAATATAACTGAACTGAAACGTACCAGTAACGGCCCCATCAAGCTCCGCCACAGTCAAGAACTGGTTTGGGTCATGACTGATTTGTTCAAATGTCTTACGATCTAATTCTGACAACGGAGAAACTTGAATCTCTTGTTGTTTACCTAATGAGTTCAAACCACTGAGCTGGATCACTTTGAATGGAATAATTTCAAAATCTATCAGGTTTTTATGGTGATGAAGAAAAAGATATTATGGGTTCTGTTCTTATCGATTATTGTTCATGCTGGTGGATTTGCTCAATCAGATTCTGATGATGGGGATGAGTGTGAACAGTGCCAAGTTTGTTTTGGGACACAAGACCTGCGTCAAGTATGTGAATGCCTCAAGCATATTTGTCTGACATGTCTTGAAGGTTGGGAAAAATCTAAGGCCAGTCATGAGACCAGTATTTCATGTCCGAATTGTAGACGACCTTGGTTGCGTACTGATGTTAAAGCAATACTTGCACCACGAGCAGCTATGCGGAGACTGATTGCAGAGGAAACAAGCGCTAGAAATCGGCTGGAGTTTCTTGAACAAAGAGAGCGCCCAAATCGTTCAACGAATCTATCGCCAGTCTCTCATCGAACTTGGGATTGTTGGGTTGAACGCCCTGTGTGGGTTATAAGAGATGGGGATCCTACACCTATTCCATTTTTTAGAGACGATATAGCCGCGCTACGATTTTTTGTCACTCAAGATCTGCATAACAACGAACACAGTGTTACTCAACCTAATCAAGGCACTTCATTGCGGCCTATGGATTGGTTGCCGACGAGCTTGGCAATAACTACTCGAGCAGAAACTAGTTCTGAAGAAGAAGGAGAAAGAATGCCGTCTGGTGCTACTGCCACAAATATGTATCGACCTAGAAATGCCGATTTTCAATGGCTACCAGAAGAACGCCCAGCAGAAGCTGTTCCTTCGCAACCTGAAAGAAATCTTCAAACTGCGAATGAACAAAATAACACTAGACAGACCCAAGATTTATCTGAAGTTTCAAGACAGAGAGTGCAAACCGTATACGCATTTAGCTCAGGATTAAATCTGCGTTTTTAGGATGGAAATAAACTGGTAAATGTTAAATTTTAATAAGCGTGTTTGAACCAGGGAATGTCGTTGAGATTGCGCTTAGCCAAACTTAATGGACATTCAAATCACAAGTCACCTCATGAGAGTTTTCTTGAATCGTGACTGAGCTAACTAGTCCGCTTTGTTGTGTCAAAATCAGTGTTTTGATTCTTTCTCCATTTTGAGCCGTGATTTTGATGTCTTTTGATGTGTCAATAGAGTGAATAATGGTTTGGTCACTTTGATAACCAAGACCCTGATAAACGGTAATACCAAAACCTTGGAGTTCTTTTGTGCCAAACTTATAAGGCTGTCCATCAAGAATCGTTATACTGACTGAATTGGTGTCCATATTATTATTCGTAAAGCCTACCCAACAAGGTTGGTTGCTATTTTCTAGAACACCTTCTGAAAAACCAGTAGTAGTGTACCAGCTCATATTAGGGAAGTGCGCTTGTTGTCTGAGGAGAGTTGCAGCTTCTTCGGTAGAACTTGAAAAGACGAGAGCTGCTATGCTTGTCAAAATCACTGTTTTCATCTCTCATGCTAACCGGTATTAAGGGACTGAAACATCAGTCAAATAGATGGTGGGTCAATTAAACATGAATGAAGGTGCCACACGCTACGAGTTAATGGCTTAGTTAAGCTACAACAGCGTTCACACAGTTAAATCCCTGTAAGCTTCAAAAATAAATCTGTGATGGAGAATAAACAGCATTAATATCTGAATTTTACATGGGTTACAGCCCGGAAATCACTTGTATGTGGTGTGTCCCTGAAACCCACGGTTTTTCAGGTGGTTGGGAGCATGAAACCGAATGAGGTCTGAGTCTCAAATGTCTTGAACTAGGACAAATTTTCTTTTTTCGGTAAAATATTGTATTTTTATTGGATGAAATATTGGGTCGAAAAAAAAGGGGGTTTTAATGATTATTCCAGTGAGGAGTCGGAGAGCAAACCATCGTTGTCTGAATCGCCAACTAAACGTTCGTCGTCTGTGGTAGCAACTGAACCAGCCGATTTTTTGGAAATTACGCCTAATGTTTCGGAAATTAATTTTATACCTCAGAAATCACCACTTGAATCTCTCCAAGAAGAAAACGCAGCCCTACTAATACAACGAGTTGGACATGGATTGAGAACAAGAAAATCCTATATTACTCCTGAGAAACTTAAAAATAAAATTGTTTTGGCTTTAGAGGCTGCAGGAATTCATGCTGCAGACCCGGATGGTTTAAGCAAAGCCATAGCCGCAGAAATACTATCTTCGACGGATCCGTCTTATCAAGGATATGGGAAATTTGTTACGCGTGACAATGAAAAACCAAATCCTATTGAATTTTGGGTGAGTAGAAATGAAAACAAAGCTAGAATCAAACTAATCGGTGAAGAACTTGCCGAAGGAGCAAAGAAAAAAGTTCATAAGGCTCAAGAAATTGAGATCGAGTTGTTAGCATTAACTCCCTCAAAGGTTTCAAAACCCAAAGGATTTGCTGCTGTTAGATTTAATGCTTCACATGCAAGGTCTGTTTTGTCTGGACAAAAATTAATTTTAGAGAGATTGCAGAATTCGCCAGATTTAGAATATTTTGCAGTAGATTTGGGTGAAACAGACCGGTTTTATAAGCCCGTTCAACCACAGCCTCTTACTGGACACAGCGATGAAAATTCAACTCTTTCAGGGGCATTGCTATCAGTATCAATATCATCTGGTGATAATAATCTCGAATTCACGCACATGGTTGATGCGAAGGATCGTTTATATGAAGGGAGTTTTCATTCTTTTTATGGATCAATGTTAATCAAAAACCACGAAACTTATAGATATGAAATCAATAAAGAATATTTTGAATACCTTGATGAAGAAATCGCCGCTGGGGAAGAACTTGAATCAAGTGAAACCTATAGAACTCACATTAAAAATTGCCTTTCTGATACAGCCAAAGGCTTGCAGGCACTTCATAGGGTTGGACTGGTACATACGGATATAAAGCCAGCCAATATTTTTATCCTGCCAGATGGAGAGGAGGTCGCTTCTAAAATAGGGGACTTAGATGGGGTTACGGTTTTGGGAAATCGACCGGGTGCGTTAACCTTAGCGTATGCAGATGAACTGTCTAAGATTAAAGGTGTCGCCACGCCATTTGCCGATATTTATCCCATGGCTTTGATGGCAAAGGACTATTTGATCGATAATATGCCAGAAAAACTAAAAAAACTCGTGGATGATGTGATTTCAGCAAACGAAAAAACATTGGACTGGTTTGACAGCAAGGCAGGCATCCCCACAAAACAAAAACTTAACAACGAGAATGAGTCTGTAAGGCTTGAGGGACTTGTAGACTTGAATGCTCAGTTTCCACAATTTAACGAGTTACTGAGCGCTTTGACTAATTTGCCTAATTTAAAATAGCTAGGTTCCTGTTAAAACTAAGCCGCTTTTAAGTGTAACGCTGCCTTTTACTAACAACTTGTTTTCAAATTTTCCTTGAAGAGTGAGTACCACTTCACCTGACTTTGGAGCAAACTGCTGCTGGGTGCCCTAATGTTTTGTTGTTCCTGAAATTTTTCACGGTGAAGCGCTGCGGTGCTAGCAAATGACGAAATTGAAACAATTAGTGAAACAAGTATCAATGCTTTATTTATTTGAAATATGATAATGTGTTTTTATTTAAATCAAGGCCTATTTTCCGCAGGTATCCTTGCTAAAAGACTGATTTAAGTTTGGACCTAATAGACAAATCGGGGTTGTGTCGGTTCTGCAGGATGCGCGCTCTAAAGCATAGGTAGCTGGGGTTGTGAGTGGGGTGTATACTCCAAAAAAATCATAGGATGAAAATTGACGGTCACCATTGGTGTCTAAAGTCAAAGGACCTGTAACTCCTGTAATCTGAGCGGCCTGAGACAGGACCGCTGCTTCCAGTTGTTGAGCGGTCACAGTTTGGATCTGGACTGCTTGAAGTGTCTTGGCAGCCAAATAAACTGCATCGTAGAGATTGGCATCGTAGATTGTGATCGTTCTATCTGGTTCGCTTGCGAACATGGAACAGTACCATGTTGCATAAGTGTTGAGAGCTTGGGGGGTTGCCGGGATTGTGAAAATGGGGGCTTCGTAATGGACCTTCACTGCAAATGAAGCTGCAGCAGGATTGTTAAGCAGTGTGTCTGCGCCAACGGACCCATCTGAGCCGTACCATCTGATCTTGGAATCTGTGGAAGACAGGAGGGGATCAGTGCTTGCGGCTTCCAGAATTTGGTCGATTTCTGAGAATGCTGCGATTTGAACGGCTGGGGCTTTACAATTACTGTTTGCGAGTGTTTTGCTGGTTTCGGAGACTGCCGTTTTGATGGCGAGACTCATCAAGCTTGGATCCGTAGAATACGCTTGAGATTGAGTTCGTTTTGGATCCTCTAAAGCACCTAGTGAAGTCTTCAGATCCGATAGGATGCCAACCCCGTAAGTATCATCACGAAAAATAGAAAAAACACAATCTACACCATCGCTCTGCATGATCCTTGAAAGAACGCTAGTCTGATAGTTGTCTGGTGGAGCCAGCCGAAATAGTTGGTCTTTTTGGGAGAGAATGCTGGTAGTTGACGATGGGTTGATAAGGATAGCTGGTTGGTTTTCGATATTAACAAGGGCTTGTGCCGCTTCACTGGATGAGTTGGTTCCTACAAAAATACGGACCCCCTGATTCAATAGCGCGGCAATGCCTGTTGGAATCTCTGACAGTGTTGTTACTTTACTAAAGACAAGGTTTGTTTCAGAAAGCCCTGCGGCGACAATTGCCTTATTGGCAGCCGTCATTTGGATCTTGCTGCCGTCATATAATACGCCAATTTTCGAAGTCCCCCCAGTGTTAGCTGTATTTTTCATGCAGGAAATGAACGTGGCAAAGCAAAAACAAGTAATGGTTAATTTTAAAAATTTATTTCCCACAGATTACCTCGTTTGTTGTAAATCCAAGTCGATTATTCGTGATATCAAAGACGATATGATAGCCTTCCATGAAGGTTTGACCCAAAATTTGAAGAGATCGATTCCCTTGCCCAAAGCCAAAAATCAGGCCCCCATCCCAGTTTTTAAAGTAAGTTTGTGGTGAAATCTGAAAATCTGTGCTCGGTGAGCCGACTGCTTCAGCAGTGATGCTGATTCCTAATAGCGGGAATTGAGAAAGCGTGTCAGCCCTGGCTGTGAAGGTTGCTGGCGCTGGAAGGGTGGGGTTCATATCAAACACCGCACTAGGGATGCCTAATTTTTTCTGGCTATTCACTGCTAACATGAGGCTTCTTAAGTTGTTCGTTTGAGTTTCATTGAGTAGGGTTAGAGTTGTGCCAGAGTCTACAATCGTTTGGGTGCCATTGGCGGATCGTGTTAAAAATTTTCCGAGTGAGGTTCTGGTTCCTGGTGATGGTGTCCAAATATCAGCTGATAATTTCCAGTCTTGAACCCAAAAATCTTCGGCAGAGACCGAGTAATATCCCTGGGTCTCGATTGGAACCCACTGAAATGAGCTGGTTTCCGGTATTGCGTTATCATAACTTCCAAAAATAACGCGAGATCCTGCCTTGTTACCGCATAGGGTTACGGCGAATAAATTTTTGAAATCTAGAGAGCCATTAGATGGGTTAGTCAACAAAGCTTGTATGAAAGTCTGGCTGTCGGATAATCGACGTTTGAGTCTACTGAGTGAAGGGTAGGCAAGACCCAAGATCCCCTCCTCTAATTGGAGTTGATTGGTTGTGATTACCAGGAAAGGAAGCTCAAAGCTTGGGAGAGGAGTGCCGGAGCAGCCAAGATCAATGGTATCGAGATAGGCATCAGCAAGAGCCATGCCAGCCCCCGTTGTTCCGTAGGCAAGATTAACGCGTGTTGCCAAGCTCTTTCCTGTAGGTTCATATGCGCCATATTGGCTTACAGGACTTGGACAACCTCTGCAGATACTGGGGACTCCTTGAACCAATAGATCCGAGCTTCCCGTATCAAACACCAGCGTATTCGACTGCTTTTTGTCTCCCATCTTAACGGTAATAAGATATTGAGCAACATTGTTTCCAGGCCGTATGTCAACGTAGTTTTGGAATTTCCCTGGCGTTTGAGCAAGCTCAAATCTTCCAACCTGGCAAGATGCGGAACTGATATTCGGAGGAGCTTTGCAGTTTACGATTGTAACGAGAAAAAACGTGATAATAAGAATCTTTGCCATTTTGAATTATTTTATCATGTTGCCGATTTTGAATACAAAGAGTTGAGGTGTTTTCAGTAAAAATTAAAAATGTATAGGCAAATTGTTTAAATAAGATAGTGTAAATCTATGAATTTTAAAGAATTGGGGCTCAGTGAGCCTCTGGTGCGTTCTGTCACAGAATTGGGCTATTTGACACCTTCGCCAATCCAAAGCCAAGCAATACCAGCCGTTTTAATGGGCCGTGATGTATTGGCATCTGCTCAAACAGGTACAGGTAAGACAGCAAGCTTTGTATTGCCGATTTTGGACCTTTTGAGTTTAAAACCTAAATCTCGAAATAACCGTACTAGAGTCTTAATCTTAACACCTACACGTGAATTGGCTGCTCAGGTCCACGAGAGTATTCAGGAATATGGGCGGTATCTCAAAATTCGATCTGCGGTTGTGTTTGGGGGTGTCAAAATCAATGCTCAGATCGCAAAACTTCAATCTGGTGTTGAAATTTTGGTTGCTACTCCAGGCCGCTTGATGGACCTGCATTCGCAGAAAGCGATTTTCTTTGATGAAACCGATACATTTGTTTTGGACGAGGCAGACCGAATGTTGGATATGGGTTTTATTAATGATATTAGGCGAATTATAAAACTCTTACCGGCCAAGCGACATAATCTCCTTTTTTCTGCAACTTTTTCAGATGCGATACGCAATTTGGTTAAAGGAATTTTGCATGAACCTGTTGAAATTGACGTTGCGCCAAGAAATGCGACTGTAAACAGTGTAACTCAGGTTATTCACCGGGTTGATAAGTCTCGCAAGACGGAGTTGCTCAGCTATTTGATTAAGAAAAACAATTGGCCACAGGCGATAGTTTTTTCGCGTACCAAACATGGTGCTAATCGTTTGGTTGAACAGTTGGAAAAAGCAGGTCTTCAGGCTGCAGCGATTCATGGCAATAAATCTCAGGCTAATCGAACAAAAGTATTGGCTGGCTTTAAGGCTGCTGAGATACGTGTTCTGGTTGCAACTGATATCGCTGCCCGAGGGATTGATATTGACCAGCTTCCCTGTGTCATCAATTATGACCTGCCCAATGTGCCGGAAGACTATGTTCACCGAATCGGCCGAACAGGTCGGGCAGGGGCTACGGGAACGGCGGTTTCTCTGGTCACAACCGATGAACTACCCTTTTTGTATGGGATTGAAAAATTGATTAAACGAAAGCTTGATCAAGTGCCTGTTCCAGACTTTAAGCCTAGGCATAATGCTCCAGATTTAACCAGCGCAACTCGAAATGGACAGCTTCCTAAGCTCAAGCCATTTCAACGTTTGCAATAGAACCTATAGGTTTACTTAATGCGGCCAAACCAAAGACTGCCTTTGGCCATGTTTTTGAATCATCACATAAAAACGCTATATCTTTGGGAACTGCTTGCAAGTAGCGTTTTTGTCTGGCGTCTTCTTTTTAAAAAGTTAATAAAAAACAGTGGTTTGAGGGCAAATGGTTGACAAAAAATCCTGATTTGCTAGGATTTTCAAGTGAAAAATTTAGCGTTAATTTATTTGTTTTTATCTTGTCAATTGTTGGCCGATATTTTCAATGAAGAACTGAGGTCTCAATTGGAGGCTGATGCGTATAAAACTCTCCAAATGTCTCCGGGCTGTAGGGCAAGCTCGACCGATTTCAATGACGTCAAAAACCATATTGTGGTTCATATGGCAAAAGGCTGTGGTCTTACTGAAGAAGATGGAATCCACGTATTCAGCGCCAAAGACTGTTGCGACCTGCGGGCACATTTTTATATCAAGCCAGATTGTGATATCTTTCTGGGGCGTCCTGAACAAATGCCAAGCGGTAGTGGAGTTCCGGGCAGGTTGGATATCGAAGTTTCGGAACCCGAATCAGAGGACTGCGTTCAACAGCAGAAAAGATTGGTAACCTGGCTTAAAATCAGGCACTTGATTTTCCCTGAGGATATAACTGTGCGCGACTTGGCTAAACTTTAATAAGATAGCCGTCAAATAGGCGAATAAGCGTCAGGCGCGCACATGTTAGCAACTGGCATCTAATGGTTTTATAAGATTTAAATTGGTTCTGCTGGAAAGCTACCTGGGAACCTAACTTGTATAGATATGGGTGCCTGGTGCCTGTTTTAACGCCTATTCGCCTATTAAAGTACTCTGAGCCAATGGCCGGCAGTGGCGTTCAATGATGTTTTGTCTTATAGGTTTCCTATGGCTCGACTGAAGATTAAACTATCGCGCAATTTGCGCCGCTCTATTTTGCGAGGGCATCCTTGGGTGTACAAAGATGCTTTGAACTCGCCAGGAGTCGTCCAAAGAGCTCAGCTGGCCCAGGTTTCAGACAAGAGTGGAGATTTAGGATGGGGAATCTATGACCCACACAGCGTCTTGGCCTTACGCATCTTAAGTCTAGACAGTCCTCCACCGGGTGCCGCTTTTCTTGAAAGACAGTTCATGCGTGCGTACGATCTGCGGGCACCGCTGCGGGCTTCACAGACCAATGCCTACAGACTTTTTAATGGGGAAGGGGATTGTTTGCCGGGTTTGGTTTGTGATGTGTATGACTCAGTGGCCGTTCTGCAATTTGATGGTCAGGGGCCTTCTGAATTCTGGGACCGAGAGTTAATCACTCAATGGATTCTGAGCCATACGTCTTGTAAAACTGTGATGGAAAAAGAGCGCCGAACTCCTACTATGGGGGCTGGAGAAGTTCAGATTCTTGAAAACAACATCAAGTTTAAGATTAACTTAGAAAAAGGCCAGAAAACAGGCTTCTTCTTAGACCAACGGGATAACCGAAACTATATTCGTCAGGTGAGTGCGGGTAAAAGCGTTTTAAATCTTTTCAGTTATACGGGTGGGTTTTCCGTCTACGCAGGCCTCGGTGGAGCAACCCGTGTTGCAAGTCTAGATATTTCAAAAGGTGCGCTGGAGCTGGCTGAAGAAAACTGGCTTTTAAATGGCCTGGATAAGAGTAAACATAGCAGCTTGTGCGTGGATGTTTTTGAGTATTTACGTGGCAACGCTGAAGCCTGGGACCACATTATTGTGGACCCGCCATCTATGACTCACTCTAAAGACCAAAAAGAGCTGGCGCAGAGCAAATATATTGAAATCTTTACGGCTGCTGCCAAGCGCGTTCGAGCGGGTGGCGAGTTATCTTTAAGTTCATGTTCCAGTCACATTGGGTTTGATGATTTTTTAAAGATTATCGAAGAAGCTCTATCCGGGGCACGTAGGAGAGGGCGCATACTGCGAGTATCAGGCCAAGGGTCCGACCACCCCTTTCCGCATGCCTGTCCCGAACTTAGATATTTGAAGTTTGTGCATCTGGCGTTAGATTAATTGTGGGTGACAAGACTGAAGCCAGAGATATTCTAATGCGCGGAAGTTTGCAAAGTCAGTTAGAAAATTTGACATCTGAGCAAAGAATGCAAGTCTTACAAGATGTCGCCAAGACATTACAAAAACTATATGCCGCGGGCATTATTCATAGAGATATCAAGCCCAGCAATATTCTTATCAGTGAGGATGGGCGCGGTTTCCTTGCAGACATTGAAGGGCTAAGAAATTACTTACAGCCTGAGGATCCAAATGATCAAATAGGGACAATGAGGTATATAGGAAGAGGCCCTGGACTTTTTGGAGATATCTATGCTCTCGCTGTCACCACTGAAGATGCTATAGGGAAAACAACAGAGACCAATCCCTTCCAAAAAGGCATCGATTTAATCAAAGAAGAAGAAAAGCTGATTTGGGCTGTGGTATTTGACGCCCCCAGCAGTAATAATATTCCGGAACGCTTAGAAAGCAGCAATGAAAATGACCAAAAGTCTGCCTATAAGGAACTGGACGAACAATTCCCAATTTATTCAGCTTTTTTGGATGCCTTAGCGAACCAAGATCCGAATTTGATGAGCCCGGCACTTGAAAGAGCCGCGACTCTGAACAAACAAAGATAATCAGGATTTCGGTGAATATAGCGACTTACTTCTCAACCCCCTGATTTTGTTTGATTTTTCGCTTGAATTTTTCATTAAAAATCAATAAAAATAAGCGCATGATTAGCGTGGTATAATCATATTATGGTTAAACCGTTTTCTGGGGGTGTTTTTGTGCCTGTTCGAGGCCCAGAGGCAGAACGCCCTGAGAGCACTCGTTTGGAAGTAGAACTCGATACATTTGATGGAAGTGTTCCAAAAGCAAATAGTGGGCTCCGTTCACCTGAGTTGGTTCAGGGAATCGACTTTGTGCAACAAAAGGATAGGACTAAATTAATCCTTACCGAATACAGTGACCATTTAGTGTCTAAACTCGAAGAGTTAGCCCCAAAAACTACTGAAGAGATTAAAGGGCTACAAAATTTTGAGCAAAGCCCTTCTTTTCAAGAAAGCCAGAAAGTTAAAGCGCAAATAAGGGCTCTTGATGAACAAATAAATGCGGTTGAAAAAGCTAAAAGTGACTCCGAACTATCGAACTCAAAATGGCTTCAGAGTCACCTGGAGTTACTGCTTAACTGGCAAAAGAGACTCGGTGTCGCAAATCAAGAATTCGAAAAAATATTTAAAGACAAAAATTCAAGCATAAATCTTAAAAGCAAACCTGAGCAGGTTATTAAGGTAAACGACTATCTTCAAAGCATAAATACTGCGGCTCGGAATCTGGAAAAAAAATCGAACAGTATCTTCTAAAAAGCGACAAAGTACTGTCGCATTTTGAACAATTAAAAGAACATCAAGAAATCGCTTACGCTAATCTCTCGCTTCAGATTTTTGAACTTCAACAAGAAGAGCGGAAATTGGAGTCTAAAAGCAAGGAGCTCGACCCAATGGAGAAAGAGCAGCTTAAGAATAACAGAAAGGCCCAGGAAGCTTTGCGTGAAGCTGCTCAGCTTGTCAACAAAATGGGAGACTCTTCGGCACCAAGCAAAAGTCTAAAAGAAGAACTGAACAGTTTTTATGAAAAATACTCGATCCCAATTGATGCTTCTACTGAAGCGTCTTACCTCGGACACAGCGCTTCAAGCATCGCAGAAATTTCGAGAGTTTCTGTCTCCGGAGTGAGCGCGGGCACCGCCACTGCCGCCGCTTCAACAGTTGCAGGCTTAGGGGGCAGTCTGGTTACTGCTGCTTTTACCCTTCGAGCTCTTTGGAAAGAAGGTAATGAACTAGATGCTCTTCTCAAATTAAACGATTTAATAAAAAAAGCGCCGGCCAACACTAAATTATTAAAAGGTTTTGGCTTGCTTGATGCTCAAAAGAGAGCAGACCCTGAGCAAATTAACAATGTTGTGTATAGCTCGTTGCAACATATTTATAATAATCTTGAGAGCAGGCGACAGCAACTTGCTGATCAGGCTACAGCGGGCAATCTTGCTGTGTCAGCAGGGTTGGCTACAGGCGTTGCGATGGGAGTTCCCGTCACGGCTCCAGTCACCATTCCGATTGCCGCAGTAACAGGAACCTTGGCTGCCATTTTCCAATCAAAAGCATTTTATGCCAAGTATGCTAGAGACAAACAAGCCGAACTTAACGAGAGTACAAGCAAATTTCTGCTTGGTTTCGTGTTGACGAAGCGATTTAAAGAAAATCCATCGATCATAAAAGAATTCTTAAACACATTTGGTGATGAACATCCGGTTAAAGAAGCCTGGAATTTAGCCGAAAAGCATCTGCAAAATAACCCTTCAATTGAGGGTGCTCAATTAATGGCTCTTAATGTTTTGAAGTATTTGGGTGTATCTGAGAAGAAAGTTTTAGAGAAAAACGGTTATGAAACCATATTGGAGAGAATAGACCCAAGTGCGTAGAAGCATTACCTCTAGTTTCGTCTGAGTGAGTTCTAAAGTGAACACTGGTATGACCCGACTCATCCAGGTGTAGGCCCTTTTCAGCAGCCATCTGTCGGCTGTTCATCTCTGCATTCACTCGTGTGATGACTCCAGATTGTTCAGGCGAACAGCGTTAGGGTACATCAGCTAATTTCGGCTTGATTAATTCACTCGTCTAGCAGTATAGAAAATTTTGGTGCACCCGACATGATTCGAACATGTGACCCCCAGATTCGTAGTCTTGCCGGGGGATGTCCATGGTGTTGATGGATTTCCAAAATGGCGTCCTAATGCGAATATTTTCAAGTTGATTTTCCACTTAAATCCACCAATTTGATCAAAATCTGCTCAGGTGGCTACAATCTGGCTACAGTAAAACTAGCTCGAATTTCTGCATTCCACAGCCGTCTTTTTGACATTAGCTAACACCCAATTTTGTCGATTTCCTGTGCCAGACAATTTCAAAGATGTTTCCGAGCTTTTCCAAAACGGCAGCTTTCGAATTGAAATCTGCTGGAACCAACAGATAGCTGTTTCCAGCAGTCATCAGACGCCTTACAACAAAATTGCCTGGCCCGATTTCAATCACACAGACTTGCCCCACAAGCTGGTCTACAAGCTTGCTTGGAACCGCACGGCTGCCCACATAGTCACCTCTGGCATAAAGAGGTTCCATGGCACTGTCCGTAAGCTGCAAGACCACTACATTATGTCCTGCTTTGCTTTGGCTCTTCTTGAAGAACTCTGCTTCGTCTTCGATTTCTTGAGCTTCACTGGCATTCGCTTGGGGTTGCTTGACCCAAGATTTCTCAGCCTTGATTTCCATCCCACGGGAGCCGATCTTAAACGGACTATCGCCCTTGCCATGCAGGAGCCACTCAGGCGAGCAAAATACGCCTTCTTGTCCTAAAGCATCGCAAAATTTCCGTAACGAAGTGAGGCCAATTTTATTGCGGCCGATTTCCCAGGCTTGGATGGTGTAACGGTTAAGTCCATGTTTGTCACAAAATTCAGTTCGATTTAACGGCAACAAACTTCGGGCCATTCGAATGCGAACGCCCATCTCGTCGCTGTTTGGTAATATTTCACTCATCATATTTATATTTCTCTTACTTGGGCGATATCGTCAAGATTTGAATGGAATGATTCTGGCTTGGTCTAAGCCGGTAGATTCAGGAACTACGGCACAATAATAATTTTGTTGGCCACTAATCTTAATCGCGGGTCGCATATATTGAGACCATAAATGCCCCGGCAACTCGGGATATTCGGGCGTGCTATGCCAACATAGAACCTGCTCTCCACATGCTAAAGCTCTCAGGTGTCTTGGCGGAACGTCACGCGCTTCAACCGATTCTAAAAGATACCGGAGCATGCCATCATGATAAGTGTACAACGTGGTCGCACGCCCACGCTCATTTAAAAACACAAAACTTCCAACTGGGTCAATAAGAAAGTGTTCAATGGCTCCCAAGTTAGATTTAGTCTTCCAGAAAAATTCAATAAATGCCGGATCGAGCATCGTTCGTTCTTGTTCGTCGTGTAGGATGAGATACTGGTGGTACTCTGTAATTTTATTGAAATACTCCAGCTTCCCATTTTCAATGGCAGGCGCCAAACGAGCTGCATCACATAGCTCAGACTTGTTGATATAGCAGTGAATGAGCTTTTTATTGAAGGCCTGAATCGCAACTCGTTCGTCTGCGATGCCTGTGAGGAGAATTCGGTGAACTGGCGCTTTAATTTTTTCACAGAGCTCAAGGCCGTTCATGTCTGGCATTTCATAGTCAGCAATGAGTCCTGTGATGACACCGAAACGCTGGCCATCGTACACCATCTCCGGAAAGGAACGAAGGCAGGTTCTGTTCTTTGGGGTTGGAGAGGCTTCCAGAATTTCTAAAGCCTTATAGGGCCTGTCGACAAATATAAAGCGATCTGAGTCTGTGCCCAAATTGCTCTTAAGCGCGGCCAAAAACAGGGGATTATCGTCGACCACTAAAATCGTTGACGGGTGCTTAAAACACGGTATTTTGTTCATATTTACTCACTTTGTTATATATTAAAATAAATTCTGCGAACTCTCCGGGAAGCGATTTACAGACAATGTCCCCGGCGATGCGCTGCATTTCTTGTTTGCAAAAATACAGTCCAAGTCCCGCTCCCGTTTTATCCCCGGAAGCAAAGGGTTGAAAGAGTTTGTCAAACTGTTCTTGGCTGATTCCGACAGCCGTATCACGCACATGAATCTCGTTCTTTTCCTTGGTTTCCTCAATCCAAATCTCGATGGTGCCTTTTTGTGCTCTGTGAATTTGTTTGAGGCCATTTCGGATGAGATTGAACAGGATGTTCATGAGAACACCCTGATGCCCCCAGAAATAGAAATCCTTGCTAAGATTTAAGGAAACAAGTTTTCGCTCCCAGTCATCTTGAAATGGATATCTTTCAACAGCGAGTGTACAGCACTGAAGAGCGGAACAGAGTTCAGGGTTTGTTTTGGCGCCCTCATCTTTGAGATGGCTGAGCAAAACATCCATGGTATTAAACGAAAGCTTAATCTGGCTCTTAATGACTTTTGGCAAGTCTCTGATTTCAGAAGTATCCAGATCTGACATCTTTTGAACGGGGAGCCCTGCCTGAAGTGCTAATTTGTGTCCAGAGAATAGGGTATTCACATGCCGATTAAAGTTATTCATGAGCATTGAGACCGATGAAAGCAAAATGCGAATTTCATGAATTACCTTGCCTCCAGCTGCTCTAGATAAGTTGATTTGATTCAGGTTGCCTTTCTCGTTGGCTCTTGAAAATATCAGACCAATCAGAATTGCGAAACCACACATGTAGATGGCCCACCAGATTCTATCGATTTCGACTTCAGGAAAGCTTCGGTCTTCAAATGCCCAAAAGAATCCGAATGCAGCCGAAATCCCAAGCGGTACGATGGCGAGAAAACTCCTCCAATCCACCAATACCGTCAGCAAGAAGAAGCCAAGCAACATATTATTTAAGCTTTGCCATGAACCCTGACTCTCCAACAGTGTGAATACCATTAGAAATGGCAGGTTGTAGAGCAGCGTGAAATGCCAATAGAGGGGCAGATATCGTTTTAAGGGCTCTGGCCACCCATCGCGAACCAACAGAAGAAAACAAAGAACCCCACCAAAGAAACGAAGAAACATCAACAAATTGCAAAAATATTCTCCACTGTGACCCCAATTTCCATACGGAATCACATAGATGCACATCGCAAAAATACCGAAAGCACTGTATTGGGCGCCGTGTGATTCAACCCGCCTGGACGAATAACGAAGCAGATTTTCTAAAGTAGGTCTGTATTCCCAGGCAGCTTTGAGTACTCCTGTAAAGGCAAACCAGAGGTTCTCAAAAGCCTGTTGAAGATGCCTTCGATAAAACACAGAAATGGCATTTTGTCTCCGTACCTCCAGATAATGATTGATTGAGAAGGCGATCGCATTTGCGACAAACCCCATGAACATACCTTCGATCCCATAGATATCCATAAAGTATATTTGCCAAATCAGGCCTACCGTTGTCGCCGCGATTGCTCCGACAACAAATGACTTTCGAGATACCGAGAATCCCATGAGACCTGCCAATAATGGAAAGGTAATTAGTGGCACCCAAAGGGAACGAGATTTAACCAAGATACTAAACAGGTTTGGGAACGAAAATGCCACGCCAACGCCAGCAATTCCAAATATAAACGTCGAAATCTGTGTAAGACGGAGTTCTAATCTGTCCGACATCTTCCTCTTTGTGAGCGGTTTTACTACGTCACGAATAAATGTGATACCGACAACATTTAGATACGAATCGGCCATGGACACAACAACTGCAACCATCCCCACCAGCACAAATCCACGAAGTCCTGGCGGTAAAATTGTTTGAATAAGATAGGGAAATGCCATTCGAGCATCTAGATTTGGATTGAGTACCAACGCAACAAACCCGATGCAGCCTACGATGGAAAATACAACAGCAACAATGAGGGCATTGCTCCAAACAGATATTCGAAGTTGCCGTTCATCCCTGGCTACCAGCAATCGTTGCAAAATTGCAGGATTTAAGGTGGGGATACTTGATAGAAACAAAACAGATAAAAATGTCGCATCCAGTGCAGGGTTCCCAACGATGGTTAAATATGAATCCGGTACCGCTGAAAAGAGTGCCTGATATCCTCCGAGATGACTTAACGCGATATTGCACAGCATCGGGATTGCGATGCTTAAAACAGCAAACTGGATAGCATCTGTAAATGTAACCGTCTTAATTCCACCAAAAGCTGAATAAATTGCAACGACAGCGGATCCCGCCCAAATAGCCCAATGGTTTGAGGCACCGGTAAAATATTGAAGCAGTAAACCAATGGCAAAAATCTGCCCGCCAATTGCTGCGACGCATTTAAAGATTGCTGCAGCCCCGGTACAAACACGGCCAAATTTCCCGTAAAATTTCTCCATGATATCGCCAGGAGAAAGAGCATCTTTAAACTGAGCTACCCTCGGAACGATAAAATATGCGATGAGGGATAACTCAATCACAAAACCGATATATGCAATAAATCCCAGC
Source organism: uncultured Myxococcaceae bacterium (assembly GCA_964635635.1). GTDB lineage: Bacteria > Myxococcota > UBA727 > UBA727 > JABDBI01 > CAZWPE01. Next base: position 505,119 of record CAZWPE010000001.1, on the reverse strand, counting down.
AGACCTAATTGGTAGACACGTTCAGAAAGACCAAGAGTGGAGCCACCACCAATTGTAGCCCCAACCATAGTGGCAATCATCATGGGTGTGCTGTAGCTTTTATCAGCCACTGAGTAAGCACGCATCGTTTTTGTGCGGAGCCCGTGATAAAAACCAAGACCTAAAATGCAGCACAAATAAAGCCCAATAATCATTAGATCGATCATCATGTGCTCCATTTACTTGGCAGATCAGGGAATAAAACTGGGGATAGAAGATTCACTGGTCCGTTTCATAGCAGCCTAATCAGACAATGCAATATGAAAATACGCGTAAATACGCGTAAATACGCGTCAAATAGTCATCTGTCGCTGACAGTCACGTCGGGGATTGGGCGAATTAATCCCTTAGACCTTAGACGTCCGCCAAACCCCAATCGCCTCTTTGGCCCAAATAATCAGCTCATCTTGGTGCTCAACAACTTCACCAGGGACCTGATAATAGGACTTGAGTGTTTGTTTCGCGTTGGGCTGAAAGGGTCCCATGCCAGCTTGGATATATTTCGAGCGCGTTTGCTCATTCGTTTTGAAATAGAGCTCATCTTTCCAAATGGCTCCAAAGAACACAGAACCCGCGTAAAGCCCAATCCCGCCAAACATCCTGCGAGCTTTGACATGCAAAAGAGCTAGTTGGTCATTGACGATATAATCGGTGAAAGAGTCAATGGGTTTGGCCATTTGACTGTTCTACCACACCCGCAGAAACCCCTTAAACCTCAAACTTCCAGCCGAATCCAGTCGCCGACGTTTGAGCCATACCCCATCGCCCTCACGTTGATTGCCTGTATCATCGCTGGAAGTATTGCCCTCAACCGTCATAATGCTGCCATCAGCATTCACATCCACCACAATGCCCACATGCCCTGAGGCTGTCTGACCGTGCTGCCAAATGCATAAGCACCCAGGCTTTGGTGTGTCTATTTTAAGCGCCTGGCTTTTGTTCCAGATGGTCAGACAGTGCTCGCCTTTGAACAGAGCCGATTTCTCTTGTGTGCCATCGCAATCAGCCACCAGGCTATCAACCGCCTGAATACAAAACTGCACAAAGGCCATACACCAAGGCTCGCCATTCGCGAGACCACCGGCGGCGCGTTGAAATAGCGCCACCAGTTGACCTCGGTTGTTGCCGCCTTGTTCGGTAATACCCACCCACCGTTTGGCTTCGTGGATGAGCAGTTGTTCTTTAAGCAACGGCAAGACTGATAGACCCATTTCCCAAACCAGACCTCACGCCATTCTTGGCATCGTAGACAGCTGCTTCAATGTGGTCATCGAGATATTTCTCAGCTTCAGCTTGGGTATATCCAAAGATATTGGCGAGTTCTTCGATGCCAGGCGCACCCAAATAGGATTTCAGCTTATCGACAGCGAGCTGTTTGGCTTTCTGTTGTTCTTCTGATGTCAGTTGGCCACCTTGCTTTTTAATCGCATCGACATAGCTCATATACACCGACTTCACGATGCGAAGCGCGGCATCGTCAATGCGTTTGATAAATGTCCCGAGCTGTTCGCTGCTTGTTTTTTGTTGAACATAATCGCTCAACTTGTCGGTTAGTTTTTGAGCGCCTATTTTCAGCAGCCACAAAAACAAAGGTCCGAGCGCAATTAAAAAACCATTCAGTATCGTCATCCACATGTTTGTTTTCTCCTATCGGGGTCCTCGCCCCTGGTTACGTTGTATTTGATCCCACTTGTACGACGGCATGCCGGGCGGTGGGGTTCCTGGTTCGGGTCGACTCGGTGCAGGCTGTGTAGTTGGGTGGCTTTCGATATAAGCCTGGATTCTTCCCAGCCAGGCATCGAGCCTCTTAATCTCATCCGTGTTGTATTTTACGACTGCTTCCAGGGCCACAACATGCTGCTCTAGTGCATCAAGGTGTTCTTCCTGCTCGTCGACAGTTTGCTCTAAATAGCTTCGCCACTGATGCACAGCGTTCATCCAGCTGTTTATGACCCCAGACGATGGCGTGTCTTGATGCACCCACCCGGACTGGCGCTGTGATTCTAAAGGCTCTACCTTCTTCGCGGATTCAGCCGTGGCCCAGGCAGTATTGGCAGTGGGTTTATTCATAAAGCTCCATCAAATAACTGGGCGTCGTTTGAGGCGTATCAAATCGAAACACTGGTTCTTTCAAAGCAATTTGTAGGCGCGCTTTCACACCGAGCGGCTTTGCTTCGCTGATAATCTCAAACAGTCTCTGTGCATTTTGCCGACAGGCTTGGTCAATCAACACGGTGAATGCGACTTCAGGGTGTTCCTGAATCTGCACTTCTCGATTGATTAAAACCCGCAGCAGTTCCCTTAAGTCTGTCTCAATGCCGCGGCTTTTGTTGAGCAATATGCGCGCATTAATCCAGAGTTTGTAATCCGCATCACTCATACTCAAGCGTTTTTGACCGACGATTTTGCCCAGCATATCGAGCTGAGCACCAGCGGCTTGGTCAATGAAATTGCGCAGCTGCTCAAAGACAGTTTCTAATTCAGCAATCTGCTCTGAAAACGCATCCTGAATGGCATTGAGATTGGGCGATTCATGGAATTGGCTGAGCAGCAGATTCATGATGGGTCCACCGTGCTGCGAATTTGAATATTATCCTTGGCGAGCTCAACCCATTCATTGGGTTTTATCGCTTGAGTAAATGGCGCGATTTTGACATCGATGACTTTTTGGAAGTGAAACAGTGGCCCATAAAAGCGCGTCACAATTACCGACTCACCCAAACTGAGTTGATCGCGCGCATACTCAAGCAAGGCCTGTTTCATAGCGGTAATATCTTCAGGTGATAAATCTTCTTTGGTGACCAGGTCGATATCCAAAGAAAGCTGAACCACTTCCGGTCGCTTCAGAATGCCCGCAATACCCAGCGGTTTATTCTGAGTAATTACTTTCTGAATCAGCACATCATCGCCGCCTAAAACCACCACTTCAAAGCAATGTTTTTGATCGTCGTTGAAGATTCCAACGCCTCGAACTTCAGGCAATGCTTTCAACTTCGATCGAAGAGCTTCCAACGTGCACAAACCTGGCGCTCTGAGTTCTTTGAAACGGCGCATTCTCAAATCTGAATCGCCTTCTTTCAAGGCCCTCACGGTGCCCGTCAAGGACGACAATGCTGTCAATGCTCGACCTTCAGCACAATCGGCATCCAAACTAGTGTAAACGCCTGCAGCCACTTCCCAAAGTTCTCGCAATTGCGCAGCCAGTATTCCTGTTTGTAGGCCTGCAATCGTATTGGGTGCAAAGCTTAAGCTTGGAGAGATGCGCGCTCTATACGACTCCTGAAGCTGTGTTTGAATAACTTCAAACGGCTTTGGCCTGAATCCTCTGGGTGTCACACCATATTCAGACATTCAGCCTCACTTTTGAGCCATCCGTTAGCTCGACTTCGAAGTCTATTTTGACAGTGCGTGTTCTGTGGTCATAATCGACGTCGATTTTGGTGATTTTGGCCACACCGTCGACTTGAAGAATCGCTTCACGAAAGATGCCCAAGAGTGTGAGCTTGTGTGGCTTTTGGCCTAAGATTCGTGTGAAATACGGAATCCCCACGCGCTCATCTAAAAACCATTCACCTTGTAGCGTTTTGAGTTGGATTCGAAGCGTTTGTGTGACTTCTTCAGCCAGGTTTTGTGTCAATACGAAATCGCCATTCTTGATTTCTAAATCGCCGTCTTTGAGTTTCAAATCACTCATGCCGCCACCGACTTGGGTACCATCATTGGCTGCACTACAGGCCCCGTTGGTCCCGCATGCGTATGCGAGTTGAATGCCTGCGTGATGGATTTTAATTCCGCCAATACTTTGCTGGCCAACGCGATAAAATCATCTGACTTCTGCTCGGTCAGAAAAGCGATGGGCTTTGACAAATCATGCTGGTTAAAAATTAGCTGAACTTTGTCGCCAGCTTTGATGGGGAAGGTCAGCACTGAAAATACGACGGGGATATCCAACAAAACAGGCAGGTTCTCAACTTTGATATCGGCTTTGCCCGCATCATAGCGTTCAATCTGACCCGGCAAGGCTGTATAAACAGATGCCAATCGAGCATCGAATGCTTGCTTTAAAACTTCAGGTAAAGATGGCGTAATCAAATCTTGTTGGCCTCAATGTCTACGGTCCAGTCTGAGCCGGCCGTATCACCTCTAAAATTAACACGCTGGATCTTGAAGTTGAGCTCTTTTATTTCTCCTGAATCGACCTTTATTTTGCGTCCAGGGAAGAGTTCATGATTGAGCAGTGCCTGCACACGCAAGACCCCGTGATTGCTTAGCTGCGGCGAGCCAAGCAGTCCTGTTTCAGGAGATAACAGTACCGCCGTTTGCTCAAGCGCTTTGCCGCTCACCAGTATTTGCAGGGCGTTGTCTTGAATCGACGCTTCAAGACCTAATGGCTTTAGTGCTTTATGAAGCTGATTCATCGAGTTGCCCGACACCGCCATACTGTTGTCGATATTTTCTAGCCCAAGGCGTTCAAGTTTTTGGATGGCATCGCCCGTGCTGATGCCTAAAGTCTTGGCCATGCTTTTGAGCACATCCAGCATTGGTGTCCCAGCCTTGAACGATTGCTGAACTACCGCACTTCTTAAAGCAACCAAGCCATCGCCACTTCGTATGGTTGTGACCCAATCAGGACCTTCGCGTTGCGAAAAAACTTCGGTCAAGTCGCCTTTGAAGAGCAAACCGACAGAACCTGCGTAGCCCGCTTTGAGCAGTACTGGGATATGCTGCTGGTCACGCAGCGTCTTACGATTGGCATCGTTCAAATTATAAATCTTGATTTCAGCAGTGTTTGGCTCGGATGTCAGCGTCTTTTCAACGAAGAAGCTGACATCCAGACCACTGATTTGGGTGTCGCCAATGCTGAGTTCAGCGATTCGGCTAAAAAGCAATCAGCCTCCCATCAAGCTGCGCCAAAGCTATGGTGAACAAGTCTCGCCTCAGCAGTGGCCAATCTGCGACCAGCTTGATGCCGCAAACCAGTGGGTCGCCATCTTGGTCACCAATGTGCAGCATCCAAAAGCCTTCGCGTTCGATGAACTCGAACTCCAGCGTGTAGGTTTTGCCATCAAGCTCAGTTTGCTGGGTATAGTGCGGCGTGTCTGTTTGAAAGGGGATTTCTAAAACTTCCATCAGAACATACTCGACAACAATGATTTTGCCTTTTCAGTCACAAGCTGTGGCGCTTTTGTTGTAGGTTGTTTGCCTAACGATTTCTTCGCCTGCGCGCGTTTCATTTTTGGCTTTGGCAGGCTGATTATCTTGCTTTCAACCATTCGGATTTGTTTGGCTGAGCAGCTAAAGCACAGTGCGTCAGAATTGGCGGCGGTTCTTTTAATCGTCAGATTTTCTAGCGCCATATTTTTGTAGGTTTTTAAACTCGTGACAATCTGTACCGGCTGGCCGCTTTTCATCAGCTCTTCAAGTTGCCTAAAGGCTTCATCAGCGTAGTTGCCAGATTCAAAGAATGGGGTTCCCAGAAAAGCCGTTGGCGTGTTGGAAATAATTCCGTCCAGTTGAATCGAATCAGGCAATGTTTGAATGTGGTCAATGATACTGCACCCTGATTCTACTGGATGCTCGGTCGCTCGGGCTTGAAGCGTATGCGTTTCAGAAATCGCAACATCAAGAATCACTTCGCCAATGGCCGCTTTAGGCGCATCAAACAGCATCGAGACTGTCTGAACAATACTCATTGTGGAACCAACGCCAAATACGTATTGCGATGCAATCGGTCGAGTTCAAGCCCAATCATCCGAGACACTTCACTGCCAATCTCCATTGGGTTTGAACCCGACTTCACATGCACATCGACTTTGAGGTTTTGGTTTGTTTTTGCAACCACGTTGGACTGATTCGAAATCTTCGAAGGTCCACCTAACAAAGCGACTGAAGACGTAAACCCGCGCGCTTCCAAATCAGGAATCATCCCTTTGAAGTAGTTTTTGATGCCATCAAAGAATCGACCAGTGATAGACTCGCCACCAGTGAATAGATTATACAAATCATCCACGGCTAAAATCACTGCGCTTACGGCAGCAGCAATCGCCGTGAACGTCAAAATGGCTGGTGCAAAAGCAATGACCATTTTAATGGCCAACGCACCCGCAGCAACTCCAAGTAAACCCATGGCTGTTTTGAGCACGGTGGTATGCTGACCCATCTGCATAAACTTCCGCCCTAAATACTCGATGCCAGCTGCAAGATGTTCGAGGGCGGGCATAATAGCCACAAACAATTCACGACCAGAACCACGAGCTACCGTAGTGATGCGCTTAAAAGTATGCGCCATTTGTTCGCCGGATTTTACAGATTCATTGCCCATCACAACGCCGAGTTGATGAGCCTCCTGACGCATCTTGTTCAGACCTTCACTGCCATTTTGAAGCATATCGATGAGCCGCACGCCTTCTTCTTCAAAAAGCGTCTGCGCAATACGGGCACGATCAGCTTGCGAGGTTATTTTGGCGAATCCGTCGGCTGCTTGTGCGAGCAAATCGCTGGGTGCTCTCAAATTACCAGCGCTGTCTTTGAGTGCCACGCCAAGTTCTTTGAGGGTATCCAGTGCAGAACCGGTGCCTTGAGCTGCCTGAGCTGTTCGAATCATAAATTTCTGCATGCCCATATCTAAAGCGCGCTCTTCGATACCAGCCTGTTCAGCGGCATAACGCAGCTCTTGGAGTGCATCCGTCTGAATGCCGAGGCGCTTACTGGTTCGGTCAAGCTGCTGCGCAAATTCGACCTGATGCTCAATGGCATTTTTCAATCCTAGAACAACTGCGCTGCCGGCCAGTGCGCCTACAAGCATGCGTGCATTACCAATCAAATTTTGAATCGAAGCCTCTGCTTTTTGAGCCCCTTGGTTGTCGTATTTGACGCCAAAAACGGTGAGTAGTTCACGAACGATCATGCATTCTCCTGTTCAGCTTTTCAAACAAATCTAAGACTTCGTTGGCATCCATCACGTCATCAATGCTCCAGTCACGCTGAACTTCGATGAGGCTGGCTTTGTATTGCTCGCTGGTCACGATGCGATGGACTCCCCATCGGATGTGGCTTGGGATTGAAACGCTTGGAGTGTTGATTGCAGCTGGCTTAGGCTGCTGCTTTCGGGAAAAAAACCGCCGTAATTGGTCTCCAAAGCAAACCCGAGCCATTTGAACAAGAAGCCGTATTCACCAGCCAGGTCGACTTCGGGCTCAAGCAGTGGCCATTTGTCGCCTTCGCGGTTAATCCGAGTGCTTTTAGCGAGCGTATTAACGACATATTTGAGGTCATTGGTGTTGAGTTGCTTTGCAAACTCTGACAGAGCCGGAGTGATTTGTTTGGTATCATTGGCGAGTGCGCCAAGCGATGGGCCAAGAGCTTTGGTAAGCACAACCAGCAGGTCCATGCCTTCTTCAAAACCAAGTTGGGTGACTTTGATTCGCTTGCCATTGAGGGTGGTTTCTTTTTCTTTGCGCATCTGGCAAGGATATCAGGCTGACAGCCTTGTTGAGGCTGAATTTTAATGCACCATGGAGACAAAATGAAGCTTGGATTGATTTTTATTTGTTCAATTTTTTACACAGGAACCCTCTTCGCTGATTGGGAAAAACTAACGCCACAAGGTAAAGTTGCCTATGTGAACCGCTCAGCGTCATCTAGAATTGCAGATATCATTATGAATGCTCAAAATGCATTTACAGTGAGTTTTAGAGATCGAAATTTATTCAATCAATTTGGAGCAGCCGTACTTTTACGCACACGAGGTAATGGAGCCCAAGAGATTATCGATACTATTAGAATGATGGTTGTTGTAGTTGAAGGAAATGCCCCTATTATTCCTATGCTTACAAGGCTCAGAGAAATGGAGTTGAATCTACCTGCCGATATTTTGCAGATGACTGCAGTAGAAGCTGCAAACAGAGCTCAAACATGGGCTTCGTTATTTCCGGGTATGGGTTTAGGTGGGTCACGTCAATAGATGTCTAGGTTTACCTAAGACTGAATAACTGAATATCGGTTGAGGTATGAAAATGATGCCCTATTTTTGTTCATTCTTGATGATTTTATCTTTGATGGCTTGTGCCACCACATCTCAGCATCAAACAGGCTCATGTGGTCAATATAAGCAAAAACTCAATGTTGCTTTGACAGAACGCCTGCAGTTTATGCCCGATGTAGCCAAGTGGAAATGGTGTCACAAAAAACCCATTTTGGACCCAGCCAGAGAACAACAGGTCTTGGATAAAGCAATTGAGCAGGGTGCCAAGTATGGCCTTTCTAAATCCGTAGTTCGAGACGTTTTTCAAAAGCAAATGGATGAGGCCAAAGCGATTCAGTCTAAAGTGGTAGACGAACTGAAGACAGACCCAATCGACTGTGGTCTACAAACAGACGACGGCCTGAACCAAATTCGAGCGCAAATTAATCAAAGCACGGACAAGATTTTGCAAAGTTTAAGCGATTTAAAAGAGGCAGGCTGTCTTTAAAATGACAAATATTGCAGAAACGTACATGCGCCGAATCTGGGACGAAAAAGATTTAGGCGCAATTGATGATTTGGTGAGCCCAGCGGCTATGATTCACAGTTCCCTGGGTGATTTTACAGGGATTGAACCGCTGAAAAAGGTCGCGGAAACCTGGTTGAATGCATTTCCTGACCTGGTTGTTAAAAACGTATTGCAAATCTGCGAGGATGATTTGGTTGCCATTGGTTGGGAAGCAACAGGAACCCATTTGGGAATCTTTAAACAGATAGAGCCAACATCTAGAACTGTGTCATACTCTGGCATGACGGTGTATCGCATTAAGAATGACAAAATTGTTGAATACTGGGCCTATCTTGATTTGTCACAGATTCTTCAGCAGATTACCTAACCATGAAAGCAAATCCGGACAGTGCTCATGTTTATATACCGCCCCCATTAATCGGGCTAGCATGTGTATTGATTGGTGTCGGCATTCAACTTGTTTTCCCGTTGCACTGGATTTCTGTAAGGTTCCAATGGGTTCTGGCCGGATTTTTGATCGTCACAGGGATGACAATTTTCATCGGGTCAGCCTTTCTGTTTAAGAAGGCTCATACAGATATTAAACCATGGGAACCAACAACACGTATCATCAAAACAGGCGTTTATCGTTTCTCAAGAAATCCGATCTATCTTTCATTCGTTTTGTTTATTGTGGGCCTTGCCAGTGCGTTTGATAATTTCTGGATACTGCTGATGACAATTCCGTTCGTTATGTTTCTAGATCGATACGTGATTACTCGAGAAGAACGATATCTAAACAAAAAATTCGGAAAAGAATATCATAGCTACGCAAACAAAGTTCGTAGATGGTTATAGTTAAACCTTATATCAATTTTTTGACCATGACATAGTTTCGGAACACAGCACCGCCAAACACTTTATCCTGGACTTCACGTACTTCAAATCCACCTCGTTCAGCCGCGCCTTTTGCCGTGATACTAGCTTCAGTTCGAATTTCTTTGAGTCCCAGATTGCGAGCATCATGCTCCAACTGTAGATAGATTAAAGCAGCTACTCCCTGGCGCTGATGATCTTTATGCGTAAAAAGCCGGTCTAAGTAACCATCGTGACTCATATCACCAAAGCCAATAATCTTTCCTTCTAGGTCAGCAACATAACAGATATTATCTTGAAGACGCTTAGCAAACTTATCGTAACGTTCTGGGTCATTATCGGGCGCCCAGGCTTGCCGTTGAACACTGTCATAGTCAACTGCATTAATCGAATGAACCGTGTCTCGAAATAGTTGGATTACTTGCTCAGCATCCTGAGGTATATATTTTCGTAATTTCATGAAATCTATCTAGCAGACATAGGAGGTGTAAGCTACCCTACAAAACCCTCCAAACTCGCAACCCTGAGCTTCCACTCCACATCGCCCAGCTTCTTGCCCAGGCTCGTCTTGGGCATGCCAGCAATCCAAGCCTGAGCACCTGCAAACACAGATAGTCCCTGCGTGTCGCGGATGAGCACTGCACCCACGCCAGTGCCATTGGGCGCATTCATGTCGGCTTTGTAAAGTGCCGATAGAATCTTGTTGGTGGGGCTGGAGCCTTTGAGTTTAAACGTCACGGTACCGCGTTGGTCGCGAGAGCGTATTCGGGTCACATGCCCATCAGCACCGACATCGTCAGAAAAACCCTCACTTGCCATTTCGATGTGCACGAAATCATCTTCCGCAAAGCCCTCAATCGGGATACCATTAAACGTAATCGAGTACTGACTGGGGTCATATTCATGAAAGGTCATAGGCTAACAACTCCTCGGATTTCAAGCGCATGAATCGCTCCAGCCAGACAGGCCGTAAAAGAAACATTAGGCAAAATTCGTTTGGCCTTATCTAACTCTGAAATATCAACCACTCTGGGTGCTGAAACGGTTGGTTCTGGAAATACAGCCAATACGCCAGCGACAACGGCTTCTTTCAGCTGCGCCATAATCTCACAGCGCACCAAATCAACGCCCTTCTCAGTGTAAGGAATCTTAGGATTTTTCCGCAACAGCATGAAAATGCGCTCTTGGATGCGTGCATAAAGCCAATCGATGCCTCGAACCGTATCGATATATTCACCCGACACGCACTTGCCGTGCAGGGTGACACCGACATCGTTGATGCGCACATAGCGGTTCATATTGTGGGCATCCAATTCGGCTGCTTGCTGGGTGCTTAGTGGGTATGGCGATACACTGGCCAGGGATTTAAAAGCCCAGGTTGCCTCGCCAGGTTGTGTCGGAAAAAGCTTCCCGATAAACGCCGCCGCCGCGTATTCATGCGGGTCTGGATGATAGAACGCAAAGGTTCGGTTAAACCCTTTTTGTTTGAGCGTTTTAGGCAAATCATCCATTTTGGAGATGTCAGCCCCAAACAGGATTCTTTTGCTCTCAGCCCATTCGGCCGTTTCTAAAATCGCTTCTGGGGTCGGCTCGGCTAATATTAAGCCATAAAAGTTCGAATCAGCTTCGTAGAGTGCATTTAAATCACCATGCCCAATCTTAAAGCTCTTTACGCAGGGGCTTTGCGATTTGAGCTTCAGCGCAGCTCGATACAATGGGTCATCTTTTTTAAAACCATCGGTGAGCATTTCTGCAGGGTCTGTATACGCACGTACCTGTTCAGGCCACGGCGCTGATTTGCCGATAATCTGAGGCATACCAAAACCAGCTTGAGACATTTGGACGCTTTCAGAAGTAATGCTGAGATTGATAATCGAATCAAGATTCATGCTTTAGTTCCACTTGTGTAAAATAACCTGGCGAATATTGAGATAAATCTTGCAGTTCTAATCGACGAAACACGGCATCGAACCCAGCTCTGGATTCTTGGCGGTTCATGAACACGAAATCTAAATCGACAATCGGGTGCGCACCATCAAAAATCAGATTGTCTGCTTTGAAATAGGCCAACGATGTTCGGGCTTTCTCTAAATAAAACCGAGCGTTCTCAGTGAGCTTAAACGACCTCGAGAAGACTTGAACCTGCAAAACAATCTCACGGCTGCCAACAAGCGTGTCATCATAAATATTATCACTGCCTAAAATTGAACTCGCACCGAGTTTGAGCACGCCATAGGGTTTTAGAAGCATCTCACGCGGCTCGTTTTCCCACACAAACTTGAGGCCTGTGACTTTTTCAAAGTGGCGTTGAACAGCAATCACGGGTTCACCTTGAACGAGATGGAGCCTTTGAGTTGGCCTGTATCGATGAGCGGCTTCGAACTGCCTTTGCGTTTAATAGTCGCTGGTTTGAGCGCAGGCGCGATGCCTTGATTAATCCGCGAGACCATTTGCTTTGAGGCCACTTCACCCAAATAGGTCAGCAGCTGATGCTGCGTGAGTTTACCTGTGAGCACATGCTCTTCCAAGCGTTTCAATCGCTCTAGATTTGCTTGCAGATTTAAGTCGTGTGTATCCCGGATAAACGATCGTTGAGGAATCTTGCCATCTTCGGAACCATATTCGTGTACAGCGGCAATTTGAGCGACAGTGAAGGCACCATGGGGTTTATCGCCCTCTTCTTGATGCACTCCAACAGTCACATAGGCTTGTTGAACAGCTTTTTTAATCGCACCGACAATACGCGCAAAGCCTTTGTCTGTATCAACAACATGATTCACGCGACGAGGCACCCCGTGGAGATAATTTTACGCAAACGCTCGAACTCTTGTCGATAAGTTGTCATACCATCACCGGGGGCCAATCTGGCGGGCTCACCCAAGGGCGACAGCGCCAGTTTATCAGCCGTCAAAAACAACACGCCTGCTCGATATTCTTTGCCCCAAACAACTTCGTTGAGCTCAGCTTTTGACTCGTCTAAAATCAACTCAATGTAATCCTGGGTAAGGCTTTGGAACTCGGGGAATCGCAATAAAAAGTCTTGGGCTAAAACGGTCATACTGCATCCAAATAGGTCACGGCCAAGGGGTAATAGATAGACACTCCAGCAAACTTGGCATGGCAGTTAATCACGAACTCCATATTCCGGGGCTGCGGCGGGAACTGCTCAAACTCTTGTGGAATCTGCAGCTCGCAAATCTCTGGCGCTCGTTTGTAAGCGACAATACGGCTATCAGCATCCAACTTCTTCCAACTATCGATGCCCTTGATGTAGGGGTTGTTGGCCAAGAAACTTTTGAGAATTGTCGTTTCAGAGTTTGGATTCACGGGCGTTTGAGCAAGATAGGCATAATGCTTGGTGGGCATCAAAATCGTATCGGGCGCATGAACTTCTTCGGTCCGGTCAACGATATCACTCACCATGCCGGCCAGGTCGTCCAAAATCTTGCGCGTATCTTTAGGTTGTTGCCCAAACCAAGTGGCAGTTTTTTTAACGGGCACATTGGGGTTGTTCAAGAAACCCAAGAGCTGACTTTCTTTGTGCCCAAAGGCCGCCAGATTATCGAGCTCAAATTCGATGGCATTGCGGGCAGCACGGGCGAGACGGCTATCCAAGTTGGCGCCGGAAAACGCCGAGCGTCTTAAATCTTCGATGCTGTAGGCATAGGAGGCACCGACCGATTTAATCGACCCAACGAACTCTTTGACGCCCACACCAACGCGCTTAAAGTCATCGCCGTAACTGGAGATTAATTCAGCACGCCCGAACTCATCCCAACTTTGATAGCTGAAACTCGCTGCGCCATTGGGGATATCGTTGCTGACGGGGATAAACAGCCGCGCTTTTAGGGCAGGGTACTGAATATCGTAAGTCTGCGACTTGATATACTCGAGCTGCTTTTCTAAAAAGGCCACCTGCCGAGCATCGAAGCTGGCATCTAAACGGTTAATCAAACTCACTGCATACCCCCAATCAAATCAAGTTCTAACTCAACGACGTCACCCGCTTTGGCGCTCTGGATAAAACAGGCGCTCTTGAGCTGCACACTGTCAGGGTCTTTCACAGCCCCGAGCGTATTGGCCTTGAGATTTACATAAACAGGATTGCCAGCAGCCACGTCTGTACCAGCTTCCACCCGCACGCGACCTGAGCGCAGAATGCTTACGGTGCTATTGGGTTTAATTGGGAAGCCTTGATACAGAACAATGCCCATGGTCAGCCCCATGTCTTCTTTAGCCACTGGTACGCGGCATTGTTTATCGCCATCGAACACAACCAAAGAGCCTGCTTGAAAAGCGTCTTTGCAGATTGCCGAGACAACATAGCTGGGACCGGAATCTGTTTTCTGGCCAATGAGGCCAGGCTTACGAATGCTTGAATACGAAAGTTGCAAAATATTCTCCTATAGGTGGGCAGCCAATGGTTGCTGCCATAAATTCGAGCGAGGTTTTGGTGCTGTAGGCGTCATGGCCAGCTGAACTTTGGCTAAGTTGTCATTGCGTTGATCGTTGAGCGCGATAGCTGCATCGAATAGGCCGTCTATGTATAAATCCTGCGCAGATACCGGCTTAAACTCTGGTAGCAACTTCTGAATCACAGCGAGCTTTAGGTCGGCATCGCTTTGTTCATCAATGCGTGTCAGGTATTTTTGGCACTTTTGAATCAGTTTGACACGCTCTGCGACACGTTTTTGAAAATCAGAATCGGTTTTGACCGACACTTCAGGGCCTGCGCGCCCCCAACCTTTGGGGCCAAGAGCGATATGATTCACAACGATATTGCGCTGAATGGCATCGTAATGCTCACCATTGTGAACACCGGGGGAGTCTTCGACTTCACAGGTGTAGCCAAGTGAAATCTCTTTACGCGAGCCTTCTTTGAGGCCTTCAATCGCAGCAGCATCAGTAATCGTGAGCTTGGCTGTGACGAAGTCGCCATCGGGCTTGATTTCTTCGCCAGCAAATCCAACAGCCAGCTCTTTGGCGTTTTCAGGGTTAACAAAACTATCAGGGTGCAAATCAGTCACGGGTGCTCCAGCAATGGATTTAAGCGAGTCACACCGAAAGACCTCTTCAGGAGGCCTGAACTCGCGTGTGATTTTGCCGTCGTTATGGTAAGTAAAGATGCCCGTTCGCGTGAGGCGTGCGTCTACGCGCACAAAGCCTTGGGGTGTTGTTTCAAGTGCTTTGAGGGTGCCTACGAAATCGAATCTTTGAACGGACATTTAGCCAGATTAACAGGCGGATATGTGAGTTGAGGCTGTTTTTGAGGCAACTAAATCACTTTTCTTGGATATCTAAGCACGCGCAAGCCATTGGCCACAGCAAGTATCTCGCTTGTTTCGTGTACGAGCACAGCAATGGTCACACTAAGATAACCCAGCAGGGCCAATGGTATTAGTATGGCCAGCACTGAAATCGAGAATATAATATTTTGAGAACATATACGTCGGACCTTTCGACCAAGTTCTATGGCCTCTAAAACTTTTTCGAGCTTGTCAGCCATGAGTGCAACATCTGCAGCCTCGATTGCGGCATCTGACCCCATGGCACCCATCGCCACACCGCAAGTTGCCGCGGCAAGGGCAGGCGCATCGTTCACACCATCGCCAACCATCAGCGTGGCCCCGTACTGCTTCTGTAAAAGCTGAATGGCAATAACTTTGCTCTCAGGTTTTAGATTGGCACGGATATCATCAATACCGGCTTGGGTACCTAAGGCAAATGCTGCGCGCGAATTATCGCCGGTTAACATCACAGTACGAATACCATCTGCGTGAAGCTGAGAGATGACTGATGCTGCCGAACTACGCAATTCGTCCCGAAATGCAATAAGACCCGCAAGCTCTTCCGAGGTGCCAACTAAGATGACTGTTTTACCTTCTTGTTGAAGCTTTTCAACGGAACTCATTGCCTGTTTTACATTTATTCCGAGCTGAACAAACAAATCAGGGCTTCCCAAATACCATTTTTTACCGTGAATGACACCCGCCACACCGGCACCCGGCAATGCTTCAAAGTGATCAAGATCCAAGGGATGAATATTCCGCGCGTTGGCAGCCTCTAATACGGCTTGTGCCAGTGGGTGCTCAGAAAAGCGTTCGAGTCCTGCAGCAACCATCAACAGGTTGTTATCGTTGCCTTGGAACGCTGTGATATTTGTAATCGATGGTTTGCCATGTGTCAAAGTGCCGGTCTTGTCAAATGCAACTACCTGTACATTTCCCAAATGTCCCAAATGTGCGCCACCTTTGATGAGAATTCCTCTTCTGCCAGCAGAACCTATCCCGGCAGCCATCGCTACCGGCATCGACATAATAAGGGCGCATGGGGCTGCTGCTACGAGTAGAGTCACGGCTCGCAATGACCATTCCGCCTCCAGGCCAAACATCCATGGGATGACAGCCAATAACAACGATGTGATAAGAATGGCGGGTGTATAGAAGTTGCCGAAGCGCTCGATCCATTGTTGAGCTCGACCCTTTTGTTCCTGAGCCTCTTCAACTAGGTGAATGATCTTGGAAAGTGTATTATCGGCGAACCGGGCTGTGGCTTGAATGAAAAGTACCCCCTGTCGATTCATGGAAGCCGCAAACACTTTTTGTCCGACACTTTTATCAACAGGGACTGATTCACCTGTGATTGATGACTCATCTACACTAGATGTTCCTGATTGAATGACACCATCTGTTGCGATGGATTCACCTGGCCGAACGATGAATATATCTCCCGGAGACAACTTCTCCGCTGGTATCGTGAATTCATTACCATCCCGAAATAACCGGGCCTCCTTTGGTGAAAGATTGAGCAATGCACGAATGGCGTGACGGGTACGTGAATAAGTGAACTCCTCTACAGCTTCAGCTATACCGTATAAAACAACCAGTGCTGCAGCCTCGTCCAATAGACCAATAGCCCCTGAAGCCGCCGTCGCGGCCAACATAAGAATTTCGATACCTATCACACGTTTGCGGATGAGTTTTTCAATCCCCTCACGCGCCCAGTGGTAGCCACCCAGCGGGATTGAAATTCCATAAAGCAGGTTCTCAATCAATTGACTAATAAAACCTAAATGTGAAAATAGAAACGCAAAGCTCGCAATAATACCAGCGAGCAACGTATTTCGAAGAACTGGGTGCTCCCACCAAGAACCTTTAAAGTCCTCATTGTCACATCTTGTTTCACAGCATGGTTTCATTTTTTGTCCTCAACCCAAAGATAAAGCATTGGAATCACAAGCAGGGTTAACAAAGTTGAAGTCAACAAACCACCGATAACAACCGTCGCCAAGGGCCTTTGTACTTCTGCCCCAAGTCCTGTGTTGAGTGCCATCGGGATAAAACCCAGGCTAGCCACCAAAGCGGTCATTAAAACAGGTCGCAGTCGGATCATAGAACCATCGTGAACAGCTCTGTGTATAGAGATACCTTCTGAACGAAGCTGATTAAAAAAAGTCACGAGTACCATGGCATTTAAAATAGCAATTCCTGTGAGTGCAATGAACCCAATGGCCGCAGAAACACTAAAAGGAATTCCTCTGAGCGTGAGCGAAACAATACCGCCGGTAACTGCAAAAGGGATGCTTAAATAAACCAAGCAGGCTTGTTTGATATTCTTAAAATGCTTCAACATCACTAAAAATATGCCAAGCAAGATTAAGGGAACCAAAAATATCAGCCTGGATTGAGCACGCTCTAGGTTTTTAAATTGGCCACCCCAAGAAAGCGAATATCCTGTTGGTAAAACGAGCTCAGATGCTAATTTAGCGCGGGCTTCCTGAACAAAACTTTGAGTGTCTCGACCCGATAGATTGATTGCCACGCCTGCATATCTCAGCCCCTTGTCATGAGCGATGGTCGTAACCTGTTCATTGCGCTCGATGCTTGCAAGCTCGGCCAATGCCACAGCGCCTCTGTCAGGCAAAGCAACCTGCAGTTTTTTCAACTCCTCAGGGTTTTCTCGGCACTCTTCTGTGAGCCGAACGACGATAGGAAATCGCCAGTTGGCTTCATAGAAACTTCCAACGGGGTATCCTGCCATAGCGGATTCAAGCACTCGATTCACTTCGCCGATATCGACATTGTAGCGCGCCACGTGTTCATGATTCACTTGAATATTTAAGACCGGACTTTTCCGAAGAGCCGTGAGCGCATCGAGTTCTACTTCAGAGGCCCCCGGTATTTTTTCAATCTTTTCTTTGGCTGCATCTAAAAGTTCAATGAGTTGATTTAAATCCGGACCATAAATCTTGAGGCTAACATCGGCCCGACTGCCTTCGAGGATTTCATTGAAGCGCATTTCGATGGGCTGATTCGCCATGAGCTCTTGACCAGGAACTTTTTGTTCGAGCGCATCTCGAATTTTTATAAAGAGCGCTTCTTTGGACTGTTGTTTAGCGCTGTCTTTGAGAATCACAAAAGTATCAGACAAGTGAATACCCATCGGATCGGTGGCGCTTTCTGGCGTTCCCATTCTAGAAAAGACCGTTTTGACCTCTTCAAAGCTCGCAATGATTTTATCTGATTCCTTTTGCATATTGACTGATTTGTCCAAGCCAATCTTGCTGTCGCGCGTCAGATTGATGACCATATCGCCTTCATTGAGAGCTGGCATAAAATCCGCGCCGAGTCTCGAAAAGAGCCAAAATGACACGATAGAAAATGCAATCACAGGGATGAGAATGACGAAACGACGATTCAACGAAAACTCAAGAATGGGCTCATAGGCTCTCTTGATGATCGAAAAAAGCCAAGTGTCATGGCTGCCAGGTTTGACGCCGCGCAATACCCAATAAGCCAGCACAGGCATCAGAATCAGGGCCACTAAAAGCGAGGAACCCAAGGCCATCAATACAGTTTCAACCATGGGGCGAAAGAGTTTTCCCTCCACGCCTTCCAGAGCCAAAATGGGTATGTATACGGCCATAATCAAAAGCAGGCCTGTTGCAACCGTCGGCGCAACTTCTTTAGCCGAACTGAGAACAAGTTCAGACCGCGTCTTCTGATCGAGCTGCACTTTACTTTCAGAGAATCGCCGCAACGTATTTTCAATCATCACAACCGATGCATCCACCAACAAACCAAAATCGATGGCCCCTAAACTCATCAAGTTGGCAGAAATCCCAAAATACTTCATGCCCAATGCCGCACAAAGCATGGAAAGTGGAATGGCCAGTGACACCAGCAAGGCCGCTCTCAGGTTGCCAAGCAGCAGCAACAGAATGATCATCACCAGTGCTGCCCCTTCGGCTAAGTTTTTGGCAACTGTTTTCATGGTGGCTTCAACCAAAAAGCGTCTAGAATAAAGCACTTCTGTTACAACATCTGGTGGCAAAGGAGCGCTGGACAACGCTGCCTCCGCATTCATCGCAACTTTTCTAGAGTTAGCACCATTCAGCATCAGCACGGTTCCTAAAACAGCTTCGTTGCCATTATAAGTCGCTGCCCCCAAGCGTTGCGTAAAGTCTTCGCGGACATTGGCTACGTCTTTGACGCGAATGGGTTTTCCAAAAACATCCAGTGCGATGGCGATTTCTCGGATTTGATCAAGATTTTGGACAGCGCCCTGCGTCCGTACAATCACCTGCTGGCCCTGGTCTTGGATGTAACCGCCCCCAAAGCTCTCACCCAACGTTTTCAGTTTTTCGATAATGTCATCGAGAACCAAACCCTTCGACTCCAGTTTGTGCGGATTAGCATCGACGTGGATTTCTTTTTTGAATCCGCCGGTCGAGTCAACTTCAGCAATCCCAGAAACGGTTGATTTTAAATGTCGACGAAGCACAAAGTCCTGAATCGTCCTCAGATAAAGAAGGCGTTCTTGTTCTGGTTTAAGCGCCAACTCAGAACCTGGCTTTGCCTGAACCGTGTACATCAAGACTTCACCTAGACCAGTCGTAATAGGTGCAAGTTCAGGAGACAGCCCGCCGGGCAATTGCTCCCTGATATTTTGCAATCGCTCTGATACTTGCTGGCGCGCCCA
The DNA here is from genome assembly GCA_964635635.1 of uncultured Myxococcaceae bacterium. Lineage (GTDB taxonomy): Bacteria > Myxococcota > UBA727 > UBA727 > JABDBI01 > CAZWPE01. The sequence continues at coordinate 485,752 of CAZWPE010000001.1, read as the reverse complement.
ATAGATATCGGTGCCATCTTCAAAAATGACTACGACTTGTGAAAGCCCATATTTGGCTAAAGAGCGAACTTCTTTGCTATGCGCCAAGCCAGCCATCTCAGTTTCAATGGGAGAGCCGACTGTTTTCTCAATTTGTTCTGGGTCCAGCGCACCCGTTTTGGTGTTGATGACCACTTGAACAGGCGTAATATCTGGAACGGCATCAACCGATAACTGAGTTAGATAGTAAGACCCGGCAAGCGCCAAGGCGATAAAGCCTACGATAACAAGCCCACGATTTTGAAAAGACCGATTTAAAAGATTATCAATCATAGTGTTACCAAGTCTGTTAGAAGATTTTTATCACGACCCATAAAATACAATGAAGCCAGCTTGTCGATATAAGACAGCTGAGCATCGAGCACGCGCCAAACGGTTTCAGCAGCCTGAATATCGAGTTCTAAAAACAGCAAAAAATCGACCCTGTTTCGGCGAAACTCTTTTTCCATAGTCTGCAATTCAGATTCCAAATTGGCGATGGTATTTTCTGGATACTGAATCACGATTTTTTGAGTGGCCGTGATTTCTGCCAGAAGCTTTTGTAGAAGTGCGTCTACTTTTCGTTCTTTCAGTGAAAGCTGGTATTTTTCAGCCTTTATTTTGTGTTCAGTGCTTCGAATTCCAGAGCGATTTAGATTCCAGCTTGGAATTGGCAGACTGAGGCCAAGGCCAAATATGCGTTCGGTGGGGCCCGCAGTTTCCTGATTGTAAAATGCCGAAAGCGATAAATCTGGCAGGACCTCTTTTGAAGCGAGACTTTTTTCGGCACTCGCTTGTTCGAGCAAGACCCGCTGCTCGGCCAGTTCGAAATTGCCCTTGGCGACCTTGGATGCCCAGTCTACCCCATCTATTGCATGCTGTCCCTGCAACCAAGGCACCTGAATGTTCGGTGAATTGTCATCGACCGTGTAGAATTTAAGTTGTTGCAAAGTGGCCTGGAGTGCGCCTTGGATTTGTTTTTCATCGGCACTAATATTTCGGATTTTCTGTTGAACAATAATACTGGTGGTTTTTTGTTGTGGGGAAGCAAACATATGCCCTGCAACATAGGCTTTGACGAGCTCAAATCGCTTTCGTCGGTTTTCGGCAAATTGAGCCTTCCGTTGATTGATGGCCACTTCATAAGCCAGACGAAGGACATCCATCGTAATAGCCAGTTCGGCTTCCTTGAGCCTGATTTCGTCCAGACTCTTCTCAAAGTTCAATACTTGAGTTCGCAGCGATTGCTTGCCTGGAAAGAAAAAGAGCTGGCTTAAGCCTACCTGCAAAACAGGTCCTGACGTGGGCGGAGCTAACTTGGCACCCGCGCCAATTTGAAAAGCTGGATTCTGCCAAGCACCTGCCTGGGTAGCGGCCTCTTGTTTTTCTTCAATGCGTGCACTCTGGGCCACAATTTGGTCACTTCTGGCCAATGCGCGCTCCACGAGACTTTCTAAATCACTCGCAGCAAAACTTATTTTGCTCGTGAAAATAAGCAAAGCCCAACAATATCGAATAAACATAACGCCCTCCATGGCTCAACCAACGAACATCTTAGAATATGTCGTTTAGGCAATGGGCGGGCGGAATGCTTGATTTTCTAGGAGTTGAGAAATAATTTGCTTGTCTTGGTAAAAAGAAAGCTTTGGTGTTAGCTCACGCGCTGGGAACGGCAGGGGAAACATCAGGGAAGCGGCGAAATAGTAAGAAGCATGGCAGCTACAAGCATGAACAGCAGCCGTACAGCCTGTTTCAAGATCGCCCTGGGTGACAGGTTCTTGAGCTGTAAGCTTACTCTCGGAACCATTGGACACTTCAACCATGCTGCACGCCATTTGTGGTCCTATGCCACAAAGAATCAAAACTAGAATGCGCACAAAAGATATCAGCATGCTTACTTGTTACTTAACCCATTTCAAATCGAAGCACCTCGGTCATGCAACGGATGATGCTTTCATGTTAAATTCTAAACATGGGCAAAGTCAATTTCAAGAAAGAATTCGCTTGTAACGTAGAAACCGCGGTAGAACGCGTTACAGAGGCGCTTAAGACTGAGGGCTTTGGAATTCTGACTCGAATCGATCTTCACTTAAAAATCAAAGAGAAGCTTGGAAAAGATTTATTGCCAGTAGTCATTCTTGGGGCTTGCAATCCACAGCTCGCGTACGAAGCTTTTCAGTGCAACACCGATGTGGCCAGTTTGCTTCCATGCAACGCTGTGATTCGAGACCTAGGGAAGGGTCGAGTTTCCATTGAATTGGCAAGTCCAAGTGCCATAATGGAGATTATTGGCGATGCAAATCTAATTGCACTCGCTAGCGATGCAGATGCCAAATTGCTAAGGGCCCTGTTTGTAGTTTAGGGCCGTTCCTCCTTAACAATCTTCCCATCTTCCAATGTAATCACTCGGTCAGCCTCATATCCAAAAACCATGTTGTGGGTTGTGATGATAATCGTCAGACCTTTTTCTTTCACCAGTTTTCTAAAGAGTTGAAAAATTGCTTCTCCTGAGGCTCTGTCCAGATTTCCTGTGGGCTCATCAGCCACTAAGATTTTGGAATCCATAATCAACGCACGGGCAATCGCAACGCGTTGCATTTGCCCACCAGAGAGTTCGCTGGGGCGATGCCCGGCTCTGTCGCCCAGTCCCACCATAGCCAAAACTTCACGGGTTCTGGCGGAGTTCGGTCTTCTGCCTAGAAACAATAGAGGCAGCTCTACGTTTTCAGTCACAGTGAGAGTGGGAAGCAAGTGAAATTGCTGAAATACAAAGCCCAGGGTCCCACGCCTAACTTCCACCAACTGATCTTCAGACAATCCTGCGACGGATTTACCATTGACCAACAGGGTTCCATCCGTCGGCGCATCTAAGCATGACAATAAATTAATCAGGGTTGTCTTGCCTGAACCTGACGGGCCAAGAATCGACACCATTTCTCCTTGATTGATAGAAATATCCACGCCATCCAGTGCTTTGACTGTCTCGATTCCGCGTCGATAATAACGCTTTAGTCCATGTCCTTCGATGATCATACTGCCCCCTCACGAATCGCTTCTACAGGTCTCATAGAGGCTGCACGCCATGCAGGGTAAAGTCCGCCGAAAAAGCCAAGAATTACAGCGCCTAATACGGCATAGCCAATGACACCTGATGTAATGTTGACAATCGATCCAGAGACACCAAGATTTGCGAGTGATTTGATGGCCCGCTCCACAGCCCCCGTACCAACGATCGCCATCAGACAGCCCAGTAGCGCTCCAAGCAAACAAATAATTAACGTTTCGAGCCAAATTAATTCAAAAATGTCGCGTCGTCTGGCTCCTAATGCTTTCATAATGCCAATCTCGCCCGTACGCTCATAGACAGACATCAAAATCGTGTTAATCACACCAATCAGCGCCACTACAATTGCAATCGCTGCAACAGCCGCAATCATTGTTTGTGCAGTCGCCACCAAGGCAACCAACGTCGTCTTGACTTGTTGTAACCCTACGACTTGAACCTCTGGAAGCCTCAGCCAACGAGCTTCGAAATCACGCATTTTGAACTGGTTAAACTCTTTGAGCTTAATTCCTAAAATGGTTAATTGATTGGGGCGGTTAAAAAATTCTCGCGCCGTATCAATCGGCATAAAAACTGTGCCGTCGTCTTGCGTTCCTGTGCGCTCGAGAATCCCCACCACTTTGAACTCATGCCTGATAGGCGTTGTACTTCCAGCAGGGGTGATGGATGCATAGAATGTATCACCAACTTTGCGCTGTTCATATTCTGCAGCCTCAAACCCAATCACAACCTCGTTTTTACTTCCAGCTGAGAACCAGCGTCCTCCTTCATAGCCGGGGCCGCTCTTGAACTTCATCCAGGGCTTCATTGTCAAAAAACTGGGTACATCGATACCACTGATAATAGAGAAGCTCTTCTCCCTAGGTGCACCTTCTCTAATTCCACTGCCTTCCTTTTGAGCGATACCGACAAATATAGGCGTAATCGATTGGATATCAGGATCGGTTTTGACTTTGTCATAGGTATCGCTGGGTAGGTAAATCAAACCAGTTCCCCCCTTCAGCATCATGGTCGCCGCTTCATAGGGGCAGCCCTTGGCCATGATCATGACCTGAAAACCCAGCATCTCGATGCTTCGGTCAATGGCACCTCGATACCCCAGCATAAATCCACCAAGCGAGACAGCAACCGCCACAGCCAGCGCAACACCCGAAACCGTTAGCGCTGTCCGAATCATGCGCCTTCTCAGATTTTTAAATGCCAATCCGATAAATCTTGTAAACTGAAACATCTCTCCCCCTTATTGAAACTCCACAGCACTGGCCATAAATTGGTAGCCTTGATCATAAGGAACCGTTCGGCCTTCAACTCGAACATGGCGCCCATCTCGACCTTTGGGGGCGTTCATGGCAATTTCAGCCAAATCCACACGAAGTTCCTGAGTGCCTGCAATCAGAAAGAAATAACACCCCATCGTGGTGCATTGTTTGGCAACTTCCCCTTCTAATGCGACTGTCTTGTGTAAATAATCTTGTGGGTGATTAATCACATCTAAAATCGCAACTTTTGGTGCATTTGTAAATTCACCGAATGCTACGGGTTCATGCATCCACTGCCAAAATAGAATGCCGCCTAGCAATAAAATAAGACCACAAACAGCAAAAATCGCTTTCATTGTTTACTCCTAACTTTCTTGGGGAAATGACCCTTGCAACAATCTGGAAGCTCCTCGGCAATAAGCGCAATTGCTTTAGAAGCTTTTTCTAAGAAGTTTTCAGTGCTCTCGACAAATTGTCTTTTTGGGTGTGCTTCCCAGACTTGAGCTATTTTTCTATCAATTTCAGCAGCCTCAGATGGCTCTTCAATTCTCACAGGATTGTTATGGTTATATCCAAGTTCAGAAGATGGTGTTCTCAAATGAATCACTGAACTGTAACGCACCAATTCTTTTTTGGTACTCGTACCGAGCTCTGCAAAAAATGACTCTTCAGAATTGGGCCAGTAAGCTAAACTATCGAGAGTACCACGATCGCAAAGAACAACTGCGGCCGTTTTCTCTTCTTCACAAATGCGTTCTTGTTCGCGCTGAACATGGTAAATGGCTCTTTGGATGCCCTTTTTGGCAGCCAGGCTGTCTTTGCGCTGGAATCCGCCACTAAAGATAATACTGGCGGCTTCGGGCAAAACGACCACATGAGAGCATAAAGTTCGACGGATCATTTCAAGCACAGCGGTCTTCCCCGCGCCAGGTCCGCCGGTTAAGACAACAAAGCGACAAGCATGAGTTGCCTCACAACATCCACATTGGCCGGTGATGTGCATCGGTTTCATTTTTTAGCCCTCTGCTTGGCACGTTCAAAAAACGGTTCAAATTTTCGGTCATAAACGAAGAAATCCAACACCAAGAGGTTTTTGCGAATGCCTCGAATAGATGCATCATAATCAGGCTGACTGCTGGCATCCAATTTTGGCGGTTTTATTTGAGCGATTTTATCGGCGGATGTTTTTGACCCGGCAGCGACATAATAATCGTGTTTATAAAAGTCCGCTAAGCTGAGGCCATCGAATTGCTTTCGAAATTCTTTGCTTCGAAGTTGATCAGCTGCCGAACTCTCAAGGCGTTGAAAGAAGAATTTTCTGATTTGACCTCCGGTGGGGTCAAGCGAGAGAAACACTTGAATCACACCACCCTTTCCGGGGACATTCACACCGTGAACCAGGCCCACTTGCTTTGAGCCTTTGAACACTTTGTACACCGTGTAAGGGGTATCGTAAGTTTCATAAATCGGATCAAGATCGCTACCCAACCGTTCCCGGAGCGCTTTGAATTGCCCTGGGCCATCGTTTAGCTTTGAAAATTCTTTGAGCTCTTCTTTATAGGATGTCATGTCCGGAAACAGGTATTTTAAGTCCTCGGCCGGGTTGCTCAGTGTACACCCAATTGCAGCGTAAACAACTCGTGGTACCAGCAGCAGGCCTACGACAAAAGCAACTCTACCAATACCAATAATACTGAAGCGTCCAAATAACATTTCTATCTCCTGTCTGTCTGGCCAGTTGAACTTCACAGTTGAGCTTAATCCATTGTAGGTTCGACCCGCTGATATCATTGCTGAAATACCAAGTTGCTTCGGCTAAAATCGCGGAATCTACCGGTTTGGGCAGATTTTGTTCCCAAAACCACCGGAACTGGCTAGCCACCCCAAAACGCCGAGATGAGTGTAAATAATCAAGCTGATAAAGCTGCGTGACCACGGCATTAGGCGAATCCTGACCCGCACTGACTTCGGATGTGAGGGTTAAAAGTCCGGTGGGTATACTCTTGCGATAGCGTGCATCCAAACCACCGCGCAGCGTATTAATAATATTGGGACTAAGACGCTGACCACCCATAAAAGAAGCGCCTGCCTCGAGGCCATAGTCCGATAAATATTTATTGGCTAAGCCCACTCTGGCAGCACCTAAACCACTTTGTCCGGCGAAATTAATGCCGTAGCCCGAGCCCAACATGTAATAAACGTCATAACGAAGGTCTTCCGTGAGGATTCCCCAAAAGCCCGCATACCAATCGCGTTCAAATCCAAAGTTGCGCTCGTTAGAAAGTTGCAGAAGCGTGCCGTGCGTATCCGTCTGAAGATTGAGTCCAAATGGTAAATAGAAACGCCCAAGTCTCAGATTGAAACGGCCAACATCGCCAAATAAACTATAAAGATCAGCGTAGGCATTATGGTATTCGAATACGACGCCCTGTCGATTCATGCCCTCATGATCATTGGGCGAATCAACAAAGCCTTCGCGCCATACAAGTCTGCCTTGAAAATCGATGCCTAAAAAAGTCTTGGTTTCAGTCGAGAACTTTTTGATTACTTCGAACCCAGCCGATTGTCGACTGGCCAGTTGACCAGCATTTGTAGCGCCGAACTCAGACATGAGCTCTTTTCTAAACCCAAAGTTGTCAGAGAAGAACCCTGTCGACTTGGCCTCAGGAGTTTCTTTAGGCGATACGCCAGCAAAAGGGTCCGGTTCTGTGCTCTGCGCAAAACTGATTGAGGCACTGAAAATCACCAGTGCATACAACAGAATATGGCGGCAGCAACTTCTCATAATAAAAAGAGGTTGATCATTGCCATAACACCCATACCGCCATTCTCAACAATACTCACAGTACTCAGCGGGACGTTCAGGGCTGTTCCCAAACAAACACACTTGATTTTTGAACCTGAAAGCACGTTTTGCACAACACCAATCGCACTGATTGTCATGACAATAACAGTGACAATATTGGTAAAAAAAGGCCAAACACCCGACAGGAATCCTAAGCCAAGCGCAAGTTCAATAAATGGGTAAGCATATGCATAACCCCGAAAACGTTTGGCGACGATGTCATACATCTGAAAGCCATCAGAAAAGCCCTTCAAGTCAAAGAACTTGAACATCGAGAGCAGGATTAGAAAGTAGCCCATGAAGGCAGTCATCGATCGCAACTGAGCAGCTGCCATCACGAGTGCAATCAGGACCACGATGATCAACGGCTTATAATCACCTATGTTCGTGGTTTCAGGGTGATGTTCGTGTTTGGTGTCACAGCAGTTATGGTTGTCGGTCATTGTGCCTCCAGAGCATTTATAATGGGACAGGATTTTGCCAAACCATCTCCTGTACACGTCATTGTGAGTTGCATGAGTTCATTCTTAATGAGTTGCATCATGCAAATTTTGTTATTGATGTCATTGATTTTGGCTAATGTCTTTTGCTTCACTTCGGCTGCCGTCCCGCATGGATTCGACCTTAGGCTCAACAGGTCTGAAATCTCTCGAAGCGTAAAACCCATTTCCTTGGCATGACGAATGAACAAAAGGTCTTTAACTGTGTCTTCTGAATACTGTCGATAACCTGACAAACGACGAGGCGGAGAGCTGATTAATTTTTCTCGCTCATAGAATCGAATGCTGTCGATGCTAATTCCGGTCTGTTTGGCTACTTGGCCAATTGTGAGTGATGTCATATCTGGATTCAATGATAAACTCTGGACCTTGATCAGAGTCAAGCCAAATTTTATTCAAATAACCGGGATGGCATCACACCTACATCGATAGCCTTGCCTCGGATGAAATCTCCCGCCGGATTTATCACTCACTGGTGGTTTATCCCAAGCAAACTCTTTGCCATCCAAGGCCCGGTGCTCTGCTCTAACACGTTCATCACGTGAAGTTTCCCAACGATAGTGCGTGATACCCGCATAGGTCTGGTTATGCTTGGTCAAGTCACCGCTGTATTTTGAAACCTGATCCCGGGCAATCAACTGCGCCTTTTGTTTCGTTATTGCCAACTTGTCTTTGATGCTGCGCTCTAGGTCCTTAACGTGAAAGCCTTGGCGCAGCCCTGTAAGCACCACCTGCTCAACCTGGTCGACCAGATTCTGTGGCAGCGATTGAATCAGTTTCATGTTTTGATGCACGAAGAATTCTCGCAGCTCATTCGGACTAGGGATGGCCAAGGCTGTCACGCCTAGGACCGGAGCCAGTTGCTTTTGAAAGTCTTCCTGAGTCATGGCCTCAATCTTTTTGGCGATGTCCGTCATCACCCAAGCAATGTGTGTGCTGCCAAATAGCTGCGCAATCTTATCTTGAAGCACTTTGGGGTCCTGGCTGTACCAGTTTGGATCTTGAGTCAGTTGTTCAAGCAGGCCATTCAGCAAACGCAGATAAGCTAATCGCTGCGCAGCTGGATATCGCGTGCCTTTCATCGACGATTCAATCTGCTTTCAAGGCGATTAAGAATTTGCAGCAACTCGTTGAACTTGTCTTCCCAGTCTTCGTTTTTCTCGTGGCCACCAAGCTCCTGGCGCATTTCAAGCAAGTCTTTTTCAAGTGAATCAAGTCGTGCTTGTTGGGTTCCCCAGGATACGGCGACAGCTAAAATACTCGGAATGACAAACTGAGCGATGCTTTTGATGAGAGAACTCGACATCAATTCAGTTTAACGGCTTGAGAGCTGATTGAGTCTCTTTCTAAGACGAATGTCCGATGCGCCCAAAAATTATTGCGTTCTACAGTGCAAAAACATAAGGGCCGCGCCCCCTAACCTTGAGAAGTAATTGGGCACGGCAACTCGTTAGAGTCGGGGCAGAATGTACTGCGCCCGTCGACGAATTGTCAAGCGCGGCTCTCCATGAAGGAGAGCAAAATGAACCTCGAAAATAAAAATATCGGACACTACGCTAGAGTCCCATCGCACATCATCACCGCGAAGATCTCAGCCAGGGCCAAAAACCTGTGGACCATCTTGGCGCTTTACAGCACACCCGAGAACCCTGAAGTCTGGATTCGTTTGGGGAGCATTGCTGACCAACTCGATTGCTCGATTGATTCGGTTAGCCGTGCGCTCACCGAGCTGATTAAATCAAATCTGCTCATCAAAACCCCGAGGTGCTATCAGGGCCGATACAAAATTTACGTGCTGGTTTGGGAACAACCGCAGGCTTGCGAAACGACCCTCCGCACGGACTGCGCGCCTGCGGATCTACCTGCCGCAGCCTTGCAGGTTCACGTGCCGCAACGGTGCGGCGACATAAACAAAATAAAAACAAATTATGAGCAAATTATTTTTTCTAAGCAAATAGCAAATCCTGAGCAAGAAGCTGCGCAAATCATGGCCGACTATGGCCCCAAATGGAGCCAAATGTTCTGCTGCCTCGATGGTCTTTCAGGAAGGCCAACGCTGCAGGAATGCGTGGAACAAGCTCTGAACCACACTGCACGGCACAAATGCGCCAACTTACGCATCTACGTGGAGACCTGGCTGCGTAATGCGTCGAAGGCGTGGGTAAAGGCCTATTTTCATGAGCTCACAGCGCCACCCACAGACCCGAGCTTGAGTCCGGATGCTGTGGCGCGTAAGCTTAAAGCAGAGCAGGATCGCAGGGAGAAACTGGAGCAAAAGCGCCGCGCACTCGAACCTGCAGTTGAGCCCTTTAGCGAGAAGCTTGATTGGGATCTGGCATTTCAGCAGATTCGCGCTCCGCGTTCAAAATCGATTCGCGATCGGCAGCTTGAATGCGCGTCTCTGAACTAAATCCATCTGGCCGGAAGCGGTTTAAGGCGACCTCTTCCGGCAACAACACCTGGTTCGCCAAATAGATCGCATCGATATCAGCCTGGGTTTTACGCAGGTTTGCTTTCTCTTGTTCTGTCTCCTGCCAAAGCGCCGGGAAGGTAATCGTAAAGCTGCTCTGAACGCCTCGACACGCCAATAGAATCTCCACCAATCTTTGAAGCTGAGGCCTCAAAGTATGCTCTTGCTTAGCTTTCACCTGGTCATAAAAAAATCGAATATCACTATCACCTGTAGCATTTAATCCAGCTGGTGCCTGACCCATTAGTAGCGAAACCGGTAATCTGGCTGCTGCAGCCAGACGCAACATAAACTTGTCCAGCAAATCGGGGATGCCATTGAAGTTATAGTTGTCGCGCTTGAAATCTTCATCTTCAGCATCGAGCAAAACTGCTCGTGCCACAGAGCGGCTCATATCCACCAATTCCATACGTTGCAAAATGTCTGAAGTCTTATTGGCAGCAATTTGAGCGTGCAAGCCTTTAAGCTTAAACACTGCCTGTGCCGAATCGCTCATCAAATGCGCAGTTGATTGCCAACTCAAGTTAAACTGCCGCATGACATCGTAAAGCCGCTGCAGAATCGAATACGACCAGCCATTGTTTTGCATGCGCCTGCGCTTGGATGTGCGTGTGCCCTGGAATATCAGCAATCGGGACTCATGAATTTCCGCATTCTCAACCCGATAGGTCTGCACATCACCAAAATTGGCACTCAGCGGATCTCGATAGCACGTGCTGGGTTGTAACTCGCGTTTATCCAGAACGCTCAAAAAAGCCACCGAACGTGCTCTGTTTAGTTTGAGGGGCTGACTTGGGTCTTGCCCGTCATCGGCGCCTATAAACAGCCCTGAACCGCCATACACGCGCGACCAAACCAATGCTTCATTGAACTTCTCACGGGCGCCCAAGGCATCTAAAGTTTTGTGCAGGTCTTTGCTCAAATCAGGGTCATCAATCTGAATCTGAAACCCTTGGCGCAGCATTTCATCAGGTAGCAAATCGCAGATGCGTGCAGCCATGTCGTCGTGGTGATACAGCGATTCCAATGTCTCATCAGACAAGGTTGAGTTTGCCGTAAAGTTTGTGTGTTGAACTTTATCGCGGAGTGAATAGCCGAGGCCGGCCATGGCATTGGACCAGTTGTCTTGTTTTTTCATGCAAACGCCTGTTTGAACATCCCGACAGAATAACAGCTGGAGCGCAAACTGACGCCTTTTAAACGTAGCTTTTGGCAGGTAAGAACCTGTGATAATGTGCCTCAACACCAAATGGTAAAACCAAAGATTTATTATGCTAGAGAAGCCTGCGATTAACGATGAAATACTCATCAGATGTTTGAACGATGGATATGGGAAGGAAATTCGAGCGGTTTCTTTTCTCCCCATCGGCGCGGATGTGAACACGGCGGTCTACAGAGCTCAAGCGTCTGACAACACTTCCTACTTCGTGAAACTCCGACGCGGGACATCAAGTGTGGCTGCGGTGGTTGTGCCAACCTTCTTGGCGGAAAGTGGCATGAAGCACGTCATCCCAGCGTTAAGAACGCAAAATGGTGGCCTCCAACACAAGGTGGATAATTGGGTTATGACCTTGCACCCCTTCATTGAAGGACGGCACGGGTATGAACAAAAAATGACCCCGACGCAGTGGATGGAATTCGGTACATTCCTGAAACAGCTTCATACTACGAATCTCCCTGAACAGATTACCCAGAGCATATCTTGCGAAGATTTCTCTACCCAGTGGCAAGATGAGCTGCGGACGTTCATGGCACGCATCAAACAAGAAAATTTTGTTGACCCTGTTGCCGCCGAGTTAGCAGTGTTCTTGACCAGTAAGAAGACCGAGGTTTTTAGGCTTATCGAGAAGGTTGAAGAATCCCGCCAAACCTTGCTGCACAAAAACCTGGAATTTGTTCTCTGCCACGCTGATATCCATGGGTGGAACTTGTTGATCGACGATCGAACTGGGGATTTGCATATCGTTGATTGGGATACTCTTGTCCTCGCCCCGAAAGAACGAGACCTCATGTTCATCGGTGCCGGCTTAGCAGATAGTGGTTACACGCCCGATCAAGAGACCGAAATGTTCTTCGCGGGATACGGGCAAACGTTCATTGATGGCGACGCTATTACGTATTACCGCTGTGTCCGTAACATTGAAGACCTTGTCGACTATTGCCGGTGGGTTTTTCTTTCTGAGGCATTGGGAGAAGATCGAAGGCAGGCGGTGGAATCTGTCCGGTCTTTTTTTCAGCCGAATGGCGCTGTCGCAATAGCTATCCGGTCATCGTGATCACTTTGAGATCAGACTCATCACCATTGCGTCATATTTCCTACATTCCGCATCGATGCCTCAAAGTTCTGGAGCCTAGCACTGCGCTCAGATAGGCGTATCAAGGCCTGGCTCATGGCATCGACCTGGTCGTCATGCAGACTGCTTCCGAATGTCACCAGCTCTTCAACGAAATCATGCACCCAAGGCGCTTTGTCGGGCTCTGGTAAAAACACGTTGCCAGCCTCCCACAAAGGCTCAATGGCATTGGCCCTGGCTTCTTTGCCGCCCTGTGGCTCGACCAATACGAGGCCTGAGATTTTATCTTTCAGCACGTCAACGACTCCAGGGCCATTGGCTTTGGCTTCGACCAGCTTGGCATGGGCCATCGGCCACTTCATGCTGAGGGTTTCAATCGCTCGCAGAGTGGCGCTAAAACTCATACGGTCACGAACTTGGTCGACTAAGAAATACTGCGAGCCGCAAGCAGCCCAAACCTGCCCCACAACGTAATCACTTGTGTCGGCCTCTTTGAAGGTGCAATCCCAGCTTTGAATATAGGTGGTGAGTCTAGGCAGTTGGCGCCAATGCTTAATCCATTCGCGTTTGAATAGGCTGCCAGTTAATGGGGAAGGGCGTTGTTGTAACTGAGCCGCGGCACCTTTAGAACCCAGTTCTTTCTTGAGGCGTTCTACGGCAACCGGCGTAAAACGCTCGGGCCACAGAAGCTGATTCTCTTCTGTTCGGGGGTCTTTGAAGCCCAACGAAGTCATCGAGCGAGCCTGGGGTTCAAATTCCATAGGCAGTCTCAGGTGCTCGTAGCCACCCTCAGCGAGCACAATGCCTGCGAGGTCATGGGTATGAAGGCGTTGCATGATAATCACGCGAGCAGATTTCTCGAAGTCGACCAGGCGCGAGGCCATGGTTTCTTGCCACCAACTCTCGCAAGTGGACAGCACGGTTTTAGTAACGGCAGAAGTACCCGAAACATCCATGGGTTTAATTGGATCGTCGACCACTTGGACGTCGGCATGCTCACCAGTGGCTGTGCCTCCCACAGAAGTCGCTAAGCGATAGCCGGCTTGGTCATTGACGAATTTAATCGCACCCCAGTTATCATCGAGTGGTGAAAAAAGATCACCCCAACGTTTGCGATACCAATCAGACTCAATTAGGCGGCGCATGCGCAGATTATCGCGCTTGCTGATACCCAAGGCGTAACTGCCATAAATCCACTTGGTGTAGGGCTTGTGTGTCCACACCCAGGCAGGCCAGAAGACGCAGGCTAATAAACTTTTCATAGAGCCGGGCGGAACGTTGATGACCAAGCGGGTGATTTGATTGCGCGTGACAGCTTCCAAGTGCTCGCAGATAGCATCGATGTGCCAGTTGCTTAAGAATTCGCGGGCGGGTTCGACTTGAGCAAACGCGATTTGGACAAAGTACCGAAAACTCGTACGGGAGAGTTCCCGGTCTAGGGCAATCAGCGTTTGTTCGCGATCAAGGGACATCTAGAACAAGATAGCAGGCGTATTGGCGAGTTGAGGCTCTATTATTCGCTGGATCAATTTGAATTTCAAAAACTTTGAGAGGTACCATCACCCCATGAAAACGATCAACACACTTATTTTAAGTTTAACCCTTGTCGCCAATATTGCCTTAGCAACGACGCCAAATAGAGTCGTTGGAAACTGCTGGACAGATTGCAGTGGCAACCCCGCAAATTCTGCGTCATATAGTGTCTATGTCAATACCGACGCATTGAGCAAGCCGGACCTACTTCAACTTCTTACAAAGATTGGCGCTGTGCTTGATCTGAATTGGCGATATCCAATGCTAGCTGGACAGTATGGATCGGATAATCCAAACAGCCTAATCATCATTGAGGGATCACTTAACAAATACACGGAAGCCGACATCAATAGTGGTCACTCAAGTCGTGATTTTTTTAAGACCCAGGTAGAAACGCAACTCAATGAATTGCTGCACAATGATGCTATTTCGATAACCTGTTCGCAGGGTTGCTGGGTTACTCCGCCAACACCGCCTACGAGGTAGTAACGGAGCTCTTCTGCAACAGCTCTCGGAGCTGCAGCATCTCTTCGACGTTTAGGCTTGAAAAATCAATTTCTTCTTTCACGCGTGAAATCGTACTGGGCTCATCATGATTGAGGCGCTCTAAACGCGCTCCAATGTCCATCATGCGGGACAATTGCTCCGGGCTCACAAGCATTTTACCTGTGTCTTTGGCAGCTTTGAGCTTGGCAGTGAGCGCTGTCAGAGCCATGTAGGCAGCCGACTGCAACTCAAACGCCATCTGAGCCTGCCGACGTTTCATGGCTTTGATTTCGGCAATTTGAGCATTGCTGGTGCGTTTATCAACTTCGTTGTCCCATAGGCGGCACCGGTCATTCCAGCGGTATTTTTGAGCCCATTCATCAAGGGTTGACCGCCCCTTGCCCAGGATTTCAGCCACTTGTTTGATGCTGCGCGGTGAAGCCATATCGCGGAAGAGAACGAAGGCTTCAAATGCGGGGCTGGTTTCTTCCAGCTGACGCTGCCACGCTTTGGGAGCCGTGGTCCTGGGCAAAGAGATGAGGTCGGTCATTGGGACAGAATATCAGGCGGGAGCTGAGTTGATGCCAAATCTTAGGCGAATTACAAGAGGAATTTCAAATAGTTTACCCGTATTGACTCAATTTAGAGAAGCTGCTAGTTACAGTGTTGTGAAATTTCGCGTAATCTTAGGTGTATTTATATTGATAATAACGTCGGGTTGCGCTCATCAAGCCATCTCTGGAGTAGCCGCAATGCAAAAGAGCACGCTGGGAATTGTAGGTCACGGGCTGATGTTAGCTCCAATATGCCCATATCGGGTAGCGCATCTCGAGAATGGAAATCTGCTCGTGGGAGTGCGTCCATCGCTTAAATCGTTAAACCCAGTCGCTGTTTTATCACCAGGCAATAGCCCCGCAGCTGGTGGGCCACCAACTCGCGATAAAAGTCAGTCTGCGGAGCACAGTATTTTTCAATTTGGCAAAGAGGGACCGAGAATTGCTCTTGGTAATGGAGCCACCGAGCTCTCACAAGTGTTTTTCCATATAGATTCTGGTGTAGACGACTCCCCATGGATGCTGCTTGGTCCAGGGTTTTGGATAGACCCCCCTATAGGTTTTGTGGCAACTTCTCCGGCTCCCGATGATGAAGATGATCTTTTTGAAATACATTTATCAGACAATCTGACCAAACCGGACGCATTCATATCGTTCAAAAGGCACATGGTATCGCCCGCCACTTTGGATCTTACGCCTTCAGCTGGATTTAGGCTCATAACAAAGGGCGAGATAGAATCTCAGAGTGGGCAGGTTCGTTGGGTTGAGGTCGAATATAAGAATGAGGGTGAAGTATGGCGAAGACGATATTATGCACTTCCACTCGCCATTGATATTACACTGGTTATGAACGCCGGAGCCCCAAGGACTTTGGCCTCGAAAATGTTTACTGGTTCCGATTTGATTGCTAGATCATTCGCTCCAGTGGTTAACCCGGAGCATCGTTCACACGCATGGAAAAACACAATGTCTGACACATCGGAATTTTTTGCGTCAGTAAGTGACCTTGGCGTGAAGGATGCGCTTGACGATTGGCGCTGGCTAGTAGGTGCCTCTGCCGAACCAAAGCTCTTAACGGCTATGGGCGATTTGATCGTAAGTAAACCGGTGGGTATTTTGCGTCATAAAGCTGTATTCCTGCTCGACACATATGCAGGAACATTCAAACAGATTGCTTCTTCATGGGACGAATTTAAAACGCGAATCCGAGACGGCTCAGACGAGTCGGCAGGTTGGTTCAAAGTAGGCATCCTAACTGCCTTGCAGAAGCGCGGACTCGCCCTAGAAGCTGAAGAATGTTATTCCCCCGTACATCCTCCCGCTCTTGGAGGTTCACATGAACCCGAAAACTTTGAAAAAACATCTTGGCGTGTTCATTTGAATATTATGGGCCAGATTCACAAACAGACCAGGAATCTTCCCGCAGGTACGCGAATAAAGTCAATCAAGATTAGGACACCGTAGCGGGTCCCCGAGTCAGGGTCGGCATGGGTGCGGCAGGATATTCAAGGTGAAGGCTAGCTCCCACATTTATTAACGTTGGCCCGCAGCCAGGTTGGGAAGTAACCGGGATTAGGGTTGGTGGCCGTCCTGTACACGAGGTTTTTCCACAGGAGCTAAGACCTGCTGCTGTGCCTAATAATGGAAATATCGAGACAGCCGATACAGGAGCGGAAGCGGCACAATTAAACCCAGCGGATGGACAGCCAAATCGTGAAGCCACTCTTGTGGCGCCGACAAGGGCAATCGTAACCCCATGTGCTCATGGAAGTGCGGCAGCGGCTAACTAAACCTGCCCCACCAGCCTCCCCACAGTCGCCCGATGAACCCCAAAAATGCGGGCAGCCTCAGCAGCCGTCTTGCGACCTGTAGAAACCATCTCGATGATTTCAGTGCGCTGCGTGCTGGCTAGCTTCGGCCGGCGCCCGCCCACACGGCCCTCTGAACGCGCATTCTGAAGCCCGGCCAGGGTTCGTTCACGCACCATCGCGCGTTCGAACTCAGCAAAGCTACCCACCATTTGCATCATCATTCGGCCAGCAGCGGTTGTTGTGTCGATGGACTCAGTTACGCTTTTAAATCCAGCGCCTGCTTGGTGAATCTTATCCATCAGATGAAGCAGATCTTTGAGCGAACGCGACAGCCTGTCTAATTTCCAAACAACGACCACATCACCCTCGCGCAGCTGTTCCAACATGTTATGCAGTTTGGGCCGATCCCAGCGTCCACCAGAAGCCTTCTCTTCGAATATTCGTGTGGCGCCTGCGGCCTTCAATGCATTTACCTGCGCAGTCACTTCTTGTGTTTCTGCTTTCGATACCCTGGCGTAGCCCATCAACATCTGATTTCTCCTTCGGTTGCGTAAACCTGTTGCTGATTAGTAGCATTATGCAACACATTTGTTCAACGCAAGAATTACGAGTGTGACGCGGTATGGGCAAAGCCCAATAAAACGCAGCAAAAACGTTCGTTTGTGCAACAAGGGGTTTTGTCGGAATGGCGCGTTTTTGATCGTTTGGGTTAGGTTTTGGCAGGGGGCCGCTGACGTAGGGTGGGGCTTTGCCCAGCACCCCACTTTCACCCCAGTCTTCTCTTATCAAACCATCCTTTGATGAGACGATTACTTTGAGAATTTTGACGCGTTTGAGCGTGTTTGGGTTAGGTTTTTAGCTTGTTTGGCAATCTTGTTTTTGTTTACCCATTGGCATTTTAAAATGTCCTAAATCCACTTCAGCTCAAGCTTCTTGTGGTTTGATGCGCAGTCTCTCAAAAATAGATTGATAAGATTTTGGTATGGCATTCCTACCTCAATCGCCAACTCCTTGAAGTACGACACCGTAGGTTTATCTAATCGAATCGTGATGGGTTGTTTAAGACTAGCTGCATAAGGGTTCTTTTCGGCTTTCATCTCTGCGAAGTTATATTCTGCTCTCATTGTGTTACCTCCTGTAATTTTTTGCCTCGTTCTTAGTCGCCTTTCTCGCCGATATAATACGAATAATAGTGTCATTCTTTCGATAACAGTGGCAGACAACAAGAACCCGGAGCTTATAGCTCATACCAAGCAAAATGAAACGCTCTTCGTCTTCAGAGTGATCGGGGTCAAAGAAACGAATGGCGTGGGTGTCAAAGAATACTTCTTGAGCTTCTTCAAAAGTGACACCATGTTTCTCTCTGTTGCTCTTGCTTTTAGACTTATCCCACTCAAAGCCGAGTTCTTTCATATGTACAACATATGTAATTTTGAAATAAAAATCAATGCATACGTTGATGGCTGACAGCCCCCCCTCGGCTCCCTTTGTCTGCCTCAGCTATTTTCGATTTTGTTGAGGGAGATAAAATATTCATATTTTCAAATAGTTATATTTATTATGTTCTTCTCCCTTAGCTCCCTCAGCTAAAATGGAAAATCTTAGGAAATTTAAGTTTTAGAGAGTGTGAGTGTGTATTTGGAGGATTGTGTAAAAATTAAGTTTGTTTTTGGGATGTTTTAGCTGTGGAAGCTGTTTCTTCTCGTTTGGACGTCATTTGAGTAACTTTGCCTTGCTGAGGGAGCCTGAGGGGAGCTGAGGCGGCCGAGGCCATTAAAAATATTTTTACCAACACGCAAAAAAACCTATACAGGTCAAAATACATTCGATATACACGTTTAAATACCTGACGTGTATCGGTCGAATGACCGAGTGTGCGTCAGAGATGTGGCCTGACCTGTCGGAGTTTACAATAGGGAGTTGTTCAGAATCCATGTTGGTATCTTGTTTTAAAACGGTTTCCTCCACCGAACCGCCTGTTCTCAAAGACGTCATCTGGCCAGAGTTTGTAGAAAAATTAAGTTCTCATATTGAGCTCGCTGATAAAACCAAAGCTCCCGCGATTTCACCCGCTGAATGGCCAAAAGGTATCTCTCGAAGTGGTACCAAAGTGCTTCGTATTCACTTTGCTGCGTTGGATTTGGATAAAATCACAGACGATACGCTTGAATCGGTTCTAAAAACCCTTGAGCCTTATCAATACCTATTACACACCACGCATTCTCATGCGGCATCGCGTGAAATCTCCGGGCAGCATTGCCTGCGCGTGTATCTACCTCTGACACGCCCCATTGAGTTATCGGAGTGGTCGCGTTTCTGGCAAAGCTTAAATGCTTTTGTGGGTGGTGTATTGGACCCTGCCTGCAAAGACGCTGGCCGGGTGTATTTTGTCCCTTCTGCTCCGTCTGGAACACGCGAACAAAACTACGCCAGAGAAAACATCGGCCAAATCTTAGATGTGGAGCGATTGCTTTCGAAGAAGAGCGCTCACAAAGGTGGTGGGCAGGGCATTTCACAGACCGCATTGGTGAGCCTTGCATATAGTCTTTTAAGTAAGCCAGATGTGCCGCGAAAAGCATTAGGTGCCCAGATTCTGAAAGTTGCCCAAGGCGAAGTGTTTGCTGAAAACGGCGAACGCGACGTGACGCTTTTTAAAATCTGCGCACTGTTGGCCGAAAGATGGCCCAAGGCAAACCCTGAACAAGTGGCTGCTTTGTTTGAACCGAGCCTGGCTAAAATGCAGGCAATATCTGCTGATGCGCCAACAACTCAAGACGTCATAGATAAATTCTCGCGCAAACTAAAAGACGCTCCTCAAATTGATTTAGACAGTTTTAGAGAAGATATCCTCGATGCCTTCGGGGGAAAGCGGGACACGCCCTATAGCGATGAAGAGCTTGATATCTTTGCTGAGGAAGCAGGGATTCCGCGTTCGCGTCTCAATAAGCGTTGGATTATTCGTAAGGGGGAGTCCTGCTATCTGTTTTTGGGTGGTCAATATGGTAACCCTGTTTCCATTAGTGAGCTCGTTGACGCCGCTCAGATTGACTTGGCCCCTGCGATTACAGCGGGTGTTGAGTGCTTTCGGTTTACAGACAGAGGTCGCAAGGTTCTGAAGAAAGAAAAAGACCTCCTTCAAGAATACTCAACTCTGGCACGTTCTGTTGTTGCGGATTTATCTGCTCAGAAGTCTACTTATGACTGGAAGACACAGACTCTTACCGAGGCGCCATGCCCTTTAAGAGATTTGGAACCGACTTATAGCGAAGCGGTTGACGAATATCTTCGATTGCTGGGTGGTAAGTCCCAAGGACAGCTGTTGGACTGGGTTGCTCTGGTCACTAAGCTGGACAACCCATGTGCAGCCTTATTTTTGTATGGTGCGCCTGGCGCTGGAAAGAGTTTGTTGGCGCTCGGCTTGACGCGTCTATGGACAATGGGCACACCAACCCAGCTGAAAGACGTGTTGGGCTCATTCAATGATTCACTCAGCGCTTGTCCGCTGGTGGTTGCGGATGAAAAAATCCCGTGCTTGGCCCAAAAAGAAGGCGGCAGCGCTGAGCTTCGTAATCTCATTCAAGAATATAGCCGCCCGTTGAGGCGTAAGTTCCAAGCCACGGCCACCCTTAAAGGCGCATTGCGCTTGATTGTAACGGCCAACAACCGGAATGCACTCAGCTGGAAAGAAAGCCTCAATAACCATGATATCGAAGCCATCCGAGACCGAATTTTGTCGATTGAAGTGGGCGAAGACTCAGCTGCCTTCTTAAGGTCGCTGGGCGAGGCTCGCAACGCGTTTGTCCTTGGCGACGCCATTGCTAAACACGCATTGTGGCTACGAGACAATCGTAAAGTGGACAGTGATTCCAGGTTTCTTGTGCGCGGCAATAATACTGTTCATGCGGATTCATTGGTCGCCAACACCAAAATGGGGCCACATGTATTCCACTGGCTGACCTCATACTTGCTAAATCCATCTCGCATGGATTCACAAGATAATCTCCTGATTCGGATTCATGAAGGTCGGCTTTTGGTTATGGCGCGTGGCTTGGTCGAAAACTGGGAAACCTATGTCACCAATAGTGATAAGCGCTTTGCGACCATGAACAACATCTCGGAAGCCCTGAGCAGCATGAGCGCTCCCAAGAGAAAACAGCTTTATGATTCAAAAAAAGCCAAAGCGAACTACTGGCAGGTTGAAACGCAATATTTGACCGCCTGGGCCACAGAGCATGGATACGACACCGAGCAGCTCAAAAAGGCCTTATTAACCGACACCGTCACGAATGCATAGGAGAGCATAAATGGAAGATAATTTCCCAGGAGTAGACAGTATTAAACCCGCATCAGAATCGAATCGCAGCTATTTTTTGCCAGGCAAATATAAAGTTCGCTTAGAGAATGTTTTGATTCACAAAAAGCGTCTCGGGGGTAAACTTTTTATTGTTGAGACAGAAGTACTGGAGTCGAGCCACCCAGATATCCAGGTGGGCGAAACCCGAAACTGGGTCCAACCCATGGATGTCGATCCTGCGCTCCCGCGAATCAAGACCTTTATGGGTGCGGCTCATGGTTTTTGCCCCAAGCGAAATCTAGACGCTTTGTGCGAATTCGTGACCAAAGAAGTCTGTGAAAAGGCTGTTTCAGCTGAGAATCCGCTCAAGGGCAAAGAACTTCGGCTTGAATGCCACAATAAGAAGAGCCTTAAATCCGGCAAAGATTTCACGGTGCATCTATGGCTGCCGTAGCGTTTGACACGGAGACAGAGCTTATTGCTCCCGGCAATCAGGCGCCGCATTTGATTTGTCTGACTTGGACAGATGATTTGGGGGAGCCCAGAATCGTTCACTGGAAGCACGCTTATGAGATAGCTCGCGAACTGATTAAGAACGCTACAGTGGAAAATCCCTTGGTTGGTCACAACGCGGCGTTTGATTTGTGTGTGCTGGCCAAACAGTTTCCAGATTTGATGCCGTCTATCTTTGAGGCCTATGAGCGAGATGCCATTTTAGACACCGCTGTGGCTCAAAAGCTGGTTGATATTGCCAAGGGGAATGAGCGAAACAGCTATTCGCTGGCCAGCTTGGCTGCGCTTTATATCGGAGAGCAGTTAGACAAAGACACCTGGCGATTACGCTTTGGCGAGTTCAAAGATACTTCGCTGGATGAGTGGCCTCAGGGCGCCAAAGAGTATGCGTTGACGGATGCCAAGACGACTCTGCAGATTTTCAAGGCGCAGCAACAGTGCAAACTTCCAGACTTGGCTGCTCAATGCCGAGCTGATTTTGCCCTGAGACTGGCCTCAAATCATGGTGTCATTACGGACTCAGAGGCTGTTTATAAGTTCAAAGAGCAGCTTGTTGGGGAGTTCAAGCAGATTCAGGATTTGCTATCCAATGGTGCTTTGCTCAAAAACCAGAAGAATGGCTTTGTTCGTGACAGCAAGAAAGCCCAACAGCGCCTGGAGCTGATTTTGGGTAAAGACGCCGTCCGGACAGGATCCGGCCAAATCCAAGTAGATGAAGATGCTTGCGAAGCATCCAAGGATCCACTGCTATTGGCTTACAATCGCTACGCCAAACTTCAAACGCTGCTATCCAAGGACTGCCAGATTTTGGAGCGTGGCACGAGAGAGCCCATTCATACCTACTTTAACGTTTTAGTGAACACAGGCCGAACGTCGTCTCGAAATCCGAATCTTCAAAATCCAGCACGTGAAGCAGGGGTTAGAGAATGCTTTGTTCCTAGAAAAGGCTTTGTATTTGCCAGTGCAGATTACGAGGCGGCCGAGCTTCATACGCTGGCTCAGGTATGCATCTACTTTTTTGACCAAAGCGTTTTGGCTAAACAGCTTAACGCGGGCATTGACCCTCACTTGGCCTTCGGCGCCAGGCTCTTAAAGATGGATTATGAAAGAGCGCTCACGCTAAAGAGAGCCAGTGATAAGCGTATTCTAGAAATGCGCCAGATGGCTAAGGCCGCAAACTTTGGATTCCCGGGTGGCATGGGCCCCAATACTTTTAGAGCTTACGCCAGGGGCTATGGAGTTGCCTTAAGCTTTGATGAGGCCCAGGCACTCAGAGTTCAGTGGCTCGAGAGCTACCCTGAAATGACAAAGTACTTTCAGTATATTTCGAGCCTGTGTGAATCCGGTTTGGCAACGATTAATCACCTTATCAGCAAGCGTCGAAGAGGCGGGGTTAACTATACGGCTGCCTGCAACTCGTTCTTTCAAGGATTGGCATCGGATGGCGCTAAACGAGCGCTATTTGAAGTCCAGAAGCATTGCCAGTCGCAGCCAGATTGCTCGCTATTTGGCTCGCAGGTTGTGAACTTTTTGCACGATGAAATCAT
This sequence comes from uncultured Myxococcaceae bacterium, assembly GCA_964635635.1. GTDB lineage: Bacteria > Myxococcota > UBA727 > UBA727 > JABDBI01 > CAZWPE01. Next base: position 462,564 of record CAZWPE010000001.1, on the reverse strand, counting down.
GCTTGAAGTCCCTGAAGACAAAGCCCACCAGGCAGCAATGCAGCTGGCTGACATCATGGTGCGTGAGTTTAATCACTTTGTTCCGGATGTGCCCGTGCGGGCAAGTCCCCAGCTTATGCGTTGCTGGTCCAAAAACGCGAAGGCCGTTTACAACGCTCAGGGCCGGTTGGTTCCTTGGCAAATGGGAGACAAATGATTCGTGAGTTTAATTCATACAAGTATATTTTGGCGATTGAGCCTGGTTTAGACGCTACAGGCTGGGCAGTCATGAGCGAAAAATCAGGTGCCTTGTTGGCTTGCGGCATCGCACAGCCATTTGCGAGGGTGAACGCCACTCAGACTATTGCCGAAATCCGGCGTAAGATTATCCAAGTTTGGGAGAAGAGAGTAGGCTTTTCAAAGCAGCCTATGGTGCTGGCGCTGAAGATTCCACAAGCCCGTGCCGAGCACATGATTTCACTGTCTATGATGGGTGGCCTGTTGTGGGCGAGTCTATCACCTAAAACTTGCCTGATGCCACGGGCGCCACGGGTTCAGCCAGAAGAAGAAGTTATCGATATGTTGGACCTCAATAGTAAGCGGAGGCTGGCTCAGGATATTCACACGATACCCAAGCATCTGAGGCGGAGCGCCTATGATGCAATTGGTATGGGGCAGTGGGCATTTCAAAAATTGAAAACGGAGAGCGAACAACATGACGCAAAATGAGTTGGTAGTGAATGATGGGTTGGTAACCGTAACTGAGGCCGGAAAATTCCTCAGTCTGTCCCGCTCAACCCTCTATCAGATGATGGATAGAGGAGAGTTGCAGTTTGCCAAGATAGGCGGTTCACGGCGAATTCCGAAACAGGCCCTGAAGAACCTTGCCAGGGAATGCTTGCTTGGCGGTTGGAAGCTGCCGCAGAATGCTTGCTAGGAGAAGATTATGAGCAAAAGGCGGGGAAGAGGGGAAGGGGCGATAAACTTTATTGCTGATAAGAAGCTATGGTGCGCGCGTTTAGTAGTTGGTTACGACGCCAATGGGCTTCGAAAGCGAAGAGCTGTGTATGGCAAGACAAAACAGGAGGTTCAGAAAAAACTGGCTGAGTTGCAATCTGCAGCAATCACCGGAACACTTTCGGACCCTAAGCGAATGCGATTGTCAGACTATCTCAAACACTGGCTTGAAGATGTGGTGAGGCCTACCATTCGCAGAGGTACTTACGTTGGATATGAATCAACCATAAGACTTCACATTGTTCCCAATTTAGGTGGGCTACAAATTGGCAAACTTGAGCCAAGCCATGTTCAAAATTTGCAGCGCCAACTCGAAGAGCTGGGTGGTTCAGCAAGGTGTCGCCAATTGGTGCATGTGCTTCTTAGAAAGGCACTGCAGCAAGCACTACAGTGGGGTTATGTGCACCGAAATGTCTGCGATATGGTTAAGCGCCCGAGAGCTCCTAAGAAAGGAATGAACTGCTGGACAGATAAGCAAACAAGCTGTTTCTTGGAAGTTGCCAAGGGCGACCGATTCTATGCCTTGTATGTATTGGCGTTTACATCTGGTCTCAGGCAGGGCGAACTATTTGGCCTACAGTGGGGCGATATTAATTTCTCAGAACAATTCTTATCTGTCCAAAGAACGATTTCAGAGGTTCGAGGAACGCTTGAAGTAGGGGAGCCTAAGACAGGAAAAAGTCGCCGAAAAGTTGAATTGCCAGAATTCGCGATTCAGGCTTTAAAAGAGCATCGTGTTTCGATGTTGGCAGAGGGTAATCACAAAACTTGGGTTTTTTGCGATACTGTCGGTGGCCCTTTGAGAAAGAGCAACTTCAGAAAGCGTTCATTCATGCCCTTAATGAAACGATCCGAATTGCCTGAGATTCGATTCCATGATTTTCGGCATACGGCCGCTACTCTGCTTCTTTTGCAAGGCGTGCATCCAAAAGTAGTTCAAGAGAGATTAGGGCATGCCCAGATTTCAATCACCTTGGATACCTACAGTCATGTTTTGCCATCTATGCAGCGCGAAGCAGCGGAAAAGCTAAATAAGCTGTTTGGTTGAGATTGGGCATACAATGGGCATACTTGAGGTTAAAGTGAAAGTATCAAAACCTGGAAACCCGCATGAAAACTGGTGCACCCGACATGATTCGAACATGTGACCCCCAGATTCGTAGTCTGATGCTCTATCCAGCTGAGCTACGGGTGCAAGCGAACTTCTTTATTCCCATTCTCGGATTAAGTTGTCAACCGGGAACTCGTGAGGAGTTTAAAAAATCGTTCCGCTTTACCTTTGGCAGGAGTTACTTCTATCTTAGCGATTTTAAAAAGCTTTTCGAGAGATTTTCGGCCTTCATTTATCAAATTTTCAGGCAGTTCCAGTTCGATTTCATAATCGATTTCGCCTGTTCCGAAGTCCGTTTCATCAAGCTCGGCAATTAGGTTGTGATGGCCAACTTGTAAGGGAATGCTGGTGCGTCGGTTGGTGAACGAACCAACCTTTGAAACGGAGCGTTTGTCTAGAATATCGTTGATTTGAGTGAGGAGAAATTCACGTGTTTTGGCCTGTTCTCGGCTTGTATCCTTCCGGAAACGGCGCAGGGATGTGAGTGGGATTTTTGCCTGTGCAGCAGAGATTTCACGCTCATATTCATAGCGAATAGAAACATCTTTGGGTTCTTCACGTTTAGCAGGTTTAGCCTTGACAGTGAGTAAAATTTGTTTTCCAGCTTTGCGGACTCGAATTGCCAGGTATTTCTCTCGAAGGTCTAAATCTGGCGTATCGAAGAAGATGTTGGTTTGAGTGACCGTTGAAATTGGTTTTCCCATTGCTGCCTTGAGCCGATCAAAGTCAGCTTTTTTGGGAAGTCGGTATTTGAGTTCAATTTCTCGAATCATGGTGATAACGAGTCTTACCATGAGCACACGAATTGAAACAGATAGCTTTGGTGAAATTAACGTTCCTGCCCAGGCCTACTGGGGCGCTCAGACGCAGCGCAGTCTCCAGAATTTCAAAATTGGTTATGACAAGTTTCAGCCAGAGTTTATTCGTGCCTATGCATTGGTGAAAGCTGCAGCAGCTCATGTGAACGCTGAACTTAGTGAAATACCCAGCGATATTGCTGCCCTGATTGAGCAAGCAGCAGGTGAAATTTTTGAGGGTAAACATATCGATCAATTCCCGCTGGCTGTTTGGCAAACGGGCTCAGGCACCCAAACCAACATGAATCTCAACGAAGTAATTTCAAATCGTGCGATTGAAATTGCAGGGGGGGAGAAGGGAAGCAAAAAACCTGTTCACCCAAACGACCACGTTAACCGTGGCCAAAGTACCAATGATACTTTTCCAACGGCGATGCATGTAGCGACAGTCATCGCTCTTCATCAGACATTGTTTCCAGCTTTGGACCAGTTAACTGGAACGCTGCAAAGTAAATCTGATGAGTATAAACATATCGTCAAAATGGGTCGTACACATCTGCAAGATGCAACTCCGGTTACGCTGGGTCAGGAAATCAGTGGATGGGTGGCTCAGATTGAGGCCGCTAAGCAGGCTATTATTGGCTTTAGCCCGCAAATTTGTGAGTTGGCTGCTGGTGGAACAGCGGTCGGAACAGGGCTCAACGCGCACCCTAAATACGCGGTCAAAGTCGCTCAGCGTTTGCGTGAGGTAACAGGTTATGCATTCGAAACAGCACCCAACAAGTTTGCAGCATTGGCGGGCAATGATGCCTTGGTTTCACTTTCAGGTTTGCTGAGTACCTTGGCGTGTGCTTTGATGAAAGTAGCCAATGACGTTCGTTGGATGGCAAGTGGTCCTAGGGGAGGGCTTGGTGAAATCGAAATCCCAGAAAATGAACCTGGCTCAAGTATTATGCCTGGTAAAGTGAACCCAACTCAGTCTGAAGCCATGACCATGGTTTGTTGTCAGGTAATCGGAAATCACAGCACGGTGATGATGGCTGGAAGTCAGGGTAATTTTGAGCTGAATGTCTTTAAGCCTGTGATAATTTATAATATTTTGCAATCAATTAAGCTTCTAGCTGATGCGTGTAAGAGTTTTGAAGAGCACTGTATTGCAGGCATGAAGCCTAATTTAAAACGTATTGCAGAACTTAAAGATAAGTCTCTGATGCTGGTCACAGCGCTAACTCCTTATATTGGCTATGATAAATCAGCTAAGGCCGCGAAAAAGGCTCATGAAGATGGCACAACGCTTAAGGAAGCTGTTCTGGCCATGAATCTTATGAGTGCTGCTGAATTTGACCAAAGAGTTCGCGCAGAAGATATGGTTTAGGCTCTAAACTTGATTTCTTCTCAAGTTGACTGATATTATATAAAAAATAAAACAGGGGGTTTTGTGAGTAATAGAATTGATTTTATTTCATCTAGGACCGTGGTATCGCCAACGGAAGAACCAGCTACAAGAGCTTCAACCCCCGGGGCTTTAGGGGATTTTTCAGTTCCATCTGAAAAGCCATCGGCGGACAGTTTGATTCGGCACTTAAGAAATGGAGATTTTCAAGCAGCCAAAACAACTGTTTCTGAATACTTCAAGGCTGGAAATAAACGAAAACATCTTGAAGCTGAGTTGGGGAAACATCAAGATAAACTGTCTAAAGATTTGATTAGTTTAATAGAAGCAGCAAAAAATCATGAGGCTAGTCAGAGAAAAATTGCGCAAGAAAAAGATATTCAGGAGAATTCAGGTTTTTTAGCGGGGATTGGAAGGAGCTTGGCGACAGTTGCATCGGCGGCAGCGAAAGTCGTGGGTCATGAATCTACCCCTGAAGAAAGAGAAAAGTCTTTGCATCAAATTATTGATTTGATAGAAACGCGTAAACTAGAAGCGGAACGACTTGAAAAAGACAAGGAATTTGCTCAAAGAGTTGAAAATTTTTTAGCCAACAAGGCGTACGAAAAACTCTCGCTTGAAGGCGAACAATTAAACACATTTCACCGGACTAAGCTTGAACAGAGTAGAGAATTTGAATCTATTCGAAGAGCTGCTCAGGAGAACAAAGCCAAAGTCGAGCGTGTTGAACGTGCAAGAAAAGAACTAGGTGATGCATTAAGGGCTCTTGGTAAACCTACGGATGGATTAGAACAGGTGGGTCGTATGCCGCAGGAACCAAAGGGAGTGCTTGACCCAGCGCTTTCAACCGGCATGGAAAATAAACCGTTTCTGGCAGCAGCCTCAAAGGAACAGCCAGGCCTTTACAGCAAAGAAGAGCTTGAAGCTCAAAGTTCAAAGCAGGAAGCAGAGAACGCACAGCGAAAGGCTGCGTACGAGCACTACTATAGTCAACCTTCTCCGTTTGGGAAAAAGTAACCGGAATCATTCCGTAGAATACTGTGTAGTCTGGGCCATTGTCCTTTTATCATAAATATGAACTCATACACTTGATGTTTAAACGAGCTATCTTTTTTTTACTGCTGTCTTCTCAGTTACATGCAATTTGGTGGCAGCTAGATTGGCGATACCCAGTGGGTGTATCGTTGACTGCTTTATATGTCGCCAAAAATGCTGCGAGCTTGCCTGGAATTGCACAGTGGAATGTAATCTCCGATTTGTATGAGACTACGAGCAATTTATGGACAGATAAATCAGATCTGCAATGGCAAATGGGGAAGCAGGCGGCAATTACTTTGGGAGGGCAGTTAGGAGCGTCAATGTTAGCACTGAGGGCCCAGCAACATTTCGTTCCAATTTGGCAGAAGCATTCTGAAGCGGATTTAACACCCTGGAAACATGCTTCAAAGTGTTATTTAAACTATATTCTGATTCAGTTTGTATTTGATTGTGCCCTCGACAGATTTCTGACGTGGGGACGTTCTGAAATCTCTGGTCAGGCTGAGGATGCTTTGAGGGCAAAGTATGCTAAAGAAGAAAGTCTTCTCAAACTTGCCAGCCTCAAACAATCTGATACGAGGGTGCATAACGTTTTTGGGCAGTTTAAAGAATCGGTAGACTCAGCTCTGGCTCTCCAAGGTAGCGGTATTAGTGCTATCGCGAAGATGGCGTACTATTCTAAAGTTCTTTATGACACTCAGGCCATGAAAATGGCGCTTTGGATGCTTGTTGTAGAACAAGCAGGATGCATTTTACCTGCGTGGATTGCAGGACAAGTTGCTCAAACCGCTGAAAGTTTAAGAGGCATTAATGCAAAAATTGATCGTTTACAATCGGATCTCATGTCGCAGGCCTCGGCTATTGTTGCTTCAAATCGTGCACAAGAATTAGAAAACACACTCAAAGAACTCGTACTTGAAAGGCGAGTCTTGGAAGATTCAGGTCGTTTCTGGGCTGGAATTTTGCCTTTCGTTAAAAAACACATGGGCAGTGTTGAGTTTGTAGCGAAATATGCGTTTGTTGCTTTATGGGCTACTCTCACGGCTAAACAGAATCCCGCCAACGTGATTTCAGGGGGATTTGAATTTTCAAGATCGGTTGCCTGGGCTTCAGATAACGCTGCTGATTTAAAAAAGACCGAATATAATCTTCACAATGTTAAAGAAGTGCTTCAGTTAATGGATAGACCTCTGACAACCTCTCACTTTGAAAGACATGAGCTCGAACACCCAGGTATTCAATTGATAAATGCCGGTATCGGAATGGGAAGCGATGAATTTATTAAGGATATAAATATAAATCTTGGTCCAGGGCGTCATGTTTTAGTTGGAAAAAATGGAAAAGGTAAATCAACACTTTTAAAACAAATCGCTGGCCAACGGGATCATCACGCCTGGAGCCAAGGTGAGCTTTCGATTTATGGGTCGGTCATATTTGTGCCACAGCATGAATATTGGATGCCTTACCAAACACTTTCGGGTTCTTTAGGAGCCAATATTCAAGCAGAAGCGTGTCGAGAAATCGGTATTTGTCGAGATGATTGGGCTGAAGTCAAGCGTGATTGGGGGAAGACTCTAAGCGGTGGAGAGTGTAAGAAATTGGCTTTGCTTGCTGCTGTGTCAAAAAAACCGGATATTTTGATTTTAGATGAAATCTTTGATGGGATGGACCCTGAAGCTGTTGAACAATCCAAGAAGTTGATTCGTTCACTGGGTGGAGAAGCAGTCGTGATAATCGTAGACCATGAGTACGAAGCTCATAATCATGATAAGTTTTATGCAGGAATTCTCGAAATAAACTCTGAACGTACGATTAAATCGAGTTCACTCTAGATCTTATTCACAGGGATTTTAACAAACTGAACACCACCAGTTTCGCTCCCAAATTTTCCCCCACGCAAGTTTACTTGAATCGATGGAAACAGAAGTTTTGGGACATCCTTGCCGGTATCATCTCGGTCTCTTGAAGCAGAAAAATTTTCTTGCGTGATATTTCCTCGGAGACGAACATTGTGTTCTTTTTGTTCCTGAACTGTGCTCATGCATTGAGGAGCTCTGGAGTCTGAAGGAGGGTAGTCATGACCAACGTAAATCCTGAAATCATTAGGCAGTGCTAAGAGCTTTTGGCATGATTGAAATAAAGCTCTTGAACTTCCACCAGGAAAGTCACAACGGCCAGTGCCTACATCAGGCATGAAGATCGTATCCCCACAAAAAACTGCATTCCCAATCACATAACTTGTATCGGCAGGAGTATGCCCAGGGGTTGGTATGATGTGTGCTTCAAAAGGGCCAACGCTGAATTTTTCGTTGTCTTCAAAGAGGCGGTCGAACTGACTGCCATCTAGAGGCGTATCATTTTGATTTTGCAAAATTGGCTGCCAGGTATCTAATATTTTAAGAAGATTTCGGCTTACGCCAATCTGGCCACCTAATTTCTCTTTTAAATAAGCTGAGGCTGTAATGTGGTCGGCATGGATATGGGTTTCTAAAATCCATTGAACCTCAAGACCGCGTTCTTTGACAAATTCGAGTAAAATATCTGCTGAATGCGTGTTTGTTTTTCCGGAGTACTGATCGTAATCTAGAACACTATCTATGATGGCGCAGCGCTTATCTGCTCCGGATTCAGCATAGACAATATAAGACCAGGTGGCTGTGCCGGGTTCAAAGAAACCACGAACATTAGGCTTTAGCATGAAAACTCCTTAAAAGCTTATTGGCAGCTTTGTCCAACTTTGGCGCCAGCAGGACCTGAAGAACAACTCTGAGCTCCGTAGACCCGATTCCAAGGAGCCTTCGTTAGAATGAGGGCAGCTGCGCATTTATCTGTTACTCCTGCGAATAGAAGACCTGCACCGATTGCAATAGGAATGATTATAAATGCTGGACTTAATGCGTAAGCCAAAATCGCTCCAACAAAGGTCATGGTTCCTGCGAAAATACGGACTTGTCTTTCGAGGGAGATAAGCGTTGTTTTGCTTGTTTCGGGGAGGGTGCCTGAAACAGAGTGGCCTTTAAGTTCATGACCCTGTTGTTCGCAGGCAACGAGACCGCCTTCAACAACGTGAATATTGCTAAATCCTTCAGCCAGAAATTTCTCGGCTGCTTGTTTGGCGCGATTTCCGTTACGGCACAAAACGTAAATGGGGGAATCTAACTCAAACCCATGCCTCATCATGAAAGATTTTGGATTGAGTGTATCGAGAGGTTCATGGGCATGTTTTTGGGCGAGCCGTCTATCTAAATGCTCCATTTTAGTTCGCACATCCACAATTACCGATTTGATGGGATGTATCTCTTGAAGAGCTTCCGGTTTTAGAGATTTAAATTTGTTCATAAACGAACTCCGTCCTCGTCACTACCATGAGCATAGATCGAAAGTCGAATTTTTGGAGAAATAAGGAACGCCTTGGTTTTGTTCCTCACCTAGGAGGCATCCATGTCGCTTGCTACCAGATGTATACTATTGGTTATTCTGTTGAGTTCACTTGGAGTTTTGGCTGGGCGCAGTGGGTTTGAAGAACGAACCCCAGCGCGTGCAGTTGCGGACTACTTACTTCCTCGCTTTCTGACCCAGGGGTATATCTATGTCGATGAGGTTCAGTATCCTGATAAAGAATCAGCGCTGGTTATACTTTCTGACACTCAGGGAAATGAGGTTGAAGTGAGTATGTTTATACAGGAAGATGACAACGGTTTTACGGTGGTTCAACATCTTGAAAATCGTGGTTAACCTGAGTTAATTGTAAACCCACCATCCACCACAAGGCAGTGTCCTGTCATAAATGAGGCTGCCGGCATGGTAGTAAAAGCAATCGCCGCGGCAATTTCCTCAGGCCTACCAGAACGTCCAAGTGGTGTTTTGGCATGCATTTGAGCTAAAACTTCAGGGTGCTGCTTCCAGTATTCAGTCATGGGGGTTTCAGTAAAGCCTGGTGCTACAGCATTGACACGGATTCCAAAAGGAGCCCATTCAACAGCTAGGTTACGGGTAAGCTGGACCATGGCTGCTTTTGTCATCCCGTAGACTGAACCTGACCTTAGATGAGCTAAGCCTGCGATTGAAGCCAGATTCGTGATAGATGAATTTTTTGCATCCCGAAGCATGGGAAAAAATAAACGGCTGAGTTCAAATGCTGAGATGAGATTGGTGTCAAAGATATTTTTGATTTGATCACCAGAATAATCAAGCGTTGGCTTTCGAATGTTGAAACCAGCGTTGTTAATGAGGATATCAAGTGTATCCCAGTGTTTTTTCACAGACTCAAACAGGTGTAAACGGCCTTCAGGAGTACTGATATCGGCTTTGATGTCACCGGCGTTTCGGGAAACGGTGATTACTTCAGCGCCGAGTTCGCGAAACATATTTGCAGTAGCAAGGCCAATTCCTTTTGTGCCACCGGTGATGAGAGATTTTTTATTCTTAAGATTCCACATGTTGTTTGGCTTCACTGATAAGATTGTTAACGACACTTGGGTCTGCAAGAGTTGAGGTGTCCCCGAGATTGCTGGTGTCATTTTCAGCAATTTTACGCAAAATACGCCGCATGATTTTGCCAGAACGGGTTTTGGGTAAACCTGGTGCCCAGTGAATTATATCGGGTATAGCGATGGGGCTGATTTCCGTCCGAACTTGTTGTTTGAGTTCTTGTTGCAGAGCTGCGCTAGGCCTGAAATCGTTTTTCAGTGTAACGTAGGCGTAAATACCTTGGCCTTTAATGTCATGTGGGTAGCCAACGACTGCTGCTTCGGCAACGGTTGGATGTGAGACCAATGCGCTTTCAATTTCAGCGGTACCGAGTCTATGACCGGAAACATTGATCACATCATCAACACGGCCCGTAATCCAGTAATCGCCATCGGCATCCTGGTGACAGCCGTCACCCGTGAAATATTTGCCTGGATAGGCTGAAAAATAAACTTCCTTGAATCTGGCGTGGTCTTTATAAAGCGTGCGTGCTTGCCCAGGCCAAGAGTCAGCGATGCATAAGTTACCGTCAATGATTTCAGGTTTAATACCAGGCAAGGGCTTCATGGCTGAACCGGGTTTTAAATTTGGGGTATCATATTTGGGTGAAATGAGAATGCCGCCTGTTTCAGTTTGCCACCAGGTGTCTACGATAGGGCAACGTTCATTACCAACGGCTCGATGATACCAGTTCCAAGCCTCTGGATTGATGGGTTCTCCCACGGTGCCCAGCAAACGCAGGGAGTCACGGCTAGAATCCTTGAGCCATGAATCACCTTCACGCATCAGGGTTCGGATGGCTGTGGGGGCTGTATAAAAAATGTTAACGTAGTGTTTATCGATGACTTCCCAATTACGAGCTGGGGTTGGCCAAGTCGGGATTCCCTCAAACATGAGGGTTGTGATGCCATTGGCTAAAGGACCATAGAGCCCATAGGTATGGCCGGTAATCCATCCTAAATCAGCTGTGCACCAGTAGACTTCGTGCTTTTCAGCGCCGAAGACCCAGTCATGTGTGAAGCTGGCGTAAACCAAATAGCCACCTGTTGTATGCAGCACGCCTTTGGGTTTGTTGGTTGAGCCTGAGGTGTAGAGGATAAAAAGTGGATCCTCTGCATTCATGACTTCAGGCTCTATGAGTTCATAGTTTTTGCTTACAGACTCTGTCATGAGTACATGTTGAACACACGGTGTTTTTAAGACTGCTTCATCAACGGTTTTTTGAAGATCAATGACTTTGTCACCGCGATAAGCATGCTGAGTTGTGATAACCACTTTACTTTCGCAATCATTAATTCTTCCAGCCAAAGCATCTGCTGAAAATCCTGCAAAAACAACCGAATGTACCGCTCCAATACGAGCACAAGCCAGCATAGCATAAGCCGCTTCTGGAATCATTGGCAGGTAAATGGTGACACGGTCTCCTTTTTGAACGCCAATATTTTTCAGGGTGAATGCCCAGCGGTTTACTTCTTCATAGAGCTTTTGATAACTGATAAATTGGGCAGCTTGAGTAGGGTCATTGGGCTCCCAAACGAACGCGATTTGATCAGCTTGTGTTTCCAAATGCCGGTCCACGCAGTTGTAGCAAGCATTAAGCTGTCCATCTTCAAACCATTTGATGCTTATATCACCTGTAAATGAGGTATTTTGAACTTTTGAAAAGGGTTTATACCAGTTGATTCGGTTTGCTTGTTGGGCCCAAAAGTCTTGCGTGTTCATGTTTCTTGGTTAATACTAAAAACATGGCCAGACAATCATTTCCTGTGGTGCTTAGTGCACCTAGTGGTACCGGTAAAACAACGCTAGCACATCTTTTGGTGGACAGCATGTCTAACCTTGAAATAAGCGTCAGCTATACTACCAGATCACGTCGTGGAAATGAGCAGGAAAATGTCGACTATCATTTTGTCGATGATGCTGAGTTTGATGCCATGATTGAGCGTGGAGCATTTCTAGAGTGGGCTAGTGTTCATTCACATCGCTATGGTTCCTCGGCAGAATGGACCCAGAATCGACTGGATGAAAACCGAGATGTGATTTTTGATATTGATGTCCAAGGCGGATTGCAAATCAAAAAACGCTTTCCAAAAGCAGTGCTGATATTCATACTCCCACCGTCAATCGAGGAACTTAAAAATCGACTAACGGCTCGTGGAACAGAGAGCGCAGAAAAGATCGAGAAAAGATTGCAGGCCGCTCGCACTGAAATTGAAACAGGTCTTCAAACCTATGACTATGTGATTAACAATGAGAAGTTGGACAGAGCGTTGTTTGACTTAACGGCGATTGTTCGAACACATCGTCTGCAGGGATTCGATCGTGAACGTATTCGTCAAAAACTTTTGGGTGTTTAGTCTGCTTCTTGTCATACCAGCGGAAGCTGGTATCCAGGACTGGATCCCGGGTCAAGCCCGGGATGACAAAAATAGAACCGTTCGCATTATTATCAACTCGGTTCCTGAAAGCCTTGATCCTCGATATTCGGATGCAACTGAAGTAGCAACTCACATGAGTCAGTTGGTTTTTGCACCCCTGTTTTTGATGGGGCATGATTTATTGCCAAGACCCTATTTGGCGGATCAAATTAAACAAATAGATGCGTTGACTTATTATGTGACTTTGAAGGAAGGCCTTTATTTTCACAATGGTAAAAAGCTGACTGCTGAAGATGTTGTTTACACGGCTCAGACATCAAAATCTGATAAACTGAAAATGCTTGAGGCGGTGCGAGCGATTTCAGAAAGAGTGGTTGAATTTAAACTGAAGAAGCCATTTTCACCGATTGTCAGTGAGTTGTGCGGTTTTCGTATTGTCCCCAAAGGACAAAAACGTGCTGGGATTATTGGAAGTGGGCCTTACAAGTTGGTTCATCACGATAAAGCCAGAGAAACTTGGGAGTTCGAAGCTTTTAACCGCTGGTTTGAAGGTGCGCCAAAACTTAAAAAATTTGAAGTTGCCGTTGTACGTGATGGCAATACACGGCTTTTGGAGTTGATGAAAGGCAAAGCAGATCTGAGTATTGGTAACATTAGACCATTCCAGCTGCCCGTTTTAGATAAATACCATTCAAGCTTGAAAGTTTATTCTGTTCCAGGGATTGGTTACATGTACTTGGCCATGAACCTTCGCAGAAAGCCACTGTCGGATATTCGAGTCAGGCGAGCTATTGCGATGTCTCTTGACCTAGAAGCAATTTTAAAAGCTAAGTTTGGAGTGATGGCTACCCGTGCCACGGGATTATTGCCGCCAGGACATTGGGCCAAAGATTCCGGAATTCCTCTTATCCCTTATGACTCAGTTGGGGCTCAAAAGCTCATGAAGCAGACAGGCTTCAAACTGCCAATTAAGCTTCAGATTATTACGACGCCGGATCGTTTCAGGCAAAGCTTTGCGCTAATATATAAAGATCAGCTTAGTAAGATTGGAATCGAACTCGACATTGGAATTCAAGATTATGCGACGGCATATCAAAATATTAAAGATGGCAATTTTGATATCGTTAGTGCCATGTGGACGCCGGTAACAGACCCTAATCTTTTTGACTGGGTGTTTCATTCTGCCAATATTCCAGGCCCAGATAAAGCAGGTGGTAATCGAGTAGCTTTCGTGGATTCACAAATTGACGCTTGGATAGAAGCGGCTCAGCTTAACTTTGATCCAACAGTTAGACGGATGCTTTACGGAAAAATAGAAAGACGTCTTTTGGAAAAGCTACCCTATGTGCCATTGTGGTTTGAAGATAATATCACGGTTGTGAGCTCTCGTTTAAAGGGCTTTGTGCCTGATAGGGAGGGGTCATTTTTGCCTCTAACTAAAGCTTATGTTGAATAAATTGTTTCAAGTTCTCACCGTTGTTTTTGGCGCAACCTTAATTGTGACATTGATGATTCGATTGGTTCCAGGGGACCCTGTGGATCATATTTTGGGCGAACAAGCTACTCAGCAGGCACGAGTTGAACTGGCAAAAGATTTGGGGCTGATTGACGAGCAAGGCAGGCCTGTTGGGTTTTTGACCCAGTACAGCAGATTTGTGACGCAAATTGCGACCAACGAATTGCATAGTTACCGAACGCGTGAACCCGTGATGTCTGCGATATTGGCCCGATTGCCCTATACCTTGATGCTGGCTTTAGCTTCAATCCTTTTTGCAATAGCGCTCGGTCCTTTCATGGGAGTTTTAGCTGCTTGGAAGCGAGGCAGGTGGCTGGATCATTTAAGCCGTTTTGTGGCTTTGTTGGGGATTAGTTTGCCCAAGTTTTTTCTTGCCCCTGTATTGCTTCTGATTTTTTCGATTTATTGGCCAGTTTTTCCAATTAGCGGGGCCTCTGATGGGCTGATTTCACTTGTGTTGCCAGCTTTGACTTTGGGCTTTGGTATGGCAGCAGTTCAGATGCGTTTTACTCGTGCAGCTGTTTTAGAGGTTATGTCCTCGGATTATATTCGAACCGCGCGGGCTAAAGGTCTCTCTGAGCGAGTTGTGTATTTCAAGCACGCACTTCGAAATGCCTTAATGCCGGTAGTAACAGTGATTGGACTTGAGCTGGGCTCTTTGTTAGCAGGTGCAGTGATTGTTGAAAAGATATTTTCCTGGCCAGGGATAGGATTATTGCTTTTAGAAAGTATTCAGCAGCTTGATATGCCCTTGGTTCAGGGTGTCGTTTTGATGATTGCATTTTTTTATGTCGCAGTGAATTTGCTGACCGACTGGTTGTATGGGCGAATTGACCCGCGGGTGCGGGTATGAAGTGGGGTGTTTTAGGACTGTTGGTTCTGGCCATGGTTGCACCGTGCTTGATTGGTCCAGCTGGGCTAGAAATTAATCTGGCTTTGGATTTAAAAGGTCTTGAAGCTGGTCGCCTGGGCTACGGTGAGAATGGTATCGATGTTTTGACTTGGCTGGTTTACGGGGCACGGGTTTCTTTGTTTGTTGCATTGATATGCACAGTGATTTCTTTGGTGATTGGCGTGTTGTTTGGAGCGATTTCTGCCTACCTGGGTGGCTGGGTAGACACGACACTGATGCGCTTTGTGGATATTTTGATGGCGTTTCCGGGTATATTGCTCGCGCTCTATATCGCTGCAGTCTTGAAACCAGGTATTGGCAATTTGGTTATAGCCTTGTGTGCAACTGGCTGGGTGGGTTATGCGCGTGTGGCTCGTTCGCAGGTTCTGGTTGTGAAATCTCAAGATTATGTGACAGCAGCACTTGCCTTAGGTACATCGCATACGCGCATTTTGCTGAGGCATATTATTCCTAATATTTTGGGGCCCCTGTGGGTCCAGGCAAGTTTTGGTATTTCTTCTTTAATACTTGCAGAAGCCAGTTTAAGCTTTCTAGGCTTAGGGGTTCCACCAGGAACGCCTTCTTGGGGATCTTTGCTTGAACAAGGCGTAAACTATTTGTTTGTAGCCCCACATTTGGTGATACTGCCGGGTATTTGTATTGCCAGTTCAGTGTTATTGTTTAATTTCTTAGGAGATTGGCTTAGAGATGCCCGAGATCCAGTTTAATAGCTTTCCTGAAGCGCCCGGCTGTTATTTGATGAAGAATAAAGCGGGCAAGATTTTTTATGTTGGCAAGGCCATCAATTTACGTGCCCGTATTCGGAGCTATTTTACAGGGCAAGACACGCGTGCTTTTGTGCGTTGGCTCGACAAAATATTAGATAAGATTGATGTGGTTGTGGTCAGCAACAACACAGAAGCGTTGCTTTTAGAACAAACACTCATTCAGCTTCACAAGCCTAAACACAATATTTTGCTTAAAGATGACAAGCGATTTTACTCGTTGAGACTGGCTAAGCCTCAAGAGCAGGGTGCTTTGCATGAACGTTTCCCTAGACTGGAAATGATTCGAAAGCCCAAGCAGGATAAATCTCGTTATTTTGGGCCGTATCCATCGGCGACAAAAATTCGAGAAACGGTTACACAGATTAACAAGCATTTTAAGCTTAGAACTTGTTCTGACCAAGTGATTGATCATCGAGACAGGCCTTGCATTCAACACCAAATGGGTCGTTGTCTGGCTCCCTGTGTGTTTGGAGTCCCAGAATATGGATCTGAGATGGACAATGTGGCTCTGTTTCTTAAGGGTCAGACAGCAGAGGTTGAAAAACGCCTTGAGAAGCTCATGCACGCAGCAGCGGAGTCTGAGCAATTCGAGCGGGCAGGACAAATTCGGGACCAGCTCAAAGCGATTAAAGACTCGACCGAGCAACAGTCAACTTACAAGCTTTCAAAACGTGAAGATGAAGACATCTATGGCGTAGCACGTGAGGCTGGGTATCTTGAAATCGTTCGCTTACCTGTTCGTTCGGGGCGTGTTCAAGGTGCTGAGCATTATAGCTTTCACGACCAAGAATTTCCAACGGATGAATTATTGGGTAACTTTTTGTCACAGTTCTATGCGAACTTAGCAGAGGACACCTGGCCGAAGCAGGTTTTTATCCCTCTCCTTTTGGGAGAGGGCCTGGGAGAGGGTCTTCCACGGATTGCTGTCCCAAAACGTGGTCATCTTCTGAAGCTTTTAGACATTGCAAACCAAAATGCGCAGCATGCATTGGAGCAACGCCTCAAACAAGCTGAGTCACACGAAGAGAATTTAAAGGCTTTACAGCGTTGCGCAGATTTAAAAGAGCTTCCCAAGGTGATTGAATGTTTCGATGTATCGCTTTTCCAGGGTACAGATGCTGTCGCCTCACAGGTTTGTTTTGTAGATGGGGTTCCTGAAAAATCTCGCTATCGAAAATATAACATCAAGACCGTTGAGGGCACGGATGACTATGCCATGATGCGCGAAGTCTTAACTCGGCGTCTCAAAAAAGCTAATTTCCCAGATTTGCTTTTGGTGGATGGCGGCAAAGGTCAACTGGGTGTCGCAATGGCTGTATGCAAGGACTTGGGGCTAGAACTCAAGTTGGCTGCTATTGCCAAGGACCCAGAACGGCTTTTCTTGCCAAATCGAAAGAATCCTATTGTGTTGAAAGAGCATACGCGGGAGCGGTACCTGTTGGAACGTATTCGCGATGAAGCGCACAGATTTGCGATTACAACCCACCGGGCTAAACGGGCCAAACGTATTGTACCTAAATAGAGGGCAGTGCATCCCAGGAGATTTTTGTACAGGCTTCCAATGTTTCTGCACAGCTAGTCTTAGCGCACTCTTTGCAGGATTCATCAGAGCCAAAAGCACATTTGAAAAAGCAGTTTTTCTTGCTGCAGGCTGAATATTCACCAAAACATTCTGCACAGCTTTCAGTTAAACTTGGAAATGCTTTAACAAGGCATTGAGCTGTTTCATGGCGCTTTGCCCAGGTTTCTCGACTGCAAAACTCCCATTGTTTCGCTAAAGCATGATTGCTTTGATAAAGATGATCTGTGCGATCAGCTTCTGTACACGGGCTTGTGATTGTTTGATAATCAGCTGCATGGTGCAGTGTTTCAGAACCGCAAGATGTTACTAAGACAAGCAAAAGCAAAGGGTAGAATCGCATATGAGTCTATATAGTGCTGAGCAGTTTGTTTTGGCCCCTAGGCCGATCTCCAGCGGCATGTTAGGAGGTTGAACTTCATGATCCATAAAAAGACGTTGTCGCCCACTTCTGCGATCATTGTAGCCCTCACCACCATGATTGGGGGGGGCTTGTTTGTTAACCCAAGACAGTTGGGATTAATGCTTGGAGCATATAGTCCGTTTGCTTATGTTGTAGCGGCACTGCTCATGCTTCCACTGATTATTACAATCGCTGAGTTGACAAGGCTTCAGCCAGTTTCCAGCGGTTTGTACGTGTATAGTCGGCAATATTTAGGTTCATTCGCAGGATTTTTGAGTGGGTGGACGTATTTTTTAGCGAAATCAACTTCCCCAGCTTTTTTGATTCACACAGTTAATACTTATTTTTACCACCATTTTGAAGTGTTGCAGGATTTTCATCCGCTTGCTTTGGATGCTGGGTTGATTGGATTCTTGACACTCCTTCATATCATTGGGATTTCTGTTACCAGCCGGATTCAGTACCTTTTTGTGGTGATGAAGGTTACACCGTTGCTCTTTGGCCTGATGGCAGGATTTTGGATGTTCTATGCAGGTTATTTTGATTTTGATGTAAACATCCCAACGCTTGAAAGTGCGCGTTCTGCAATACCAGTTTGTCTTTATGCTTTGATAGGGTTTGAAGTTATTTGTTCAATTGGTGGTTTTGTTGAAAATCCAGAACGTAATATTCGAAGAACGATTTTAATTGCGTTTGCAGTTGTCTCTTGTGCAACGGTTTTACTCCAGATTTCGCTTTTTGGAAGTTTAGGTCCTTCTTTAGCTCATGCTCAGTTTCCAATGCTGAATCTTGGTTTTCTCGTCTTCGGGCAGGATGCATTTCCGGCTAGATTGGTGAATGGTCTAGTATTTGCTTCCATTTCGGGAGGGGCTTTCTTTATGTTTGGAAGCAATTGCTGGAATCTTTACGCTCTTGGGAAAAACAATCATTTGCCGTTTGGAACTCTGTTAACGCGGGTCAATCGGCACGGGGCACCTTGGGTGGCTTTGTTGCTTCAAGCCTGTACAGCTTTTACGATGGTGAGTATTACGACGTCCCAACTGCCTTTGCAGAACATGGTTATTTTTAGTATATTTAGCTGCTTTTTGATGAGTTCATTGGCGGCCTTACGAGCTGGCATGCTTGGATTACTGCATGTTTCAAAATTGATTCCAGTGCTGGCAATTGGAACTTGTTGTTATGTTTTGAGCTTATGTTTGTCGAATATCGTCGAATATGGAATATCCGTTTCGTTTTTGTCTTTCTTTGTAGCGGGCCTGGCAGCTGCCTTGTTTCAAGCAGCGCGCCTCAAATGATGCGAAGGACTATGTTAAGAACTTCTTTTTTTCCAGGCACTTAAGATATCAGCCCGGATGACATCTTGGGGCTGGCTGCTTGCTTTAGCCAAAGTTTCTAAATCTTCCTGCACAGGATCTGCGCGCAGGATTTTTTCGCCTAAAAGATACTCAGTCACGCGGCAAACCTGTTGTTTTTGAGATTTTCCAAGTACAACGCTAATGACTCGTTTGGAAAGTCTTTCTTGTTCAACCACATGCGTATTTACTTCGCTGGCTTCACCCATAATCATAAACATTTCTACAGCACGCGGCTGATCAGCCTCGCTGGTGATAGCCGTTACAAGGGACTTGGCTGCAGTACCACTTTCCATGACAGCCGTTGTCCAGATACGTTTAGCACCAAGCTGACTCAGGCGATGCGTTAGTTCGGGCAAGAGATGATGGTTTGCAATAACTGCTGAAAGCTGAACCAAGCGAGAGGATTTGGTGTTTGAAACCAGTTCTCGTTGGCACCATAAAGCTCGGACGGCTGGCTTGTGTCCGACTCCTAGTTTAAGCAAAACGCTTTCGCCCCGTGGGCCAAAATAAGAGACACAAGTCTTAAGCAGCGCAAGCGCAGGTGCGTCGCAAGTTGGAGCAGGGTAGCTTGCTTCGTAAACAGGTAATCCCTGAGATAAATTCAAAAGCACACCTGCAGCCGGATCGCTGGGCGCAATGGCGATTGGAATACGAGAAGCGCTGACAGCACCCGGATCCAGTTCTCTGAGCAAAACGCAAAAATGCGCAATAGCAGATAAATCATGTGGCTGGATTGTATAACCTGCAGATTCTAAGAATCCTGTAGCTTTTTGAAAGAGAGAAGATTCAATAGGGCCAAGAGTTTTAAGACTTTGAGGGGCTTTTGCTGTTGCTCCCAACGACTGCAATGCGCTGCAGAGGGCATGTGAAGTACAGCCCGCGCTTAAGTCAAAATGGAGTAAATGCTGAGATGCCATGAATCAAACTCTTGTTTTTTACCACAAATTCAGAGAGATTGGTGTTCATGTTTAAAAGAATTTTGCTGAAACTATCTGGCGAAGCGTTGCAAGGTGATCAAGGCTTTGGAATTGACCCTAAAGTTATTGCGAGCATGGCCTCAGAAATCAAAGAAGTCAGCGGCATGGGTCTTGAAATTGCGATTGTGATTGGTGGAGGCAATATTTTTAGAGGCCTGGCTGCCAGCACTCAAGGCATGGACCGTTCAACCGCTGATTACATGGGTATGCTTGCTACAACCCTAAACTCTCTGGCTTTGCAAGATGCCTTGGAGCAAATTGACGTGCCTACACGCGTACAATCGGCAATCAGCATGTCTGAATTGTGTGAACCTTATATTCGTAGGCGCGCAGTAAGGCATTTGGAGAAAGGCCGTGTGGTGATTTTTGCGGGTGGTACTGGAAATCCATATTTCACAACAGATACAGCAGCTGCTTTGAGGGCCATGGAAATACACGCGGATGCGATATTTAAAGCTACCAAGGTAGATGGGGTTTATGATAGTGACCCGGTCAAAAATCCAAAAGCCAAGAAATTTGACTCGCTGAGTTTCAAAGATGTTTTGACACAAGATTTGAAGGTGATGGATTCTACGGCAATCTCGCTTTGCATGGATAACAATATGCCAATTTATGTCTTTAATATGACTGAGGGTGGCAATGTGAAGCGAATTTTGAGCGGTGAAAAGATAGGAACTGTGGTACAGGAGGCTTAATGTTAGAAGATATTTGTAATGAAGCAAAAGACAGCATGAGCAAGGCAGTCGAAGCCTTGAAAAAACATTTAGCCTCGATCCGAACGGGTCGTGCGAGTGTATCTCTCTTGGATGGTGTCCGAGTCGATTATTATGGCACACCTAGTCCAATTTCTCAGGTTGCTGCAGTCACAATCCCGGATCCGCGTTCTTTAATGGTTAAGCCTTGGGACAAGGGAATGCTTAAGCCTATTGAGAAGGGTATTCAGGAAGCAAATCTAGGGTTAAATCCTGTTGTTGACAGCGATGTTGTTCGTGTTCCAGTTCCTGCTCTGACAGAAGAAAGACGGCGCGAGTTTGTTAAACAAGCAAAACAGCGAGGCGAAGATGCAAAAGTAGCCGCTCGGAATGCACGAAGAGACGCGAACGAGATGCTTAAAGATGCTTTGAAAGAAAGCTCTATCTCCGAAGACGACGAAAAGCGTGGTCTCAAAGTGACTCAAGACTTAACAGATCATACAATCGCCGAGATCGATAAGTTGCTTCAACATAAAGAAGCAGAAATTATGACGGTTTGAACTCATCCCGAACCCCTCTCCACTGGGTTTAGAGGGGCCTGCAACGCAGAGGTTATTGATTGATAATAGCGATACGGGATTTAAAACTTCCATGTGTTATAGGTTTTTATCCTCATGAGCGCTTGGCGTCTCAGGTGCTATCTGCACAAATTGAACTAACACTCAGCAGTATACCAGCTCGTTATACTGATAATCTCAATGATACTGTGGATTACGAAGCGCTGGAGCGCAGACTTGTTGAAATTGCTTTGAACAGCCAGTACGCATTGATAGAGCGATTGGCACAGGTTTTGCTGGATACTTGCTTTGCGTTTGACTCTCGCATCATTGTTGCCAAAGTCGAACTTGAAAAACCTGGGTGCCTAAAGAACGCCCGCTCGGCCGTTATAAGGCTAGCCGGCGAGAAACTGAACCAGTTTCCATGAGCCACTGTCTTTGAGAGCATCGTCCCAACTTTTAGCACTGTGTTCGAGCAATGCGATGCTGGCTGGTTTGAACTCTTGAAATTCCATTGCCAGGTGTTCCAACAGGCTTTCCATGGTTGGATTATGGCCGATGATTTGAAGTGTTTTTTCGGTAGGGGATCGGGCAATAATATAACTTAGTATTTGCCCGGGACTGGCCTGATAAAATTCGTGCACATGTTCCACTGTGGGTAATTTTTCAAAATTTGGAACAAAAAGCTCAGCTGTTTCAAAGGTTCTTCGAGCATCGCTGACCAGAACCAAATCTGGCTGCCAGCCAAGATTTCGAACTGATTCAGCTTGAGGTTGAACAGAATCGCGACCCTCACGGGTGAGAGGCCGCTCATGATCCGAAAGCGCTTCTTGGGGTAGAGCGCTTTTGGCATGACGCATGAGAATTAATCGGACTGTCATGGTTTTTGCAATGCCACAAATAGAGTGCTTGCACCACGCTTAATGAAGACACGCAAGATTCCACCGGAAGGAGTTTTTCCAACGAGCGAGCTTAACGAGTCTGCATCCTTAATCGCCTGGTTATTAACTTTGACAATAATGTCACCTTCTTCCATTCCAACCATGGCTGCGACGGAATTTGGATCTACAGAAACCACCTTGGCGCCCTGCATCATTTTGTCTTTGTAGCTTACAATCTTGATACCGAGGTCATTGAGTCCTTTGGCATCAGCTTTTTTGAGTGGTTCTTCTTTGGCAAGAGCTTCAAGTGTGAGTTTAAGCATGATAAACTTGCCATCACGGAAAACCTGGAGTGGCACGCTTCGGCCAACGCCTGCCAGGTGAGCCTCTACGGAAAGTGAAGAAGCATCTGTAATGGTTTTGCCGTCAAACTCTGTGATGACGTCACCTGGTTGTATGCCTGCTTTTGAAGCAGCGCTTCCTGGCAGCACTTCTCGAACAAGTGCGCCATAGGTTTGAGGAAGGCCCATTTCTTTGGCTAGTTCGGAAGAGACATTTTCAATCTTGACACCCATTCCAGAATGGGAGGCCTTTCCGTCTTTCTTGAGCTGGGGCAGGATGTGTTTTACTTGATCAATCGGAATTGCGAAGGCTATGCCTTGGCCAGAGGCACTAATGGCAGTATTGATACCAATCACTTCACCAGACATGTTTAGTAAAGCGCCGCCGGAGTTACCTGGATTAATCGGCGCGCTTAGCTGCATAAAGTCAAAAAGTCCACGCTTGCCAGAAGGTTGAATATCTCTGCGGCCACGGGCAGAAATTGGTCCAAACGAAATAGAGTTCTCAAGGCCAAGTGGATTTCCAATGGCCATAGCAAAATCACCAACTTGCATAGCATTTGAACTGCCAAGGGGTATGACTGGCCAGTCTTTGCGGGGGCTCTTGATTTGAATCAAAGCTACATCTGTATCTGGGTCGGTACCAACAACTTCTGCATCGTACTCCTTGAGGTCTCCACCTACCTTAATTTTAATTTTTGTTGCACCTTCAATCACGTGATTATTGGTGAGCGCTAGGCCTGAAGGATGAATAATAAATCCACTACCAAGACCCGTGCTCTTTTGCTTGGGACCTCCGCGCACGCCTTGTCCAGGTCCAAAAAATCTAAAAAAGTCTTCAAAGCCGGGTGGAATCTGTTGATTGACGTTTGACTCTGCTTCTGTGGTTACGACCAAAACGGCCGGCTTGACCCGGTTGACGAGCGGAGCCAGTGAGGGGAGAGGAATAATCGAACTTTTTGCTTGCTCCTGTGTCATTTCGACCCAGAGGTCATTTGTTTTTGAGGGCAAAATGGTTGGTTTGTCCCCGAAAAAACCAACCAAGACCAAAGCTGGCAAAGTTATGCTGATTAGGAGTACTATTCTTCTCATGGTCCGTATTAAAGACTACTTGCTTGGTAAATTTCAAGAGGGAATTTTATTGGCTGCAATAATTTGTCCCGTGGCATCTGATTTTTGGAATACGGAAGTCTTTAATCTTCCAGCGGAAAACCGCGCTGAGTTGGCTACCAAAATCAATCCAGCCGGTTTGGATTCCCAGAGACGAGAAAAATTGGCTGAGATTCTTACTGATGCCAAAAAAGTTTATATTGAACTGCCCGAAACACGCGCAGCTGCTAAACTTTCGGTTGAGCTAACAAATGATGAAAAACTTCAACGGGCACGGATTTTAACCCAGTGGAATCGGAATCAGCTCGTTTTAGACACTTTGAAAGACGTACCAGGTTGCGAAGCAACTTACTTAAAGGGTTTGGCTCTCAGGCGACTGCGTAAGTATGCTGATGCTAAAGCAACACTTTGGATGGCAACAGAAACATGTGAAGGTGATTTTGAGAAGAAAGCATTGTTTTTGCTCGCACGATTGGCAGCGATGAATCCAACCGATGATAACCTCAAAGTGCTTAACGGCTTTTTAAAGAAGTACCCCAATGATGCACTAACGGACGATGTTTTGCTTTGGAAAGCCCATGCGTTCCTCGAGCTTGGTAAAGAAGTGGCCGCTCTGCAGACACTTAACCGGATTTTAAATTATTACCCTCAGGGTGACATGCGAAGTCAGGCACTGTTTGAAAGGGCCTTTGAATATGCGCGAGCAGGACAGATGAACTTAGCTTTGAGTCTGTTGGCAGGTTTGAAAACACCCCAGGGGACCTACTGGCGTGGGCGTTTAATGTTGCATCCTAATCTGAATAATCTCGATTTGAATGCGAACGAAAAACAGCGTCTAGAAGGGCAACAAATCCTGCGTGAGTTGGCAGGACAAATGCCTTACAATTACTACGGTTATATGGCGGGCCAGCTTGTTCAGACACGTTCCAAGGTATTGCCTTCCAAACAGGCTTTTCAAAGTAGCGCACTCTTAGAAGGAGATCCTACTTACAAAACCATGCAGTGCTTTCAAAAAAACATGCAAACTCAGGAAGCCGTCTGGGTAGCAGACCGATTGGCTCGCAGCTACCGAGGTGAGTCTGAACGAAAGGTCTTGGCTCAAGAATACATTAAACTTGGTAGGCCAGATAAGGCGCATCAAATGATGCGTGATTTGGGTCTTGCATTTCCTAAAGCTGACACAAGTAATTACTCTTGGAATTTGGCGTTCCCAAATGCATACCCTGCAGCGTTTGAAATTGCATCTAAACGCGAAAATATGCCCATTGATTGGTTGATGGGCCTGAGCCGAGAAGAAAGCCAGTTTGATAAAGATATTATTTCTTGGGCTGGCGCGGTTGGGCTTTGCCAACTCATGCCGCAAACTGCTAAACGCAAAGAAGCGGAGCTGTTGGACCCAGAAACCAATATTGATATTGCTGCCAAACATTTGCGTGAACTCTGGAATGAACTCAAACATCCCTTTAAGGCTATTGCGGCTTACAATGCTGGTGCTGGGCCGCTTAAACGCTGGTCTAAAGAACAGGGGGACATCCCCATGGATACCTTTGTGGAACGTATTCCATATGAGCAAACCCGAAACTATGTCAAAAAAGTCAGCAGTGCTTGGTTGAGTTATGCCTGGCTGGGGGGTAGATTGAATCAGGTCAATCTGCCGCTATGAACAGAAAAATATCTCAAAAAATCCTCGAAGGCATGATTCTTACCCGTGCGGTGGATAACACCCTTAAACGCATGTTCATGTCAGGTGAAATGGGTTTTCAGGGCAAAGGATTTCGAAGTCTCGGCCAAGAAGCGATTTATGCAGCTGGTGTAGCACTCAAAGATACTGGGCGTAGAGTCTTGATTGCACCCATGATTCGGGATTTGGGTGTTGTTCTTGCTTTAACGGATGATGATGTTGGTCTGGCGCTTAATGCCCAAGCAGCCAGACAGGGACCGCCATTTGATGGACGAGATTTGCATGTAGGTGATTTAAAACGGGGTGTTTTGCCTCCAGCTGCGCCGTTGGCGATTGGGACTTGTACTTTGGTGGGTATGGCGTTGGCCATGAAGCTTCAGAAGCAAGATGGGATTGCTGTAAGTTTTATAGGCGATGGTGGGACCAGCTTGGGTGAATGGCACGAGGCAATTAATTTTGCAGCGGTACAAAAATTGCCCATGATTTTCTGTGTTGAAAATAATCAAATTGCGCTGTCTACTCAAAAAAATAGTCAGTCTGCTGCAGTCCACTTTGCCGATAAAGCATTGGGTTATGGCATGCCTGCCAAGACGGTCGATGGTTCTGACCCGGAGGCAATTTATGAGGCATTTCAGTGGGCCGCTCAAAACACCCCAGCCATGATTGAACTTGAATGCATGAGACTGTGTGGGCATGCACATCATGATGACATGCTGTATTTGGGTTATGAACCTAAACCTTCGTTTGAAATACCTGATGTGAAAGCTGCTGGCTATGTTGATAAGAAAGCCTATGAAGCCTGGCGCAAGAAAGATTATATTACCCTGGCAGGTGATACGCGTGCGCTTCAAGAAAAAGCGACCCAAAAGTGTGAAGCCGCTCTTGAGGAAGTCAAAGCAAGGCCTTGGCCCCAAAACCCTCACCCGGCCGAGGGCCACCCTCTCCCAGTGGGAGAGGGAGATTTTCGCTTGCGAAAATTGGGAGAGGGGCAACGTACCTACCTCGAAGCCATCGCGCTGGGTATTCAAGAAATCCTCGAGTCAAATCCCAAGGCCTATGTTCTAGGTGAAGATGTTGCGCCTCCGTATGGCAATGCCTTCATGCTTTTCAAAAACATCCCTAAAAATTTGTGGCCGAGGTTTATCAATACACCAATTTCTGAAAACGCCATTATTGGCTCTAGTGTAGGAATGGCACTGGAAGGCCTTTTGCCAATTGCAGAGATGCAATTTAATGATTTTGTGGCTTCTGGGTTTAACCAGTTGGTCAATAATGCCGCTAAGTTTAGGTATCGGACTGGAACACCAGCGCCATTTATTCTACGTATGCCTTATGGAGGATTACGGCATGCAGGGCCGTATCATTCACAAGATACCAGCGCTTGGTTTTATCGAACACCAGGGCTTAATATTGCAGTTCCATCGACCCCATCTGATGCGCGTGCGCTACTTCATGCGGCAACGAAATCGCTGGATCCTGTGCTGTTTTATGAGCATATCGCTTTGTATCGAGACCCTGCTTTGCGTGAAGAACTGTCAGCTGAGCCTCTTGAATTTGGAAAAGCTGCTTTGCGTAAGACAGGTTCAGCGCTGACTGTGATTAGCTACGGTGCCTATGTTAACCGCTGCATGAGTGCTTTGGAAAATGTTGATTGTGATGTCATCGATTTGCGAACGTTAGTGCCGCTAGATTTTGAAACAATCACAGCCAGTGTTCAAAAAACTGGACGTGTCTTGTTGGTGGGTGAGGATTCAAAGCGTGGCAGTGTGCTGGAATCGATTGCGTCGCAAATTGCTGAGCAGCTATTTGAGTGTTTGGATGCGCCAGTGCGTGTATTAGGTTCACAAAACACCCCTGTGCCATATTCACCTCCATTGGAAGATGCATATCTGGTATCAAGGGCAGATATTAACCAAGCTGCTATTGACTTAATCGCATATTGACGTAGAAAATAGGAGTTGTGGCCCCTTCGTCTAACGGTTAGGACGCTAGCCTCTCACGCTGAAAATACGGGTTCGATTCCCGTAGGGGTCACCAGCCTACGCTAAAGCTTCGGCTGGCAGGCCAGCAATGCATTTAATACTTCTGTTATTGGTAAACCTAAAACGTTCGTGAAGCTTCCGGTCATGTGATCGACAAAAGGCCCACTGGCGCCTTGCAAAGTACAGGCCCCGGACTTGCCTTCCCACTCGCCAGTTTGAATATAATCTCTGATCTCATGGTCGAACAAATTTCTAAACGTGATGGTTGTCTTAACCAGTTTGTTGATTTTTTTGCCTTCATAACTCACGCTGTAGCCAGACAGAACATCATGAGATCTGCCTGAGAGTTGTTCGATCATTTTGTAAGCGTGTTCAGCGTCCTCTGGCTTTCCTAGAATTTCACCATCTACAACCACCAGGGTATCTGCTGCAATTACTGGCAATTCGGTGAGGTGAGCAACCGCCGCAGCTTTTTCCCGCGCAAGTCTCAAGACTAAATCTTCAGGGGATTCGCCAGGGCGCTCAGATTCATCAATATTTGGATGCAAGAGGGTTAGTTTAAATCCAAGAGCTTCAAGCAGCTCTCGTCGTCTAGGGGAACTTGATGCGAGAGCGATGTGATGGGGATAGATTTGGCGATCCATTGGCATTGTTCTAAATGCCTAACACGTTCAGCTGGAGTTTCAAGAAAGCCCAGTCGATAAGTATTTTGGATAAGGGCTGTCAGCTTTGGTTTTAGTTCGCCAAGAACGAATATTTTTGAAAGAATCTTAGGCTCAGCGCAAAATTGCTCTTGAATGGGAACAGAAAATTTATTTTCACGCCCAAGAATATGCTTTAAGTTTTGAGTGGAAATACTTAAAAGATCTGCGGAATCTTGCCAGAGTTTAATTTGCGGATAGCCGGGCATGACTTGGATTTGCTCTCCGAATCGGATGACACACAAATCATCACTGAGAATTTGATAGCCTTGTTTTAAATATTTTCCTGCAAGTGTTGATTTGCCTGCGCCTGAAGGTCCAACAAATGCAGTGCAGGTATCTCCATGAGCAATGACGTTTCCATGCAAAACCAAATAACCTTTGCGATGAAGCAAAATACCCAGCGCTGTCCCTAGAATGAAAGGCCTGATATCGGATTCTGAAACCCCGGGTTCAGGATACACGTGAATATTTTGGGTGTCGGGTAAGGCAAAACGGGCGATGGTTGGAATGTCAAAGTGACTATTCCCCTCTCCACTCGGTGGAGAGGGGTTAGGGGTGAGGTTTTGGATGCGAACTGTAATATCCGGTGTTTTACTCGGTTCAGGCAACAATTCAGGAAGCTCAATCTCTGAAACAATATTTTGACCAAATGCTTGGTAAAAATAGTTCATGCAAATTTCTGAATTTCAGCAGCGGCTTGTTGGACACGATTGGCATCAGAACCTTCAACGCTCAGCATCACGCGAAATTCACTGTTAATATTCTGCGGATAGCTACCAATTTCCACATCTGGAAAGCGATTTTGGACGGCTTCTAAGGGTGCAGCAATTTGGCTCTCAGGCAGATTTGAATAAACCAAGGCACGCTCAAAAGGTTTATAGCTGAAGCGAGATTTTAAGCCTTCAAGCATGGCTGCAAAAAGTTCTGGAATTCCAGGCAATACATAGACCGGTTTAATGAATACCGTTGGAACCCAGAGATTTTCAGTCCATAAAACGTCGCAATTTTCCGGCAAAAGCGCCATTTTTAGCTGGGCTTGATTGGGGGAACGGCCATAATGCTGGGTGTAGCGCTCTACTGTGGGTTGATGAATCGCAAGTTTCTGTCCAAAAGCATAGGCCACAGCATCATAGGTAATGTCATCATGGGTGGGGCCAATGCCTCCGGAAGTAAAAACCAGGTTGTAGTTTTCGGCATGTTTTCGAATCGTGGCTGCAATAATTTCTCGATTATCAGGGATAACTTCAATTGTTTTGAGCGAAACACCACAATTAAAGAGCGTTTGAGCTAAAACGTAACCGTTAATATCCCGAACTTTACCATTCAGAATTTCGTTCCCAATAATAACAGCGGAAGCCCTAGGAGTGGTTGATGCGTTCACGAAGTTCCTTTCCTAAAACAAAAAATGGAACCCATTTTTCTGGAACTGTCAAGGTGACGCCTGTCTTAGGATTGTGTGCCGTGCGTGATTTTCGTTTTTTTGCTGAAAAGCTTCCAAAACCCCGAATTTCAATGCGATTATGTTGACAAAGGGTAGCTGTCATCGTGTCAAAAATGGTTTTGATCACGGCTTCAATGTCTTCTTGGGAGATGCCTTTGTTTTCATCGGCCAGTTTTTTAATCAGTTCACTTTTCAGCATGGTTTAAAATCTACAACAGGTATTTGGCTTTTAGCAAACGAGACGCTAAGAAGTTCGTTATGCTTGAGACAGTATCTAGAGGTTTTCGAAGTGCCAGAAATTTTTTGAATGGGCAAGCTGTATTAACAGAAAGCAATATTCAGCAGGCTCTCAGCGAAGTCAGGATCTCACTTTTAGAGGCAGATGCGAACGTTGACGTGATCGATTCTTTCTTGGCGCGAGTGAAAGAAAAAGCGATTGGGAAAGAAGTCACAACGTCTTTTCAAAAACAGCGTGTGAGTCCAGCTCAACACTTTATTAAGATTTGCCAAGATGAACTTGAAGCCTTGATGGGCCCTGCGTCGGGAGAGCTTTCACTCAAAAATCCGATCGCCAGTATCATGATGGTGGGTTTGCAAGGCTCCGGTAAAACAACAACCACAGCCAAATTGGCAAAGTACTATGCCTCTAAAGGTCGAAAACCTCTTTTGGTAGCTGCAGATATTTATCGGCCTGCGGCTGTCAAACAGTTGGAAGTATTAGGCGAGAGTTTGGGAGTTCCTGTGTTTTCTGAGGCAGGGATTCAGCCTCCTGAGCTTTGTGCAAAAGCGATGGCAAAGGCTTCAGAATTAGCCTGCGATTTAGTAATTTTTGATACGGCTGGCCGTCTGGCGATTGATGATGCCTTAATGCGAGAGCTTGAAGCGATTCAAAATTTGACTCGTCCGGATCAAGTGCTTTTGGTGGTTGATGCCATGATTGGCCAAGACTCGGTCAAAACTGCTGCTGAGTTTAACCGACGTTTAGATGTTAATGGCTTTATTTTGACCAAGCTTGATGGTGATGCGAGGGGAGGCGCTGCTCTTTCAATTAAGGCTGTAACTGGAAAACCAATTTGTTTTGTCGGGATTGGTGAAAAGACCGCAAACTTGGAAGAATTCAGGCCCGAAGGGCTGGCTAGCCGAATTTTAGGGATGGGCGACATCGCTTCACTGGTGAAAGATTTTGAACAGCATGTAGATAAAGCGCAAGCTGAGAAAGAAGCTGAGCGGATGCTCAAGGGGCAATTTTCTCTTCAAGATTTTTTATCTCAGATTCGCATGATCCGCAAAATGGGTCCATTGGCAGGAATCCTTGAGCGTTTACCTGGAATGGGGGATATTGGGGGTCAGTTGAAAGCAGCTGATGGTGAAGGGCAGATGAGGCGCATCGAAGCAATGATTCTGTCAATGACCCCAAGAGAACGCAAACAGCCAGAAGTAATTACTCAGCAAAAGACTCGAAGACGTAGGATTGCGCTGGGATCGGGTCGAGCTGAATCAGAAGTCGATGCTCTTTTGCAGCAATTTCAAATGATGAAGCGTATGATGAGTGGCTTGGGAGGAATGGGTATGTTTGGGAGAATGGCTCCTGCACCTACTTTAGCGACTCCAAAATTTGATTCGAATCGAAAAGATAAAAGGAAGCGAGAGAAATTAGCTCGCAAGAAAAATAAAAGACGATGATGTTACAAAAGAAACAATATACCTCGACCGCCTCTCTCCTTGGGGTCGTTCTTACCTTTTTGGCATTGTTGGTTGCTTGGCAGTCACCTCTGTTGAGTACCCCGACCGTTGAAGCGGCACTGTTTTTGGGTATGTTTTTGGCCCCTGTTAGCTTTATGGCTGGAGTCTCCAGAGGGTCTTTTAGAAACCCAGCAGGATTTTCAGCCGATGCCATGAAAGAGTTCGCTTGGATTGGGACCCCTGCAGCTTTTTACTTGTTTGTTATATGGCTTCACTCTTGGAGTGTAGAGAGTTGTAGCTCTTCCTCTGGGATTTTTCCGTTTTTAATTGTTTTACTGCCGCAGTTGGTTTTGTGTATTGCTACTGGAATCGGCTTGGGTCGCATGATTGGGAACCCTAAGGTGGCTAATGTGTTGGGCTTGTTAGCAATTCCTGCCTATTTGCTGCTTCAGGGAGTTCTCTGGTGGCTAGCACCATCCATGCGGTTTTTTGATCTTTACTGGTTTTTTGTAGGTGGAGATTTGTTGGCAGGGCAAGTGTTAGAACCTGCAATTATCACCTACCGCTTATCTGCCCTGTTGTATGCATTTGCAATTATTGCCCTTGGTGCTCACTGGAAGAAGCATGCTACTAAATTTTGGGTAATTTTAGTCCTGATTGTTTGCGGTATGCTGCTTCACTCACATAGTTATTCGCAGTTATCACCATCATTGGCTGACAGGGAAACGGACTACCCGGACGTATTGGAGTCTGAGCCCTTCGTGTTGCACACAGATTTTGCTGTGATTGGTAAAGAAAATGCTGAAGCAATTCTTCAAGAAGCTATGCTTTGGTATGACCGGCTTAAACAGAGAACAGGATTAACAATTTCTGGAAAAACCCAGATATGGCTTTATGAAAGCCCGCAAGCATTGGCCAAGTACACAGGTGCGAAGCATGTACACTTCACCTTACCTTCACATCGAGAGATTCACATTAGCAGCGCAGAAGTGCCTCACCCAACACTGGGACATGAGATTGCACATGTTATTTTGGGAGAGGTTTCAACAACCATTTGGGGAATTCCTGGAATTTGGGGCCTATTGCCCAACTGGGGGCTTTCAGAAGGACTTGCAACACTTTTAACCCCTGAGCTCTCATTGAGAGATGATTTGACTCTAAAACAACAAGCGGTAGCTCTCTTCAGGCTAGGTTTAGAAACAAACCCGGATGCTTTGCTGGATAATGACCCTTGGTCTTTCTGGACTCAATCTTCTGGGCGAGCTTATGTGTTGTCTGCGGCATTTTTGGAAGATTTTACAAGCAATCGTCCCAAGGCACTGGTGAAACTTGCCAAAGCTGGCGAGCTCTATTCTTCTCATGCCCAAAGAAAGAGTATTTTGGATGCCTGGAAAAATTTTGAGCTCCCGCCAGATGCACTCAATGCAGTTTCTCAAAGCTATGCGTCTAATTCGATTTTGACAGCTGTGTGTAAAGATGGTGTTGAGACTTTAAAGACTTCAACATCTAAGCCCCAGGAGCAAGTGCCTTTTATTGAACAACCAGTTCACAAACAGCGAGAGTTGTTAATTAGACAATCGCTTGTCAAAAATACCGCATACGGCAAAGCCGCTCTGGAGATTTTGGAACGAAAGCCTTCAAGCATTATAGAAGCTGCAGCTGCTTATGGTAAACTCGGGTTTGCTCTAAAAAATGGACTTGAAGATGACTTAGGCAAGGCATATGCAACTTATTTGCTGGCTCGCGTGGAGGTTTTGTCCGGAGATTTTGAGGCAGGTCAGACACTGATGCCAAGAAACTTAGAGGGTCTCCTGGGTTTGGAAGCTATGCGACTATATGGGTTGGCACGCGCTCAAACTGGATTTCCAGAGGAAGCGGCTGGTTTATTTCAAGAACTCCAAGCGCGTTCTACTCGCTCTGCAGATAAAATCAAGTTTTCAGATTTAGCAGAGCGTTCTTTATGGATTGCTAGGGGGCAAAAATATTTGTTGGGAGTTTGGAGAAAGCCAGAATAAATCTGTGCTAGGCTTGGGAGGTTATGCAAACCTCGGGGGTCTTCAGGCAAAAAATACGCGACTCACTCGCAAGAGCAGTTGAAGAACAGACAATTCTCTTTTTCATGCTCAGCGACTGGGTCTATGCACTTTTGATACCTAGAAGCTACCACTACTCTGAACATGAAACCAAGCAAATTGCGAAAGAGATAAAACAAAATATTCTGCCGGAAAAACATCAAGATGAACTTTATTCTATCTTAACATGGCAGGAAGTCGTTCATCAAAATCAGCACTTATGCAATGCTTTTGATGGCTGGCAAAATGTTCGAGAACTTCAACCTGTATTTTTTGTTAATGATGAAGTGTTTCATATTGCTTCAGAAAGTTTATGGAAGGGTGATGAAATCGAGGTCACCCAAAACAGATATATTGAAAAACGGATTGCAGAAACCAAAAACCATGAGAAACTGAAAGAGATGCTTCCTGCTGAGGCTCAAATACGTGCGGCGCAGGAGTCGTTGATGTATTCCGGGCTTTCTTTGGAAGCTTGGGCGAAACCGCTTCAGAAGTCCGACTGGCTCAATTTGGGTAAACCAGTTCAGATTTCTCTTCGTTCACCTCAATTTAGTAAAGCTTGGCCAGATGCCCTTACACGACCTGATACAAATTACCTTTGGTCGATTCAATGTGAAGATGTTGCTTCTGGATGTTTTGAACATGTTCAAGGAAAAGGGGCAGACTTATTTGAACATTATTATCGAGAAGCTAAGAGGACTTTAGGAAAGCGGAGCTACGATTGCCAAGTATATCTTCACGAAGATCCAGAACAATTCGGAGCAGTTCTCGTTGGAGACCAGATTGCCAGTATTGCAGCATTTCCCGAACTTGTTAGTGGTTCCGTGAGCCCTTTTGGGCTTGAAATCCCTCGGGTAAGGATTCAAAGTCGGAGCGAGGATTCCATCATCATCTTCGATCCAAAACTTGAGGCAGATGTCTTAAAAAGCCTTGAGCAAAAAGAAAGCATACTTCTTCGGGACCAGCATCCAGATGGTGTTGATGCTCTGTTTTATAATGAGTTGTGTATCTTATCAGAGTATCCGTGTGGTCACTTTTCCTGGCGAGAAATACCAGGTCCATACTTCGATTTGGTTGAGGCAGCTCTAGAAGCGAAGACAAGTCTTCCTCCTGGACGCGCAGAATATCTTCGAGGATTAGCTTATGAAATTATTCAGTCCTGGGGGAAAGCAGTTGAGGTTTTCAGAACCGCTTTCAAATATAATTTTTCTGATGGCGATATTAATCATGCGTTAGGCAGGGCACTTGTAGAATGTGGTTCATATCAAGAGGCAATAGGATTTCTTGAAAAAGCTTCAATCTTGTTGCCAGAAGATCCGGATGTGGCCAACGGACTTGGAATCGCGCTACTTGAATGCGGTCAACAAGACACTTCAGCACATGCACTCGAAAAAGCCGTCAGTCTTGCGCCTGATGATGCTCAATTTCTATCAAATCTTGGGCGCTGTTATTTTTCAGGGAAACGTTTTTCTGAGGCAGAGTATGTCTTGCGAAGGGCGCTAGAGTTTTCACCGAATTTTTCAGAAGCTCACGCAATGCTAGCTCAACTCAAATGGCGCACCGGTGATGTTGGTACAGCTCGAAAGCATGCCCGCAAAGCATTTGCCTCAAATCCAGGTAGCAAGTACACGCAAGATTTATTGTGGGCGCTCACTGTGGATGAACACTAGGTTTTTTGACTAATCCAGGCTCCGGCAAGTGCAATCCCGCCACCTAACAAACTTAAAAATCCGGGTGTTTCGGACAGAAGCAGCCAACCCATGAGGCTGGTGATGATGGGCATTGAAAACAAAAATGCATTGGCATGGGTAAGAGGCATTCTAGACAGTCCCTCGCTCCAGCACCATTGCGCAATAAACGCTGGCGCAATGCCTAAATAAATACATGCCCATAGGCCATTGTGGCTTCCAGTCTGAATCCCGGAGATTACGTCGTGGCTATAGTAACTTAAAGGTAAAACTGCCGCCCACATAGAAATTGTGACAAGCTCAATGGAGCTCCAGTGCCGGAGTAAGACTTTTTGTGCAAGAGATTGGGCGGCGCCGAATAGGACAGCCATAAATACCAATAATACAGCCCAGCCATTTCCAACACCATTACTCTCTCCCCAAGCGATCAGACACAAACCTAATACACTTGTCGTTAAGCCTAGAAAAAGACGAGGTGTTGCTTGCTCGTTTAACACTCCAAGAGCAAGTAGGCTTGAAAAGACAGGGGTCATGGAAACAATAAAACTAGCGATTCCGGCTGTCAGCCACAGCTCGCCGTAATTAAGCAAGATGCTGTAACCGGCAATCCCGAGCGGACCGATCACCAATACCAAGCCAATTTCTTGAAGACCAAATTTGGAGCGCGTTTTAAGTCTTAAATAAGGGACCGTTAAACAAATCGCTGCGACAAGAAAACGAAACAGCGCAATGGCGCCAGGTGAGTAATCTTGCAAAGCCACACGAATTCCCACGAAGGCGCTAGACCAAAGGACAACGGCTGAAATGAGAAGAAGTTCGGCTTGTAACATTACGCTGCTTATATTGGCACAGCATTGCTTTTGGTGTAAACCTTCCCTCATGGCTGACAGTTTTCAATCGTTTGGACTTAACGCAACCTATGTAGAGATTCTCAGAGACCAGTGGCAGAGCGATCCGGAGAGTGTTCCCGAAGAATGGCGCGCTTACTTCGGGCAGGATACGACTGCTACAAAACCCAAAGCAAAAGCAGCAGAACTAAGGCCTTCGGTTTCCGAAAAATCAAAAGCACCACTGGTTGGAATCGCAGCTAAAATCGCTTTGAACATGGAAGCCAGCCTTGAGGTCCCAACAGCAACTTCACTGAAGGATGTTCCTGTTAAAGTCCTTGAAGAAAACAGGGAAATTATTAACGATTATCTGCAGGATGAAGCCTACCCGAAGTGCTCATTTACGCATTTGATTGCTTATGCAATCGTTCAGGCCATTAAGAAAAACCCTGCGCTGAATAATGGCTTTGCACGCGAGGATTCAAGTCTTTTCAAAATTAATCGTCCTGAAATTAATTTAGGCCTCGCAGTCGATTTGCCTTCTAGGGATGGCGGTAGAACACTGGTCGTTCCCAATTTGAAAAATTGCGGCGAAATGGATTTTTGGAGCTTTTTTAAAGCCTACAACCAAATTATTGAGCGTGCTCGCAAAAACCAACTAAAGCCTGAAGATTTTGAGGGAACAACAATTACACTCACGAATCCAGGCGGTATTGGCACGGTCTCGTCGAATCCGAGACTGATGCCAGGGCAGGGCGCTATATTTGCAACGGGACGTATTGGCTACCCTGCACAGTATGAAGCGACTTCGCCAGAAACTTTGCGAGCACTGGGGATTGGTAAAGTCATGACTGTTACGAGCACCTATGATCACCGCGTGATTCAAGGTGCAGAGTCGGGTCGATTCTTGGCTCATCTTCATGATTTATTGATCGGTGAAGAAGGATTTTATGACCAAGTGTTTTCAGCACTCAAAATCCCTCATTATCCTTACCGCTTAAAAGCTGACCAGGCTGTTGTGCTTGGGCAGAATGCGGATTTAGCTCAAACTGAACGTGCGATGCGTGTAAGTCAGCTGATTCATGCCTATCGTGTCCGTGGCTACTTGCTGGCACACACAGATCCATTGCATCTGGCACCACGTGAACACCCTGAGCTTGAATTGCAAAATTACGGCCTAACAATCTGGGATTTGGATCGCGAGTTTGATACGCTGGGCGTTTTACCTAAGAAATCTGCACCGTTGCGTTCAATTTTGAAGCAGCTTCGAAATTCATACTGTCGACGTATGGGTGTTGAGTACATGTACATTCATGACGTTGCTCAGAAAGCTTCACTTCAAAAGAGGATTGAACACGGCCAAGAAGCACCCAACCTAAATGATAAAAAGCAAATGTTGAGCAAGTTGCTTCAAGCCGAAGGGTTTGAGCACTTTCTGCATAAACGTTTTGTAGGACATAAACGTTTTAGTATTGAGGGTGCGGAAGTCTTAATCCCCATGCTGCAAAGCCTGATTGAGCAGTTGTCACACCATGGTGCTGAACATGCGATTATAGGTATGGCTCACCGGGGTCGTTTAAATGTGTTGGCCAATGTTGTTGGAAAGCCTCACGAAAAGATATTTGCTGAATTCGATGATATAGACCCTAAGAGTTATCAAGGCTCTGGAGATGTAAAATACCATCTTGGATCGACTGGAAAACTGGGTTCTGTGAGTATTGAACTTGCTTGTAACCCGTCACATTTGGAAGCAGTAAATCCTGTCGTTGAAGGTCAGGTTCGCGCCAAACAGGACATGAACCGTGACATGCATCGAAAAAAAGTTGTTCCGATTTTGATTCATGGAGATGCAGCCTTCGCCATGCAGGGTGTTGTATATGAAACACTTCAAATGTCTGGACTTGAAGGATACAAGACAGGCGGGACAGTTCATATTGTTGTCAATAATCAGATTGGCTATACCACGTCGCCCGAAAAAGGCCGTACATCCATTAACTGCTCAGATATTGCCAGGGCAATATTCGCACCTGTATTTAGAGTCAATGGTGATGACCCAGAGGCTTGCCTAAGAGCGATTAAAATGGCTGCCGAATACAGAGCCGTCTTTGAGCGAGATGTTGTGATTGATTTGGTTTGCTACCGACGACACGGCCATAATGAGGGTGATGAGCCAAGTTTTACTCAGCCAATCTTGTATGCTGCAATTGCAAAACATCCATCGGTGGCTACACTTTATGCTGAACTGTTAATGCGCCGGGGTGAGCTCGCAAGCGAAGAACTCGAATCGA
Source organism: uncultured Myxococcaceae bacterium (assembly GCA_964635635.1). GTDB lineage: Bacteria > Myxococcota > UBA727 > UBA727 > JABDBI01 > CAZWPE01. The sequence continues at coordinate 424,924 of CAZWPE010000001.1, read as the reverse complement.
TGCGAGAGCATCACAATCAAGTATTCGAGAAAGCTTTGAGTGCTGCACGTGACAAGGGCCAAGGGACTTCAGCGGATTTTGTTCCGACGCCTGAATTTACCAAGCCGGCTATTCCGGCAATTTCAGCCAAGCAGCTCGAGAAATTGACGGACACGATTTTAACTCCTCCAGAGGATTTGCAAATTCACCCACGTCTCAAGACTCAAGTTTTGGACAGGCGCCGGGCAATGGTTTTTGAAGGCACGCCTGGTATTGATTTTGGCATGGCTGAAACACTTGCATATGCTTCTTTGTTGCAAGAGGGCACAACGGTTCGAATCAGTGGCCAAGACTGTGGCCGTGGGACCTTTGCACACCGACATGCCGTTTTGTATGACTATGAAACGGGTAAACCGTCCATTCCATTATCCAAACTCGGTGATTTTCATGTCTATGACTCGCCATTAAGTGAAGAGGCGGTACTTGGGTTTGAATACGGTTACTCACTTCAAAATCCAGATGCACTGGTGATTTGGGAAGCCCAGTTTGGAGACTTCTTTAATGGCGCACAAGTTCAAATAGACCAGTTCATTGCTTCTTCTGAAACCAAATGGGGTAAGACTTCTCGACTAACCCTGTTCTTGCCACATGGTTATGATGGTCAGGGTCCAGAGCACAGCTCCGCTCGCATTGAACGTTTCTTGCAACTGTCGGCTCAAGAAAACTGGCGTGTTGCGATTTGTTCAACCCCTGCGCAGACCTATCATTTGCTGAGACGTCAAGCCAAAGATTTGCGAAAGCCTTTGGTTGTATTTACCCATAAGAGTTTGCTTCGAGCAGAAGATGCGGCTTCGAAGTTGGTCGATTTAGCAAAAGGTCAGTTCGAACCTGTCTTGCTTGACCCGAGAACACCTGTCACTAAAAAAACCAAGCGGTTGATTCTGTGCTCAGGTAAAGTGTATTGGGACCTCGATAGGTATCGCCAGCAAAATAATCTTGGCAACGATGTAAGTATTTGGCGTATTGAGCAACTTTACCCCTTAGAGCTTCCAAAAATTCCAGCTGTCAAAGAGTTGGTATGGCTTCAAGAAGAACCTGAAAACTGCGGGGGATACAGTTTCATGAAGTTAGAACTCGAAAAAATGGGTCATCATATTCGCTATATTGGGCGTCCAGCGAGCTCTTCTCCTGCAACAGGTTCACCGAAGGCGCATCAAAAGCAGCAGTTAGAGATTCTTGAAGCGGCGTTTAGATAATGCGTTTTGGATTATTCTTCTTAGCTGTAAGCTTACTGGCAGAGCCCCAACTCGTGGAACTGGAAAATCCACGTGTTGGAGTGTTATCTGGTTTGTTTTCCGCAGAAAAGCAGCAAACTTCTCAATCTAATCCACTGAGTCTTAAAATTCCATTTGAGTCTCAAGTGGTTCGAAACACTGATATCATTTCTCAAATGCAAGCTGAGAAACTTTATCTCGGATTGTTTCAATTTAGGACAGAATTGGGTCGTCTGTATGCTCAGAATCTTCTTCAAAATGGTACCTTGAGTTCAGTTGAAGAGCTCAAAGAACGTCAAGAGATGATTAAACGCTGGATGAAGGATGATGTTGAACGCTGGGATTTGCAGGATTCTATTACCAGATTAAAGGGGTTTGAAGCAGAGCTTTTAGAGTTCTTTGCGGGTTTTGAGCCCAAGCATTCCAATTGGTGGACGATATTCAATCCTTACGTTTATGCAAGTCTGACTGTTTCTTATGTTCAGATGACCTTAAGAGCTCAACTGCATGGTTTCTGGCAACGGCAGCCTGGTTTTTTTGGGTTTATTCGCTCTGTTCCTAGACGAGTAGGTCTTGCTTTTTTGAGTCTTATTGAGATTGCGGGTGCTGGTTTTAATTTGTACGAGCAAGGAAAATCGCATCTTAAAGTCAAAAACGCTCATGCATTAGCTGTTAAACGTGTTCGTGCGCTTCAAAATTTATTACTGATTCATGAACACCCAGAGCTGGAAGAACTTTTGAAAGATACTCAAAGCATTGGTTTTGATGTTGATACCCATTTATTTCAAGTTAATCTCATCAAAGCTAATCGGGTTCTAGCCCAAGCTCGAGAGCATAAAGACCTCCTGTGGAATTTGGTTCTTGAAACCGCTCGCCTGGATTTTTACTTAGCTGTTTCAGACCGTCTGGCATGGTGGCCCAAGGATTTATGCTTTGTCGAATTGATAGAAGGCCATACCCCAAAGCTTCATGCTGAGGGTTTATGGAACCCTATGATGGTACCTGAAAAATCTCATCGAAACACTGTGTCTTTAGAGGGCAAGTCTAAGGTCATGCTTCTGACGGGTGAGAATGCTTCTGGTAAGTCTACTTTAATGCGTGCTGTTGGAATCAATGTCTTATTTTTGGCTCAGACTCTAGGAATCGCTTCAGCAAAATCTTTTACTCTGACACCATTTAAGGCTGTTTGTGGCTTTATGCAAACAGATGATATTTTGGGCGAACGCTCGTCTTATGAAGCCGAAGTTAATCGGGTTGTGAGTGCAATTAAGATGGATGTTCAACCTAAGTTACTTATTGCAGATGAGTTATTTAGTTCAACCAATGCAAACGATGCCTTGATGGGTTCGCAGGAAATTTTGTCTATTTTGGAAGGCCAAGAGTATTCGGCCGCTTTGGTTTCAAGTCATTTGTCGGGTCTAAATGCTAAGTCGAATTTCTATATGGATGCGTATCGCATTTTTCCAGGATCAAATCCCAAAACGAATGCGTTGGAGCTGTTTGAACAGGAGCTTGGACTATGAAAGTCGTATGGCTTATATTAATCGTAGCATTTCAAAGTCTGGCGATTGAGTCTAAAATCCTTGAGCTTCATCAGATATCTGATGGAAACTTGGAAATCCCTTATCCAGCGTTTCAAAGTGAAGACGAGTGGGACGTCATGGCCAAACTTTTTGAGCCACAAACCAAACTGGCAGCAGTTTGGGCAAAACGTTTTTTAAAGCTTGGAGTCACAAAAAATGCATCTTTTATCGAAAAACGTCAGGGCCTTATTGTTGCTTTAAATAATCGTTTTGAGGAGTCTAGTCAGCTTCGAGCTTTAATTCGAGGATTTGCTTCTTATGAGGCCGATATGGTTTCAAGTTTTGATGCAAACTCAGATCTCAATGGCACCAATATTCAGATGCTTTATTATCATGATGAACAGCTGCTTGGTGAACTTGCGCCTGCGGCGGTAACTCAATCAATTTTCGCCAATATGAACTGGCAAATGGCATTTTATAAACTCCTTATTCAGTACACGGGAATTCCACTGGTTCTCATAACCTCATATCATCAGGCAAAATGGGTTTTAAATACTGGGTCCTCCGGTTTAGGGAAGTATTTTTACGCTTTGTGGACACCTATGCAATTGTGGGGGATATTGAGTAATCCACTCGGGATTCATTTTGAGCTTCAAAAGAGCTATCAGACTTTGTCCGAATCAATCTCGAATCTAGGAAAAGCCATTCATTTGTTGCTACTGATGGATGCTACGGGTACTTGGTTACCTGCCGATCTTACCATCAATCTGAGTGAAGTTGACCGAAATAATTTTGAATACTTTCTTCAGATGACAGAAGATGTAAGCAGCACACACAATCATTTGTTTCAGTTTTCTTTAGCCAAAGCACTGGCAGCATTCCGGGTGTATATGGAATTGCGTAAGCCATTGGCAAAATATTTGGAGCGACTGGCTAAACTCGATTTCTATTTGTCTGTTGCCGCAAGTGTGTATCACAATCCTGAAGACTTTAGTTTTGTTCGATTTACATCTGATGAAGGTAAAACCTTGATTGAAGCCAAAAATCTATGGAACCCGCTTTTAAACAAAGCACGAGCTGTTAAGAATAATCTTTCAATCGATGCACAGATGATGCTCACGGGACCTAATGCTTCAGGTAAATCGACTCTAATGAAAGCTGTGGCGATGAATGCCCATCTTGCCCAAACAATTGGTATTGTGACAGCCTCTGAATTCACAGTACAACCGTTAGGCTATATCCACAGCTTGGTAACGCATCACGATAAAACAGCTGAACTTTCTTCGTATCAAATGGAACTCAAGAATATCAAACACATACTACAAACTTTGCCTGAAGGTCCGGGTTTGATGATTATGGATGAGCCCTTTCGAAGCACCAACCCCCGAGAGGCTGAAATTGCGAGCCGCCGTGTGTTGAATCATTTATGTAAGTTTAAGAACCTTGGATTAATGGTCTCAACCCATCTATCCGCGCTTACAGAAGGTGAATCGTCCTGCAACCGTGTGAACAAGCACATGCAAAATTATGAGCTTCAAGATGGGGCATTCACTGGTAGCAATGCACTAGAGATTCTAACGGATCAATTAAGGGGCGTACTGTACAACTGATATGATCCCATCTTTAGCAGCTGAGTATCCTCGAACACCGGTCCCAACTGTTGAAATTCCGCTTCCCGAAACCCGACCACCTAAATAAGCGGTTGTATCTGTCCCACTTTTCAAAGTTACAGTGCTAAGTAAATCAGTTTCGTTAGCAGCACCGAAATAGGTAAATACATTGTAAGTTGTAGCCGATGTTGCAGAGGCGATATATCCATACAACCCAGAGCTGGTTGCGCCTGTGGGATAAGACCCTTCTGTTACACCAGATAAAGTACCTGCTGTTTGACCAACAAACCAAGCTTTACCCAGCGAATCGACAGCAATTGACTGAATCCCAGGAATACTGTCTTCGGCTGAACCGCCAATGAAAGTCATATAATTTGATGATGTCATAGTTGAGTTAAGACTAGTGATGAATATGTCTTTCCCAGAATTATAGCTATTTCCATTCGTTACTTGGAATGGGCCCGAACTATGTGGCCCCCCATTGGATGTTCCAATCACATAGATACCCGTTGGACTTGATAACGGATATAGCCCAATCCCACCTGGGTAATCATCTCCGGGGCCTCCAAGATAGGTTTTAGCAATAGCAGTGTCCGCTAAGTAATTTGCTAGTTTAATGCCAAAGGCATCTCTACGACCTCCAGCCCAGTTGTTCCCAAATTTTGTGGTGTCGTTTGCAGTAGATGACCCAGTGAAATAAATATTGGCTGAGGAATCTATTGCAATTGCTGTACCGATATCATCTCCGCTGCTGCCATAATAGGTGATACGATGGAGAAAATTTTCAGTTGGAAGATTCCTAACCAAAAGCATGTCTGAATTACCCCCGGAGTATGTGGGGTAGATTCCACATCCTGGAATTGTAACGCCGCAATCATTTATGCTGAGACTAGACGAAGATGTCGTACCGATAATAATAGGACATGGGTATTCAGACGTGCCACAACTGACGCCATCTAGAACAATCCCTGTTGCCACATCAAATCCTGTTCCACCGAAAAGAAATCCAGGTCCACTTGTGGATACACCGCTCGTATAGGTGAGTCCGGTACCAAACCTTACAAAAAACGAATCATAGCCACCTAAACCAGTACAAGTCCCAGCTCCAGTGCTGCTCCCATCTCCAACTTGTGCAACAAAACTTTGAGATTTAATTGTCGTTGCATAACACGGAAAATTACTTGAGGTCGAATAACCTACTACATAAACATCTCCACTATTATCTACTTGAATGCTAGTTCCGACATCGATTCCGTTTCCTCCAAGATAGGTTGATATACTCAGTCCTCCCGTTGATGAAATTTTGCTTACGAATACATCTGTATTTCCGCCTGTGCTGCCTTGATAGGGAGACGCTGTCGGAAAGTTGCTCGATTGAGTCCATCCTGTTACAAACAAGTTTCCAGAGCTGTCAACAACCGAGGATATTACAACATCATCTGAGCTTCCTCCCAAGTAAGTTGTGTAAGTTGTTGTAACTGGGTCAATCACTAAGTCTAAATTTGGGTTATACTTGCTTTCGTCTATCCAGAAGCTAATCTGATTTTCGCTGTCTAACTCGTAATGACTTGGAATTTCAAATTGAGTTCCTATGTTTGTTTTTTGATAAGCCAATGGCTTTTTCAGACGAAGCTGTCTTCCTCCAATAGCCTCAATATTGATATGGCCTTGTTTAGTAATTTCGAGTTTAATCGCACCCTGAATAGCTAACTTGATGTTTCGATAGTCTGCTCCCGGTGATATGATAAAATCATGTTCCATCGATCGTTCAGCATTGCCATAGAACAATAAATCAATACCTGGATAAATTTCTGAGTAGCGAACTTTTGAATAGGTTGGGACATTGTAAACCCACTTGGATTCATCTCCGCCATAAATGTAATTTGAAACCCCTGGACGCTGATCTTCTCCGTGACCTGCCAATATCATATTGGCACCCAGCAACTTGACTGTAATAACACCAGGTATAACCCCTGGGTGGCCTTCATCTTGCGATAATAGATCAAATACTAAATCCGTACTTGTTACATACATCCGATAGCCATTAGATTTTGCAACAAAATTAATATCTGAAGCCATCTGACCCATATTGGGTTGAAATGAAGTCTGCTGATTAGGAGTTTGCTTTGCTGAAACAATTGCTGGTCCTTTACTACCAGGAAATCCTTCAGGTAAAAGTTTCTGAGCTAAAATCCACTGATTTTCTTCCTGTGCATCGATAAAAAAACCTAGAAAAACAGCAGTAATAAGCAGCAGCCTAGACATATTGGAATTTGTAACAAAAAGTTAAGACGATGTGCAAGTTTAAATGGAAAATGAAGTTGATTTTTGTATCGGTAGTTTAAATTTCAAATTTTAACTTTTGCATATCCTGATGTCGCTCCAGATCTAAACTATGCACATAGCGCCGGGTGGTCTGTTCGCTTTCGTGACGATGATTCGCTTTGATATGTGTAAACCGAATGCCTGCTTGATCCTGCATGGTCGCAGAATGATGCCGTAGCCAGTGAGGAGAGAGCCGTTCAAGTTTCGAAATGCCTGTTTCGAGAGCGAGGTCTTTAATCAAATTATTCATGTGGCGCGTGCTAAGAGAACCCGGTGAACGCCATGAAGGAATGAGCGGGTATCGTTCATCGGGTTCAGGTAACTCGGTTAAGCGAAGCAATCGCCTAAACCGCTTCATTTCTTCGAGCAAGTCATCATTTACCGGAATCTTGGCACTTTTAGAACCTTTGCCAGTGACAAAAAACCACCAATCTCCATGAATCTCACGAAAATCTCCGAATGTATGTGTTGCTACTTCTTCAACTCGAAGACCAAGCAAGTAAAGCACGGCAACTAAAAATCGAAGTCTTGCTTTGTCTAAATTTTCGCTCATCCGCTGCAAGGCTTCAAGCAAGGCATCCCATTCCTGAGGCGTTAACATGCGTTCGGTTTTTTGGATATTCTCAAAACGCCGAGTCTTACGACGCATGAGTGAGACCGGATTAAACTCCAAGTAAGAAGCCTGAACGAAATAGTTCAACATAGAATCAATAATCGCAATCGCAGTTTTTTGAGCTGACGGACTTAAAGGACCTACAAAGGGTTTCCATTCAAAGCTTTTGCCTTTGGGCCCACACCAAAAGTCCCTGGGTTGTGGATTTCCAAGAAATTCAAAATAACTTTCAAAATCAGAACGGTCTAAAGAAGACAGCGGTTTCTGTTTGGCAACCAGTGCCCACAGCAACAAACGTTCAGATTCTTTTTGATAGGCGCGGTAAGTGGCAGACTGCTCTTTGTATTCATTGAGCCAAGCAGCTATCGCTTCACGATCATTTTGAGCAGACAATTGGCAAGTTCTAGACTTGCAGCGATTAGTACCTCTCGAGCCATCAAGCTCATGGGACAGTTTAAGCGCTTTGGTCTGAATCAGCTGCATGATTTAAAAATAGCTAAATATTTTGTAGAACTCAATCGTTGTACATCTATGGTTCGATTTTTATGTATCGCTCTATGTGCGTTTCAATTAGTAGCTCATGAACGTGCCCGTCTGGAAATATTAATCTTTGAAGCTAGACGTTTAGACATTCAACGGCGGATTGAGAATAAGGCTTCTGATGATGAACTAAATTCTAGGCACCAATTATGGGATCAAATTCGAAACGAGGCGTTGGTGATATTTGAATATAATGGCCCCAATGCGAGCATCAATCATATTTTAGGCTTAAGAATTTTTGACAAGGATGGACCATTTCTTGATTCGGTTGCTCAAAATACTCAAGCGGCCCAACAATCCCTTATTGATTTTCTGAAGGCTGAGAGGAAGTTATTTCTTTAAACCGTTTCTTGGATTTTGGTTTTGATTTGCGCCATGTGGATTCAATTTTAAGGCTGAGCGTTCGGCCCAAAGTTTTTAAATCTCTAGATAGTGATTCTGTTCTGATTTTTTCAGCCTTAGCAAAGTTTGTTTCAAGCTGTTTTTCAAGGCGTTTAGCGATACTTTCAGCTTTGATGCGCCCATCGCGTTCAAAGCGACATTCGAGCTTGGCCTGGGTCAGCTGTTCACTGAGTTCAGCAGCTTGCTCTTTGAGCTTTTTCTCAAGCGCTTTAATTTGATTTGCATAGGTATCTTTAAGTTCAGAGAGCAAAAAGCTTGAACCCTCAAGTTTAAGAGTCAATTCGCGGGCATGAGTTTGTTCTTCGAGGTAAGCTTCGCGCAGTGTTTCATGCGCGGTTTTAAGAGCTTCATGTTCGGCTTCAAGGGTCTCAAATTTCTGCAGTGAAGCTTCACAAGTCATCACAAGTTCTTGATTCTGGCTTTTAAGAGTTTCAATCTGCGCTTGGCTGTTTGATTCAACTGCATTTATTTTTTGCAGAGTCTCTTGCTGCATCTGCTCATAAACCAAACTCACGGCCCGACTGATGGGATCCGTTTGTTGCCCTGCTTCTACCAAGGCTTTTTCAGAAATCCCCCGGGATTCTCTCCAGGTTTGACGGTACTTATAAATCTCATTGGGGCTGCCTTTTTTGAAGCCGAGCTTTACAAGTTGTTCCCGGATATGATCGCCTTTGAGAGCTTCTAGGCTGGCATTTAGAGCCCATAAATCATCGCAGGCTTGCCATACTTCATTTTCTCGCCGTGTTTTTGGGGTATCCATAGCTTAAGATCAAATAACATGGGGTTCTTTATAAAGTCCAGACCAGGGCTCCAATGCCTGCTCCTGTCAAAACGTCGGTTGGCCAATGGCGCGCTGAAGCAACCCGTGAATAAGCAGTCAAAAAAGCAAGCACCTGAGGTATTGGCCCGGAAACAGTGCCAAGCAGGCTAACAACAAGGCCGGTATGTCCTGATGGAAAAGACTGCAATTGTTCGCTGCCTTGATTGGGGTAATTAAAAAAAACTTCTGGGCGCGTACGAACAACAAGACGTTTGATGAGAATGCTGGCGATTTGAGCCACTAAAGCTGTATTGGTTGACCTCAGGGTGCCGTTAAAAAACTCTTCATAGGTTTCGGCCTGTGCATAGTTGTGAGCAATCGCTAGAGTGGGAAATATGCCATAAGCCAGGATATCTCCTGTCATATCAGCCATGCGTCGGTTTGGCAGTTGCAGTGCCCTGGATACGTATGCATCGAAACTATTACTGCTGTTTGGCCATTCGATGACTTGCTGTTGCGGCAAGCCAAACCAGACCCCTAAGAATGTAACCATAATTCCAGCCGATTTTCCGATGAGAAAAGCCCATTCAAACATTTTGAAGTTATCGTCACGTTTTTTGTTTTTTGCCAAGCCACCCAAATTTTGGAATCATACTATGCTATAGTATTGCATAGTACGATTAATAAAATACGGGTTGAGCTGATAACAGGTATTATCAGAAATAGGGTTGGAACAAAAAGGTGGGGTTTTGGGTTAGGGTTTTATGACCTTTGGAATTATCGGTGGCTCGGGGCTGTATCAAATGCCGGGGCTTAAAATTAGCAAAACACTTGATATTGAGACACCCTATGGGGCGCACTCGGGCCCTATTTCTATTGGGGAGATTTCTGGTAAAAAAGTCATATTTTTGCCTCGGCATGGGGCAGGGCATGCTCTTTTGCCAGGTGAAATTAACTATCGCGCCAATATTTGGGCCTTAAAACATCTTGGGGCTAAGCGTGTTATCAGTGTTTCGAGCGTGGGAAGCCTGAACGATTTGTTTAAGCCGGGTGATTTTGTGATTCCGGATCAATACATTGACTGGACCAAAGGACAGCGAGCAGCTAGTTTTTTTGGTGAAGGGGTTGTGGCACATGTCTCCATGGCAGAGCCATCGTGTGCTGCACTATCTGCAAAGTTTGCATCTATTGCAAACATTCATCGCCCGGCAACTCATATTTGCATTGAAGGGCCGCGTTACTCAACGCGCGCTGAAAGCTTCATGCTTCAAAAGTTGGGCTGTGATACCATTGGCATGACAGCCGTTCCCGAAGTATTCTTAGCCCGAGAAGCCAACTTGTGTCACATTACACTGGCCGCTATTACAGACTATGACTCTTGGCGGATCAATACCTCTGAGCATGTGTCAGCTCTTGGGGTGGAAACTCAATCCTCAAATAATGCACAGCGAGTCATAGAACTTTTGAGTAAAGTCCTGGGAAGCGCAGGCGGGTTAGAGCCTTGTGGCTGCTCGCAGGCTACGAATAGTGCTTTGTTAACTCCCAAAACAAAAATCCCAGGGGAAAAGCTTAAGCAGCTTTTTTGGCTCTAGTTTTGAGACCGGGCCAAATAAGCCATCGCTTGCTTTGCAGATGATGGCGTATAACCAAGTTTCAGCAGGTTTTCTTTCAAAACCCTTACTTGCTCTTGGTCTTTGGCTTCGACGTGAGCCAAGTCGCCTTCTTCGACCATGAGGTAACAAGACTGCAAATGCCGGACAATTTTGCTTTGCTTAGCATAGTAGTCTTCTTTGATGCGTTTAAGATTGCCTGAAAACAGGGTTTGATAATTCATCGGCTGGTCTGGTTGTTCCAGCTTGAATGCACCAATTTTATTAATGAGCGAGTTTCTAAACTCTTCAACGCTTTCACCTTTGGCTACTAGAATTCCCTCAACTTGGCGCATAAGTTCAGAGTCTGGCTCTGCAAGTTTACCCGTGATTGGGTTCAGCAAACGTTCTTTTTTAGTCCAGGCAGAAACATGTTTTACATAGCGCTCAAAAAGCTCAAAATGTGAGTCTGGTTCTATAAGTCCCAGTGAGTTCTTAACTTCGTCATCTACCCATTTCAGGTATTGCTGACGGACGAGGTCTATAAATTGTTCTGGCGCGCGATAGCCACGAACAGGTTCACGTCTTAAAAACTCATAGGAAGATTTCTCTCGAACGAATTCGGTGAGTTCGGCTAAAACCGCAATCGGCGATAGGTGGTCGTATTGGCTGTTTTGAGCTGCGTTGAGCAAAATCATCCTAATTTCACGAGGAGATGCTCCGAAGCGTCCCTCATACTCTGAATCGTCCGCATATTGATTAAATAGGACAGGAATAAGCTGCTTAAGCTCACGAGCTTCACGTTGACTCAGTCGCTCTGGTATACTTCCCGTATCATAGAGCTCAAGCTTCTCCATGGGTGTGAGCGTTTTAATGATGTCTTCTTGCATCTCAGTCAAAACACCTAGTTTTGGAGCCTCCAAACGGGTTAAAATTGACCACAACGCAGCAAGCTCCAGAGCATGCGGTGCGATATGGATACCGTGAAGTGCTTTGGGTATTTGATTTTGATAAATCTTAAGCTCATCCGAGTAGCGCATCAAATAAGGCACTTTGACTAATTCAAAACGTCCTTTAAAGCTTTGCCAGTCGGGGTATTCTCTGAAGCCATTCAAATGTAGCTCGTTGGAAGAGCCAAGCATTAACGTGTCTAAGAAGATAGACATGGTATCAAGGCTTGCCTGAGCTTGTTCTGTCGCAGCCAGTAAGTATTTCCAGGATTCAATCGGCCGCTTGAGCAAATCATTGTATTCGAGCAAACCGCGATGCGCATCAGACAGTGGACCGCCAGACTCAAATAATGTGACATGCTGAAGCGCGGTCGGAAGTTGTGCCAGGGATTGATCTGCTGTCACTTGACGTGCATAAGCATCAACAGCCATTTGAGGTTCAACGGCAGTGATACCCGTGCGATAGCGTTTGGAGAGATAGAATCTCTCTACCTGGATATGCCGATATACTTCGTTGTAATCACCGTGATAACTACTGAGCAGTGCATCAAATATCTTACGATTTTTTGCTGACAGGTCACCTTTTCTGAAAATATCAGGGTGATGCATATCGGGAGCCATCTCATTTAGAAGGACCTCTCGCATGTAGGTCGGGAGCAGCAATAATGGATGGTCTTTGTATTCACAGACGATTTTGGCTTCGATTTCATCTGCTTCTAAGTAGGCATAGCTTTTGAGAGCACTGGCAGAATTTCCGGAAAAACCGATCCCACCAGACGTTGTTTTTTTAGGAGGAAACACCCAGTTGAAGCGGTATAGAAGCCCTTCAGGTTGCTGGCTATAAAACTCTGCTCCGCGAGCTAGGGCTCCAATCATGCTGGTTTTAGCGGAGCCATTAGGTCCGTGTAGCAAAACAAGTCTATCAATACGGCCTGAACGAACAAAGTTATGAACCATGCGCACAAGTTCTTCTTGGACATGTTCTTGTCCCAAAACTTGGCCTTCATGATTGTTAAAGGCAGCATCAAAAATTTTGTAGTGTCTGAAGGAACCGACAGGGGAGCTTATATCTTCAGATCCAAAGTACCCAATAACATCTAAAAAATATTGGGCGGCATTGCGGATATGAAGCTTAGGGTGCCTCCTGACTTCTGCAAGATAGTCGTCGAACGATAGAATGGTTCGACGCTTTTCAAATTCAGACTTACTCTCGCTCAGCCAAGTTTCCATTCCTATAAGATAAGAGGGCTCAGGATGAAAAGCGAGCGTCAGGTTAAAAAATATACAAACACCGACAAAAGTACGATAAGTACCTGACACTATGTCCCAGACCCGCCGCACATTTGCCATCATCTCCCACCCGGATGCCGGTAAGACAACACTGACAGAAAAACTGCTTTTGCAAGGTGGTGCGATTCACATTGCAGGCGAGGTGAAAGCGCGAGGCAATGCGCGGCACGCTAAATCAGACTGGATGGAGATCGAACGCAAGCGCGGGATTTCGATTGCCTCCTCGGTTATGACTTTCGAGTATCAAAATGTTACATTCAATCTACTAGATACACCTGGTCACCAAGACTTCAGCGAAGATACCTACCGCATATTATCGACTGTTGACTCCGCAGTCATGGTGATCGATGGCGCGAAGGGAATCGAAGCGCAAACTCTCAAATTATTCGAAGTATGTCGCCTTCGAAATATCCCGATTATTACCTTTATTAACAAGATGGATCGAGAATCTAAGGATCCGCTTGATTTGCTCGATGAAATCGAAAAAAAGCTTGCCCTCGATGTCGCACCCATGAACTGGCCTGTCGGAATGGGTAAAGATTTTAAAGGCTGCTATGACATTAGAACTGAAGAGTTTCTATCATTTGAAACCAGAGAGCGTTCTGCGTTATGGCTAAATGAGCAAGACGCCGATACCCGCGAGCAAATCGAGTTATTGGGCGCTGTTGGTAAGCCTTTCAACAAGAAGCACTATCTGGAAGGACATTTGACCCCGGTTTATTTTGGCAGCGCCTTTCATGATTTTGGCGTCAAAGAACTGCTGGATGCTTTGCATGAATACGCCCCAACGCCGCAGGCCATTCAGGCTTCAACAAGAGAAGTGAAGCCTGATGAACCAAAGGTCTCTGGCTTTGTGTTTAAGATCCAGGCCAATATGGATCCGAATCACCGTGATCGAATTGCTTTCGTGCGTTTGTGTTCAGGCGTTTTTAAGCGTGGGATGAAACTGACCCATGCGCGAAGTGGAAAAGTATTTGCCGTCCAGGCACCAGTATTTTTCATGGCCCGCGATAGATCGCTTGCTGAGGAGGCTTTTCCCGGTGATATTATTGGTATTCCAAATCACGGCAGGCTTCGTATCGGTGATACGCTGACTGAGGGTGAGATTTTTAATTTCCATGGCATCCCGAGTTTTGCGCCAGAAATTTTATGCACGGTTCGCCTAAGCGATCCGATGCGAACCAAGCATTTGGCTAAGGCACTGGAAGATTTATCGGAAGAAGGTGTTTCGCAATTATTTAAACCACTGATCGGTTCGAATCGGATGGTCGGTGTTGTGGGGCAACTTCAGCTTGATGTGCTCATGAGTCGAATGCAAACCGAATACCGCATTGAAGTCGCATTTGACCGAGCGCCATACGAAAGTGCGCGTTGGATCTATAGCGAGGATGAGCTAGAAATTAAACGTTTTGTCGATAACAAGAAGAGCCAAATGGTGCATGATGTACACGGTGCACTCGTTTTTCTTGCGCGCGATTCTTGGGAGCTTAAAACCGCGCAAACAAACTACCCGAAGATTCGATTTGCTTCCATGAGAGAGCAATTTACTTAGAAGTAGATGAGATAGGATAGGCGCGCTACGTATGAAAAGCGAGCGTCACGCTGAAAATCTAAAAACACCAAGGCTCCTGTCTCAAGCTGAACACTCATTTCATCGGTAAAGATCCATTCAATGCCTGGACCTGCTTGAAAGTTCATCCAAGCTCTGGCGCCAGTGGTTGTGCTCGCATCCATAAAAATATTGGTCATACCAACGCCCCCAGAAATAAAGGGCCTCCAGGCCAAAGTGGCAAAGTTATAACGCAAACCTGTCAAAGCGGTCATACCTGTCAGCACTTGTTGGCTTGAAAGGGTTGTATTTTTTGCATAGCCAAGACCAATGGAGAACTGATTGATCCACCAAAGACTGTATCCGGATAAGGCATATTGATAGCCTAATCCTATTTGAAGCTGGTCAGTGCTTGGCCAAGGGTTTGGGTCTGGATCAGGCCTCAAGAAACCGGCCCCAGCAGTTGTGCCCATCCCCATCCAGCCAATCATGGGCAGCTGAAAAGCATTACTGTTGAAATACTGGGCATTTGCATTGACGGCGATAAATAACGCAAACAGAACGATTCTTTTCATTAGACACAAGACCTCCCTTGGCATTTACCCCCACCCACTTGATGAAATCAAGTTATTTGATAAAAAATAACGATGCTTTGGGATGTAATAGTAGTAGGCGCTGGCCATGCTGGCTGCGAGGCAGCGCTTTGTACTGCGCGGCTTGGTTTAAAAACCCTGATGATTACGGGGTCATTGGACCGCATTGCTGCTATGAGCTGTAATCCAGCAATCGGTGGTGTAGGCAAAGGTCACCTGGTCAAAGAAATAGACGCTTTGGGCGGGGAAATGGGCAAAATTGCCGACCTCACAGGTATCCACTTTCGAACACTCAACGCTTCCAGAGGTCCTGCTGTTCAAGCCACACGCTGTCAAAGCGATATGGAACGATATCGCCGTCGCATGACTGAACGTGTTTTCGAAACACCTCATCTTTCTTTGCGTCAAGATGATGTAATCGGTTTGATTGCCGAAGGAACTCGCATCGCAGGAGTCCGCACCAAGCACAGCGGTGAAATTTATGCCCGTGCGGTTATTATCACGACCGGCACTTTCATGGGTGGCCAGTTGCACTTAGGCAACGCAGTTTTGCCTGGTGGCCGTGCAGGGGAGGCGCCTACCAATGGTCTTTCAGCTTCTTTGACCAATCTAGGTCTAGAACTTGGACGTCTCAAGACAGGTACCTGTCCGCGTTTAGACGCCAGGAGTATTGACTATTCTGTCTTGGAAGAACAAGTGCCAGATAGCCCGGCACCGATGTTTTCATTTGAAAGCAAGGCTCCGGTTTTAAGGCAGATTTCGTGTCATGTAACCTATACGAATACGAATACTCATGGCGTGATTACGGATGCCATCCAATCAGGTCGTGCACCGCTTTATAATGGCCAAATCGCAGGAGCTGGACCGAGATACTGCCCAAGCATTGAAGACAAAGTGATGCGATTTGCTCAGAAAGAGTCGCACTTGATTTTCTTAGAACCTCAAGGTCTTGATACCTACGAGGTTTATCCTAATGGCCTTTCCACATCGCTTCCGCCTGAAGTCCAGCTAGACTTCTTGCGCAGCATGAAAGGCTTATCGAATGTTCAGGTAACCCGCTGGGGCTATGCGGTTGAATATGACTTTGTGAAGCCAACCCAGTTACAAGCTACGCTCGAAACCAAAGATATCGCTGGTCTCTATTGTGCGGGTCAAATTAACGGTACCACAGGCTATGAAGAAGCCGCTGCGCAGGGTCTCATGGCAGGACTCAACGCCGCCATGGCTCTCAAAGGGCAAGAACCTGTCATTTTGACACGTAACCAAGCTTACGCAGGCGTCTTGATTGACGACTTGATTACCCTTGGTACAGAAGAACCCTATCGCATGTTTACTTCACGTGCTGAGCATCGATTGGTTCTTCGTGAAGATAATGTTTATGCACGTCTCATGGACGTTGGTCATCGTACCGGATTACTTTCGAGTGAACGTTATGAAGCCATGCGAGCTTTCGAAGAAGCTGCTCGAACTCAAGGTGAAACCCATGAAAACCCACGGGTTCGGCGCCGTGCTGAAGTCGAACAAAAATACGCTGGTTATGTAGCCAGACTCGAGAAAGAATGGCGTAATCAGACTGATGCTGAATTGGCTGAAATTCCAGAGAGTGTGTTTGAGCAACAAATTCCGGGTATTAGCAATGAAGTTTTTGAAAAGCTCCGCACGCATCGTCCGCGAACATTGGCTCAGGCATCTCGAATCAGTGGGGTTACCCCTGCAGCGCAGGATTTGATTTATGTAGCCATCAAAAGAACACGTCAAAACTCACCTCTCCCTCTGGGAGAGGGTGGCCGTAGGCCGGGTGAGGGTCCACATGCGTGACACCATTTGCGCACTGGCAACCCCGCCAGGCCAAAGCGCCTTGGCAATTGTACGGGTGAGTGGTCCAGAAGGGCTTGAAGTATTAGCGCATCTATTTAAACCCAAACGAGGGGTGCAAGAACACTTTGTAGCCACCCGTGGTGATGTGCTTGATATAGATGATGCACTTTGCACGAGTTTCCCAGAAGGCAAAAGCTTTACCGGTGAGCCGAGCTTTGAGCTAACGCTTCACGGCAGCCCGGTCATTGCTGCGCAAGTTCTTGAAGCGCTGCATAAACTTGGCTGTCGAACTGCAAGGCCTGGTGAATTTTCAATGCGGGCTTACTTAAATGGCAAAATTGATCTAGCGGAAGCTGAAGCGATTGCTGACTTAATTCATGCACGTTCTGAAGAAGCTTCTCGCATTGCTCTGCGCAATCTGAAAGGTGGACTTTCGAAGTATTTAGAACCCACACGGTCAATGATTATTGATTTGCTTTGTGAAATCGAAGCGCGTCTTGATTTTCCGGATGAAGATATAGGCCAAGCTAGACGAGATGCTTTAAGCACCATGATTCGCGAAGCTGCTCAAACACTGGGGAAACTTCTTGCCAGCGCTGGGACAGGTCGTCGTCTGATGGAAGGCGCCCGAGTTGTTTTGGTAGGTTTGCCTAATGCAGGCAAGTCGACACTTCTCAACACTCTGCTTGGTGAAGATAAAGCGTTGGTTCATGATACGCCGGGAACAACTCGTGACGTGATCGAAGCGCACTGGGTTCTGAGCGGAATGCCAGTAACCTTGGTCGATGTCGCTGGAATTCGAGATGGCGAGCATTTAGATCCAGTTGAGCGCTTAGGGATTGAACGCGCGAGGGCAGAGCTAGAACGGGCTGATTTGATTCTGTGGCTTTCCGAAAGCGTACACGAAGAGGGATTTTTGCCAGAGTGTATTGGGGTGCCGGTGCTTAAGGTGCAAACAAAGATAGACTGGATCCCGGGTCAAGCCCGGGATGACAGCGTTTTGCCTATTTCGGCTCATACAGGCGAAGGCCTCGAATCACTGAAAGCACAGATTTCAGGCATTTTACTAGGCGATCAGACAGGCATGGGCGAAGCAATGCTGACCCGTGTGCGTCAAAAAGAAGAGGTTCAAAAAGCCCGCGAGTGTTTGCTTGAAGCGAGTGAAACACTTCTACGTGCAGAGCCAGATGAAATTGTGGCTTTTGAATTGCGAACAGCAGGTCAAGCTTTAGACCGTTTACTTGGTAAAAGTCTGAATGAAGACGTATTAGATTTAATTTTTAGTCGCTTTTGTATCGGGAAGTAGTAAACTGGGCTCCATGGCCCACAGCTCTTACCTTCGACTTAAAGTTGATTCGGAGTTTCCTGAACCTCGCATTCTTGCACATGCTGTAGCGACTTTAGAACGTGGCGGTGTGATCGCTTACCCAACGGATACCAACTATGGAATTGGTTGCGGAATCTTCGATAAGAAGGCGATTGATCGAATCTACAAGCTTAAAAATCTTGATCGGAGTCACATGTTCTCACTGGTGGTTCCTGATTTGTCAGATATTGCCAGGTACGCACTGATGGATAATGACTCCTATCGGATCATGAAGCGTTATCTTCCTGGGCCATATACATTTATTCTGCGGGCAACACCCGAAGTTCCAGAGATGTTTCAAAGCAAACGCATGACTGTGGGTATCCGTGTGCCTAACCATCCAGTTACCTTGGCGCTTGCTCGTACTTACAAGCGACCAATCGTTTCTACCAGTGCCAAGATAGGTGAGCGAACCATGTATAGCCCGCAAGAGATTGTGGAGTATATGGGGCATGATTTAGATTTGATCCTAGACGCTGGAACCCTAGATGGTTCTGATTCGTCTGTAGTCGATCTCAGTGGCCCCTACCCAGTGGTTATCCGTGAAGGGGCTGGAGATGTCAGCTGGGTGGCTGTTTAAAAACGCTCAACTTTCACCGCTACAGCCTCGCCGCCACCCAGGCAGATGGCTGCACAACCTGTTTTAGCCTGATGGTGTTCTAAGACAGAAAGCAGCGTGCAAAGAATTCGCGCTCCAGAACAACCAATCGGGTGGCCCATAGCAACCGCGCCGCCCCAAGGATTGACTCTAGCAGGGTCTAAATTGAGGCCTTTAATCGCCGCCATGGTGACAGCCGAAAATGCTTCGTTAATTTCAAAGAAGTCTGATTTTTCAGCGCCCAGCATTTTGATGGCTCCAATTGGAGCGGTTGTGAAGTGTGCGGGATCTTGAGCAAAAGTCGCCATGCCGGTGATGCGTGCGAGTGGCTTTATCCCTCGATGTTTAACTTCTTCAGCGCTCATTAAAATTAACGCTGCGGCACCATCGTTTATTTTTGAAGCGTTGGCAGCAGTGACGGTTCCTGAAGCGCCAAATGCAGGCTTTAGATTAGCCATTTTTTCAGGTTTATACCCAGCAGGCTCTTCGTCCGCAGCACATTCGCCCACTGCGATGATTTCATTTGCAAATAAGCCAGTTTTTTGAGCTGCAAGAGCACGTTCATAGGACTGTTTGGCGTAATTATCTTGGTCTGCACGCGAAAAGTTAAATTCGCTGGCGCATTGATCTCCAAAAATACCCATGTGATTTTTTGAGTAGGGGTCCAAAAGACCATCTTGTAAGATTGCATCCAGAACTTGTTGATGTCCCATTCGATAGCCTGAACGCGCTTTGGGCATCAAATATGGGGCGTTAGACATAGACTCCATCCCACCAGCCGCGACAATTTGACGCTCTCCTAATTGAATGGCTTGAGCTGCCAGCATCACTGCTTTTAATCCAGAACCGCAGACCTTATTAACTGTTGTGCAAGGGCTGGAGACCGGGATCCCTGCGCCAAGAGCCGCTTGTCTGGCAGGCGCCTGCCCAACGCCTGCGCTGAGCACCTGGCCCATGATGACTTCTCCTATGTCAGCAGCGCCCAAAGCGGCGCGTTCAATGGCTGCTTTCAGAGCATGGGAGCCAAGTTCAGGAGCTGCCAAAGAAGCTAAAGCGCCTTGGAAGCGGCCAATAGGGGTTCGCGCACGCGAAACAATCATAACATCTTGATTCATAGAGGCTTTATAGCGCAGGTTTGCTTTAATTTCAAATGGCTTTGAAATAAATAATATAATATATTATTATAAATATATGCACATTTTAATATGCGAAGATGAGCACTTCATTCGCAGGGCGTTGGCTGAGCATCTTGCAGCTTTAGAATACCAAATCAGCGAAGTTGAAAACGGTCTTCAGTGTATTGAATTTGTGTCAAAAACAAAGCCTGACTTAATACTTCTTGATCTTAAAATGCCTGTCATGAACGGAAAAGAAACAATACTAAGACTGGAAGAGATGGACGCTGGGATACCCATCATTGTTTTGAGCGGCTTTGGTATCAGCGAAGAAATAAGTCAAAAGTATGAGCATATTCTAAAGCCTTACAAGCTTTCAGATGTTAGCAGCTTGATTCAGGCGAAATTTAGCGGCTAACAAACCAAGTTCATAAAGCAAAATCATCGGCACTGCCATCAAGGTTTGGGTCAATGGATCCGGGGTAGGGGTCAAAACTGCTGCTACAATAAAAGCAATAACAATCCAGTATCTTCGGCCATTTCTAAGTGCTTCAAAAGACACCAAGTCAAAGTAGGCCAGTAGAAAAACCAGCACGGGTGTTTCAAAAACAACCCCAAAAGCCAAAAGCAGATTAGTCGAGAATGAAAACAACAAGCCTATTGAATAATTACCCTGCACATAGCTTGGCAAAGAACCTGCAAAAAATTTAAACACCGATGGGAAAACGGCATACTGGGCAAATAAAATTCCACCCACAAAGAAAAATGCCGTTGTCGAAACAAATCCAAGCGCAGCTTTTTTCTCGTGTTTATAAAGCCCAGGTGCCGCAAAGGCCCAGATTTGGTAAAACACCCAGGGGCTAGCCAATAGCAAGCCCCCCACAAGAGCAGCCTTCATTTCTGTAAAAAAATACTCGTGCGGCGCTAAAACTACTAGCCTAGCCTGGGGACCCATGGCTGCCTGAACAGGCTCCAAAAGCCAGGCCATAATCTGACTTGCAAAAGCGATGCAGGCAATTAAGCCAACAGCTATTCCAAGGAAGGAACGGACCAATATTTTACGTAAGTCACCTAAGTGGTGGGTTAATGGACGCTCACTTGTGTCCATCGTCTGTCCCCATAACTGTTAACTTTAAGTCTTCGCCAGCGCGACGAAACTCAAAAATAAGCTTAGCAATTTGCCTGGCAACTTTTGGAAGCTGGTCTGGCCCTAAAAATACAAGTGCCACAACCAGAATCATCAAGATTTCGAAAATGCCAACGCCTAGCATGGCCAGGTCTCGTTTGTGACAGGATATCTTGGGAAGCTAGCGCCTTCTGGTATCTCAGCGCTATTTAAGTCGTCGGGGTAGTAGACTTCTTCTAAAGTAAGTCCATGTGCAGGAGCCGTACGTCCAGCGAGTGTTCGATCTTTGGCAAGCAATATTTCTTTCACGCGTTCAGGGCTATATTTACCCAAACCAACTTCGACAAGGGTTCCTGTGATGATTCTGACTTGATTGTGGCAAAAGGCATTGCCGCGGATGTCGAGAATCAAACCCTCACCCTGACCCTCTCCCAAGGGGAGAGGGGAAATTTTCCAAAGATATCGGCGGGCATGTTCAGCCATGCAGCTGCTGGAACGAAAACTTTCAAAATCATGTTCACCCACCAAATAATCCGCAGCTTCTTGCATGGCTTTAAAATCGAGAGGCGAAGAAATATGCCAGGTATAAGCATGCTCAAATGGTTGTGCACACATACTTTGGGCAATTCGATAAACGTAGCGTTTACCAATGGCATGAAAACGAGCGTTAAAATTTTGTGGCATTTCGTCTGCTCGGTAAACCGCAATATCTGGACCGAGCAGGTGGGAAAGGGCAAGTGGCAAGGTCCTCGAATCAAATCGACTTTCAAAAGTGCATGAAATAACTTGCCCACGGGCATGAACGCCGGAGTCGGTTCTCCCTGCAGGTATAATTTCGGGGGCGTAACCGATTAAACGCTCAAAGGCCGTCAAAAAAGCCTGTTCAACGCTCGGCTGACCAGGCTGTTTCTGAAAGCCATTAAAAGAAGTGCCTAAGTATGACACCCATAAGCGCCAGGTTTTACTTTGACGCATTCCCCTTCTTCTCAGTAAAAATTCGAGGAGCGATATCTTCACCTTGGTCCGCAACGTCGGGGAGCTTCGACAAGAGCTGCTCCCGTTCGCTGGAGCTCAAAGTGCGGTGCATCACCCGTTTATCGAAAATGATAGGGTCTACTTTCTTGTTATCTGCCATAGACCCATTAAACTAGCACCTTAAGCGGCTAAATCAACCCGTATCTCCTGTGATTTTGCAGCACCCAACATAGAGCCTATGATTTGGAGCGCAAAATCCTGAGCAACCCCCGGACTCTGAGCCGTAATACAGTTGCCATCTACAACCACTTTTTGAGCGGCGGCCTCCTGGTTTGGGAGTTTGGATTCAAAGCCTGGGTATGCAGTTGCAAGCTTGTTATCTAAAAGCCCAAGGGGAGCCAAAACAACTGCGGGTGAAGCGCAAATAGCGCCATAAAATTTACCAGAAGAGGCCTGGGTTTTAAGCATATCACCCAGTTCTTTTGAGGCAGCCAAATGCGTTGCACCTGGCATGCCACCGGGCAAAAAGATCCCATCAAATGACTCATTGATGCAATCGTGTATGAGTCTGTCCGCAGTGAGAGGGATTTGATGAGCACCCGTGACAGTCTGTTTAGCAACACTTGCTACGGTCACACGCATATTCGCGCGTCTCAAAACATCAATTAGGGTGACAGCTTCAAGTTCTTCGGTTCCGTCAGCGACGGGAATTAGGATGGATTTCATGCCCGGGTTTTAACACTGATATCAAAAATCACAATCTGATTACCACCCAAACGTTTTGCAGCTCCTAGAGCGCGATCTGCCCCAATAATCATGTCATGCGGAGAGTCGCTCTCAAACTGCAAGCTCGAAATACCCATAGATAGATGTACTTGTAGGGGGGTTTCATGAACCAAAATAGGCAAGTGCTTAAATTTCGAAATTAATCGTTCAGCCAATTCAGCAGACTGTTTAAGATTTGTCATAGGCTGGATAATAGCAAAAGCATTTTCTGCAACCCTGGCCAATAAGTCTCCACCTCTCACTTCAGAACGAATTCGCTGAGCTGTTTTTTCAAGAACAGTTTTCGTGTCGGAGATTTTAGAAAATCCATCGATATCTGTAAGAATCAAAGATAGGGGCGCCTGATAACGCCTAGAACGCGCAAATTCTTGATTTAGAAAATCAAAAAATAGTTCTCTCGACCAAAACCCTGTTTGTTGATCTCGAACAACATGGTGATACTGCTTCATTCGTTCGAAATCTTGATTTAAATGGTCTGCAATTTTACTCGCAATAAATTGATCGTGCTCAGAAAATGCATTCACCTCAAATCGACCCAAGCTAAAGACATCATTAGATAAAACAGAGTGTACTTTGATGTTGGTTCCGGCTTTAGGAAAAGCCGTATTTTGTAAAATGGCTTGATCCGTTGTGGAAAGCTCGCGAGAATAAACTTTGGGATCCCGTTTTAAGAGAACGACATCTGACTCTGTGATTTCGGCAATAAACTCAGCGACTTTAAGAAACTGATTTTGAGAAACGAGGCGACTTAATTCAAGGAGATAAGCCGCAAGCGACTTATCCTCTAGGTCCGCAACCTTGCGGCCTAGCTTTGAATATAGAACCGCCGTTTTCAAGCACTACTCCACGACTCCCACGTAAGGTAGGTTTCGCATTTTCTGAGCCCAGTCGAGGCCATAGCCTACCACAAACTGGTTCGGAATCTGAAACCCACAAAAATCTATGGAAATAGTACCCTGATTCTGGGAGGGCTTTTCAAGTAAAGCACACAAAGAAATGCTCAAAGGGTCTCTGGCCTTGAAGTTTTCAAACAAATATTTGGCCGTTAGACCTGTATCAATAATATCTTCCACAATTAAAACGGCCCGGCCTTTGATAGGCTTGGTCAAATCCTGAGTCAGCTGGACCACCCCAGATGATTTGGTTTCTTCACCATAGGAAGACACTCCTATGAAATCAGTTTCAACAGGAATGCTAATCTGCCTGCACAAGTCAGCCATGAAAATGAAGGAACCTTTCAGTACGCCAACCAAAATCAAAGGCTCTTTGAGATCTGCATAGCGTTTCGAAATCTCTGCTCCAAGTTCAGCGACACGTTGGTCGATTTGCTCTTTGGATATTAAAACATTAACAGTAGGCATTGTTCATTATCTCCCCAAAACCGCCCCCGCCCGGCAGAATGTATTGTTTATCTGAAAGTCCACTTTCTTCAGCTGGATACTCACCCGGAATGGCTGCTAAAGCCCGTTCTGAAGATGCTCCGCGATCTAGACGCAGGGCATAAATCACCACATCCGGATGGATGCTTTGCATCTTTCGAATGTATTCCGGCGTAATAATCAGATTAATTGTAATGTATTTTCGGGCCTTGCCAGGAACCTGGTTTTTATAATGCGAGATGGCTTCAGCCAAAGAGCCGCCTGTTGCACCCATGGGGTCTGGAAATATCACGATTGCATCTTCAACGCTGCCGCCAATCTTGCTTTCTCCAAAATGTGAACCCGTCACATGTCCAGCTTTATCGGTAACACGGGCCATCAGAACATGATCCTGGCGAACGCCGGCAGGCTCAAGGGTTTTATTCAAAAAATCAAAGCATACTTGACTGGGCAAAGTACCTGCTCTGGCAATATTCACCGTTACAGTTTTGACATGACGCTGAAGAATCTCGCCGGTCCAAATTCCTAGTGGCGAGTGTTCTATCATGCGGGTTCTGATACTGGTAAGTTCTCTTGGGAACTCTCCATTCAAGACCGTTTGAATCAAATGTCGATACAAATCACGGACGGTGTGGTTAATAGCAGGTTGCTGCGTGGTTTCACTGCACAGATACGCAAGATGCGAAAGCAAATAGGGGTCAGCCAAGACATGGACCCCTGGGCCATAATGATGTTCAATTTCAGAGCGTTGATAGGAGATACGTTGATAAACCGAATCTACTGACATGAAACTCCTTGGTGGTAGCAATGGCGACATCTAGCTTCATAGCTTTCACCTGCACCCACCAAGACTTGTTCACCCTGACGTTTCAAACGAAAGCTTTTGCTGGCTGCTGCGCCGCAAACCACACAAACAGCATATTGCTTCGTGACGATGTCGGCAATGGCTAAGAGTTCTGGCATTAGACCAAAAGGCTTGCTGTCTGAATCCTGATCAAGTCCAGACATGACAACCCGAACCCCATTATTTGCTAAATCATCTACAAATGGCACCAGGGATTTATCAAAAAACTGAGCTTCATCGATACCCACCAAATCAGCCGGACCATCAAGCTGTTCAAGGCAGTGTTTAATGGAATCAACATCTTCCACTGGAATCGATGGGATTTTTTGAGCGGAGTGACTCACGATCTGAACTTCATCGAATCGATTGTCGATGCGGGGTTTGAAGACAATGACGCGTTTTTTAGCGATCTTGGCCCTGCGAAGTCTTCGAATTAACTCTTCGGTCTTTCCGGAAAACATCGGTCCACAAATCACTTCGATAAGACCAGTATTGAGTTGACGCAATCGTTCCATGGTTTAAAAACCCTCACATGATTTCAAATATAGCGGATAGTGTGGGAAAGCCCGTAACCTTAAATGGCTGGCTTTACAATAAGCGCGGCTCAGGAAAAATCCAATTTTTGCAAATAAGAGATGGCTCCGGATTCATCCAAGCAGTGATGAGCCGATCCGATGTTTCTGAAGCCGAGTTTGAAGCAGCCTCGAGTCTCCCGATGGAGTCCTCACTTAAAGTCACAGGCATTGTACGTCAGGATGACCGCGCCCCTTATTGTGGGCATGAACTGCAGGTAACTGCCTTTGAAGTGGTTTCCCGATCCGAAGAATACCCCATCAGTAAAAAAGAGCACGGAGATGCCTTTTTGATGGACAACCGTCACCTCTGGCTGCGCTCTATGCGTCAGCATGTGATTTTAAAAATTCGAGCCAGCATCGTTAAAGCCACCCGTGATTACTTTGATTCCAACGGCTTCTTATTGGTGGATAGTCCTATTTTCACGCCAAACGCCTGTGAAGGAACCTCAACACTTTTTGAAACCCAATGGTTTGACAACCGAAAAGCATACCTTTCCCAGTCTGGTCAGCTTTACCAAGAAGCTGCAGCCATGGCCTTTGGAAAGTCTTATTGTTTTGGGCCGACCTTTAGAGCTGAAAAAAGCAAAACAAGGCGCCACCTCAATGAGTTTTGGATGGTTGAACCTGAAGCGGCTTTCATGGATTTGGAAGGCGACATTAACCTTGCTGAAGATTTTTTGTGTCATGTAGTCGAACGTGTTTTGAATCTTCACGAAAAAGATCTCACAGGGGTTCTGGAACGTGACATCAAAATTCTTCAGAACACACGTAAGCCATTTCCAAGACTTCATTATTTAGATGCCTGCAAAAAAATCCAAGAGCT
Source organism: uncultured Myxococcaceae bacterium (assembly GCA_964635635.1). GTDB lineage: Bacteria > Myxococcota > UBA727 > UBA727 > JABDBI01 > CAZWPE01. The sequence goes on along the minus strand of CAZWPE010000001.1, from coordinate 398,522 downwards.
TGGCATGGAAATTGACGTGGGTGGAGATTTTGGATCGCCGCATGAGACTGAACTCACCAAACAATATGACAAGCCGTTGGTGGTCACGCATTTCCCTGCAGCGATTAAAGCCTTTTACATGAAGAAAAACCCAGAAGATCCAACTTATGCCAACTGCATGGATGTTTTGGCTCCAGAGGGCTATGGTGAAATTATTGGGGGAGGGCAGCGTGAAGACAATCTTGAACTCCTGCTGGCTGAAATCAAACGCCATGGTCTAAACCAAGCAGATTTCGAATGGTTCTTGGATTTGAGACGCTATGGTTCTGTCCCACATGCAGGATTCGGCATGGGGATTGAACGCTGCGTGGCTTGGGTATGTGGTTTGCATCACGTGCGTGAGACCATTCCGTTTGCACGAACTCTGGACAGGCTCTACCCATGAGCCAGCTGTATTTCCGCCAAATCCCACTAGGCCAAATGGAAAATTTCGCCTACTTGATTGGCGATAAGACAACTCACGAGTGTGTGGTAGTCGATCCTGCGTGGGATATCCAAGAAATACTTGATATTGCAGCAGCTGATGGCATGAAAGTCACAGGAGCTCTAGCCAGTCATTATCATCAGGATCACATTGGTGGCAGCATTTTTGGCATGAATATTGAAGGCTTGGCGAAGCTCATGACCCTCAACCCGTGCAAATGCCATGCCCATAAACTTGAAGCTCCAGGCATTATGAAAGTCACGGGTCTGTCGGAATCTGACTTGGTGAAACATGACTCTGGGGACAAACTCAAAGTCGGCAATATTGAAATCGAGCTGCTTCACACACCAGGGCATACACCTGGTTCGATGTGTTTTAGACTTAAGGATGCACTGGTTTCAGGGGATACGCTGTTTTTAGATGGCTGCGGCCGGGTGGACCTGCCTGGTGGTAACTCTGAACAAATGTATGAAACGCTGACCCAGCGCTTCAGCACCTTGCCCGATAGCACGGTGCTATACCCCGGGCACTCCTACGGAGGCGAGCATGCCCCCATGGGAGAAGTCCGGGCTCATAACCCCATGATGCAAATCCATGACTTAAAGACCTGGAAACGCATCCGGGGATTTTAGCCATTACTACCTGAAGCTGCTGTTGCTGCTGAGGCTGAGTTAAAATTAGCTGCACTTACGCTTGGGGGTGACACCAACGTTGCGCTTGAAGGATTTGATATTTCGCCCCAACCACCGGGTTGGGAATGAACGGCTTGAGGAATCGCATTCAAAGTTTGTTGGTTGTGGTACCAGGCGTAAACATGTCCAGCCTGTTGCTGAGCAGCCTGGTTAACCACATTACCTCCGACTGCTTGCCAAACGTTGCTTGCCACAAATTTGATACCTGCCGCAGCGAGCCCAGCAAGATAGGCAACAGGGCCAGCATTGAACTGTCCAATTTGCGTAGCTACTGGCCAAGCAGCAGGAGCTAAGTTGGCCCCTAAAACCATTCCAGCAGTCCAGAAGAAATCGATCGGCAAGAAACTAAGTCCCAATGCTAAGATCATAGAAGGTATGTAGGCAGTCAGGTATCCACTCAACAGAGAGGAGACAATCAAAGTTGCTGTGATGCCACGGCCATGTTGGTTAACAAAATTAGGTACTGCATTGCAAGCAGATGCAACCGTGGAAGACCAGGAAGATGACTGGTCGGTTTGAGTATTTGGAGGACACGTTGTTTGCCCTGCAGCGATTTTCTCAAGAGCATCCGCAATTCTCTTTAAATCTGTATTTTTGCTGTCAGATAAAATGGTGGCTTCAGGAATGCATACACCTTCGGCTAGAACCATTCCTATGCCGCAGCTTTCAATACCTGCGAATCCAGAGACAGAACCTAGAAATAAAACAGTTAACAAAGATTTAATATTCATTTTTAAAACAATACACTTAAAAACAAATATATCAATACGGTTCTTTTCTAAAAAAACCGTACAGGTAGAAATATCTTGACAAAACTTGACAGATAGATTAGGATGAACTCTATGGTTGCTCGTATTAAATTTGCCAGCCAAGCGGATCCCGAACTCCTTAATGGGATTAAAGAAATTGCCAAAGAAGAAGGACGGCAATTTCAGGCTGTGATTGAGGATGCACTGATTTATTTTTTGGAAAATCGTAAGCATCGAAAAGTGCGCGCTTCTGTGCTGGGCCATTTTAATGATAGCGTTATTAGAAATCATCGCATGGGTGAGTTACTTGCTCAATGACAACCCATTATTTAACGACAGATGAAGTCTTGATATTACATCAAAAACTAATCGATGGTTTTGGTGGGCATAGTGGTATTCGAGATATGGGTGCACTTGAATCAGCACTCTTCAGGCCTCAGCTCGGTTACTATGAAACTCTTAACCAGCAAGCTGCTGCCCTCATTGAAAGCCTTGCGAACAACCACCCCTTTATTGATGGCAACAAGCGGATCGCTTTTTTCAGTACAGATACATTTCTACGAATGAATGGACACCACATCGTCTGTGATAATGAAGCGGCCTATCAAGAGTGGATGATGTTATTCAAAGAGCAACGATTTGAATTCGCAATGCTGCTTGAATGGCTAAACCGGGTGGTTAAACCAACTCAATAATTGGCTTAGAGCCCCAACGAACTCTAATTTTTCTTCCGATTCATATTGCAGTTCATGATATTAAGTTCGTTGATTTCTTTTTGAATTCGCGAACCAGGACCTCCACCTGAAGTTCTTTTCGGAGTAATAGTGGTTGCTCGAGCCAGACTTGGAGATGATGCTCTGCTTTCAGATTTGTTTTTGATGGGCATCTGATGATAATATTGCTTGAGTTTTATTAAGCCAACAATGGTGGCAACAATGGCAATTACTACACCACCTCCCACAACAACTCCTGCGGAGACTCCAGTGGCCAATGCAACATGCTTAACCCAGTTTCCCAAGAATTCAGGCAAATAATTAAGCACTGCAGAATCTGGCGCAGGTCTTTCTGAGGTTACCACAGGTAGGGGTTTCGGAGCCTCTGGAACACAAATACCTTGCGGGTTTTTAGTATACCCAGGCAGGCATGTTGCGCAGTTTTCATTCAAATTGGCATATTCATCTTGGCCACAGCTTAAAATTCTAGCTTGAGCGGTACTCATAAAAATTATTAGTAAAATCAAGTATTTCATATTATTTTTTTCAACACATTGCACTGAACATCATTAAAACCGAAACAAGCGCCTTTAACGAGTGATTCCAGTTTGTTAAACTCATCTTTGCCAAATCCATTCGATTTTGAATTGATGTCCAAGCAAGCCACATCAGTTCGCTCAATGCACTTAACAAGCAATCGACCTTCTTGAATTGGGTAAGAACCTGGCGCTTCACAAATGTCCAAGCGAAGGCGCAGCGGCTTTTCACGGCCAGCTTCTTCTTCGATTTGGACAATTCTGTTGGCTAGAGCGGTGTAACCTTGTGATGTTAACCGCTTTTTTTCCAATTCACCAATGCGATTCCCTAGGCCATCAAACGCTGTTTGCAGATCAGAGAGGGTCTGCCCATCTTCTTCAGTGTGAACTACTGGCTCATTTTGCGCCGCATTAAAACGTTCGCTAAATGAAGCCTGCGATACCATAGAAACACAGGTAACCACAACAAATACCTTACAGGGCAAATCCTTCATATACTCAGTTCCTCAAGAACCCGGACGTTCTTCAATGTTAGAGATCGTTTGCTTGATCAGTAATTTTTTTGAGACCGTCAGCTGTAGCACTTGCTAAGTTGCGGACACTTTGACCGACTTTTTTGATTGATTTTACATTGTCCAAAGTAGCACGGCCATGTTCTTGCAAATGGTTTCCAAGTGCAATCGCTGTAGTGCTGATAATTTGATTTATTTGAACGAGTTCTTTGTCATCTTCAACAGCTTCTACCTGTGCAGCTTTAAGGCGTTCAGCAAATGTAGCCGCTTGAGCAAAGCTAGAAATCATAATCATTACCATCAATCCACTTTTCATTTTCATAATACTCTCCATTTTATTGTTACTGTTGCTTACCTTGAACTCCGGGCAAGGGAAGTTTCCAACAATGTGTCATGTTGCACATTTGCATTAGTTGGCCACTCCGCTGCAGGATTGTCTTCAAAATTCTCTTTTTTTGACTTCTGTTTTGACTCTTGATTTTCAGAACCAAAATCTTCAAATTTACAGCGCAAATCTTCTTGAGACTTAGCGCTTGAACGAGCAAAATTCATAAACCGCTTTCTGGTTTTTTTTGTATACTCGAACACGCTGTTAACCTGTTGTGTTGTTGAGTTGAAAAAGTAGTCAGACTGCTCGAGAACCTGCTTGCTGATTTCCATCAATAGGTCAGCATCAATACCTTGCAGTTCTTGTTGGAAAGCTAGCATTTTTTGCTTCACATCTGGCTTATTGCCCAACAAACGATAAACAGCTTCAACGGCAGAATCTTCAGCCGAAATTATGTTTTTGCTGGCTTCTAAAATACCTTCAATATTCCCTAAAAAGCTTTGCTCCGGGGCGAATGCAAACAGTAAAACAGCTGCCTTACGAGCATTCCCATCCAATGCTTCAGCGTACGAAACAAGTTCTGGCAAATGTACAAAGCGCAGTTTCATTTGTGGCACTTTGGGACTCGGGGCGTTCAAAGACTTATAGATAACCGAATAATCGCTTGAAATAGGGGCAAATCCAGCATTGACTACAAAGATAGTTTTGGAGTCATTGAAACGCTTAAAGATAGCTTCTACAACTGCGCCTTTTTCTGAATCCGTCCAACTTTGCACCTGAGAATCTTGAGCAAATTGCTCTTCATTGATTTCAAGAAGGCGAATGTCTTTATTAGAAACTGCATAAGCAAAGATACGAGCATTCAGGTCTGCCTGCGAGTGTCCTATTAGGTGCAGTTGCTTATGCTTACTGTTGTCTCCGAAGAAACTCTGAAGCCTTTTGACTTCGCAAGGAACTACTTTGGGAGTAATAAAGGAAAACTCATCCAAACTTAATGGAACTCCACAATTATCGGTACCCATTAATCTTATATAAGCCGGAAACTTATCCCCCGACTCGCTGAGGTTAATCACATAGCGATTTAAATCCAAGGCTTCAGGGTTCAGGCCCTGGTTTTGGCAGGCTGCTAGGGCAAGAAATCCGATTAATGATAAGTATTTAGTCATATAAGTTCCCCCTCCTACCAAGCAAATCCAAGATTAATCATGGGTGCAAAATTAAAACCATCTGTGCTGTAAACAAGTGTGTTTTTGGAAGCCAAGTTGACATTGTACTCAACCCCAGCTTTCAGCCCTAAAACAAGACCAGTTTCGAAAACACGCTCCCAGCCAACATAAACAGAAGGACGCAACCGCAGCGCGTGACGCATACCTGGAAACCCGTTTATGGCTTGGCCATAGGCGCCGAGTTGAAACAATGCTTCTGTAAATAAACTCGATTTGCCAGCCCACTCGGTTAAACGAATCTTAACCCCAGCACCTGCCAGTAAAGACCATTGGTTTTCTATTCGGTTGTTAGAGAAAACACCCACAGACATACCTAGTGGCAAAGCCAACTTAGTATGCTCAAAGGTAACTGGAAATAGCAGTTTGAAATACGAGTTAAGTTTTAATGTGTAATCTAAATTCAAACGGCCATTAAACACAGGGTCAATACCCAAGTTCACCGCCATCCAGTGTTCTTGAGCTTTATAGCCATAAGCTTTGGGATCAATATCGGCCAAAAGCTCGATCATATCTGGCGTATGAACGATTGTTACTTCGTTCGGATTTTTACCCGTCGCCTGGAGCTGGATTTCTTCACCCGCAAATGCGGACAGAGAAGCAAATATTAAAGCCACAATTAATTTCATAAAATATTGGGGCCACCATATTTACGTGTTCAAGGATTGTCAATTAGATATTTTGCAGCCTTTTCAAGGGCAGCTAAACTTGTTGGGTCAGTTCCAAATTTTGCCCTTAAATCACCCTTCTGATCAAATAACACCAGTTCTGCAACATGATGTCCGTTGCCCATGGGGAGTTTCATTTTGCCTTCCACGACTTCTCGGATTTGATCCATCGAACCCGTTAAGTAAGGCCAGCCGGTTTGATATTTGGCCCGAAAAGTGGACAGGACTTCTGGGGTATCAAAATCAGGATCTATTGTAATGCTTAAGAATTCAGTCTTATCAATTTGATTTAAAAAGCGTTTTCTGACTTCAATCATGCTTTCTGTGAGCTTTGGGCAAATGGTAGGGCAGCGTGTAAACATAAAGTTTGCAATCACTACCTTACCCCTCAATTGCTCTGTTCCGTAGGGATCACCCGTATGATCGGTTAACTGCCAAGCAGGAACCTGAATCAGGGCAGGGGGGGCAGAGAATTTTCTAGCGTTCATTTCTCTTATTAAGTGCAATCCCAGGATTCCAAATAGAAATGCTACAACAAAGGGATTTTTGAATATTTCTAAGACTCGTTTCATAAAGCAGCCTTCGCAAGTTATCTTTTTCTTGTCAAAGACCAATAAATCGTGCAAAAAGACTGGACTTTAAAAGGAGATATGGCCATCGTTTACCCAAAGCCCCCCCCACGCATGAATCCAGGTGATTCAAATGACAACCCTAGACACAAGCAAATGGAACCGCGTGTTAACCGCCGAATTAGGGTCCCGGAAGTCCGGGTCGTTACGGAAGAAGGTGAGCAGCTTGGGGTTCTTCCGACTCAAGAAGCCTTGAGGCGAGCTGAATCGATGGGCCTAGATCTTGTTGAGGTTTCTCCAACCGCCAGGCCTCCTGTCTGCAAGATCATGGACTATGGAAAGTTCAAGTACCAACAAAAGCGCAAAGCCAACGAAGCTAAAAAAAAGCAACAGGTAATTGAACTTAAAGAAGTTAAATTCCGCCCTAAAACCGATGTTCATGACTTTGAAGTAAAGCTGAATCGCCTAAAAGGTTTCTTACTGGAAGGCAACAAAGGTAAGGTTACGGTAATGTTCAGAGGTCGTGAAATTGTTCACCCTGAAATTGGCTATGAAATTCTTAAGCGTGTTGCGGAAAGGCTGTCTGAAGAAGCCAGTATTGAGTCCCCAGCTAAGATGGAAGGACGCCAAATGGTCATGATTATGGGTCCAGGGAAGAAAAAGTAGACCCACCCCTCTTGTGTTTTTCGAAAAAGAAAGGAATTGGTTAGATTCTTATGGCAGGTTGTAATAAAGCAAGGGGCGCAAATAGCCCAAAGATGAAAAGTAACCGTGCGACACTGAAACGTGTTTCAGTGACTGGCACTGGTTTGATTAAAGTTCCAGCGAAGGGCAAGTCCCATTGTTTGAGCAACAAAAATCGTAAACGCAAACGTAGACTGCTTAAAGCTGGCTACATGAATAAAGGCGATGCTGCACGTGCAGAACGCGCAATTGTTTACCTGTTCTAAGAAGGATTTAATTATATGGCACGTGTAACTCGCGGATTTAAAGCTCGTCGTCGTCGTAAGCGCATTTTAAAGCTTGCTTCTGGTCACATTGGAACCCGTAACCGTCTCTTCAGAACCGCTGTTGAGAGCGTTGAGCGTGGTTTGGTTTATGCTTATCGTGACCGAAAAGCCAAGAAGCGTGATTTTAGAAAACTCTGGATTGCTCGCATCAACGCAGCTGCCAGAGAACATGGTGTCAGCTATAGTGTGCTGATGGCCAAACTTAAAGCAGCCAACATCACTTTGGATAGAAGAGCTCTGTCTGAATTGGCCATCGCAGATAAATCTGCTTTCGGTGCATTGGTTGCGAAAGTCCATGCAGCTTGATGTTATTCGTAAAAGTGCGCTGAGTGAAATCGCGGATTGCCGTGATCTCAGCGCACTTGATGCTTTTAGAGTAAAGTACTTGGGCAAAAAAGGGGCTCTCTCCGAAGTGTTGAAGAGCATGGGATCCCTAGAACCCGAAGAGCGTAAATCTCTTGGCGCTCAGGCAAATACACTTAAATCTGAACTTGAAGCTTTGATAGAAGAGGCTAAGGCTGCTTTCGCTCAGAAAGCAGAAGAGAAACTTTTGGGACAGGGCATTGATGTCACTTGGCCAGGAAAGCGCTCGCAGCTTGGCCGAATTCACCCGATCTCGCAAACAGCCTATGATGTCCTTGATATTTTAGGTCACATGGGTTTTGAAACGGTTCGTGGTCCAGAAATTGAGCACGACTTCTATAATTTCGAAGCTTTGAACATTCCAGAAGATCACCCTGCCAGAGAAATGCAAGATACCTTCTATGTAGCACCTAAGGTTGTTTTGCGTACTCAAACGAGTCCTGTTCAAATCCGATCGATGCTTGCCCTGGGAGAACCCCCTGTGAGGGTTGCTTGCTTTGGGAAGGTCTATCGGCACGATCAAGATGCCACACACTCTCCAATGTTTCACCAGATTGAGGTATTGTGCGTTGATAAGGGTGTTTCGTTCGCTGATCTGAAGGGAACCCTTACTTCTTTAGTGAAGCGTCTTTTTGACCCAGATGCCAAAGTAAGACTGAGACCAAGCTTCTTCCCTTTTACAGAACCTTCTGCAGAAGTCGACATGAGCTGCTTTATGTGCAAAGGCGATGGATGTAGGCTTTGCAAAGATACGGGTTGGATTGAGATCTTGGGTTGTGGATTGGTTCACCCATCGGTTCTTAAAACAGCAGGATTTGATCCAGAGAAATATTCAGGATTTGCATTGGGGATGGGGGTAGAGCGTGTTGCAATGCTTCGCTATGGTGTTTCAGATATTCGTGATTTCTACGATAATGACCTGCGTTTCTTGAGACAATTTTAACTTATGTACGTCAGCATTCAAACTTTGCAGAACCTGGTTGATCTATCAGGCCATACTCCTCAGCAAATTGCAGACAGGCTTACCATGGCTGGTCTTGAGATTGAATCTATCAAGCCTTTTGAAGATGATACGATTCTTGAACTCAAAATCACCCCTAATCGTGCAGATGCTCTGAGTCATTATGGGGTCGCGCGTGAACTTGCAGCTGTCTTGGGCACTAGAACCACTTTCTTGACTCCAACGGTTAAAGAACTTGGAGCTTCGCTTCATGATCTTGTCCAAGTTTCTGTGGCGGATAAATCAGCGTGTCCTCGGTATGCTGTTAGGGTTTTAGAAGGCGTCCAAATCGCTCCTAGCCCTGAATGGCTTCAAAAAAAGCTTTTGTCTCTTGGACTCAGACCTATCAATAATGTGGTTGATGTAACAAATTGGGTGTTGCATGAGAGAGGGCAACCACTGCATGCGTTTGATCTCGATAAGCTTGCAAAACCACGTGGTCGTGTCACAATTAAAGTTCGTTTTGCAGAAGAAAACGAACAGATTGAGACCTTAGATGGCATCAAACGCAAACTAGCTGTGAATGATCTGGTCATTGCTGATGAAGAAAAAGCTCTCGCAATTGCGGGTGTGATGGGTGGAGCGAACTCTCAAGTCACAGAACCCACTCAAAATATCCTGCTTGAATCTGCGTATTTTTCTTCAAACATTATTCGTAAGACTTCAAAAAGATTAGGGTTATCAACGGACTCTAGTTATCGTTTCGAGCGTGGAACAGATCCCAACGCTGTACTTATAAGTTTGGACCGTGCGGCCTCTTTGATTCAGGAAATTGCAGGTGGACGTATTCGACGAGAATCCATCGACTTGTATCCCAATGTCATAGAACCCCTTGAAGTTTCTCTGCGCCCAGCACGATTGGCGGCCCTATCGGCTTTGCCTGAATCTGAAATTGATGCTTCTAAGCTTAGAAGCAGATTTTTGGGTCTTGGGATCGAAACCTCTGGGAAAGCGGGGCACGATGCACTCAAGTTTAGAATCCCCACTTTTAGGCCTGATATTACAGAAGAAATTGATCTGATTGAAGAAGCCATCAGATTGATTGGATTCGAGCAGGTTCCTACAGAAATCAGCTTGCATCAAAGCCCAACTGCAAAATCTATTCCGCAAGACTTAGAGTATCTTGAATCCAAAATAAAATTATTTTTGGCTGATTCGGGGATGCACGAAGCAATTAACTACGCCTTTGGATCGCCTACCAAGTTTGAGCCATTTTCAAATGGCCCAATGCTTACTTTGCAAAACCCACTGGGTGAAGAATTCTCGGCCATGCGTCCCAGTCTTTTACCTGGCCTTTTGAGTAACATTGAGTCAAATCTTCGCTTGGGTGCTGAAAAGCCCGCTTTGTTTGAAGTAGGGGTTGTATTCGGCGGTCTTAATGCTCGGGGACACGAGCCTAAACAGGGGCTTCTCGGGATTGAATCCATGGGGGCAGATTCCTTTGCTTGCGAGTCATTAAGCCTTGCTGGGGTTGTTCAAGGTTCTGATTTTTATGCTTTAAAGGGTATCTTAGAGGGTCTTTTTGAGCGTATTCGTCTTGAAACGGAGTTTACCCCTGCGAAGAAAGCGCCTAGCTATTTTCATCCAGCTCAAACCGCCAGCTTTGAGGGTGGTTTTGTGGGTGCACTGCATCCAAGTTTAAAGCAATATGCTGGAATGTTTGCATTCGAAATTAATCTCGATGCGATCAGACCGTTGTGCTTTAAAATGGTTAAAGCCAAGATTCTACCTAAATTTCCAGGCATTAAACGTGATTTTGCACTGCTCCTAGATGAAAATGTACTCGCAGCAGATATTGAAAAAAGCGTGCGTTCGTACAGGCCAATTGCCAAAGTTTTGGAAGATGTGAAAGTATTCGACGTTTACCGGGGTAAAGGCATTGAGCCTGGTAAAAAATCAGTCGCTTTCTCGGTCATGCTTAGAGATGCTGACAAAACTTTGACAGAGTCAGAGATCACACCTTGGATAGATGGCCTCACAAAACTTCTGGTTGAGAGCCTTGGGGCATCAATTAGGGGAATGTAAGAAGATACTTGGTGCGCCCTACACGACTCGAACGTGTGACCCCCGGCTTAGAAGGCCGATGCTCTATCCAGCTGAGCTAAGAGCGCGAAAGATGGTCGGGGTGACAGGATTTGAACCTGCGACTTCCTGCTCCCAAAGCAGGCGCTCTACCAAACTGAGCTACACCCCGATGGGGAATCCTTTAGCCTGCTTTTTTAAAACTGTCAAAAGCTCTTGAACACCTGTTTTATTAATTGTGCTCAGCAACAGTATTGGTGTGGTTTTTCCCTTCAGATGCAGAGCTGCTTGATGGGTCCTCATTGCGCGTTCTGCAGCTTGAGCGAGATCGCCATCATGTTTGTTGATCACGATGATATCTGCTGTTTCTATAACACCTCGTTTAAGCGCTTGAAGTTCATCCCCTGCAGCTGGAGGCAGTAGCAAAATAAAAATATTCACAAGATTGGCCAATGATGATTCCGATTGCCCAACACCCACACTCTCAATCAATATGGTGTCAAAGCCTGCTGCCTCACAGAGTTTAATCGCACTCTCAGTATGCTGTGCCACTCCACCCAGCTGTCTACCTGCAGGAGATGGCCTAATAAAAACATTCGGGTTCTTGGCAAGCTGCTGCATCCGGGTTTTATCACCCAAAAGACTACCGCCTGTTTCTGGGCTACTTGGATCTATAGCCAATACAGCCAAACGTCTCACCCCAAGCGATAAAAGCTCGAGACCAAGTAGCTCAACAAGCGTACTTTTTCCTGCGCCTGGCGGGCCTGAAATGCCTATCTTCAAAGCATTACCAATAGGCAAGCTTGAAAGTAGTTCGAGCGCAGCTTCTTGTTCTTCAGGAAGTGAGCTTTCAACAAGCGTAATGGCCTTGGCAAGGGCCCTTGTGTTGCCAGACAGTAATTCTTTAAGCACCTAGAAGTTCTTTATAATGGGTATTATCGTTGATAGCATCTACAAATTCTCTTCGGGCATGAAATAGCCTCGTTCGAACAGTCGCGTCTGGAATCTTAAGCACTTGGGCAATCTCTGGAGCGGTCATGCCTTGCATGTCTGACAACATAAAAACAACTTTTTTCTTAGGTGTTAGGGTCTCCAGAATTTCATGAATCGCTTTGCGTCTTGCCTTATGAGAGATCTGTTCATCAACCGGGGTGCCTGGTTCCATCCAAACAAACTCCGTTTCTTGCTCAAATCTTTCAGGTGTATGTTCTGAATGCAGTCTAATCTTATTAGTTCGACGGAGAAGACTAAGACAGGTGTGTATGGTGATTCGAGTCACCCAGGTAGAAAAAAGGGAGCGCTTCTCGAAACGGTGTAGAGACCGCCAAGCTTCAAGAAAAACTTGCTGAGCCGTATCTTCTGGATCCCCTTGCCCATGGAGCATTCGCACACAAAAAGCATAAACCTGATTGTAGTAACGCTTGTAAAGATAGGAAAATGCTTTGGCATCCCCTTGCAAAGCTCGATCAATCCAATTCTCTTCTTGTTGGCGATCCGTTTTGTGCATTCCAGTGATACTCGAATGGAATGAACTTTGGCGACATCAGACAACTGCCTGATGCCCACATCGTGGGCAGTGTTCCTGTATCTGACGAACAAATTGGGCCACATAATGGTTTTGGGGCCGATCCATAATGAGCTGTGGTTCATCAACTTGTATCAAGCGGCCTGCTTCCATAATCGCAATGCGATTGCCTAGAGTTAATGCTTCGTGCAAATCATGCGTCACAAAAACAATGGTTTTACCTGATTCCCGTTGGAGCCTTAATAACTCTTGTTGGAGTTCTGAACGGGTGAGTGGATCAAGCGCAGAGAAAGGTTCATCCATGAGTAGAAGCCGAGCACCCGTTGCCATGGCGCGAGCAATCCCTACGCGCTGCTTCATACCGCCAGACAGCTCATGAGGGTAACTTTCAGCCCAAGCATCAAGTCCAACCGCTTCAAGGCATCTTTTAACTTGTTTAGCCGAAGGCTCATGTCTGATTTCAAGCCCTAAAGCCACATTCTGAGAAACTGTGCGCCACGGAAGTAAATTAGGCTGTTGAAAGACCATAGATATCTGGGAGCGTCTTAGTTTTCCAAAATCAGACACTGGCATGTTTTCAAAACATACCTGCCCCCGGGTTGCACAATTAAGTCCATTAAAACACCTAAGCAAACTCGATTTTCCTGAACCCGATAACCCCATTAAAACCAAAATTTCGCCTTCATACAGATTAAGACTCGCATCGCGAACCGCAACTACATGATGAGTTTTTTCACGAATCTCTGCCTGGGTCTGACCAGCATCTAGATATTCAAAAGCACTGCCAGGGTTCGATCCAAAAATTACATCTACATGATGAACAGACATCAAGCTCACATGTCACTCCGTTTTCCCTGAAGGCTTCGATCCAAAATCAGAGCCAAAATTACAATCGCAAAACCTGCTTCGAATCCCTGCTTTAAGTTGACCGTGTTCAAAGCCCGCACCACCGGTGTCCCCAACCCATCCGCACCCACCAATGCAGCAATCACCACCATTGAGAGTGATAGTAAGATGCATTGATTGAGACCTGCCATGATAGAGGGCATTGCATGAGGTAACTCAATTTTGAAAAATCGCTGCCATTTTGATGCTCCAAATGAATCAGCTACCTCGAGTAATTCAACTGGAACCTGAGATAAACCTAGATGTGTTAGTCTAATGGGAGCAGCCACTGCAAATATGAAAGTAGAAACAAGTCCAGGAACAATTCCAAGGCCAAACAACATCAGCGTTGGTATCAGATACACAAAAGTTGGAAGTGTCTGCATTAAATCTAAAACAGGTTTCATTCCCCAATAAAACCTCTGACTTCGAGCTGCATAAATTCCTAACGGGATCCCAACTAAGCATGACAATCCGCTTGCCAAAGTCACTAAAACCAACGTTTGAATGGTCTCAATCCACAGACCCATATTTAGGATTAACAACAAACCTAGGCAAACACCGAATGCAAGTTTCAAGGACTTCCGCCAGGCATATAAAAAGCCTGAAGCGCATAGAATCATCAGCAAAGCAGGAACCCTCAGGGCCTGATGAATAGCTATTTGAATAATGGACTCCACATGATGCGAAAAGCTTAAAAATTGCTTTGAAAATCGCTTCGTCAAAAAACCGATTAAGTCTTCAGCAAAACTTCCAATGGGAACTGGCTCAAAATGAAACCTCCCTTCTGAAAAATTGTTGATTCCAAACAAATACTTTGAGGCGAGCTCTTGACTGCCCAGGTAATCAATCACTTTTTGCGGATGTTTTCCGAGCCACTTTTGAGCTGCTTTTTCTGGAGAAAGTTTTTGACCCAAAATAAGTTCCATCAACTCATTTTCATCTTGAATCCGAAACTTAAGACGGCTCAAAATACCCGCCACTTCAGGACATGTCGAAGTTAAACCTTTCCGAATCAGTGTATAGACACTGGCAGAACCACTATTTTTACCAAAATAGGTGTCGCCACCTGAAAGATATCTCATTGGGACATGAAGATTCATCGGGTGCGGCGACCAGCCTAGAAAAACAATCCACTCTTTCCGAGCAACAGCCTGTTTGACTTGTGTCAGCATACCTTGCTCACTGGACTCAACTAATTTCCAATTCTTGAGACCAAAATTTGGGTCCTGCAGCAGTTTAGAAATCTGATTATTTCCATCATTCCCTGCTTCGATACCAAATATTTGCGCAGAAAATTCTCTTTCATACCGAGTGAGATCAGAAAATTGATGAACCCCAGCGTGATAAACATACTCGGGAACCGCTAAGGTATAATTTGCACCTGCCAAATTCTTTGTCAAAACTTCAATTTTTTTGTTCGAAATATAGGGCCCAATATCTGCTGTTTGCGTTGGCATCCAGTTCCCCAAAAAAGCATCTATGTCTCCATTTGCTAAGCTAGCCAGCGTAACTGGAAGCGATAGCAAGGTTATATGTGGGTTATAACCTGACGCTTTGAGTATTTCTGCCGCAACTGCTGTTGTTGCGCTAACATCGCTCCAACCAATATCGGCTAACCGAATAGTTTGGCAATTTGACTGAGGCGATGCAAGTGCCAAAGCAGACAAAAAACTCAATAACATCATCCAAGATTGCATGAGCTATTTGCCCAAAATCTTACCAATAAAATTGGTGTTATCCATGTTTCCAGAAAAGGCTTCTGCACCTGGGCCCATAGCGTAAACCCCAACATTGACACCTGTATGTTTAGACATGCGTTCTGTATATTCTTCGTACAAACCAGAGGTCCATTTCGCATCTGCCACGCAAGCCATTTTGCCAATGCATGGGGTCTTCGATTCATCTATTTGAAGCCCACCTGTTTCATGGTCAGCTGTAACGATTAACAATGTGTCTGGATTTTTAGTCGCAAATTCCCGGATTACATCAACCATCTTGTTGGTTTCAGCCATTTCATGCCCCAATGCCTCAATCGCTTTAGGGGCGTTGGCGGTACTATCCATATCTTTGTTTTTGTGACCGATCCAATCGACCAAACCGCTTTCAATCATCAAGAAAAAACCGTTTGGATTTTTGTTTAAAAATCCCAAGGCTGCTTGAGCAAGCTGATGAGGCCTTGGTATATCTTGAGCAGAATAATAATCCTCTTCAGTGATGGACAATGGCATTGCAGCTTGACGTCCAAAACGGTTTGGAATCATTGCGTGCATTCCAAAACCAGCATAAACATGCTCATAACCCTCTAGATTGCTCAATTCAGAAGCCTTATTAATAATCTTATAAGAAACAGGTGATTTTCTAAGTTCATCCAAGTAATGAGGTTGATCTGCTCCAGCAATAAAATTGGGCTGTGTCTGATGCATATAGTCGCCTAAAATATCCATCGAATCTTGGCGGGTTTCAGCATGTGCGGCAAAAGCTGCTGGTGTTGCATCTGTCAGTAGCGTGTTGGTGGCGATTCCTACGCTTTTGCCTTGCTCCTTAAAATACTCAAGCATGGTTTTGCCTGGACTAATGGCTCTATTCTTAACTTTTTGACCCGTAGCCATTGCAGTTGCAGCCGCAGCGCTATCTGTGACTGATCCATCAATATTATGAGTCGTCACAGTGCCTTGAACTGGGAAATTTTCAAATGAAAGCTTTTGATTTCCCATAAAAATCCGCCCAGCATGAACCTGTTCAGGGCCCATACCATCTACAATGACCATCACAATATTTTTAGGTTTTTGGCTAACTTGGGTATGGCTACAAGCAATCAGCAAGGTTAAGAACCAGATGGGACTACTCTTTTTCATAAGCTGTTTTATTAGTGAGTGAACGCATTTGGAGCATTCAATTGGAAAACGAGTATTTTGGACTTTTGGTAGGAATTTCTTTTTTGGCAGGCCTCGTCGATAGTATTGCTGGCGGGGGAGGGCTTTTAACTTTTCCAGCCTTGCTGTTTTCAGGTATTTCGCCGACACAAGCCATCGGAACAAGTAAATTTTTTTCAACCTGCGGTGTTTCAGTCGCTGTAGCAAATTACGCCTCCAAAAAACTGATTCCATGGGATTTGGTTCGAGCTGGTGCGGTACCTTCCGCAGCTGGAGCCTTGCTTGGAGCCTATGCGATTTTGCAGCTCGACTCTGCTTTGATCAGTATAATCGTTCTAATCTTACTCCCAATCGCAGGTTTGACTCTATTTCTTAAACCCAAAGACCACCGGGAAGTGCATGTAAGCCATGCAAGCACAAAAGCAGCTGGCCTGGCTGGTTTAATGGGATTTTATGATGGATTTTTTGGACCAGGCACAGGCACTTTCTTGGCAACAGGTGCGCACCATTTTTTGGGCCTCAACTTATTGCATGCAACTGCCTTGGCTAAGCCTTTTAACTGGATATCGAACACTGTCTCTCTCGTTATGTTTCTAATTAATGACAAGGTTTTATGGGGACTTGCTATCCCTATGGCGGTCACAAATATGGCAGGCAGCTGGGCAGGGAGCCATTTAGCTGTGAAACAAGGTGTAAAGTTTGTTCGCAAGGCCCTCATATTGGTCTTTACATTGCTTTTTGTTAGCTTAGCTTTTAGAACCTTAGGGGCTTGCTAAATCACTGAAACTGTTCTAGGAAAGTCTCTTATGGCACGTACTTGTCAATTAGCCCGTGAAATTAAACGTGAAAAACTCGTTCGCCTTGGCGCAGAGCGACGTGAAGCTTTGAAAAAAGCTCAGATCGATCCAAATCTTTCAGAAGATGAACGCCTGGCAGCACGCCTCAAGCTCAGCAGCATGAAGAGAGACTCCTCTGCTGTTCGCCGCACAAGACGCTGCCAAGCAACAGGTGCTTCCAGAGCTGTGTATCGTAAGTTCAAACTAAACCGTATTGCCTTCAGAGAAATGGCTCTGAAAGGTCTTCTGCCAGGCGTAACTAAATCTAGCTGGTAGTTTTCTTAGATCCGCGTTATTCTTTTTTCCTGAGGGGAGACAGATAATGCGGATTTTTATTTTGTCATTTTTAGTTTTTTCACTGGCCCACGCCGAGCATTCTTTGCGTCAAGGCAAGTTTGGTGTCAGGTTAGGTGCAGGTGGTGCAGGCTACGTTGGTGCTTTGGATAACACAGCCAATCGAACCGCTGCAGACCTCAATGGTGCAGGCACAGGACTACCAGATTCTCGCAAATTGCCAGATTACACCAAATACGTTTCAGCTGGTTGGGTTGTCCCAGTTCAGCTTGAGTTGACCTATGGCGTAACCAATGCTTTTGAACTGCTTTTAGCGGCAAACACAACCTTTTCAGGAGCTTTGTATGCAGATGATAAGTACTTCATGAAGTACTTTAATATGGGTCTTGGATATCGATATTATTTCAATAGCGATGACCCAATTCAAGCCTACATGTCGAGTCAACTGGGCATTGCATTGACAGAATTTTTGCGTTTGGAAGGAAAATCCGCTTTTGGATTTTTGTTTGCCATCAACGATACAGTTGGCATCTTTTTAGAAGGCGACTTAATGCTGACCGGACTCTATAATAGTGATAGCAGCATTGGCAAAGGCTTCCAGGTAGGCGCTGGCGCTATGACCGGATTAGCTCTACACTTCTAAAGAAACGATTAAGTCCCCAGCCTTGATGGCCTGCATATCCCGCGCGGTAATTTTTACAACACGGGATTTCTTTTTGCCTTCATACTTAATTGGGTGAAAGCACTTCATGACTTCGATCAAAGCAACTGTTTGACCCGGTTCAATCATCTCACCTTCTGTTACAAAAGCTGCTTCTTTAGGACTGGGACGCAGGTAAAGTAGTCCTTCTAAGGGCGCGCGGATCCCCTCACCCCGGCCCTCTCCCACAAGGGGAGAGGGAGAAAATCCTTCTCCCCCTGCGGGAGAAGGTGCCCGAAGGGCGGATGAGGGGTTTAACACAGATAAATCATGCATCGCCCAAATACGCGGGTTTTTAATGCGCCGACTATTTTGAGCTTGATAGCAGCTTTCAACCAGGCATTCTAAGTAACCCCGTATTTCAGAAAGCTTAATCACCTCATCGGTATCCATCTGACCTGCAGCTTTGAACGGATCCATATCCGATTCAATCTTGTCAGCTAAAACACGCATGGCTTCAACTTCACTGGGTTTTGTATTGAACGCACCGAGCGCCAAGGTTTTGCCTTCCATCACAGCTAGACGCGTGTAACAGGTTGAAAGTTGAACGACAGGGTCATAAGGCAACCCAGACATGGCATAGTAACCCGCACCAGACGCCTTACGTAGCAAGACAGTTATGATGGGCGTTTGGTTTGTTGAATTCGCATAAATCAAACTGGATCCATAACCCAATAAACCTTGTTTTTCCGCCTCAATACCAACGTCAAACCCAGACACATCCTGAAGCCATACGATGGGGATACCATCTGAATCACAGGCTCTGGAGAATGTCGCGAGTTTAGCAACGCCTTCTTTATACAAAATACCACCAGGACGTTTTTGGTCTGGGTTCTGAGGGTGAGGCAATAAACCCTGAACATTCGCTGCAATCCCAACGTATAAACCTGAAATCTTGGCAATGCCTGTGATGACTTCATGTCCAGTATGCTCAAGAACCTCCCAAAACAGACTATCGTCTACCAAACGTGCAATCACTTCTCGAATATCATAGGACTCAGCAGCACTTGCCGGTATAATACCTTCAAGGTCCGCCGATGGATACCCCGGGTTTGAGGGCTGTGAGTCAGCTCGGTAATAATCCGCGCTACTCGACGCCAAGCGGGATACTTCTTCCCGAATACGCAGCAAACAAGCCTCATCATCGGGCACACGCACATCGGCACAATTAGACAAATGCACGTGAACACTTGGCCCACCAATATCCAGCGAGCTTAGATTCTGACTCTTAGCGCCCTGAATCAACGCTGCACCCGCAATCACCATATACGCGCTTTCGGTCATATAGACGCGGTCAGATATAATCGGCATATAACCGCCGCCCGCAATGCAATCCCCAAATACGCCAGCGATTTGGGGCACGCCCGCGTTGGACAAAAGGCTGTTCATTTTAAAAATGCGTCCAGCACCATACTGACCCGGAAAGCTTTTGGCCTGCTCGGGTAAATAAAGCCCAGAGCAATCTACCAAGTAAATCACAGGCAGTTTAAGCTTCAAGGCAATCTCTTGTGCGCGAATGATTTTTTCCGGGGTCTTTGGCCACCAAGAACCCGAGGCGACCGTATTGTCATTCGCAATCACCATGCACCAGCGATTCTCAATCCGTACCCAGGCAGTGATTACACCCGCTGCTGGAGCCAACTTATCTTCACTGCCAGTTTGGACAAAAGTTCCAATGGGATAGATTTTATCGCCCAACCTCTCCAAACGCTCCCACACGGTAAGTTTTCCTTTGGTGTGGACACGTTGTTGATATTTCTCGCCCCAGCCTTGCTTAATTTCTAAG
Organism: uncultured Myxococcaceae bacterium; assembly: GCA_964635635.1. Lineage (GTDB taxonomy): Bacteria > Myxococcota > UBA727 > UBA727 > JABDBI01 > CAZWPE01. The sequence continues at coordinate 378,772 of CAZWPE010000001.1, read as the reverse complement.
CGCTTGGCATCCAATTCCCTCTCCCCATGTGGGAGAGGGTTAGGGTGAGGGCGGGCCTGTAATGAAGAACCAATCGGCTTTAAAATCACTTTGGCCATTTAAAATCCTCAAAAAATGCGCAGCTATACTTTCCAGCTACGAAGCGCTTATCCTCACAAATTGCCAGATGCATCTCTCGCGTTGTAGGAACGCCCTCAATCACAAGCTCATCCAAAGCTTTATGGAGAGCTTTGACTGCTTTCTCACGTGTTTCAGCATGAACAATCAATTTCGCAATCATCGAGTCATAATACGGTGTGATAACCGTTCCCTCTCGAATGTAAGAATCGAATCGAACACCCGCAGGTACTTGCAAACGAGTAATCTTACCAGGAGCAAGAGCGTTAATTCGCGCTTCAATCGCACAGCCCTTGGGACCTTCATAAGCGATATCTAAACGTTCACCCGCAGCGATTTTGATTTGCCAGGCGATTAAATCAAGATCAGTGACCTCTTCAGTAATGGGGTGCTCTACTTGAATGCGAGTATTCATCTCCATGAAATACAGCTCGCCCTCTTGGCTCATCAAAAACTCGAGCGTCCCGGCCCCCAAATAACCTATTTTCCTCAACGCAGCGATGATTCTGGAGCTCATGGCTGAACGCATTTCAGAACTCATTCCGGGAGCAGGTGCCTCTTCAAGAAGTTTCTGGTGTCGTTGCTGAATCGAACAATCTCTCTCTCCAAGACAGACTACTTTTCCATAAGCATCCGCCAACACTTGAAACTCAATATGTCTTGCGCCTTCAATAAACTTTTCTAAATACAGGCCCCCATTCCCAAAAGCCTTTTCAGCCTCAGCGCTGGCTTCCTGAAAAGCAGCTGGTAAATCTGATGCTTTGCGCACCAAACGCATACCTTTTCCACCACCACCAGCTGTAGCTTTCAAGAGTACCGGGTATCCTAGCTTCTCTGCAAGCTCAGCAGCATGCTCTGAATCTCGCAAAATCGCTGATGAACCTGGAAGCACAGGCAGCCCTACAGAAATCATTGTTTTGACTGCCGTGGCCTTGTCACCCATGAGCCTAATCTGGTAGGGCTTTGGACCAATAAAAGTTAGTTTTTGTTGTTCACAACGTGTCGCAAAAAGCGCGTTTTCAGACAAAAAGCCATAACCCGGATGAATCGCTTCACAGTCAGTTTCGATGGCTGCTTTCAAAATAGCATCTTGGTTTAAGTAACTTTGTGAAGCAGGCGCTGGACCAATGCATACTGATCTCCCTGGCGGAGGGATATCAGCATCGCTGTGTACGAACACGGGCTCAACACCAAGAGCTTGGCAGCTTCGCGCGATTCGAAGTGCAATTTCACCACGATTCGCAATTAAAATCCGCCTAAACATGGGGGAAATTTTTCCACATCATGGATTCAACCGGTTTGTGGTTTGTGCTGTTGTACTTGGCTGAACCTTTTTTGTTGTAAGGCGTTAGAACCTCACCCTTGACTTCAAAATAAATCAACTGACCGATTGGCATACCTGCATAAACACGGACGGGTTGCTTAACCGAAATTTCCAAGGTCCAAGTGTTACAGTAACCCACATCACCCTTACCAGCCGTAGCATGAATATCGATTCCAAGACGTCCAACGCTGGATTTACCTTCTAAAAATGGCACATGTGCGAGAGTCTCTGTGTATTCTTCCGTTACGCCCAAGTAAAACTTGTGAGGCTCAAGCACGATCCCTTCTTCTGGGATCTCAAAGCACTTGATCTGATTATGGGCTTTTGCATCCAAAACAGGCGATTCATAGAGCGCCAAAGTCTTCCCCAGGTGAACATCATAGCTATTTGAACCCAGGCACTGGGGTCTGAAAGGCTCGATTTTAATGGTTCCGGCATCAATAGAGGCTTTAATTTGTGAATCGCTTAGGATCATGGGTTATCTTCTTAACTGAAGTCATTGAATTGAGAAAGTGCCTATGCCAAGAGTTGAGTCCATGATCGTTTCGAATCTGAAAGCATTAGAAGGGCTCGTGTGGGGAACCGCACTGGGCGATGCAAAATTTCGAATGCATCGTTTTAGGCGTCCGCCGTTTATAATGCATTCAGCGACGGGAAGTTGGTTCTTGGCAGTCTTTCAAAGCACTTTTGAAGACAGTGATCTGAGTCTTAAACTCAAATTACTCGCGGGAACAGATTACGGTGCAGCACTTAGAGGAAGCCCCGGAACGCTGTCGTCGACCCTTCAAGAAGCCTTTTCAGAACATCCAACCCATAAACTATTGGCGGATGCGCTTCCTTGTTGGACACCACTGTCTTTGATCCCTTGCAGCGAAGAAGTTCTGCTTGAGCGTTTAATCAAAACTGTGCACGTCACACACTGGCACCCGCGCGTGATCGCTGCAGCAGCCCTTCTTGTAGGTGCCCTTCGAACGCTTCTGCTCGACTCAGCTGCACCTTTAGAAGCACAGCTTGAACAGGGCGAACGCCTTGCAGACAAAGCCCTGCACCTGTTGTTTGAGCGCAAAGAAGCCGATACACCAAATGCTATTTGGCAAGCTCACCAAGCTTTGAAGTATCACGTTGCTCTCGGTAAAGGGGCAAGTGAGCCAAGCGTACTACAAATGCCAGCAGGATTTGACGGCCGAGATAGCCCAGAACAATTGGTCGTTTACGCCCTGGCACTCACGCACGCACAAAACCAAGTTGCTGATGATCTAACCTGGGTTGGCGAACAATGTGGTAGTGCAGATATTTTAATGCCATTGATTGGAGGCCTTGCAGGATTTCGCCAAGGACTCCTTGCATTACCTAGAGAATCTTTGAATCTTATGTGGGGGAAAGAGCTCTGGCAGCGTCATATTAACGCTCTTGCACAGCGCGACTTTTACTTTCCATGTCTCACTGAAGCAGAGATACGACTCAGTGAAAAAGAATCCACAGGCCTTAAGGAAATGGACCATATTCAAGAAGGTCCAAAAGCCAAAAATCAGCTATCACTTTTTCTTGAAGACTAAGTAGTCAAACGAAAATTGCCCCGGTCCTATGAGTGAAATTGCCAAAAATGCAGTTCCAAACAAGGCTGATGCTTCATGGACATCCCAGTCTTGCCCTGCGTGAATTTTGAAAAAAGCAACTGCCATGACTACCACCACAGGTAATGCCGCAAAGCGTGTAAGGGCACCGAAAGCCACCAACAGTGAGCAGAAAAACTCCGCAAAGACCACAAAAGCCATACTGTAAACGGGGCCTACGTTAAAAGGATCGGCAAAAGAACTCGATTTTTCAGCGAAACTCATCAGTTTGGGCAAACCATGAGCCAAAGCCATTGAAAGTCCAAAAACCAAACGAAGCGCTACGGATGCGATGTTAAGTGACATCAGACTTAATTACTGCTAGCGACATCAGGTTACAAGAGGAAGTTTTATGTTATTCAAACCGCTTCACCGTGAATCTGTTTTGATTCCTTGGTTGCTACTTATCTTATCCGTAGCAGTTTGGAGTGAGATGGATTTATTTGCGCCCAGTTTGCCAGATGCGATGAAAGCATTTGGAACAACAGAACAAGTGATTCAGTGGACTTTCAGCTTTAATTTTTTTGGCTTCTTCTTGGCGAGCTTGTTTTGTGGCGCTTTATCAGATGCTCTTGGAAGACGAATCGTACTGCTTTCTGGAACAGCTTTATTTACCCTCGGGTCTGCACTATCTGTTTGGTCTCCAAGTATTGAGATTTTTCTAGCAGGCCGACTAATCCAGGGCCTCGGAGTTGCAGGTCCTGCCGTCGTAACAATGGCCATTTTGGGCGATATTTACAAAGGCAAAGCATACATGCGCTGGCTTTCTGCTATGAATGCCATCACAACACTAACCATGGCACTTGCACCGATTGTTGGAGCATACCTGAATCAGCATTTTGGATGGCGTTCCAATTTTATGGCCATCTTGGTTTTGGCTTTGATTGGTTTAGTTCTCAATGCATGGCTCGTTCCAGAAACCAGAGCTGCTGAACTGCGTCATGCATTTAAACCTAAAATGCTGATTTCAAATTACACCAAACTTCTTCGCAGCAAAAATTTTGTGTACCCCATGATAGGGCTTTGCTCGTTGGTGATTCCATATTTTGTGTTTGTTGGGGTGGCGCCCTTGCTGTACCTAAACGATATTGGCATGCCGATGAGCCAATATGTTTGGTTTCAGGCTTCAGTTGTTGCTGTGTTTTCTCTGTTGAGCTTGGTGGTTTCTTACTGGACAGACTCCCTGGATATGGACCGACTCAATCGAATCAGTATTTGGTTTTTGTTTTTTACTGCGATTGCATTGGTTCTAGTAGGTCTTTTGATGGTTGATAATCCTTGGCTACTCACGGGCTTAATGTGCTGCGCCGCAGCTGGCATGGTTGTTCCATGTTTGGTTCTATATGCTAAAGCCATCTCCCGCTTTCCAGAACTTCAAGCCAGTTCAAACGCCTTGTTTCAAAGTGTTCGAATGCTCATGCTTTCGATTGGAAGCGCATTGGCTGGGGCTGTCTACAACGGAACCTATGCCCCCATTGGCATGATTAGCGGGTTTTATGTACTATTGGGGTTCTTACTTGTATTTCCGATTTTGAGAGAAAAGACCAATGCCGAAGACTTATCAAGACTGGCAAACGCAGGCCACTAACCCAAAGCTTCCGAATGTTATTGGTCTCGGCGGAGATGAGCGGATTTTTGTTGAAGAAGCATTAGAACACATCAAATCACGTTGCTTATCTGGTGGATTGGTTGATTTTAATTTTGAGCAACTCTCGGCAAAATCTGTAACGCCAGAGCAAATCTGGGCCTCTGCAAGTATGCTTCCCGTCATGGCTGATTGTCGTTTAGTCATCGTGACAGAAGCAGATGCCATTAAAGAAGAAATTCCCGAAAAACTTAACCCAAGCACAGTTCTGCTCTTTATTTTTGATCAGCTTGATGCCCGTTCCAAATTTCAAAAGTCGATTGATAAAACACTCTTTAAATTTGATTTCCCCAAAGAGAGAGAGTTGCCAGGGATTATACGTACACGCGCGAAAAAGCATGGACTTAAGCTTTCTGACGATGCTGTGAATTTACTGGTCATGGAAACAGGTAGCAGTCTCATGATGCTGGAGCGTGCTTTTGAGAAACTTGCGTTAATTGCAAATGACCAAATTATCACGCCACAAATCATTGAAGAACAAGTTGCTCAAACTGCATTTCGGGATGCTTTTGCCTTATCCCGCGCTGTGATATTAAAAGACCGGGCAGGCGCAGCCAAAGCCCTTGCCGAGCTCAAAGCCGCTCAGGAAGTTCCTTTGCGCTTGCTGGGTGTTCTGGCTTGGCAGTTTCGAGTGGTACTCAAAGCCAGGCTTTTCCTAGATGAAAAACGTTCTGCTTCTGAAATCGGCTCCAAGCTTAGCTTATTTGGTGACAGACTCGACACAGTCATGAAAGCTGCTCGCTTGCTCGACACTGCGTCTCAAGTCAAACGCTTAACAAGCTTGGCAGAGTTAGATAGAACACTTAAAAGCTCGCGCGCGCCTGCATGGCTTATATTTGATGAGGCAGTTTTAAAATGGGTGTAAAGATTAAACTCTTACAAGTTGGTTGCGGGAACATGGGTCGGGCGATTTTAAGTGCCTGGGCAGAGCAGGGGTTATTAGATAGTTCATGGGTGGTTCAACCATCGCTCAGTGCTCGAGATTTGTTTAAAGCATACCCGCAAATTAACTTTGTTTCTTCCCAAGCAGAAATTCCTTCAGACTTCAAACCAGAAGTTCTGGTCTTCGCCAACAAGCCACAGGCCTCTGACCTCGTTCCAAAATATGCGCACTATCGCAGCGCTTTATTTATTTCCTTAATGGCCGGTGTTTCTAGCCAGTGGCTTCGAGAACACCTCGGACAAGATGCAAAAATTGCCAGACTGATGCCAAACTTGGCTGCACGCCATAGGGCCAGCATGTCGCTTCTACTTTCTGAAACCAAGTATCTTGAAGTTCAAGAAATGGGCAAGGCCTTAGGAAAAGTTCTTTGGGTGGAGCGCGAAGAAATGCTTGAATTTGCAACACCCATCAGTGGATCTGGACCGGCTTATTATTTTTTACTCACAGAAGCTTTGATTTTGGCTGCTGTAAAGCTTGGATTTGACCCATCATCCGCAGAATTACTTGCCACACAAACGCTGGTTGGAAGCGCAATCACTGTAGAACGTGAAGGGCATCCAGATAAGCTTCGAAAAGCTGTCTCAAGCCCAGGCGGGGTCACTCTTGAAGCATTAAAAGTACTCAACACACCAGATGATTTTATTCATAAAGTAGAACAAGCTGTTATGGCAGCTATTAATCACGCCAAAAGACTTGTTCAAGCCAAACAAGTAGGCTAGGAGAATTTGGATTATGGCTTTTGTAGTTACAGATAATTGTCAACGTTGTCGTTTTACAGACTGTGTTTCTGTTTGCCCTGTCGATTGTTTTTACGGCGATGAAGGCCAACTTTACATTAATCCAGATGAATGCATTGACTGTGGTGCCTGCGAACCCGAGTGTCCCGTTAAAGCCATTTATGATGAATCGGACATTCCAGAGAACCTTAAGTCTTGGATTCAGATCAATGCTGAGCGTTCAGTCAACGCCCTAAATATCACTCAGAAACAAGAGCCCTTGCCAACGGCTGAAGAGCGCAAAAAAGAACTCGGATTTTAAAGCGCATTTGAATTGTTACAGGTTTTGCAATGTCAAAACCTTTGCATGTCAAAACGCCTCTTCTTGAATCTCGAAGCCTTGGTTTCGTGAAAATGGATGCCGTGCAACCCACGGGATCTTTTAAAATTCGTGGCATTGGGGCTTTGTGTCAGCACTATGCCAGGGATCCAAAAGTCTCTCACTTTATCTCACTTTCAGGGGGAAATGCTGGCATTGCTGTCGCCTATGCTGGTCGTAAGTTAGGAATTCCTGTTAAAGTTGTTGTTCCTCACTCCGCCTCAGAAATCATGCTTGATCATATTCGCGGTGAAGGAGCAGAGGTGACTAGGTTTGGAGCTGATTTAAGTGAGGCCGATACAAAAGTTCAGGCCTTGCTACAAGAAAACCCAAGTTATGCATTTATCCATCCCTTTGATCATCCTTTGATTTGGAAGGGTCACTCAAGTCTGGTCCATGAATTTCAAGAAGATGGAGTCAAGCCAAGCGCCATTGTTGTTGCTGTTGGTGGTGGGGGGCTTTTGTGTGGTGTTATTCAAGGTCTTCATGAGATTGGGTGGCACGATGTCCCTGTCATTGCGGCAGAAACAGAAGGTGCCGCGTCTATGGCTGCCTCGCTCAAAGCTGGAAGGCTTGTAGCCTTAGAGTCAATCAATACAATCGCAGTGTCACTTGGAGCCAAGCAAGTAGCCGAGCAAGCATTTGAGTGGAGCAAGAAGCACGAAATTATTTCAGCAGTTGTCTCAGACAAGCAGGCGACAGATGCCTGCGCTCGTTTCGCCGATGAGCACCGCGTTTTGGTAGAGCCTTCATGCGGAGCAGCGCTTGCAGCTGTCTATGATGATAGGGTTCTTGGAAAACCACTCTTTCTCCAGAAACCAATAGTTATTGCTTGCGGTGGAAATGCGGTGAGTCTAGAACTCATCAACGCATGGACAGGAGGTCGTTATTAAGATTTTACTGATTCAATTCGTATTTTTTGTAAGCATTGCCAATAATATCCAAGCACAGTTTTCTGGGGCATCACCTGATTTTTCTCCCGTTATTAACAGCTTGGATCATTTAAGTTCAACCTTAGATAACGTAACAGCTAAAATTCCCGACATAGTCACTGCAGCCAATCGCGTTTCCGACTCGATAGGAAATGCAACTGCTAAAATTCCAGATATTGTAAACATGGGAAATCGCATTTCTGACTCTATCAACAATGCAACCTCAACACTTCCGGAATTAATGGTTCGGTTCGATAGAACAAACAGCAATGTTCAGCAAATCGTCGTTACTTTTAACAGCTTTCTAGACAAAATTTCGACAGGTTATATCGTAGGAACTGTTTCAGCAATGGTTGGGGCCTCGCTCGGGCTTGCAGCTGTATTTGTCTCAAGCCGGTATTGGATCAACCGTTTGTGTATCGATAAGACAGCCACACAAGCAGATATCCAGCAGTTAAGCGAACGACTGATTGCGCTTGGAGAAAGCCTAAAAGCATTAGCCCCCACACATACAACTGTTACTATGCCAGACTAGTTATTTGTTCACCCGCATGATAACTGCTTCTAACGAAAGGCCCAGCGTAGCAAGACAGAAAACCAAGCTCATGGGCTTCGTGTTCCCAGCGCGTATAACTTTCAGTTCCAACATAGCGAGCTACAGGCCAGTGTTTGAGGCTAGGGCGTAAGTATTGGCCAATGGTCACCATCTGAACTCCAATACTTCGAATAAGCCTAAGTGTTTCACTGACTTCGTCGTCTATTTCGCCAAGGCCAACCATGAGGCCGGACTTAATCTTTACTTTTGTTTGAGCAACTCGCTCCAATAAATCAAGTGTTGTTTCAAACTTAGATTGTGGACGTAGTTTTTGATAAAGCCTGGGCACCGTTTCAGTGTTATGACCCCAGATATGAGGGCCCGCATCTAGAACCGTTTGAACACAAGTTTCTCGATTTTTGAAATCCGGGGTTAACAGCTCAATCGTTAAATTTGGAATCTCATGCAAAGCACGAATGCAAGCTGCAAAATGGCCTGCACCCAAATCTGGCAAGTCATCTCGGTCAACACTCGTAATCACAACATGCTTCAAACCAAGTTCAAGAACGGCAGATTTTAAACGGTCAGGTTCCTCTGAATCTGGCGCAAAGCCTCGGCCAGTTTGAACTGAACAAAAATGACAACGACGTGTGCATCTGTCACCCAAAATCATGAAAGTCGCCGTCTTGTTTGAAAAGCACTCTGTCAAATTGGGACAGCGTGCTTCTTCACAGACGGTGTTCAGCTTTGAGCGCCTGAGCAACCGATAAACGTCTGATTTTACTTCATTGCGAGAGATCTCCCTGCGAAAACCCGTAGGCAGTCGCAGGGGAGCATGAGCTGTTGAAAGCATGATTTATTTCATTATCTTCGCGTAAAACTTGGACTGAATATCAGGTTCTACTTCGTAGTTTTTCTTGAGCTCATTGACCAAAAAACTTTCAACGATTTTACCTACAAACGGGATTTTTACGCTCATCTCGCCTTCCAAAACGCGTTTGGTTCCATTTTTCATTTTTGAATAAATAAACTTGCCAGAACCTTCAAATTTGGAACCACCGCTGAGAGGCTCTATTTTAAAATGCAGCGTTTTTTCTTTGGGGATATAGTGGGATTTCTCGTGCCACTTAAATAAATCAGGAGATGCAATGGCAGACACTGCTGGCGGCAAATCCCCAGCAGCAGAAACTAGAAAACACCACTGTTTCTCACCATTTTCAAGTTCTTGTTCCTCAACCAAATCACGGCTTTTAAACGAGGGCATAGCTGCCAACATTTTGTTCAGTTCTGTGTGATTAAGGTGTTTCACAAAGATATCCAAGGGAACAGAGGGGAACTCATGCTCAATTCTATAGGACGTCGTCATATAAATGTTCACTGACATGAACTAGACAAGATGTCAAAAGCGAGTTAAAACAGAGCGTTCCTTCCATGTGGGCCCGTAGCTCAGCGGTAGAGCATTCGGCTCATAACCGACCGCGCGCAGGTTCGAATCCCGCCGGGCCCACCACTTGGAGTCTTTTCATGAACATCAGAGAGCAACTCTCCTCCCTATCTCAGCTCGGCAAAGCCGACCTTAAACTTAAAGAACTTAAAGAAAAGCAGAAATCGATTCCTGCTAAAGCCAATGCCGCCAAAGATCAATCTGTTGATGCAAAGCTTCGAGAAGAAAAACTGAAAGCGGAGTATCAAGCCTTAGAGCTTAAACGCAAACAGCTTGAGCTAGATACTCAAATTGAGCGTACCAATCTCAGAAAATGGGAGGCTCGAGCGAGCCAAATTAAAGGCGAACGCGAGTATACGACCCTCATGTCCGAAATCGGTTCCCAAAAGAAAGTGATTTCAAAACTTGAAGATCAGGGCCTTGAACTGCTGGAACAACAAGAAACTCTCAAAAAAACCCTCGATTCTATGACTGCTCAAAAAACCTCTCTCGAGCAAACTTACGAGTCTGAATGGGCCTTGGTCAAAGACTCTCTAGATGCATTGAATGCAGAATTTGCACAAGCAACCACTGAACACGAAGCAAGCCTGGCAGCATTGCCTCAACCTTTGGCCAAGCGTTACATTCAGATCGCTGAGCGCAGAGCAGGGCAAGGCATCGCAATCCTCAATAAAGATGTCTGTGGAGCCTGCAAACGCATTTTGCCACCTGAACTGTGCAATCGTATCGCTAAAGGCGAAATCATCGAAACTTGCCCATCTTGTCATAGGCTTTTGGTGTCAGCATGAGCGTACTGGAAAAAATCGATCCTGAAATTGCTTCTTGGATTTCTAAAGAGGCTATCCGCCAAAAAGAAGGCCTTGAGCTCATTGCCAGTGAAAATTATGTATCTGAAGCTGTCCTCGAAGCCGTAGGCAGTATTTTAACCAATAAATATGCAGAAGGTTACCCAGGCGCACGTTATTATGGTGGATGCGAGTATGTCGATGAAGTAGAAAGACTCGCGATAGACCGAGCCAAAAAGCTTTTTGGCGCTGAACACGTAAATGTTCAGCCGCATTCAGGCGCAAGTGCCAATCTTGCGGTCTATATGGCAGCTGTGAATCCTGGCGATACAGTACTGGCCATGAACCTGGATCATGGCGGTCATTTAACCCATGGATCCAAAGTAAACTTCTCAGGTCGCTTATATCGCATTGTGCCTTATGGGGTTCGCCAAGAAGATGGCTTGATAGATTACGATGAAGTTGAACGTCTAGCAAAAGCTGAACGCCCTAAGATGATTATTGCTGGTGCTTCAGCCTATGCCCGTGTGATTGATTTCGAACGTTTTGCCTCCATTGCTCGGAGTGTAGATGCAAAATTATTCGTCGATATGGCGCATATTGCGGGATTAGTTGCAGCCGGCCTACACCCATCTCCCATTCCTCATGCAGATTTCGTCACCACAACCACCCACAAGACCTTGCGCGGTCCACGCGGTGGGATGATTCTATGCAAAGCCGAACATCAAAAGTTGATTGATTCTCGCATTTTCCCTGGTGCCCAGGGTGGCCCTTTGATGCATGTGATTGCGGGCAAAGCTGTTTGCTTCCACGAAGCTCTGCAGCCAAGCTTTAAGACTTATCAGACCCAGATTATTGCTAATGCTGCAGCTTTGGCTAAAGCTCTTTTGACCGAGGGCTTTGAGCTAGTTTCAGGCGGAACAGACAATCATTTGGTTTTGGTTGATCTCAGACGCAAGGAAATTTCAGGTAGAGACGCTGAAATTGCCCTTGAAAAAGCCAATATTGTTGTAAATAAAAATAAGATTCCTTTTGATCCGACTCCAGCCCAAATTACCTCTGGAATTCGATTAGGAACTCCCGCGATCACAACACGGGGTTTGAAAGAAACTCATATGGCTCCGATTGCCCGCTGGATTAGTCAAATATTGGCAGAACCACATAACGAAAACCTGCAGCGCGACACTCGAATTGCTATCAAAAATTTAATGCTACATTGAACGTTTTGAATACACCCAGCTACTAACTCCAGACATGGGGTGCACAAGTATGCTGGGAAATCTCACACATTCGAGACAACCTGGGTACCCTTGTCACGTCTTTTTTAAAGATTCTTCACACCAGGAGTACCCATGGCTCTCAAATTTCTGCTGCTGTTTGCCTCTATTTTTCTACATGCCTCTGTCAAACCTGGGGCTTATCTAAACTCTGAATACCCTGCCATCTATGACTTAATTAGGGGCGCAAAGGAGAATTTGGACATTGAGATCTATACTATGTACGATCCAACAGTTCATCAGCTCATTAACGAAGCTATTGAACGAGGCGTTCAAGTTCGAGTGGTCATGGAACCTGAACCAGTAGGCGGTAAATGCAAGATCTTTTCAGAAGAAGCACTCGGGAGTTCTGATTCAGACTGTCAAAATCTTCGAAAGTTGGCTAAAAAAATTAAAAGTCGTGGAGGCAAATTTGTTCCCTTCGACAAAGAAACCCTCTGTGGCACCAGTGACAAGGCACCAGGCTGCGTCCAGCATGGAAAAATGGCATTGGCTGATAATGTTGCTCTTATCAGCACTGGAAACTTTGATTCAACGAGCTTTTGTGGTTCCAACACAACTCGTTGCAACCGGGACTATAGTTTGGTTTCAAATGAATCTGTTGTTGTCAGCACACTGAGAGATATATTTGAGGCGGATTTAGAGGGAAAACGTTACAATTTAGCAGCTGTGATACCAAGCTCTCTTCAAAGCGATCTGACAGTAAGCCCAAACTCTGCCGAAGAAATTATCGGATTTATTGATGGCGCCAAAAAATCCATTGAACTACAAACACAGTATCTTAAGGCACCTGATATCAACCAAGCACTCATTAAAGCTGCTAAACGAGGCGTCAAAGTCTCCTTGATGCTTTCAAGCCTTTGCGCATTTGGTTCCGCAAAACCATCTGAAATTCAGAGAGCAGAAAAAACTTATAGCGCGTTTGAGAAAGTAGGAATCTCCACAAAAGTATTTTCTGCTGCAAACAAGGTAAACGGAAAACCAGGTTATATGCATGCAAAAGTCATGGTTGTTGATGGTAATCGAGCCTGGCTCGGCTCTACAAACGGCTCAAACCAATCACTGTTTAAAAATCGTGAATACGGACTAGTATTTCACAATCCTAGTTGGGTAAAAGCCATACAAAAAGTCGTCCAGGGAGATCAAAATAACCCCAACACCCAAAGCTGGCAAAAGAATCTCGAATGCCAGGCTAAAGATGGCGTAGAAATAGAAAGCATCGGAGAATTAAGCGAGAGCCTCTAGTTGAGCCCTGCAAATTTGAGCCAATGCCCCAAGACCTTGCCGCAAAATATCGAGCGGCACTTGGGGTTTCATCGGTCTTCCTTCAGCTGTCCCTTGAAGTTCAATCAGCGTTCCATCTTGGCAACCAACCAAATTAAAATCGGTATCAATGCTGACATCCTCTTCATAATTCAAATCTGTCAAAATCTGATCACCCTTAACCCCTAGTGAAACAGCGGCTATTTGTCGAACCAATAAGTGTTCTAAACGCAAACTCTTAAGCAGCAACGCAAGAGCCACCCAGGCACCTGTAATAGCCGCTGTCCGAGTTCCACCATCTGCCTGAATTACATCACAATCCAGAGTGATACATTTCGGGCCGAGTTGATCTAAGTCAATCGCTTGACGTAAAGAACGCCCAATCAACCTTTGAATCTCAACAGCTCTCCCGTCTGGCCCCTTAGGACCTGGTCGTCCTTTGCGTTCATGAGTTGATCCCGGAAGCATGCCATACTCAGCATTCAACCAACCTTTGCCCAACTCTTTTCGATGTTGAGGTAGTTGACTTGAGATAGTTGCCGTCACCAATACCTTCGTTTTCCCAAACGAAACCAAGACGCTCCCAGGATGATGTTCTATAAAGCGTTTGTGAAAAGTTATAGGTCTTAAGTCTTGCGGTTTCCTGCCATCTTGTCTCATACTGAAACTCATATTAGAAAAGCCCTAGAAGGAAAAGGCTATGAACAAAAAAATACTGATTCTCTTGTTGCTTGGACTCGCAGGCTGCAAGTATTCAACGCTGCCAGGCAATACCAAAATCCTTGATGCCAGCGAAGATGACAATCTCGGTGGAACGGGCACAGATTCTGGGGATATCAAATCCATGGCAGAACGTATGGCTCGTGAAATTGCTGGCATCGATTGGCCTAAAGAGGGTGTCACTCCACGCATTGCTGTTTTGCCTCTTGAAAACCAGACACGCTTTAGAGTTGATCCAAAGTTGCTCCAAAATAAACTCGTTAAAGATTTAGTAACTTTTTCAAAAAGCCAAGTAGCTTATCTCGCTCGTGATACAGAACAAGCTGTCATGACAGAGCGTACCAAAAAACGTGCTGGTATGTACGACCAAGGCAAAGCAAGCAAATCTATGGCAGGTGCAGATTACTTACTAAAAGGTGAAATGCGTTCTCTTTCAAAAGCCTCTAAATCTGGTGCCAGCGATTACATTCTCTACAGTTTCCAGCTCGTCGATGCAGAATCCGGCATTATTTTATGGGTAGGCGACTATGAAACCAAGAAAATGAGCGATACAGGAGTGATTTATCAATGAAATTCTTAGTAATCTCAATAATCGTTTTAATAATGTCCTCATGTGCTGGTGTAAGAAGACTTCAAACAGGCATTAGACAAGGTATTAATAATTCAAGCACACAGGACTTCGAGTGGGGCCAAGTCTATTGTGGTCAAGGAACCGTTTGCAGTGAAGTCGAAGTTCTACGTGTCGACTTTCAAGACCGAAATGGTGGAAATGTCGATGTCACACTTCACAACCGAACGGGTCTTGGTTTACAAGTCCAAATTGCCTTGGAAATCTTAAACGCACAAGGTGCCAGGCTGGATTCAACCAATTTTCAAAGCGTAGGTATTCCAGCCTCGCAAGAAAAAGTCTGGAGCATGCCAGGAATTTATCAGAAAGGAGCGAAAATCCGTGTCGTTCTACGCAAAGTCTAATTTATTACTCCTTCTAGCAGTCCTTAGCCTTGGTGCTTGCTCGAGAAAACCAATCCAAAGCTCAGGCACTTTGCCCCAGGCTTACTATCAAGGAATTGGACCGGCAGAAATTCCTGAGCACAGTAACGCAGATGCAAATTCAAAAGTTTCAATAGATCAGCTTAAAGCATGGAATCGCAAAGCCAATAAACCGACCATTGGGCTTATTCATGGTTTTTATCAGTTGCCTTATTCAAAACCTGCGGGCGCAGTTTACCTCGAACAAGGTCGCGTATTCGGCGCAAGCTACCAATCTTTTTGGCTTGAGAATACCAATGAACAGCCCTATGCAGTTTTGCCTGCCTCTATCGAACAAGCTCAAGTTTTTGAAAAATTCACAGATGAGATGCTTGATGCTGGCGTGAGATTGGTTGAGGTCAAAATGGCTGATGCCAACAAAATCATGACCGCCGAAAAGAAAGCTCTCGAAAGCAATTCTAAATGGTTTATGGGCAGAGTTGTACCTTCCGGTGTCAAATTGCTGCTTTCTCTTGAGAAAGGGCAGGGTTTATATGGGCCTGCTTATGTAGGCCGAGTCATTCAAACCAATGATGGAAGACTTCTGGCGATGGCCACAGGTGTTGATGCAGGACCCCTATCGCTTGAACCACTGCTTCGAAAGCTTGTAACCGATGCACTCAGAAGGCTAGCCAATGGCTGAAACCCTCCAAGGAGCTCCTCAAACTGCGCTGATCCTGTCAGGCGGCGGGGCTCGTGGAGCTTATGAAGCAGGTGTTCTCAAATATATCAGGGAGCAACTTCCTGCAAGAATACGTCAGCATGTTCGATTTGAAATTATTTGCGGAACGTCCGTTGGAGCGATTAATAGCTGTTTCTGGGCTGCCTTGAATCATCTTCCAGAAGTTCAAGGCGAAGCGCTGGCTCAAATGTGGCGTAGTCTTCGCATCGATGGCGTCTACGAAATTGGTTGGCGAGAGATTCTCAACCTCCCCAAATTTTTATTTGGCTCACGAGGTCGTGGGGAATTAGATGATGTCGTTGGTTCCAGCAGATTAGGTGGTTTAATCAACACATCTCCCATGGAAGATCTCGTTCGGCGCCATATTCGTTGGAAAAACATTCAGTCCAACCTAGCTTCGGGCGATGTTAAGTCTCTTGCAGTCACTGCAACACATGTTGGAACAGGAACGACTCATGTCTTTCTTCAACGCTCCAATGCTAATGATTCACTGCACTGGAGTACCGATGCGCAAATACATCCCTTTGAAGTGCAGCTTGGTCCCTCACACGCATTAGCTTCTGCTGCGATTCCGTGGATTTTCCCTGCAGTAGAAATTGATGGCGAAGTCTACTGTGATGGTGGCATTAAATTAAATACACCTATTTCACCTGCATTAAGACTCGGAGCTGATAGGCTTTTGGTCATCAGCTTACGAGCAGAAGAACCAGCTCCTCATCACACACAGATGCGCATTGACCGATATCCATCCGCGCTATTTTTGCTTGGAAAAATCTTAAATGCACTGATGCTCGATAAGACCGATTATGACCTCAAGCGTCTCGAACGGTTTAATGCGCTCGTTGATTTGGAAAATCCTACGCTCAACGATAGCATGAAAAAACTTCGTGGCAGTTCGTACAGACGTGTTGATAATCTTGTCATCAGGCCCAGTACAGACTTGGGGCTTATTGCTACAAGACGCCTTCGCATGGGTGGTTTGGCTGAACGCGTTGGGGGTATCATGGGCCGCGTACTTTCACGCATGGCTGAGTCCTCAGATGAACAGGGCGCAGATTTTTTAAGCTATCTGCTGTTTGATGTTGAATACGCAAATGACCTAATCGAACTTGGCATGCATGACGCAGACGCCAACCGGCAAAAAATCATCGAATTTTTTTCTTAATCATGCCCCAAAGAACCATGGCTTCCTCTGTTTTTGCCAACAAACTGAGTATTGCATAAACAGCAATCCCGGCAAGAACAGCCAGACCCAGCAGCAAAACATTCTGCAGAGTAGGTCCCCGGCTCCAAACTCCAAACGAAGCAACAAACCAAGCGACTGCGCCCATCAAGAGCGAAAATAAAAACTGCTGGGTCATAGACCTAAACATCTTTCGAAAACCCAAAAGACCCACTTTGCGCCTCAAGGCATAAATCAGCAAAGCTACCTGCAAAAAGCTCGACAGGGTGAGAGACAAAGCCAGTCCAACCACTTCGTAGGGCATCAGCGCCAAACCGAGCGCCAAATTAGCCACCAAAACCACAGCGGCAATCCACACAGGGGTCTTCATGTCTTTCAAAGCATAAAATGCCTGAACTGTTGTGCGTGCAAAGGCTACAGAAATCAGACCGGGAGCAAATGCAATTGTCGCTGCAGCCGTTAACTGAGTAGCTTGCCAGTCATAAGCCCCATGAAAAAACAAAACAGATGTGATGGGTAAACCAACCGTAACCAATCCCACTGCTGCAGGAAAAGTAATAAAATTCGTTAACCTGGTCGAAAACTGCCACGTTTGAATTAACTTGTGGTGCGAAGCATCTCCAGAGGCGGTATGTTCACTCATAGCTGGCAATGTTGCTGTCGCAATTGAGATCGCAAAAATACCGAGCGCTACCTGCATCAAACGATCTGCCGTGCTGTAACAAGTAATCTGACCAGCAGGCAAATAGCTTCCCAACTGGCGTAAAACCATAAGATTAATTTGATATACCGCCACCCCAAATATAGATGGCAACAAGATGCGTCCTAGTTTTCGAATCGCAGGATTATTGAATTCCAGAGTCGGGCGCACCAGCAAACCATGATGTGCCAGAGCAGGGATCTGACAAGCGAGCTGCAACACACCACCTACCATGACACCTAGGGCTGCTGCATAAATAGGTTGGTCAAAATAATGATAGAAAGCCAAAGAGCAAACAATCATCCCGATGTTAAGCCAAACAGGTGAAAATGCAGGTGCAAAAAAATGTTTATGCGCGTTCAAAACGCCCATCGCCAAAGCCACTAAGCTAATAAAAAAGATGTATGCAAACATCAAACGTGTCAGCGAAATAGTAAGCGCCATCTGGTCTGGGCGCTCGGCAAAGCCGCTGGCAAACATGTAGACAAGACCCGAAGCCCCCAAAATTCCAAGCACCACCAACCCAAGCAATACGAGGGTCAAAATGCCTAAAACAGAGGAGTAAAAGCGCTTGGCTGCCTCCAGACCCTCATGTTTACGCACTTCAGTGTAAACAGGGATAAACGCAACCGTCATGGCTCCTTCAGCCACAAAACGTCTTAATGTATTTGGAATTGTGAACGCAATGTTGAAGGCGTCCATCGTGGCATTAGCACCGAATAAGTGGGCTGTTACCACATCGCGAGCAAGGCCCGCAATACGCGAAAGCGTGGTGAACAATGCCACCACGCCTGCGTTTTTTGCTAACTGAGAATGATCAACTTCCCGAGACATTGAAGCCTTTGAGTGCTTCGCCGAGGGTTCCCATACTGCTTCTAACTGGTTTCGATGCTGCTGCATTTTGCTGAGCTAAGTATGTACGATAATCGAACCCTTTTTCAGCTTTTTTCACAGCTTTCATTGAAAGCCCAATCTTTCTCTCATCTGGATCGACATCAATGATCATGACTTCAACCTCATCACCTGGCTTCACAAACTCATGTGGATTGTCCACATGCTCTTCTGCGAATTCAGAAACGTGGCAAAGACCATCAATACCTGGTTCGATTTCAATGAACGCACCGAAATCGGTAACCTTGGAAACTTTACCCTTCACACGAGCACCACGTGGGTACACATGTGGGATTCTGCCCCATGGGTCTTCATGCAATTGCTTAATACCCAAGGAGAAGCGCTCGTTTTCAACGTCAATATTCAAAACTACGGCTTCTACTTCATCGGCTTTTTGGAAGATTTCAGATGGATGCTTCACGCGGTGAGTCCAGGACAAATCGCTGATATGTACCAAACCATCGATCCCTTCTTCAATACCAATAAAGATACCGAAATCAGTGATATTGCGGACCTGACCACGGATCACGGTACCTACTGGATATTTTTCTTCCAAAAGGCTCCATGGATTTGGCTCGGTTTGCTTCATGCCAAGCGAAATACGCTTGCTTTCTTGGTCGATATCCAAGACCACAGCACTGACCTGATCGCCAATGTTCAAGATTTTGGATGGGTGCTTCACACGCTTGGTCCAAGACATTTCGGAAACGTGAATCAAGCCTTCAACGCCTGGTTTCAGTTCAATAAATGCACCGTAATCAGTCAAAGACACAACCTTACCGGAAACTTGGGTTCCAACCGGGAACTCATGCTGCACAGAAAGCCATGGATCTTCTTGAATCTGCTTAATGCCCAAAGAAACACGTTCGTGTTCTGAATCATACTTAAGCACTTTAACTTTAACAACGTCACCGACGTTGAAGAGTTCTGATGGGTTCTGAATTCGGCCCCAGCTCATGTCTGTCACATGCAAAAGACCATCCACACCGCCCAAATCAACGAATGCACCGTAGTCGGTCATGTTCTTGATGGTACCATCCAGAACAGCGCCTTCAGACAAGTGCTGCAAGGTTACACCACGTTTTTCTTCGCGCTCTTTTTCCAAAAGGGCACGGCGGCTCAAAACGATATTGCCACGTTTGCGGTTGAATTTAATCACTTTAAACTCAAAACGCTCACCAATCATCTTGTCCAAGTTACGGATAGGACGCAGATCTACCTGACTTCCAGGCAAGAATGCTCTAACACCGATATCAACTTGAAGACCACCTTTTACTTTACCGGTGACAGTCCCTTCGACAATTTCATCTTTCTCGCAAGCGACAGAGATATCATCCCAAACTTTAACCCGATCGGCTTTGTCTTTGCTCAGGATCAACCGGCCGGAGTCATCTTCTCTAGACTCAACCATCACATCAACTTTGTCGCCAACTTTGACTTGAATTTCACCATTAATGGATGGAAACTCAGAGGCAGCGATCAAGCCTTCGGATTTATAGCCAATATCTACTGAAACAAATTCTTTTCCAATACCTAGAACTGTAGCCTGAACGATTTCGCCTTCTAGCACGTCATCTTTAGCATAGCTCTGGTTTAACAGGTCCTCAAACGATAGGGTTTCTTCTTGGGTTCTCACTCATATTCCTTGTACGAACGGTTTTCGTATGATTAGGTCTTTATGCCATTATGCAAACGAAGACAAGACGGTTATTGCAGCCTATTTGGAATGCATTTGACTCTTATTTGGGCCCTTTTTCTGAAAAGGGTGTCGTCTTGTGCGTGAGTGGAGGCTCAGATTCTAGGGCTCTCATGGAAGCTGTCGCGCTTTGGCCCAGAAGATTCGCCAATATTCAAGTGGTTAGCGTAGACCATGGCACTCGGCCAGAGGCTTTGGCTGAAAGTTTGGCCGTTTGTGCCAGAGCCCGCGTTTTAGGCTTTGACGCACAACAAATCTCTCTTGAGCCTGGCAAAAATGATGAAGCCAGCCTGCGAAAACGCCGTTATGAAGCCATTCAAGGTGATCCACTTGTAACCGCTCACACCCAAGACGACCAAGCTGAAAGCTTTATCATGGATCTGATGGGTCTGGGCGGCGGGCCTGAAGGGGCTGGCATGTTGCCAGTTAGCGAATCCCCCCCTTTGAAAAAAGGAGGCCAGGGGGGATTTATCATCCGGCCACTTTTGGATTTCTCACGCGCCTACTTAATCGGACTATTAACCGAGCTGGGCATTTATGATTACGTGAATGACCCAACGAATGAATACAGCACCGGCAAACGGGTTGGGGTCCGTCAATTTTTAGCATTGCACCACATGCCCAAAGAACGCCTAGCAGAGCTTGCACAACGCAGACGGCAAGATCTTGAAGCCCTCAAACTCACAGCTTCTGGCCTGTTGGAACTAACAGGCGACACCATTCGTGTTACGTTGGCGAAAAATCACCCAGAACCCGTTAAGTTTCAAGCCCTTAAGCTTGGCCTACGTGAGCTATTGCCTGAAGCAGACCTCCGAGGTGCGGATAACACCTTAAGACAAATCGCAAAGCAAGCACTGCCAAGGCAAAAATTTCACCTACCTGGAGCTATTGGATATGTTGCTTCAATCCAGCCTCCACAAAGGCCTTAAACAACGGGTGCGCCTTCAAAGGCCTAGATAAAAACTCTGGGTGAAACTGGCAGGCAATAAAGAACGGGTGGTTTCTGAGCTCAATCATTTCCACCAATTCACCCCCAGGTGACATTCCACTCAAAATCAAGCCCGCCGATTCCAGCTGAGGCTTATACGCATTGTTGACTTCATAGCGATGCCTGTGGCGTTCTTGAATTTCCTTTGCGCCATAAATACGGGCTGCCAAGCTGTCTTTGGCCAATACGCATGGGTAGCTCCCCAAACGCATGGTTCCACCTTTGCGAGTGATACCCACCTGGTCAGGCATAAAGTGAATCACTGGATCTTTAGCGCCAACATCAAACTCTTCAGAAGTTGCGCCTTTAATGCCGGCAACATTGCGTGCGAACTCAATCACTGCGATTTGGAGCCCTAAACAAATGCCAAAATAAGGAATTTTATTTTCACGCGCATAGCGAACAGTCGCAATTTTGCCTTCGGTCCCACGCTCACCAAAGCCGCCTGGAACCAAAATAGCATCCAGACCAGCCAAGTGCTTCTCGCAGCCTTCACGCTCGATTTCTTCAGAATCTATATAGTGGCAAACGACCTTAGCATTGCAAGAAATCCCAGCATGAATGAGAGCTTCGTTGATACTCTTGTAGCTTTCAATCAGGTTTACATACTTTCCAACAATCCCAACTTGAACTTCCAATTCTGGGTGTTTGAAACGGTTAACCACATGCTCCCAAGCAGACAAATCAGGTTTTTTAGCCCAGACATTGAGGTGATCCAAAATAATCTGATCAGCCCCCTCAGCTTGAAGCATCAATGGCACTTCATAGACGGTATCCAAATCCGGACAGCTTGCCACAGCTTTGGCTGGCACATTACAAAAGAGCGAAATTTTAGCTTTGAGCTCATCCGAAACCGCATGCTCGCCGCGCAAAAGCAGTAAGTCAGGCTGAATTCCAAGACCCAACAACTCTTTGACCGAATGCTGGGTAGGCTTGGTCTTCACTTCACCTGCTGCATGAATCAGCGGCAAATAAGACACATGCACAAAAATCGTTGAGTTTAAACCTTCTTCCTGGCGCATCTGCCGAATAGCTTCAATAAAGGGCAGGGACTCAATGTCTCCCACTGTTCCGCCCACTTCGCACAGCAAAATATCGTGGCCTTCACCAGCAGCTCGAATGGCTTTTTTAATGGCATCTGTAATATGCGGAATAACTTGAACTGTTACGCCTAAGTATTTACCCTGACGTTCTTTTTCCAAAACTTCCAAATAAATTTGACCAGCCGTTTTACTGTTAAGTTTGGAAAGTCGAGTGGACACATAACGCTCATAGTGACCGAGGTCCAAATCAGTTTCAGCACCATCATCTGTCACAAAGACTTCACCATGCTGAAAGGGGTTCATGGTTCCTGGATCTACGTTCAAATAGGGATCCAGCTTCAACATGCTGATATCTAGGCCTCTACTTTCGAGCAAAGCCCCGATAGAAGCTGAAGCAATACCTTTTCCCAGGGAACTCACCACACCGCCAGTCACAAAGATATATTTAGTCTGATGCGCCATGGGGCTATATCTTTTGCAGAATTTTAAACAATTTGCAATAACCGAGAGCAAGAGGTTCTTGGATTAGAATTCGGTATCATCGATCGAATCATCGCGCATCATAGCGTCAATATGTTTTATAACAGAAGCACTTCGACTTTCTGGGGTTTCTCCAAAAATTCTGCCTTGCCAGACTTGAACATGTGTTTGATTGGCTCGCTCATGGTCAATCCTCTCTGCTAGATCTGCAGCCCAAGCTGAAGATTCACTGTATCCCTGTAAAAAAGCGGCTAGATCTTTACGCTTAGGTTTTGACAAATCTTTAAATAGGTCACTTACAGCCTTCTTTGCGTCTTCAAATTTCCTCTTCTCAAGATTATCAATCAATACCAAGCCATGTTTTTTTGCTGAATCCTGCAGTGGGCTTGCTTCAGTTAGACTCTGATGCACCCCAGCAGCTACTCCAACAGCCTTAAACCCCAATTGAATCCTCAAAGGAACTAGCCCGGCCTTAGTAAGTTCCGAAAGAGTATTACCTGGATTTTCAGCAAAAGCATTTCCTATTTGGTCAACTTTTTCTAGCAATGGCGCAGCCATTGTCGAACTAGCCGCTACAGCACTAGCTAGCATTCCCTCCGTTTCTTCTTTTCTTGATGGAATGTAAGGTTCGGGATTTTTTGAAATTTCTTCAACTTGATCAATTAAAGCGTGAAGATGTTCAATTCTTACCTGAGCATCCGGCCCTATGCTTGGCAACCTATTTATCCAAGTTTTGGCATAACCCTGCTCAGCTCTTTCTGTGCTCAAAATAGTAGACAAATGTTTTGCTGTAGAACCTTCCAAAGCACCCAGGTAGTGGGCCAGATCCTTTCGAGTAACATGAGGAGATTCTGTGAATAGACTAACTACAGTTTTTTTAGCATTCACATAATCTCCAGCATCCAAATACTCACATAACTTATTAGCGTTTTCTTTAGCCGCTTCATCAAGCTGAACTGGTGCCGTCGCCATCTTATGGACACCTTTTGCAAGACCAGCTGCAACTATTGATAGTGCCACTTCTGCGGGCATCACAACAGAAGCAATTCCTTTTGCAATTGTAACTGGGATTCTCTTACTATCACTGTCTCCTGCGGCTAAAAAATCATCCCTATCGCGCCGCACTCGGTCCGAAACAGCATTCTTAGCTGCCTCAACAAAGCTACCAACGAATCTATATATTTTCACATTTTTATCTTATCAAAAATGCAAGCGGAGATGAATAAAACTGGTTCAAATTCCAAAGGAATTGCTATAGATAACAATCGATGTATCGCGCATTTGTCGAACAGCTTCCCACCGATGGACACCTTAATCGTGAAACACATCACCGTTTTTCTAAAGTATTACGCCTCAAAACTGGCGAGCCTGTAGAACTCTTTGATGGTCAAGGAAACTGCCTGCAAGGCCTGTTGGATAACCCGCTCAGAGATATTAAAGTCACCCATGTACCCACAGACACACCAGCCGTGATTTTAATACAAGCCCTAGTCTCTATGGATAAGCTTGAGAGTATCGTTCAACATGCAACAGAACTTGGCGTAAGTGAGATTATTCTATTCAAATCTGAACGCAGCCAGCCTGGACAGCTCAAATTAGAACGCCTAACCCGAATTGCTCAGGATGCGGCACGGCAATCGGGACGGGCATGGGTTCCTCAGATTCAATACATGGAAAAATCACCCCTAACCCCCCTTTTTCAAAGGGGGGATTCTATTTTTCTATGTGATCCCCTGGCAAGCAGTTCATTTCCCCCCTTTGAAAAAGGGGGGTTAGGGGGGATTTCAATTATTATCGGCCCCGAAGGTGGCTTCTCAGAATCTGAACGCGCCCAGTTTCAAATCCAAGGTGCGAAACCTGTTAGACTGGCCAAATATGTTTTGAGGACTGAAACCGCAGGACTTACAGCGCTCTCCCAAATCCAAGGAAAACTTCTATGACTAGTCCTCTTAAAAGCCTGTTAAGCTATGCCGGCCCTGACCGCTCTAAAATATTAAAAGCATCAATATTTTCAGTGCTTAACAAAACTTTCGATATTTTACCTGAAGTCTTTATTGGTGTTGCAGTAGACACCGTGGTCAATAAAAAGGACTCTCTGATTGCAAAGTTTGGGTTTCCAGACCTCAAAGACCAACTTTGGATTTTGGGACTCACAACTTTCCTCGTTTGGGGTTTCGAGTCACTCTTCCAATACCTCTACTCAATAGAATGGCGAAACCTGGCCCAAACGCTCCAACATAGACTTCGCAAGGATACATTTGCTCATGTCCAACAGCTGCCCATGAGCTATTTTGAGGACAAAAACACAGGCAACCTGATGTCTGTCATGAATGATGATATCAACCAGCTAGAGCGGTTTTTGGATGGCGGAGCCAACTCGCTTCTTCAAATCACCAGTGGGACCATTCTGGTTGCAGGTATATTTTTTTACTTGGCCCCCATGATTGCTGCGCTAGCGCTTTTGCCGATTCCGGTGATTCTTGTTGGCGCCTATTTCTTCCAAGAACGGCTTGGCCCTAGATACGCCAAAGTTCGTGAAAACGCCGGTTTAATTTCTGAGCGTCTGAACAACAGTCTAACCGGGATGGCAGTTGTCAAAAGCTACACAGCAGAAGGCTTTGAACTGGAGGCCTTAGAGAAGCAAAGCAACGCCTACCGCCAAGCCAATGCTGCCGCTATTCGCCTCAGTTCTGCATTCATTCCACTCCTGCGCATGGCCGTTATGTCCGGTTTTATGGTGACTTTGGTGGTGGGTGGATTCCAAGCCTTTAATGGTACTTTGGCGGTTGGTTCTTATAGCGTTTTAGTATTTTTGACTCAGCGTTTGCTGTGGCCATTTACAGGCCTGGGTGAGCTTACTGACCTGTATGAACGTGCGATGGCTTCAACCCAGCGGGTACTTAACTTGCTGGCTACACCCATCCCAAAACCTGGACATCAATCTCTTGATTTGTCGAAACGCGAAAGCATGCCAATTCGCTTTGAACATGTTTCGCTCGTTTACCCTAATGGATATCAGGCCATCAATGATTTGAGCTTTGAGGTTAAAGCAGGTGAAACAGTTGCATTTGTTGGGACTACGGGTTCTGGAAAAACCAGCATTACCAAGTTACTACTTCGTTTTTATGAACCAAGTTCTGGCAAAATATTGGTTGATGCGCTGGACGTTGAAAGCATCCACCTTCAAAATCTGAGGCAGTCCATCGGTTTTGTCAGCCAGGATGTCTTTTTGTTTCATGGCACAGTTCGGGAAAATATCGCTTACGGTTCATTTGATGCGAGGATGAATGAAATCATAAACGCTGCCAAAATGGCTGAGGCCCATGAGTTTATCAACACATTGCCACAAGGCTACGACACAGTGATAGGGGAGCGTGGCCAAAAGCTTTCCGGTGGACAACGCCAGCGCCTATCGATTGCGCGTGCAATCCTTAAAAATCCGCCCATTTTTATCTTCGATGAAGCAACTTCTGCCGTAGATACGGAGACAGAAAGCGCTATCCAACGGTCTATCAACCAAGCATCTCAAAACAGAACAACAATTTTAATCGCGCATCGCCTATCGACCGTGAGACATGCGGACTGCATCTATGTTCTGGAACATGGCCAGATTATAGAGTCTGGTACTCATGATGAACTGATAAATAGAGCAGGGGCATATCAAAAGCTATGGGAGATTCAGACTGGCGCAAGCATCTGATGGATCGCCCGAACACCCGCCACAATATCTTCTAAGCTAGAAGCCAAGCTGATACGGACATGTCCTGGGGCCCCAAAAGCACCGCCAGGCACCACGCCTACATGGGCTTCGCTGAGAAGCCTGTTAGCAAATTCGACATCATCCACACCCAGATTGGGGAATGCATAAAATGCGCCTTGGGGCTTTTGACAAGTCACACCTGGGATTTTGGCTATTTCAGCCATGAAGACATCTCGACGATGCTCATAGGCAGCGCGCATTTTCGCAATTTCTTCTTTCAATTCATCAGGCTCGTGCAAAGCATATGCCGCAGCGGCCTGGCAAATCGTAGGGATACAAGTGTAACGCTGTTCTTGAAGCTTAGCCATCGCGCCGATAGCCGATTCTGGGCCTCCAGCAATCCCTACGCGCCAGCCAGTCATGGCGTAGCCTTTCGAAACGCCATTAATCACCACTGTTCTAGCTCCAGCATCTGCCGAAACACTAGCGGGGCTCGTCACTTTTAAGCCGTCAAATACCAGATGCTCATAGATTTCATCTGAAATCACCCAGATATCCGTGCCTTCAAGGCGCCTCATAAGGGCTTTCATGAAAGACTTAGGAAACAGACTGCCATCTGGATTATTAGGCGAGCAGACCACCAACACGCGTGTTTTGGCAGAAATCGCCGCCTCAATTGACTCGAGCGTTGGCTTTGCAAATACAGGCGTCGCGCCAGCCAGCTTGACCATTTCAGGGTAGCTTACCCAGTAAGGAGTTAATATAATGGCCTCATCACCTGGATTCAGTAATGCATCAAATGCCAAAGCCAATGAGCCTTTGGCGCCCGTTGAAGACAGTACTTGGGCAGGACCATAGTCAAGACCTTGGTCTCGCTTGAACTTCGCGCGCATCGCGTTTACCAAGGCATCATTCCCGCGGACGCCTGTATAACGACTCACGCCCTTGTCTAAAGCCGCATGAGCAGCCTTCACAATACAGGCCGGTGTCTCAAAATCAGGCTCACCCGCACTCAGTGAAATTACCCGAATGCCTTGGTCTTCCAAAGCTTTGGTTCGGGCCTTCATGGCCAAGGTTGCAGAGGCTCCAAGAGATAAAACGCGATTGCTAAGTTTCATGTAAAGTCTTCAATATTCTGGTTACTACCCGGTATGGGTCGGCATTAGCGCCTGGTCTTCTGTCTTCGATATAGCCACAGCGCTTATTCGCAACAGGCTCAGGAATTCGAATCGATGCCCCGCGGTCACATTCGCCCATTTTAAAGGTGTTAATATCACAAGTCTCATGAAGCCCAGTTAAGCGTTCTTCAAGACCATGACCGTACTCTGCAATATGCTCTGGGTGACGCTTAGACATCTTTTCAACTAAAGACGTAATAGCACTCCAACCCGTGGTTGGATCTCGCATGGCTTTAGTTGAAAAGTTCGTGTGCATGCCAGCGCCATTCCAGTCACCTTTCATAGGTTTGCAAGACCAGCTTACAGAGATACCCATCTCTTCGCCAATCCTGCTCAAGAGCCAACGGGCAATCCAAACATGGTCGGACATGGTCAATGGATCAGCACTTTCTGAACGAAGTCCACGGTAGCCGATTTGAAATTCCCATTGGGCTGGCATCACTTCAGCATTAGTCCCATACAAAGCCAGCTTGGCCATCACGCAAGCGCCCGCATGGCCATCTACCAGATTACGTCCCCAAGCGCGATCCGCACCTACGGAACAGTAATATGGACCTTGGGGCTGGGGATCTTTATCTTTGGCCCAGCCATGAGGTCTTTTGCCTTCGGCATCGAAAAGTGTGTACTCTTGTTCAAAACCCACCCAGGAATCCTCATCTGGAGCTCCTCGATGCATCTCTTCTCGCAGCTTGGCACGAGTATTGGTTGCATGAGGCGTTCCGTCTGGATTAAAGACTTCACAAAGAACCAAATAGTGACCCTCACCGCGAATTGGGTCGTTCACAAAATAGACGGGCTTTAAGACCAAGTCTGAAAAATGACCATCTGCTTGGTAAGTGGAAGAGCCATCATAACCCCAGCTAGGGAACTGACTCAGCTGTGGACGTTGGTCTGAAAAATCCAAAATCCGAGTTTTATTGCGAAGACCTTGAACAGGTTTCGCACCATCCAGCCAAATATATTCCGCAAAACTGAGCATGTGAAATGCCTCCTAGTTAATAACAGCCAAACGCGTTTTTTCTTTCTTTTCTTTTGGTATCACAGGTTTGTCGTGCGCTGCCACTGCGATCAGTGTAGCTATATCGTGCGCTAGTTCTTTGTAGGCTGGCGCCGTGTGATCAACATTTGGGTTCAGCGGGATTTCAGTCAGCGGACGAACCCCTAAGTGCTTAGCTAAATCAAAAGCCTTCCCGTGTGAGAAGATTTCATGACGTTTGTCACAGCCATCACAGATGAAATAACTCATGTTTTCAACCAAACCCAGCGTAGGGATATTCACTTTATCCAGCATGGCTTTGGCCCTCGTTACATCCGCCAAGGCTAAATCTTGAGGCGTTGAGACAATTAATGCACCTGCGATATTCACTTTTTGTGAAATGGTCAGATGAATATCACCCGTACCTGGAGGCATATCCACAATCAAATAGTCCAAGTCGCCCCAAGCAACATTCATAAATAGCTGCATGGCAGCTGAAGCTATCATTGGCCCACGCCAAATCATTGCAGACTTGGTATCCACTAAAAAGCCAATGCTCATGACTTTAATGCCTTTTGCCTCAACCGGAATCATATAGTTCTGAGGGCTGCCTTCTTTAGCGATTCCATAAATTTCTGTTTCTTCAGAAACACCAAAAAGCGTGGGGACTGATGGCCCATAGACGTCTGCATCCAACAGGCCCACTCGGCAGCCCATCCCTGATAGCGATAACGCCAGGTTAGCTGCGACAGTACTTTTCCCAACACCGCCTTTACCTGAAACAACCAAAATCACATTTTTAACGTTAGCGATTCCTTCTTTCACAACGCTTTGTTCAATAGCAGGTTGCACTTCAGCAAAAACATTAAGCTCTACAGGCATACCCGAAGGTGCCTTAGAAACAGCTTCTGCTTTGACCTGAATTGCAATTTCACGCTCAGACTTCAAGGCAAAGGTAGGCAAAACAAGATCAACGACCCATTTGCTACCATCTTGTTCATTACGCTTTATCCAACCGAGATCAGCTACGCTTTTTCCAAATTCAGGAACGATAATTTCTGAAAACATATGGCTTTGCCTAGCCCGGAGATAGACATAAGTCAAATGTCCGATGGCGCCGAATAGCACTGAACCTTTAGGATTGAAAACATGGAGACTTTCGTTTCTGTTATTGGTCTTGGTTACGTGGGTCTTCCTGTGGCCATTGAATTTGCTAAACAATTCAAGGTGGTGGGATTTGACACAAAAAAATCCCGCATAGAAGAACTGCGTTCTGGATTTGACAGAACAGGAGAGCTTGAATCAGAAGCCCTGAGCTCCTCCAGCCTTGAACTCAGCTTTGATCCAATCGTTCTGAAGCATGCCAATTTTCATATTGTTGCTGTTCCAACTCCAATTGATGCTGCGAGAAAGCCTGATTTAAGCAATCTGCTCAAAGCCAGTAAAATCCTGGGCGAGCACCTCAAAAAAGGAGATACGGTGGTTTACGAATCTACCGTTTATCCTGGACTCACTGAGGAAGAATGCATTCCGGTGCTTGAGAAAACTTCAGGCCTTAAAGCAGGCACTGATTTTGGGGTTGGGTACTCACCTGAACGCATCAATCCTGGCGACAAAGAACATACTCTGACACGCATCATCAAAGTTGTCTCAGGATTAACACCTGCCTGCCTAGAACATATCGCAAATGTTTATGCTCAAGTTATAGATGCCGGAGTCTATCAAGCACCCAGCATTAAAACCGCTGAAGCAGCCAAGGTGCTTGAAAATACTCAACGAGATTTAAATGTTGCGCTCATGAATGAGCTGGCAATTATTTGCGGCAAACTGGACATAGAAACCCATGAAGTTTTAAAAGCTGCCTCAACGAAGTGGAATTTTTTAAACTTTAAGCCTGGTCTAGTCGGTGGTCACTGTATTGGGGTGGATCCTTATTATCTCACCCATAAAGCAGAACAGGTTGGGTATCACCCGCAAGTCATCTTGGCAGGCAGACGCATCAACGATCAAATGGGTGCCTACATCGCCCAGCAAGCAGTTTTGAAAATGATTCATCATGATTTTTCCATCAAAAATTCGGCTGTTGGCATATTGGGTTTTACCTTCAAAGAAAATTGTACTGACATCCGAAATACGAGAGTCATTGACATCATTCGGGAACTGGGGCGCTTCGGGATTAAGACTTATGTTCATGATCCTCTAGCGAATCGTGAGGAGGTTTTTGAAGCTTATGGCATTGAACTTGTAGACTGGGAACAACTTCCACAGGTCAACGCCCTCATCGTTTCGGTGGCACATGATAAATATAAAAATTTTGAAACCAGCTCATACGCACAAAAACTATCGCCAAACGGAATTGTTATGGATATAAAAGGAATCATTGAATCCACGAATGAATTTAAAATTTGGAGACTTTAAAGCGTGAATATTCTAATCACTGGTGCAGCAGGTTTCATTGGTTCAGCCTTAAGCCAACGTCTTCTTGCAGACGGCCATTTTGTAACCGGAATAGATAATCTTAATGACTACTATGATCCGAAACTTAAACTTGCACGTTTAAACCATTTAACAGATCCAAAATGGCGATTTTACAGAATTGATATTTCGGATCGATTTGATTGCGACATTCTATTTCGAGAGCACCATTTTGACGTTGTCATAAACTTGGCAGCCCAAGCAGGCGTGCGTTACTCGGTTACAAATCCTCATGCGTATATTGACTCAAACATCACGGGATTTTTGAATATTCTCGAAGGCTGCAAAACTCACGGAACACCGCTTATTTACGCCTCAACCAGTTCCGTCTATGGCACAAGCACGCAGTATCCATTTTCTGAAGATGACCCAGCAGACCATCCTGTAGCACTTTATGGCGCTACCAAGCGCGCGAATGAGCTGATGGCTCATGCCTATCACCATCTATATGGATTTCCGACAGTTGGACTAAGATTTTTCACCGTGTATGGACCTTGGGGAAGGCCCGACATGGCGCTGTTCAAGTTCACCAAAAATATTTTAAATGGCGAGCCCATCGATGTTTACAATCGTGGTTACATGCTTCGTAACTTCACTTATATCGATGATATTGTTGAGGGTCTCACTCGGCTTACGCAAACACCGTTATCGGGTTATCACATTTACAATCTTGGAAACCCCGTCACCACAAGCTTGATGGACTATATCTCTGAAATAGAAAAAGCCACTGGCAAAAAAGCCATCTTCAACATGCTTCCCATGCAACCCGGCGATATTGCGCAAAATCCAGCAGATACGCACCGGTTCACGGAGTTAACTGGCTTTACTCCCAAGACACAGATTGCTGAAGGTGTTAGCAAGTTTGTTGCGTGGTACATGAACTACCACTCTGCATCGCAAGCAAATTTGCAACCTGATTCAAATCAAATGGCCACGGGTACGTGATTTTCACATCAGGGTATTGAGCTTGGAGTGCGTGAGCGATTTCTGGTATTTCAACCTCAGAATGCACACCCCCTGGAGTAAACATCGTTGTTAACAAAGTAATTTCATTAAAATCTTGAGCTGCCAAATCAGCAACAGCATCTTCAATGCTTGGCCCACAGAACTCGTTGTAGGCAATTACTAATTTTGAACCTTTAAGCTTAGGCTCAAGGCTTCGAGCGATTGCAAGAATCCCAAAGTGAAACGGGTCATTTTCAGGCGTTCTTGGCCATGAACGAATTTCACGATCCAAGCTCGCTTCTTCTTGAGTCATAGGCGTACCCGAACGCTGTCTTGCAGCTTCGAGCATTCTCAAACGACCCACCTTGTCTGCAGGGTAGTCTTTCGGAACTCCACCGTGACCAATCAAAACAACTGCTTTTTTCATAATTTAAATTGCTCCCAATCTTGAGGACCCAAGTACAAAGCCTCAATCATCCCATCCGCATTGACTAACATGCTCTCCGGAAATTGCGAGACCCCGTATTTGCGCGCAACTTCATTTTTTGAGTCAATGAGAACTTGAAACGGCGGTTTTTGAGCGCCAAAAAAAGCGTTCACTTCTTCAGCAGAAGAATCTACCGCTATTGCCAAAATGGTTATTTGATCTCCTAAACGCTTTGCCATAGAAATCAAAATAGGCATCTCTTCACGACATGGAGCACACCATGTTGCCCAAAAATGCAGCAGCACTCGGTTGCCTTTCAAAGCATTTAAACTCACCCCATCGAGACTAAAATCAGGTGCCTGTCTTGGTTCGACAGGAATTTCCTGGAAGCTCATTTGATCTCGTTTATAAATCTGAAATGCTATCAATCCGCCGATAAGCGAAAGGGCGAACCAAAAAAAAATTGCTTTAACGGTTTCAAGTTTCATAGAAGGTCGTGTACTTTTCCTAACATGTCTATTCAGGTCGTCAAATTCGGTGGGTCGTCACTGAGTGAAGCAAAACACATTGAGCAAGCTTATTCAATCATCCATCAGGGAAAAAATCTGGTTGTCGTTCTGTCTGCCATGGGCGGGATCACTGATCTTTTACTCTCTGGAAATGGGGCCTTAGAATTTTATACCCGTCATCAAAAGGCTGCTGAAGCTCTAGGCTTGTGGCCTGCCTTTGAACAAACACTTTCTAGTTCCATGTCAAAATTAAACGTTGCCAGCGGCGAACAAATCATGGCACAGCTCATGACTGAACTGCTAAAATCTCGCGGGCACAAGGCGGTCTTTATTGATGCACCTGAAATTATTAAAGCCAAGCAAGGACTGTCTGGATGGGTTCATGACTCATCTCGGAGCGATTCTTTAATCCACGAACGCTTAGTTCAAGTTATTCAGTCAGGTCAAATCCCCGTAGTTCCAGGATTTATTGCAGAGAGCCCCGCCAAAGAGGTTGTCACACTGGGCCGCGGTGGAACAGATTACACTGCTGCCATATTGGCCTCCGCTTTAAACGCTGAATCCGTAACTCTTTACAAAGAGGTCGATGGATTTTTCACAGCAGACCCAAAATATGTCTCTAACCCACAATTTATTATAGAGTTACATTATGAAGAGGCAGCGGAACTTGCTTACTATGGCGCAAAGATTTTACACCCACGCTCCATCATTCCACTCATTAAACAAAACATCCCGCTGTATTTAAAAAACACCTTTAAACCTGAACAACCCGGAACAAAAATCTGGGCAGGAGCACAGGCGGGTTCATCTCCAGTGAGAGCACTCACAGCAATCACAAACCAGGCTCTCATTTCAATTGAAGGTTGCGGCATGATTGGGGTTCCTGGCATCGCCATGCGTGCTTTTAAAGCGATGAGCGATTCTGCAATTTCTGTGAATTTGATTTCTCAAGCTTCCAGCGAAGCCTCTATTTGCTTTACAATCCCTGGTTCGGATTCAAGTAAAGCTCAAGAAGCTTTGGAAAAAGAATTTGCCTTTGAACTTTCAGGCGCTTTGATTGAACGATTGAACGTTATGCCAAACACAGCTGTTGTGGCTGTTGTCGGCATGGGAATGAAAGGACACATAGGGCTTTCTTCTCGTGTTTTTGGAGCCTTTCGTCATGCTGATGTGAATATTATGGCCATCGCACAAGGCTCTTCTGAGCACAATCTTTCGATGGTTATTGATGCAGTCAAAGTGCCATCGGTAATTCAAACGCTGCATCACGAATTTTTCGGCCATGAAGCACCTAACGAAGTTGAACTCGTGATTCATGGTTTCGGCCAAATTGGTCAAGCTTTGGTGCAGCAACTCAGCTCACAAAAAGATTACCTCAAAGCAGCATTTGGCGTGGCAGCTCCGATTAAAGCGCTTACAAACTCAAAAGGTTATAAAATACTTGAGCGTTCCGATGATTTTACACCTGGCGAGCTTAATCTTCGAACACTCGGCGCATCCACAGGCGTCTTTGTGGATGTTACTGCGAGTGAAAGTCACGCGGTTCTCATAGATGCCATCAAAAATGGCTATGACATTGTTCTGGCAAACAAAAAACCTCTAGCTGGCCCATTAAGTCAGTATCTTGAGTTGTTCGAAACGGCTAAAACAAACCGCCAACAAATTCGTTATGAAGCTACAGTTGGGGCAGGGTTACCCATCATCGATACAATCTCAAAACTCAAGCAAGCTGGGGATAAGCCCACGCAAATCGAAGGATGTTTTTCTGGAACTCTAGGCTACATCATGAGTGCATTAGACAGCGGTTTAGCATTCTCCAAAGCTGTAGCTCAAGCCCAGGCCCTTGGACTTACGGAACCAGACCCCAAAGATGACCTGTGCGGCATGGATGTCGCCCGCAAAGCCCTCATTTTAGCCCGTGAACTCGACTGGGATGGTGAGATCTCACAAATTGAAGTTGAATCACTGGCAGAAATGTCTGATGCTGACTTCGAAGAACGTGCTTCAAAAGCTCGCGGTGAAGGAAAACGTTTGCGCTATGTTGCTCAGGTTATCCCGGGCGTATCCATTCGCGTCGGATTACAAGTTCTGGGGCCTGAATCACCCTTTTACTATTTGGTTGGAACCACCAATCAAGTCAGCATTAAAACGCCTCGGTATGCATCAAGTCCACTCGTCGTGACTGGACCAGGAGCAGGCGCTGGCGTTACAGCCGCTGGCGTGTTAAATGACATCGTATCTTTGGCGGTACGAGCACGTTCATGAATAGTGTTAAACTTTATGTCCCAGCAACCATCGGTAATGTCGGACCAGGATTCGACGTTCTAGGTCTTGCCTTTGAAGGTCTCGGGAATACCTACACCTTTGAGCTTTGCGATGGACCTTCTCATCTTGCAAACGCATCTGGCATTGACACACATTTGCTACCAACCGATCCCAGCAAGAATCTGACGTTCATCGCAGCCCAGCGCATGGGCCTTAGCAATTTCAAGCTCAGCGTTCAGCAAGAATTGCCGATTGGCGGTGGCATGGGTTCAAGTGCGGCGGCATGTTTGGCCGGGGCTTATGCTGCATCGTCACTGCTCGGAGACCTCACCCCCGACCCCTCTCCACCCTGTGGAGAGGGGAGATTGCTCTCCATATGCCAAGATTTGGAAGGCCATTTAGATAATATAGCACCGGCATTGCTGGGCGGTCTCACGGTTGCTTCTCCAAGTGGCATCATGCGTGTACAAGCACCTCAAACGCCTTGGATTGTTCTATTGCCTCAAAAAGTACGCATTGAAACCAAAACAGCGCGTGGTTTATTACCCGAGTCACTTTCGCAAAGTGACTGGACAAAACAAATGGCATTAAGTTGCGCTCTTGTTGCAGCTTGGGCAGCCGGTGATTTTGAAGGCATTCGTCATAATTTGAATGACCCATACGCAGAACCTCGGCGTGCTCATTTAATCCCCGGATTTCACGGTATTAAACAAAGCGCCATCAGAGCAGGGGCCCTAGGTTGTACGATTAGTGGTGCAGGTCCGACAATTTTTGCACTGTTTGCAACAGAAGGCAGCGCTAAAGATTTTGCGTTAAGCCATCACGGGATCGCTGGGCCCGTCGCCAATGAGGGAGTTCGAGTATGCTGAGCTTTCAAACTTGCATTCAATGCAGTGAAAAGTTTTCGTTAGATCAAATCGTTTATCGATGCGGATGCGGGGGGCTGATTGAAGTAAAGCACCCTCTCCCTAACCCTCTCCCAGAGGGAGAGGGTAGCGGCGTCTGGCGCTTCAAAGACGCAATTTTGCCAATCCCTGACAACGAAATCGTCACACATCCTGAAGGCAATACACGTCTTTATGAACGCGAAGTTTTATCTCACTGGGCTGGAATCCAAAACTTGCTCCTCAAACACGAAGGCGAAAATCCAACGGGATCATTTAAAGATCGTGGCATGACCGTGGCAGTCACTCAAGCCAATCGTCTTGGACAAAAAACACTCGCATGTGCATCGACTGGAAACACCAGCGCATCCCTTGCCTCGTATGGTGCCCAGGCTGGCCTTAAGACTATTGTCTTTTTACCAGCCGGCAAAGTTGCAGCCGGCAAACTGGCACAGGCATTGGCTTATGGGGCCGAACTCAGTCAAGTTGAAGGTGATTTCGATACAGCCATGGACAAGGTCCAAGCAGCTTCCAGAGAGCAGGGCCTGTATCTTGTTAACTCCATCAATCCATTCAGGCTTGAAGGCCAAAAGACAATCATGTGGGAATTGTTCTCTCAGCTAAACTGGAACCCACCAGATTGGATTGTCGTCCCTGGAGGTAATCTTGGAAACACGAGTGCTTTCGGTAAAGCTGTTCGTGAAGCTTTTGAATGGGGCTGGATTAAAAAACGCCCACGCATTGCGGTGATTCAAGCCGAAGGTGCGAATCCATTCTACACAAGCTTCAAGAATAGCTTTCGTGATTTAGTTCCCGTCAAAGCGCAGACCCGAGCAAGCGCCATCAACATTGGTCACCCAGTCAACTACCCCAAGGCTGTTCGTGCGGTTGAGGAGCTCAACGGGGTGGTTGAAGAAGTAAGCGATGCTCAAATCATAGAAGCAAAAGGTCAAATTGACCGCTGCGGCATCGGCTGTGAGCCTGCCAGTGCAGCTACGCTTGCAGGTGCTCGCAAGCTGGTTTCAGCCGGAATCATCAAGCCAGCTGAGCAGGTTGTTCTGATTTTAACGGGGAATTTACTTAAAGACCCTTAAAATTCATCCCTCCGGAAGACATCCAATCAGCACATGTTTTACAATCAGTGTTTGGAGAATAAAACATGAAACTTATTTCTATCTTAGCACTGCTTTTGGCAGTGTCTTGTTCAAACAAAACTACAGTCTGCACAGCTGATACCGATTGCAGCAGCACTCAGGTGTGCAACGCAACGACTAAGTCTTGCCAAGATCAAAGCGCCACCAATTGCAGAACCAGTGCTATTTGCTCTGCACTCCAACAATGCATTACTGGAGCATGCACGGATGCTAGAAGGGTATTCATTAGTTCGGCAATATATGCATCAGGTACCACCAAATTCACAAAAGACACTGGTGCTGATGCTGAGTGTCAGAGTTTAGCTACAGCAGCTGGTCTTACTGGAAAATGGATGGCTTGGATCGCTGGGGGTACAGGTGGCACTGCTGGTGCCGCACAAAGTGCTACCGATAGGATAGCCAAATACACAGTAAAAAATCTTCCCTACTACTTGATCGATAACACAACCAAAGTAGCCAACGCTAATGCTGATTTCATAAGTAACACACACTTAAGCCCCATCAATTTGAGTGAGACAGGTTCATCCGTGAAAGCAGCACAGGTATACACCGGAACCGCTGCAGCCAATTGCTCGAACTGGACTTCTTCTAAATCTGATAGTAACCCTCATGTTATAGACGCCGCTAATCAATTCACTTACGGTTATGCAGACAACAAGGTTCTCGGTCTTGAGGCAGGAACTGCAAAAACTTATTCATCATGGCAAGCCTACTATGGGACTGACGCCACAGGCCAAACTGTATATGACCAGATTCCCTGCAGTACGACAGCCCATCTCTACTGCGTCGAAATAGACTAGCAGCATAAAGCTGGACCCCGACTCGTTGGCCGGGGTGACAGGTTAGGCACTTGACGAGTTCGTATGTTCTTCACATACAGCTCGTTCAAGTGCTTTTTGTTCATCTGGCATCATCTATATTGTCTGACTTGCTGCTTTTACTCACTGCGGCAACGTCGATGCTTTATCTCTTCCAGGAACACACCCTCAAATCCAAGAAGCAGGTTATTTCTCTGCCGTCGATACAAGCGAT
The DNA here is from genome assembly GCA_964635635.1 of uncultured Myxococcaceae bacterium. Taxonomy (GTDB): domain Bacteria; phylum Myxococcota; class UBA727; order UBA727; family JABDBI01; genus CAZWPE01. The sequence goes on along the minus strand of CAZWPE010000001.1, from coordinate 340,842 downwards.
TGACGCATTAGGTCTTGCGCTTTTAATTAATGCATTTATTTTCATGACCATCGGGATCGTCGCTGGATCTTGGATGGCGTTTCAAGAATGGGGCACATATTGGTACCTGGATCCGAGACAACTTTGGTCACTTGGAACTTGGGGTTTGTTTGCATTTGTTCTGATGGCACGGGCCTGGGTAGGGTGGCGTGGTCGCCTCGCCGTTCTTACAACCCTAACGGGTGTTTCGTTGGTCTTGATTGGATTTTTTGTGATTCACTACTTAAGCTGGAGTCAGCATGCACGGCTCTGACTTAATCTGCCTAGGGGTCAATCATGCAAAGGCACCTGTTGAACTTCGTGAAAAGATAGCCTTTTCAAAACAAGTTTTACCTGACGCACTAAAGCGAGCGGTTGAATCCGACGATATTGAAGAAGCAGCTATTTTAAGCACATGCAATCGAATTGAAATCTATGCTCAAGGCTCCCTCGAACGAGGTCCTCATGCACTCGAAAACTTCTTGCACGGGTATCACGGTATTCGAGAAGGTTTGTTAACCCCACACCTCTATTGTCTCAAAGGCCAAGATGTCTTGACACAACTCATGCGAGTAACTTCATCACTCGATTCTCTCATTGTTGGAGAGCCACAGATTTTAGGGCAAGTGAAAGAGGCCTACACGCAAGGTTTAGAACATGGCGCTATAGGGCCAAGACTCACACAGGCTTTTTCACAGGCATTTTTAACTGCCAAACGTGTACGCAATGAAACCGAACTCGGCAAGAATGCCGTCACCATTGCCTATGCCGCCGTACAGCTTGCCCAGAAAGTATTTCGCGATTTAAATGGACTGCACGGACTATTAATCGGCGCCGGTGAAATGGGTTCCCTCGCTGCTGAACACTTTCGAAACAAAGGCGCGTTTGTCGAAGTTGCTGGCCGTTCAAGTGATTTGAACACCATGCTGAGCAGGGCTGACGTTGTCGTGGCATCCACAAACTCACATGGATACATTGTCGAGCCCAGCATGCTCTCAAAAGTCATGCGCGCAAGACGATACAAGCCATTATTTTTGATTGATATCTCAGTTCCTAGAAACATTGACCCTGAAGTTTCAAGCATCGACAATATCTATCTATACAATATTGATGACCTGTCCAGCGTCGTTGCAGCCAATATCGCGGAACGACAGGAAGAGGCCAAGCGGGCCGAGCACATTATTCTTCAAGATGTATCTTCCTATAAACGAGCTCAAGAGGAGCGTCAGCTCGTGCCATTGATTCAACGATTTCAAGCACAAACACTGCTTGTACTTGAGCAAGAAATCGCCAAATCACCCGAAAGTGAAGCTGCTCTCAAACGTCTTGCAAGCAAGTTATTTCACGAAGGGGTTTTAGTCCTCAAGGAATCAAAATCCGCCGGCGCATGAAAATGCATGGGTTCGCCGCTAATCGGATGATTGAAGAACAGCTCTTCAGCATGCAATGCGTGACGGTTAAACCCTGGGATTTTAGGGCCCCCATAGAGCATATCACCTAAAATTGGGTGGCCAATATCAGCGAGCTGGGCTCTAATTTGGTGCGTTCGGCCGGTGAAGATTTCTATTCGCACTTCGGAAACCTCACCCTCTGTTTTCAATACTTCGAATTTAGAGTGGGCGATGCGATCAGTTGGGTACTTAGTTGTAAACCGTTTGCGGTTGGTTGGGTGGCGCTTGTGGCCGGTTTTGAGTTCAAAGCTTGATTGTTTAAATCGACCAACACACAAAGCTCTATAGATTTTGCGAACTTCACGGTTTTTAAATGCTTCACTCAACCGTGTATGCGCCAAATCATTGCGGGCAATAATCATTAAGCCTGAAGTATCTTTATCTAAACGGTGGACAATGCCCGGGCGCTCTTTATCGCCAACCGAAAGGCCAGGGAAATGATAGAGCAGGGCATTCACCAAAGTTCCCTGGGGATTTCCAGCACCGGGGTGTACCACCAATCCTACTGGCTTGTTAATCACTAATAAATCACTGTCCTGATAAATAATTTCAAGAGGCAAATTTTCAGCTTCAAGGGTCGCAGGCGCAGGAGCTGGCTGCTCAAGACTTAAAACTTCGCCAGCCCGAACAGTGCGGGAAGACTTTTCACCCGAAGCCTTCAGCCAGGCCTGGATCCGGGCCCTTGAAACATCCGGCAAGTGCTTCGACCACACCAAATCTAGACGAGAACCCTCATCTGCTTGGGTTATGGTTAAAGTTATGGTATTAAAGGCCATGGCGCGAAATTTGATTTTAACCGGTTTTATGGGCACCGGCAAGAGCCGCATTGGGCGTATTTTAGCCGATAAACTTGGAATGCCTTACGTTGATATGGACCGGCTCATTGAAGAGCGTCAAGCCATGCCCATCACCGATATTTTCAAACAGTATGGCGAAGCCTTCTTTCGCGAACTTGAAAAACAACTCTGCCATGAGTTGAGCCAAGGTTCAGGCCAAATCATTTCTACTGGCGGAGGCGGATTAATTCCCAAAGAAAACAGGGCCTATTTTGCAAAAGACTCCATTTTCTGCCTGCGTGCACCCTTTGAAGTGATTGCAGAGCGCCTTTCTCGAAACAGCAAGCGTCCATTGGCAGCCAATGCACATCAACTCTGGCTTGATAGACAGCCTGTTTACGATAAAATTTTCCATCAGATTGCAAGCCATGGTCAGCCCGCTGAAATCATCGCAGACCGAATCGCACATCTTTTTAAACTGGATGACTCATTCCCGAAACCCCCAGAAGATTTCTATCCAATTCACATTGCTTCTGGAAGTTTAGCTCGTTTTTCTGAGTTTATTGACTGGCTAGGGCTCAGCGAATCCCGTATCGCTGTGATTTCAAACCCACGCATTGCTAAACTTTACCCACTCGTTGAAGACCCCATTCTAATTCCTGAAGGTGAGCAGTTTAAAACCCTTGATACCGTTCGAGAAGTCTATACTCAGCTTTTAGACCGAAACTTCACCCGGCATGACACGATTGTTGCATTGGGAGGCGGCGTTGTAGGTGATATCGCTGGATTTGTAGCCGCCACTTATTTTAGAGGCATGGACTTTGTTCAAGTTCCAACAACCCTCTTAGCCATGGTGGACTCGAGTGTTGGCGGCAAAACAGGTGTTGATTTACCCGAAGGCAAAAATTTGGTGGGGGCCTTTAAAAACCCCCGCGGCGTCTTGATTGACCCTGATTTACTTAAGACTCTACCAGAACGTGAACTTCGATGTGGTATGGCCGAAATTGTAAAGCATGCGATTATCGGCGACCCTGAGTTGTTTGAGATGCTCGAAAAAGACACACAGCCTCGATTTGATTCACTCATCCGGCGCCCGATTGAGGTCAAAATCAAAATCGTTCGTGAAGATCCTTATGAACAATCCAAACGCATGTGGCTTAATTTAGGCCATACTTTTGGGCATGCCATAGAACTGCTCAGCAACTTTCAAATCCCACATGGGGAAGCTGTCTCAATTGGATTGATCCAGGCTGCTGAATATGCACTCCAAAATGAAAAATGCGAGCCAGCTCTTGTGACCCGCATTCGTAGTTTGCTGTCTCGGATTGGCTTGCCAACAGAGTTGCCCGATAACATTTCAAAGCAAGCTATGTGGGAAGCCATGAGGCACGATAAGAAGCGTCAAGGAAATACGCTCAAATTAGTGCTCCCCAGAGCGTTGGGAGATGTGAGGGTTATTTCGGTTCCAAATAATGCGCAATAAGATCTTCCGGCTCAATAAACCCACTGATTTTTTCACCTGAATCTAGAAACACCAATGTTGGAAGCCCCACAACGCCAAAGCGTTCTTGAAGTTCTCGATTTTCATCTGAATTCTGGGTGACATCGACTCGAATCACTTCATAATCACCCAAGGCTTGCTGAACTCGTTTATCTCCAAACGTTTTTTCATCCAGCTCATGACACAAAGTGCACCAGTCTGCCCAAAAGTCTAAAATTACCTTTTTGCCGCGGGTATGCGCCCTTTCCACTTTGACCGAAATCGCGTCTCCTGTATGAACTGGAGTCTTCCAACCATTAAAAGCAAGCGCAGCATAGTTGAAACTCAAGTAAACCATGACTGCAGCAAGCAGCATTTTGACTCGATTCATCCACGGACCACTTTTGGGGATACGACTCAGTGAAGTTGAAAATGTCCCTAGGATCAAAAAAGGCAACCCCATTCCAATCGAGTAAACGAGCATCATCTTCACGCCCTGAACCATATCCTGCTTTTCAGCAATTTTTGTCAAAATGGCAGCCAAAACAGGTCCTGTGCACGGAATCGCAATAACGCCTGCCACAAGACCCATCAAGAAGGCACTTCGGTGACCACGCTTCGTTCCAATGTGCGTCAACATCCTAGAAAGCCGTGGTGGGATAGCCCAGGTAAACACACCCAATAAATTCAATGCCATCGCAAACATCAGCACCGCAAGAATCAGATTCACCCAAGGACTTTGAAGACTTGAGCCTGCTAAAATACCAGCATAGGCAAACAGAGTTCCGAGAACAGTATGCAAAACAACGATGCCAATCACATAGCTGGCAGCCAGTCTAAAGCCATGCCAATGCGAGTCATGTCTATGAATCCCCATGACGCTGAGAGTGATAGGAATCAGCGGATACACGCATGGAGACAAACTTCCTAAAAAACCCGCAATAAAACTCGTGAGCAGCATGTTGATAGTCTATCAGCAATTTGACGGATTTGAGCCCCAAAAATCAACTGTATCCTTGGACATGAACCATGACTATAGATAACCACCCAAGTAAAGCCGAACCTTTTGAACTGCCTGCTGGCGATGTTCGTTTTGTCTTCAGTCCCCCAAATGCTACAGCAAACGCATCTGATTTGCCTGCTTCATATGATGGCACCAGACCTATGCCAGATGCACTTGCCAAGCGTTTTGCTCACAGTCCCCGCGGGAGTATAGATGAAGCTTCTTGGAATGACTGGCGCTGGCAACAACGCAATCGGTACCGACACATTGAACAGCTTGAAGGTTTGATTAGGGTGTCGAATGATGAACGGACCGCGTTTATGAAATCTGATGCGATGTTTCATATGGGGATCACACCCTATTACGCAGCACTGATGGACAAAGACGACCCCAAATGTCCCATTAGACTCCAATCGGTTCCTCAGATTGGTGAGCTTGATATTTTACCAACAGACTTAGAAGACCCACTCGGTGAAGAAAAAGACATGCCCGTGCCCGGCATTACTCACCGTTATCCAGACAGAGTGTTATTTTACACCACCCACAACTGCCCAGTGTATTGCCGCCACTGTACTCGAAAGCGCAAAGTCAGCGACCCTGGCAGCATGGCAAGCAAAGAGCAAATCGAAACGGCAATCGAGTATATTGCTCAGCACCCTGAAGTCAGAGACATTGTTCTTTCAGGCGGAGATCCACTTTCTCTATCCGATGAACGACTCGACTATATCTTAGGGCGCCTCAGATCGATTCCGCATGTCGAAATCTTTCGAGTAGGCACCCGAAATCTCGTCACTTTACCCCAAAGGGTAACAGACGATTTTGTTAAAATGCTACGCAAGCACCAGCCAGTATTCGTGAATACCCACTTTAATCACCCCAAAGAGTGCACCGCAGAAGCCCTAGATGCCTGCCGCAAAATTGCAGATGCAGGGTGTGTCATCGGCAATCAGATGGTGCTGCTCAAAGGCGTGAACGATGACTGGCGCATTGTACGAGAGCTCAATCACAGGCTTTTGCTCATGCGTGTTAGGCCATATTACATGTACCAGTGTGACTTAGCACAAGGCATTAGCCACTTCAGAACCCCAGTGGAGACGGGTCTAGAAATCATCGAACATCTCCGCGGACACACCTCTGGTTTGGCAGTTCCAACCTATGTGATTGACGGACCCGGGGGAGGCGGCAAAATCCCGATGCAGCCTAACTATGTAAAATCACATGAGGGCAAAAAATGGGTCCTTCGAAACTTTAGAAACGATACTTTTGAGTATTATGAGCCCTAGTCGAAACCACTAAAAGTCGCTATGGTTCGCTTTATCCTATGATTAAAACGAACCAAATTGCGCTTTCTTTTGGCGGCCGAAAGCTATTTGAACAAGTAAATTTGCTGTTTTCCGATGGAAATTGCTACGGAATTATTGGCGCCAATGGCGCAGGAAAGTCAACTTTCCTCAAAATCCTAGCAGGCGAACAAGAGCCAAGTTCCGGAACAGTAGAAATGTCACCGGCCGATTCACTCTGGATTTTGCGTCAGGATCATTTTCAATATGATGACAAGACCGTGTTCGATACTGTGGTCATGGGCAATCCTAAACTCTTTCAAGTGATGAAAGATAAAGATGCCATTTATGCCAAACCTGATTTTTCAGATGCGGATGGGGAGAAAGCTGGTGAGCTCGAAGTTCAGTTTTCTGAACTCGGTGGATACACCTGTGAAACAGACGTCGCAACACTCTTAGATGGAATTGGTGTATCTCAAGAATTTCTTTATAGCTTGATGAAAGACCTCAAAGATGCAGACAAACTCAAGGTCTTACTTGCTCAGGCGTTGTTTGGTCGCCCCACCAACTTGCTCTTAGACGAACCCACCAACCATTTGGATGAAAAGTCGATCCGATGGCTCGAAAACTATCTCCTCGACTATCCAAACACCGTTATTGTTGTTTCCCATGATAGACACTTTTTAAATAAAATTTGTACTCACATGGTTGATATCGACTACAGCAAAGCCAGGCTTTACGTGGGCAACTATGACTTCTGGGAACAATCCAGCCAACTGGCCATGGAACTTCGCTCTGCTGAAAACAAAAAACGTGAAGACAAGGCCAAGGATCTTGAAACCTTTATTGCAAGATTTAGCGCGAACGCTTCGAAATCCAAACAAGCAACTTCTCGCCGAAAACAGCTTGAGAAACTAACTCTAGAAGATTTACCTATCTCAACACGTAAAAAGCCTAATATTTTGTTCAGCCAAAAACGTGAGGCAGGGGACTTGGTATTAGACGTCAAAGACTTATGCCTAACCCGTAACGAGCAAAAAATGCTTGAAAATGCCTCTTTCTATTTAAAGAAAGGCGAAAAGGCCATTGTGATTGGGGATAACGAACTGGCCAAAACAGCATTGTTCGATGCTCTTGCGGGTGAATCAAAACCAGATTCAGGCACAATCCGAATCGGTTCAACCATCACTCCGGCTTACTTACCCAAAGATAACAACCAATACTTTGAAGGCTGCAATCTAAACCTCATCGATTGGCTACGGCAGTATTCAGAAGACAAGTCCGAAAACTTTATCCGTGGATTCTTAGGTCGCATGCTCTTTTCGGGAGAAGAAACCCTCAAACAAGTGAGCGTGCTATCTGGAGGCGAGCGTGTTCGTTGCATGATGTCGCGTGCCATGTTGCTTCAGCCCAATTTGTTGATTTTGGACAACCCAACCAACCACTTGGATTTGGAATCCATTTCTGCGTTAAATCAGGCTGTGCTCGCATTTCCAGGCACAGTCATGTTTGCCACACATGACTTGTACTTTGCGAAAAGCGTCGCAACGCGTGTCTTTGAAATCCAAGGCACGCAGCTAATTGATCATCAAAAGAGCTACGCTGAAATGTTTGAAGATTAATCACTCAACATATTTGCCTAAGTTTTCCCAGGTGCTAGTAAGGCCTGGGTACCAGCCTGTGCTTGAGTCATAGGCTTTGTGTTGAAACTCGAAATTCGAGCTACGCATAAAAATATCCAATCGGCCAGATTTCCATGACACAACCTTGGGTGATGCGCCGGGCATTATCCAACCACCAATATTGAACCAACCACTCACATTCGGGTACCAACCTGTGCCTTCTTGGTAAGACTTAGACCAAATTTGCCCATCTGTACCTGCTGCAACAATATCCAACCGCCCCGGGCCCCAACTTGTCATTGATGGATTTGAACTCACTGCCCCGCCAATTGAACTCCAACCTGTCACAGACGGGTACCAGGCCTGACCTGTCCAAGCCTTATGATATATTGCGTTATCTTTTCCACGCACGACAATATCGAGTCGATTTTGAGACCAAGCTGTCATGGCTGGTTCACCTGTTACACTGCCACCGAGGGATTCCCAGTCTGTAAGCGATGGATACCAAGCATTTCCTGCATAGGCTTTATGATAAACAGCACCGTCATAGCCACGCATCACAATATCAATACGACTTGAGCCCCAACTAACCACCGCTGGGTCTGCAGAAACTTTTCCACCCATGGCCTCCCAACCCAAAGTAGAGGGACCCCAGCCACTTTGAGGCGACCACCACTTATGGTGAAGTTGACCATCGAATCCACGACCAAAAATATCAAGACGATTTTTGCCCCAGCTTACGGCAACTGGGCTGCCCGCAAAAGAACCACCAAGGTCCTCCCACTGCGTCACGCCAGAACCAGGGTACCATGCATTTTGATCCCATGCTTTGTGATAGTAATGATTATCTAAACCCCGAACAAACACATCAAGGCGGCCAGATCCCCACGAGACAGCACCAGGTTTTCCAATAATTTTACCACCCATATTATCCCAAGTTTCACTGCCGTATTGTAGTGCTGGAACCCAACCTGTTGAGGAATCATAGGCCTTATGAACTGTTTTTAAATCTGTTCCTGTCGCAAATAAATCTAAACGTCCTGGAGCCCAGGATACAGCCTCAACATTCGGACTCCACTGTGGAATTAAAAATCCAGGATTTTGGTTGATCAAATATTGACGATTGCCGTAATCCAAAGATTCTCGTGCACGCTGTGCTTGCTGAGCTGACACATGAAATCCATCCGCAAATGGGCAATCTTTAAAGTAGCTCATAATATTTCGACGATCTGTATTAAAAACGACGTTAAACGTTGAACTGGCATATAAAACTGGAATCGTCAGTTGGTTTGCTACGCTGCAAGGATCGCCTGTGATTGCCTTCCACAAATCTGGGCCTGGATCTGAAGGCGTATCTGTCACCGAACCCACATCTCCATCAAACAAATTGCCAACATTGGCTTTCGTGTAGCCCCATTGGGACAAGCCCTTACTCACCAAATCAGTGAACTCAGCTTTGTCTTTTGGCAAGTATCCAAAGGTATGTCCTAAATGCAAATGATGTCCCAACTCATGGGCTAGGGCAGTCGTGTTTGCATCACCTTGAAACCACTGTACAAACAAATCAATCATGTTGCTATAGGCATAGGTTCTTTGGCCGATTTCCCACTGTTTTTTGCTGTCATTATATGTGAGCTGATCGCCACGCCCAGAAAAAACCACTAATTTTCCCCAGTAATTTTTCCGAACGTAATTGTTTTTGGCTTGTGCATGAAGAGAACCATTTACCTGAGGTTCCTGATTTTTCGATTGCGACAGGCTTTGTCCAGACGCCAGCATGAAATCATGATTCAACAGCGTGTCATTCACAATGGGAGGAAAATCTGTGTTTGGATCAAAAACAAATCGAACGCCTGTACCAGCCCAAATGACATTGGCTCGTTCAATTTGATCTTTGAAATTAGCAGCTGTCGCTGTTGAGGCATTAGTACCATTTGTATCCGCCGTACGAACCAAAACGACATGTAAAACGCGTTCCGCAGCATAGGTGGTAATAGAAAAAATTAGCGCAAAAACGGAAAACAGAACTCTCATGAATAGATTTAGTGAATCCACTCTGATTTTGGCCTTCAATATGAATAGGGCAGACGTGCCATATCCCGCAGCCTTCGATTCGCGTATTGATATTGATGTTCATGGTGAACAATTCTGACCGGCGGCAGCAAATCCTGCGGAGGGATCACCTGGTGTGGTTGGATTCTATTGTCAAACAAAACTGCTCCGAATTCTACCCAAGCATGCAATGCAATCATAGGTACCAAACACATCAAAACTTCATTTAAATGCTCATTCAATTGACCCCAAAAAATCCCAGCCACACTGAGAGCAGTCAATCCAATTGTTACTCTATTAAACTCAACCGCTTTGGCCTGATGAACCGGGAGCGCCAATTCAAAAAATAACATCAAGCAAATAATCAATTTAAATTTAAACATTTTAGAGCCATAATAGAAGCATGAAATTGCTGCAGGATCCACATCTTTTAGAGTCTTACAGTCATGATGAGTGCCCAGAATTGAGCCCTGTTCTTCCTTTGGGAGTCTTTCAGCCCAAAACAACCCAGGAGGTCGGGGAGGCCGTTCAGTATTGCTTAAAGAATAACTTCCCAATTACACCTCGCAGTGCTGGAACAGGTAAATCCGGCGGCTGCATTCCCGTCCCCGGTTCAGTGGTAATCGACTTCTCTCAAATGAATCAAATCATTGCAATTCGTCCTGAGGATATGACAGCCACAGTTCAACCTGGTATTATTTTGGCCGAATTTCGAAACGCAGTCGAAAAACAAGGCCTATTTTACCCACCCGATCCAAATTCCATGGCCTGGTGCACCCTTGGGGGCAATGTGGCCACGAATGCTGCTGGACCTTCAGCTCTCAAATACGGCTGTACAAGAGACTATATTCTTGGCCTTGAGGTTGTTTTGGCTTCTGGGGACATCATGCGCCTAGGCAAGCAGACCGTCAAAGGCGTCGCAGGTTACGATCTAGTATCTCTCATTTGCGGCAGTGAAGGAACGCTCGCCCTCATCACCGAGATCACAGTTAAACTATTGCCGAAACCCATAGCTCTCGAAACCATGATGCTGTACTTTGACTCCGATCAGCAAGCACTCGGAGCAGTGAACCAAATACTTAGAGCTGGGTATCTCCCAAAAACGCTTGAGTACATGGACTCTCTATGTATGCAAGGCAGACCTGCACTGATTATTGAATGCGACGGTCACGATAGCAACTCTCTTCTTGATTCAATGCAGAATATGCTTTCCCTGGTCAACCCAATAGATTCAATCATCGCGACCAACGAGAACCAGCGTCGACATATCTGGGAACAACGAAAGCTGATGAGTGTACACCTAAAATCTCGTCGAAAGCATAAAGTATCAGAGGATATCGTGGTTCCTCGATCGCGCATCCTCGAGTTTGCAAATAATTTTGCGTTAATCGGAAAAGCACACGGCGTTGAAACAGGGATATTTGGCCATGCAGGTGACGGCAATCTACATGCTCAACTGCTCTTCGATCAAGAACTTGATGTTTCACCAATCTTACATGATTTATTTAGCTTAACGATTAATTTGGGCGGTACCATCAGTGGAGAACACGGCATTGGGCTTCAAAAGAAAAAATATTTAAGTCTCGAGCAGAATTCAGGACTAATCGACCTACAGAAAAACGTTAAGCGATTATTTGATCCTGAAAATTTATTAAATCAAGATAAAATTTTCAATTAATTAATTTGATTTAATTTTTGTCTTATGACAATTGATAATCCGATCTGGAGAAATATGAGATTTTCAATTGTTTTAATTATTATTCTTTCATTTGACTTGACGGCAAATACAAAAGTTTCAGGACAAGTAAACAGTGGCCCTGTTTTTTATCTTTCAAAGGTGTTTTCAGGTGCAGTTAAAAACATCCCCCGATTGTACAGTATGGGAACTGAAAATATTCCCTCTGCGTCAAAGGCAAAAAACAACCTATTCCTCTCTGTCAGCTCAATGGTTGCGGTCGGTAAACACGTTGCTGGTCTACTCTGGAAACTTGCCGATGCTAAAGCCGAAGGTTTATCAGGAGCAGCTAAAGCCGACGAAATAGAAGATGAAATTGATGAACTTGCTATTCTTACCGATGGCACATTTTTAGGGTCTATTGAAACAGCTCCAAAAACAACAAGCCTGAAGAATGGAATATCCACAGGCAATGAGCTTCAAGACATGGGAGGCACTCCGCAAAAGGGTCCAAAACCATCTAATTCTGGCAGCACGCCAAATCCTCAAGATGCTCAAAAAAGTTTATCTTTCTTAGACAGTGATGATGATGACTTCCAAATATCTCGAAGCTTGTTTTCGAATCTAGCATCATCAGCAACAGCCGCTGCTTCGGGCTCTTCCCACAACTCTGGCGGTTCTAAAACACCTTCAAATGAACCTAGCACTCCCAGATCCAGCAGCACAGCTTCGGAAGGAACCAGCATGGGACCCATCAAAACTCTTGCTGACCTAATCCAAAGAGCTGATCCAATCCTCAAAGGCGTCTCTCAAATAGAAAAAATGGGACTTAAGCCCTTAATTCTACACAAAAAACACTGGATTGAAGCAAGCAATACTCAGCATCCTTTCGTTGGCTCAAACGAGGCTGCGAACAATTTTGCATTATGGCAAAAAAATCCTGAGGGTTCTCCTAATTTCCTAGCTTCACCAGCAGGCCTCTCAGTTAAGAAAATTGAATATCTTGATTCAACCAAACTTGCACAAAAATTAATTAGCCCAAGCGAAAATGGAAATGCACTCAATAGCCAGGGTGAAGTTATGACAAACTTTTCGGGAATGATTGTCATCGGACCGGATGGACAAGCTTATGCAATGCCTGGCGCAGAGGGTCTCCATCATCATTCAAGCTTCTTTTCAGGCGGTGCCTTAATCTGGTCAGGCCTAATCATAGTAGATAAAACCGGAAAAATCACGGAACTCTCAGATGAAAGTGGACATTACCATCCTGCTGACCTTCATACACTTCAGGGCTTAAAACTGCTACAGGAACTTGGTTTCAATCTAGAACATACTCGTTTTGAGGCCGTATTTAAACCAGGTCTTAGACGGCAGCCTATGAATATGCCTATTCAAGAGTATATTAAGTTCATAACCCAAGAGATCTCAAATACGCACGTGTCGAAAGCCCAAACTGCTCCATCAACTGCGGCAGCGGCGTCTCAGCAGACTCAAGACGAGATTGCCAAGTAATCTGAGTCTTCAAGAGTTCAGGCGAATACACACCGGACTCATGTGGATGCAAAGCCAGCGCCTGAACCACAGGCGTTTCTTTTTTTTCAAAGGCTTTCAAAACTTCTTTGTAGGCTTTATCTTCTAACGCCAAATGCTCGTCTGTGGCTTCCTTGATAAGCTTTTCTTTAAAGCTATGAAAACCTAACTTCTCGAGAATACCATAGATTATCAGCAATAAACTATTCTTACTGGGAAGGACTCGAGCATGATACGGCTGTGTCAAATCTTGCACATAATGCACTCCCCAACCCGCAAAACGCCAACCCCAATAGGGGTGTCCCGTTTCAAACGCCAATTTAGATAACCTTCTAAACTGCTCAATGCGCATATCAGGGTAGGTACGCTTGATTTGCGGTGCAACCCAGTAAAGCGGTGCCCACTCATGCCAAAACGCCATATGAAATGGTGCCTGCGTGGCAAATGGCAATGCTGGATTTCCAAAGGGTTGCGGTCCAAAACCGTAATTTTTTCCAAACTCGGTTCCATTATCTTCCCATAAATACAAGTCGATCCCATAATCTGGCTCGTCGGATGCTGAGGCAAAAACATCATGCGCAGAAACCATTTCACCTACTTGAAGCTTGCGAAAATTTCGACCTGTTGGGCTGAGTGAATCCGGCAACAGCGTAACATCGGCCGCTTGCAACTTAGACCCCTCACCCTGGCCCTCTCCCGCAAGGGGAGAGGGAAATATTTGCAAGTACAATGGGTACTTGGTGTTTGGATTAACCCGAAGACCTCTGAAAAACTCCTGCGGCGTGCCTAATTTCGCATCTCGCAAAAAGGCTTCTAAAGGCTCTGCACGAACTTTTATATCCTGCAAACCTGAAAGCGCCAATTTGGTAGACAGGGCATGATTTTCCCAAGCACTCAAAGCCAAACTTAATCCAAATAATATGAATAATCTCAACATCTCTACTCTCATAGCGGAATCCCAGATTCTTTGGAGACGTTTCAATTAAAATGAAGCGACAAAAAATCTCTGTAGCCCTATTGGCGCTGGCGCTGGCTTGTTCTTGTAGCCAAGTCAGCCAATCTGGACAATTTCATAACGAACGCACTCCTCAAATGGAAATAAGCAGGCACGCGCTTGATCCTCTCAATGAGGCAGAATTTGAACGCGCGATCTCTCTGCTGAAGGCCGAGGGGCTTCTTGGAAATGGTTGGTATCTTCAAGTCTTAAATCTTGCAGAGCCAGAAAAAACCAAAGCTGGATATTATCCAGCTTTTAATCCTGAAAAACGCAATGCTTACGCTGTCATTATCCACTTTCAAAAAAATGAACGCTACGAATGTGTTCTGAATCTCAGGAGTGGAGATCTGCTCTCAAAGAAAGCAATTAAAGGCCAACCTGCCATACTCAATATCGAGTATGAATTAGTTAAAAAGACGATCAAATCGAATCCAGAGTGGCAAAAAGCCATGCTTAAAAGAGGCATTTCAAACTTTGAGAGCGTATTTGTAGATACTTGGGGCCCTGGAGATCTCACGAATGTCAACGTTGACCATTCACATAGAATATTACGTGCAAGCTTTTATCTAGTAGAAGACAGCACCAATCCATTTGCAAGACCCATCGAAGGTATTTCAGCCATATGGGATGCAACACTTGGAGAAATCGTCCAAGTAACAGATTTAGGTGTCAAACCAATTTCACCCCATAAACGTGACTTCTCCAAAGCCGCCCAATCAGAATCGCCTGCATCTAATTCATGTGATGGCAAAACTTATCCATGGCAGATTTCTGGAACCCAGGTGTCTTGGAAAAATTGGCGCTTCAGGTTCCAAATGCACCCTCGTGAAGGACTCGTGCTTTATGATGTTGGACAAGTTTCCAGTGGCGTCTTTAGACCTATTTTGGATCGTGCCTCACTCTCGGAAATGATTGTTCCTTATTCTGACCCAGGTGAAAACTGGTACTGGCGCGCTGCGTTTGATGAAGGAGATTACGGTATTGGAAACAATGCGAACCCTCTCCAGCGCGGTGTTCACTTTCCTGTTGATGGCCAAGCGATTGATACGCTGATTGCAGACAATTATGGCAACATCATCAAACAGCCTTCTTCAGTTGCGATTTATGAACGTTCTGCAGGTGTCCTTTGGTCTCACTACAATCCAGATAATAATTTAATGCTTGCGCGTTCTGCAAAAGAGCTTGTGATTACATTCATATTCACCGTCGGAAATTATGATTACGGCATCAGCTGGGTCTTTAAAGAAAATGGCACGATTCAAATGCATGCCATTTTAACCGGCATGCTCTTAGCCAAAGGCTATGAGCTTAATAAATGTGGCCGTTGCAGTACCTTAAGTCGTGCCGACCAATTTGGCATGCTGATTGACACCAATCTTATAGCAACCGCTCATCAACACTTCTTCAACTTCAGGCTCGATTTTGCAGTAGATGGACCACACAATAGCATTGCAGAAGTTAAGCTTGAAGAAGCTGGAGATGACATTGAAAATCCTTATGGAAATGTATTTCTTATCAATGAGTACCTATTGCAAAGCGAATCTGAGTCAATGCGCAACCCAGATTCCAGCAGTGCAACTCATTGGTGGGTTTATAATCCCAATCGCAAAAACCATCTGGGACATTTTTCCGGTTATGTTCTAGAGCCAGGCGAGGGTGGAGCTTACAAAGGCAAGTTAAATTCAATGCCTTTTAGAGCTGCGCCTTTCTTGAAGAACTCGCTGCATGTCACCCAGTATCACCCAGAAGAGATGCATGCTGCAGGCGATTTCCCCAATCAAAACGAAGGTGAGGGAATCCCAGCCTGGATTGCCACCAGAGATGACTCAATTGTCAACAAGGACTTGGTTGTTTGGTATACATTAGGTGTTACGCATCTTCCAGTCGTTGAAGACTGGCCCATCATGCCTATTCACAAAGCTCAGTTCACACTCAAACCCATGAACTTTTTTGAAGAAGCCCAAGGAACAACTGAGCTGTAAGCATGTAAATCAAAATCCCTGTAATATCATTCAGGGTAGTCACAAAAGGCCCAGCCGCAATGGCTGGGTCGACGTCTAATTTACGCAAAAGAGCAGGGGCCAAAACACCCAAGGTGGCTGCCGTAATCATGGCAACAATCATGGACACCAACACCATCGCTCCAAGGGCATAATTTTGCTTACTCAGCACAAAGGTCGCCATCAACCCTGCACACAAACCATAAAAAATACCCATCAACAACCCAACTCGGATTTCTTTGAATAATGCTCTCGGAATATCACCCAAATCGGCTTTACCGGTTGCGAGCGAACGGATTAAAATCGTAGATGATTGAGTTCCGACATTGCCGCCCATCGCCATAATGACCGGCAAAAAGGCGTAGATAATGGTCATCTCAGCCAACAATGGTTCGAAAAATTTGAGCAAACTGGCCGATATCATCGAGCATCCAAGGGCAACCGCCAACCATGGCAAACGGATGCGAGCTGCTTTAAAAACATGCTCTGGATGTTCAAGTTCCTCAGCACTGGTACCTGCCAAACGCAAAGCCTCTTCATCGGCTTCTTCAGCAAGAACGTCCACAATATCATCGACGACAATACGACCGATTAGATGGCTCTCATCATCCACCACAGGCAGTGCCAATAAATCGTATTTTTTGAAAAGCTGAGCAACCTCTGCCTGATCAACCAATGGCCGAACACAGATTACATCAGTTTCCATAAGCTTCTTAATCGGAACCGTTGATTTTGAAATCAACAAATCTGCCAATTCGACTGAACCCACCAGCTGGTCTTGAGCATTAACCACCCAGACGGCAATAACCTCAACATCTTCTTCTACTAATTCCCGAACTTTAATGATTGCATCTGAGACCAACGCATCTTCTTGAACACGCGCCAACTCAATCTGCATGATACCGCCTGCAGAATCTTCAGGGTATCCAAGGAGTTCCAAAACACGATGTCTTTCAGGCGCTGGCAACCGATAAAGAGTCTCATAACGAATCGGGAGTGGAAGCTTCGCAATAATATCTACAGCGTCGTCAGACTCCATCTCACGCACAAGTTCTGCGATTTCAACAGGCTGCAGTTGCTCGAGCAAATCTTTCCATTGATTTTCATCAATCTCAGCAACAACTTCGGCTCGTTTCTCAGGATCTGCAATTTGACGCAATAACTCTGGCCACCGGGCAATATCAACTTGCTCAAGATAGTCTTTAATATCCGCCGGATGGGCCTGTGGGTCAAATTCAAGTATCATTCGATTGTCACACTTTTGGCTAAGTTACGTGGTTGGTCTACATCTAGGCCTCTCAAATTGGCTAAATGATAAGCTAATAATTGCAGTGGCAACACAGCGATTGCGGGCAACAAATACGGTGCACATTCAGGGACCAAAAGTGCTCGTGGGTATTGAGTCCTTAGATGCTCATCTGTTTCACTGCAGAGTACAACTATCTGCGCGCCACGAGATTTAGCTTCTTCCAGATTAGATAATGTCTTCTCATACAAAGAGCCTGGTGTCGCCAGGACCAAAACAGGCATTTCTTCATCAATTAGCGCAATCGGCCCATGCTTCATCTCACCTGCAGCATAAGCTTCCGCATGCATATAAGAGAGTTCTTTGATTTTAAGCGCACCTTCCATAGCCACAACTTGTAAAACCCCACGGCCCATCAGCAGTAAGTGTTCTTTTGTGAGCAGTTGCTTGGCCACTTCCCGGATATCCGGTTCATGCTTCAAAACACGCTCAAGCAACATTGGAAGTTCATTTAAATGCTCCAAATGCTCTTCTAAAGTCGTTTGTTTAAGCAGTCCTCGTTGTTTGCCTAACAACAAAGCAAGCACGTACAAGCTCACGATTTGCGTCAAAAATGCTTTCGTGCTCGCAACACTGATTTCAGGTCCTGCATGCGTGTAAAGCACACCAGCACTATCTGAACACAAACGTGGAATGGCTGATTCTAGCACATTACAAATCGTAAAGACAGATGCACCTTGGCTCTTGGCTAATTGCAACGCAGCCAGGGTGTCTGCCGTTTCACCTGATTGTGAGATTCCCATCACCAAATGATTTTTAGAAATCAGTGGGTTCCGATACCTAAACTCACTCGCTAAATCGACTTCTACGGGTATAGCAGCCAAATCCTCAATCAAACGCTTAGCAATCAAACCTGCGTGATAAGAAGTTCCACACGCAACAATTGTTATACGCTCAGCCTTGGCAAGAAGACCTAAATCTACCCCATCAAAAGCTTGTTCTAGCTCTTCAGCATTCAAACGACCACGAAGGGTATCAATCACTGCCTGAGGCTGCTCAAAAATCTCTTTGAGCATAAAATGCTTAAAGCCGCCTTTTTCAGCTGTTGCCGGTGACCAGTCCAATCTGATTTGCCTTGGACTTTGCTCTATTCCTAAAATATTCGTTACTTGAACGCTCTGACGCTTCACAACAGCCATTTGGCCATCTTCAAGTACTAAAAACTGACGCGTGTGGCTTAACACTGCAGGAAAATCAGACGCCACAAAATTCTCATCTTGCCCAAGGCCAACCACCAAAGGACAAGCTTGCTTCACTCCAATCAACGTATCTGGTTGCGAAGCATTCAAAATCACCAGTGCATAGGCGCCTTCAATACGCGCCAGGGCTTTTCGTACTGCACCAGGAAAATCTCCAGGCAGCTCATCAACATACCTGGCCATCAAATGCGCTACGATTTCACTGTCAGTATCTGACTTAAATTTATGCCCCAACGCCACGAGCTCTGCGCGCAATTTGGTATGATTTTCGATAATACCATTGTGGACCAATGTAATGGGTCCAAAGCTGTGTGGATGAGCATTGAGCTCATTAGGCCTTCCATGAGATGCCCAACGTGTGTGCGCAATACCAATGTTTCCCGGAGCAGGCTCTTTATCCAACTTCGCAGAAAGCATTCCTAACTTACCAGCCGCTCTACAGATGTAAGTCTGGGCATTTTGCAAAGTAGCAATACCTGCAGAATCATAGCCTCTGTACTCAAGACGTTTCAATCCTTCTAAAAGAATCGGCTGAGCTTCTTTAGGGCCTACATATCCAACAATTCCGCACATACTAAAAGCATGCCCTAAAAAGTGTATTTAATAAAGGGGAAAGCCCTCACCCCTAACCCCTCTCCACCCTGTGGAGAGGGGAAATAGAGCAGGGGGTAGGTTAGATCATGTTCTTTTCTTTCAAGAGGTTCTTGATGCCTTGAACGGAACGCTCACGCAGTTCCCAGCCACCAACATAAATCGATGGAGTTCCGCGTACTTGAGCGGTGTTGGTTCCAAGGTCCATATCAGCTTTGATCATTTCTTCGTACTTGCCATCGTTGTTCTTCAAAGAAGCTCCGAATTTAGCTTGGTTCAAACCGATTTCTTTAGCCCACTTGTTGAAGTTTTCTGGGGTGAGGTTTTGCTGGTTAGCAAAGGCCTTCTCCATCATAGCCCAGAATTTGTCTTCTCCTTGCTCACGTGCAGCCAATGCAGCCTTAGCAGCTGGCTTAGCATTTTGATGGAAAGACAGTGGGAAGTTCTTGAATACAACGTTCACCTTTTCTTTAAGCTCTGGATCTTTAACAGCTTCGCGAAGCAAACCATCTGCACCTGCGCAGAATGGGCACTGCATATCACTGAAGATCACCACGCTAACTTTGGCATCTTTTTTGCCAAGCACTGGGCTGGTACCTACTGGAATTTCATAGGCTTTTTCTTGAGCTGGCGGCATTGCTGGACGTGCGACGGCTGGCTTGGTCTCAAGCGCTTCTACACGCTTTTCCAAGGCTTCCATACGCTCGTCCATTTTCTTATTGCTGCAACCGGCAATGGCCATCAAAAGGGCCGTAAATACAAGAGACTTTTTCATGTTGTCACTCCTTACCCAAAGTGGTTACCAAAAACCCAATTTCGACGCAACGTTAAAATTGCGATTTTTCTTGGAGGTTATTACATAGACCCATGAGTCCGGGGCAAGTCGCTGAATTTTTGGAACATTTAGGTTGGTCTTACCAGCTAATGACTGATTCTGTCCTAAGAACCCAATACAAGGGTATCTTTGGGAACACCAAGATTCTCCTGCATGTACATGAAGGGGGGATGAGAATGGCCATCAATCCTGTCCTAGATAAACCCTTGGATCCAGGCGGTTGGAACCATTCAGTGGCTCGCTTGCTAGTTGCTTTAAACAGGGAAAGCCCAAATATACGAATTGGCTTAGATAAGGAAGGGGATCTCTATGTTAAAGTCGATCTCGCACCCCAAAGCCTTAATTTTGCTCAGTTTAGTTACATCCTGATGAATCTTTGTAAAGTTTCAGAGCAGCTGACCGTGCCTGTATTACAGGCCCAGGCCTATGAACACTCAATGGCTCGAGCTTTCTAAATAAAGCAATAGGCCCAGAGTAAATTAATATTCAAATTTATATCATACACAGTTTAATGGTAAGATTGATGTGTGATGAATAATATCAAACTAATTCATGGCGGTAGCGCTCCTCTGGAAGAAGCTCTAAGTCACGCGGAATCAAATAAAACTCCCCAGAAAACAGCATCAGATGCATTTCATGCGAATAATACAAATGCCGACAGCAAGCACCTATTAACAGTAGAGTCTGCAGCAGCGCTTAAAATCCAAACAAAATTTCGTAAAACTCACATAAAGATTATCAAACCCGATCAAATCAGGGAGAAGATAGAGGAAGTTTTGAGGGAGCTTCATCTTCGAGAAGAGAGCTCGAGTACATCTAAGCTTAGTATATCCCGAGATTCTTCTCAAAGTTCGGATCTTTCAGAAGAACGCTCTGTACCCATCACTGTGGACACGCTTTCGGATGAAACGTCTGGCTCTAATTTAAACCCTAATGAAGAGAATCCCCCTCAAGGCATGCCCTCACCAGAAGGGTCCTCTGAATTCATGGCTGATGCCCTGTCTTGGAATGGGACGTATGGCTCTAATCCGAACACTAAAGAGAATCCCGTAAATTCCTCCCAAAGCATGTTCCAATCAGAAGAATCCTCTGCATTCGTGGCTACTAACTCGTATTCGCCTCCGCCGTTGCCGGTGGGTAGGATGTCTCACTCTGAAAGCGAAGCCACTATTCCTCCACCAGCAGCTGCAATTACACCCGCAGAATCTTCTAAATCACCGCCTAAAAAAGAGGAAAGCGAATATGCAAAACGGATGAAGGCAGAATACTTAAAAAGCTTTGAAGAAAGAAGTAAGGACCCTGCTTTTATATTAGCACATGGTATTATGACATTAGTACACAACCCACCAAAAACGGGCAGAATTCGTATTGGTGATGCTAATGATTCAGGTGCCATTCGCGCGTGGGTAAAAAAAACACCCCAAAATACACTGGAAGTTGAAGTGATTGGGGGAAAGATTGCAGAAGGAAAATCTTCGAAGGTTTATGAAACACGGGTGTTTGAGATTAGCCTTCCAAAGCCACAAAAAACTCCTACAACACCATCGAACAACGCCTTAAAACGCAGAGTATTGCTTCGTTCGGAAGATAGAGAGCACTCAGAAAGAATCCGAATGGCTACTCAGTTATTAAAAGATAAATTTGGAGACGATGAAAAAAAATTAATGATCGCCGGAAAACTTGAAGACCTAGACAGATCATTTACACAAAAAATTCAATCATCTAAGGACAAAGAGTTCTTCGAAGCCAGTGACGAACTCATGGATGGAGATTTAGAGACTCAAAAAAACGATCTAACTTCCGAGGAGAAAAAGAACATATTGTCCGACACAGCCAAGACGCTTACTCTTTTACATTCAAAAAATTTAATGCATTCTGACGTAAAACCTCTCAATATTTTTCTAAAAGAAAAAAGAGGATATCTAGGAGACATTGAAGACTTAGTTGACTACACAAATCCAGCCCATAACACTGGGGCTGTTCGGGAATTTGTTAGCGGTCTTGCTGCAATAAAAAGCACACCTTTTGACGATATTTATGCCCTAGCAGTCTCTATACAAAGGTTATTTGGAGATAAAGCCGCAGATAAATTTCCAAAATTAAAACAACTCATGGAAGACAGTAAAAATATTGCCGAAATTGCAGAGAGGATGCGCAACGATTCAAAATTCGACACAGAAGAAGCAGCTATTGCTGACTCAATGAACAAGCTCAGAAGTCAAGACCCAGATAAAGTAAAAGAAGCCTTTGAAGATTTAAACATTAAATATCCTTCATTTAGAGAATTTCTCAATTCTGTAGCCAAAGTTTCTTAAGTTACGGTTTTCAAGGAGACCCCCAACAGAAACCCGTATAGATGAACACTTAATGACCTAGGTTTTTTACTAAGAACTCGCAGCAGCTGTGGCTGAACCGTGGTTAGTTTTTGGGTTCAGCATGTTTGCGAGTTTTTCCTCAGGAACAGGGTAGGCTGTTATAATCACTCGTTTGTTTCCTGAGTACCGCACAACAACACAAATCGCTGAAGTTTGAAAACCCTGAGCAAAACCTATGCCATGTAGAAATCTATACCCGAAAACAATCTTATCTCCATCAGTGCTGACCGGTTTACCTTTTGCCAGCGCATCCAGCATGATTTTTTGTAATTCTTCTTTTTGAGAATATCTGGGTAAGAAAATCGATTTTTCACTCTCCATCAGTGAGCCAGTGTGCCCTTCAAAAATATGTCTCCAATTGATCCAAGCATTGCCGCTATCTTCTTGTGGCATACTTGCCGCAGTGACAGAGCTTGGCGTTGGAGCCTGAAGAGGCATGTTAGCAGAAACAATCTCTTCTTCCTGAGAAGCTTCTAACTCTTTTAACAAACCTTCAACGTATTCTTGCCAAGCCTTTTCAGCTTCTTCTAGCTCCATTCTTCTCGCTTCTCTAAAATCCTCCTGGTATACATTGCTAAGTTCTTTAAATTCTTGAGCCCATTTCTTTAGGATTTTATAACGCTCATCTTTTTGTTGTTCATAAAGCGCTATCTGATCGCGCATTCCTTTCGCATGAGCACCAATAGACTTAAACCCTGATTCCTGTTCTTTAGCCAATAAAATATATCCATTTCGTTCTTTTTCAAAAAAACTTTCTTGTTCAGCCTTGTCTTTTTTATGCTTCTCTGCGGCTAATCTTGAACGTTCCTGAGCCTCTTGCTTACGGGCTCTTTCTAACTGTTCTTCCTGTTTCTTTAAGGATGCTTCTTGCCTCTGCTTAATCTCTTGATTCTTCTTGATGAATGGTTGGCGTATCTTATTCTCAAACTCATCTGCTGAAGATTTTGAAATCGCTTTTCTTGCATCTGATTCTGATTTAGAAAAATCACGGTATTGATCGACTAGTTTTTGAATAAAACTAAACGGAGCATCAAGTTTTTTACTATCAGCTGTTGCTTCGAGTTCAATTCTCTCCCTCTCCGCCATCATTTCCCATTCAAGATTTTGCCTGTAACTTAAGTGCCTTTTAAGCGTTTCTTCACCTGCAATCTGCTCTCTTGAGAGTTGCTCTCTTTCAATAAAGGTTTCATGCGCTTTTTTCACAAACAACTCAAACATCTCTAGCTTAGTCTTGGAAATTTCTTCTGTTCCTACAAAAACATGCATTAAAGTGAGACCAGCAAACGGACTTATCGAAGGAAATGTTCTTCTCAAGTCTTCTGTCGTCGCTTTGCCCAGCAGCAGCTTAAACATCTCAACTTGATTCTCGGAAGCTTTTTGCTTAGCAACAAGGAGTTGCATCAAAGTATAACCAGCAAAAGGACTTTTTTGAGGAAAGCTCTGTTTTAAATCTTCTTCCGTCGCTTTGCCCAACAACAGCTTAAACATCTCCAGCTGATTATCGGAAACTTCCTCCGAATCAACAAGAGACTGAATCAAAGTTTGGCCTTCAAATCCAGTTCCTTGAACAAACTTCTGTTTTAAGTTTATTCGCTTATCACTCAGTAACAGCTTAAACATCTCAAGTTGACTGTCGGGATTTTTTTTCTGAGCAACAATGGCTTGTATCAAAGTGAGGCCAGCAAAAACGCTTCCCTGAGGAAACCTCTGTTCTAAATCTTGTTTCGTCGCTTTGCCCAACAACAGCTTAAACATCTCTACATGAATTTGGGAAGTTCCTACCATGCTAACAAGAGCCTGAATCAGAGTAAAACCAGCTACAGGAGCTCCAGGAGGAAACTTCTGTTGTAAATCTGTTTCTGGATTCTCCAACATCAGCTTAAAATCTTCAAGATCAGCATTTGAAAGCACCTTCCTTAAAACAAGATCCTGCAGCGGCGTTAAGCCGGTTAATTGCGTATTTCCCCCTGAATAACCACCACTCGCAGCCGCTGTTGCTGAGTTTGACGAACTAGGCGCAACCCACATTCCAGGCAACTTAGACCCTTCTGGAGCCTTTTGAGTGCCAAATTCAGTTTTGCTAACTTTTGAAGATTCTTTATACCCAGGTTTTTCTTGAAGTTCTTTTTCTAGAACATCCAAATGAGCCAACTCTTCATATTGTTTGACGCTTAAATGATGTCCATTCTCGCTCGCATCCTTCAGTTCATCATGTTTTTCTTTGTTGTATAGCTTTAGAGCATATGAAGACAATTCATTCAAACTGTCTGAGTTCAACTGTTTGCGCTCATCAGCAACTACACTGACTGGCCCAGATGCCTCATGAAGGCTCTCTGTCATAGTTTTTTTAGAGGCCCATGTACCCAAGGCAAAAGCCCCAAAAAGCTTTTCAGGCACACTTTGAGAAACAAAGCTCTTAGCCATTTCCCAAGCTGGCTTAGTAACTTTAGAAACCGATTTAAATAGAAAATTTAAAGAATTAATAGGGGAGCGTGTCTGCAATCCATGGTCAGCATTAAGACCCAAGGACAGCATTAAAAACGTAAAAACAAATAATTTCATCAATACGTTATAATATACACAAAAAACCTGTCAAGATACTGCTCCGGCCTGAAGGCCAGGATAAGACTCAAAATGACACCCCTTAGATCATTTTCTAATGACTGAAGCACTCCCACTAGCTGCAGACGTCGCTTGGCTGTTAGAGTCGCTTTGTGCCTGATATTCTAATGCAGGTATACTGGCAGGTTTGTATCCTATTCTTAATCTTTCAACTTTAGATGCTATTGATCCGCTCGCAGCGAAATTCTCTAAAAAGGCTGCAATTTTTTTAGTACCGCGCATTGATTCCCGAATTTCTTTAGATTGAAAATACATGCCACTCTCTTCTAGATCTATGTAACTACCAACAGTACCCAGAATGCTTCCTCTTGTGTTTTCATCTAAAGCTAAAGAAGCAAAATCATAACAGAAACCCTGTAAATCTTTTTCAGTACCTGCTTCTTTGTTCGTTCGATTGCTGTAATGTTCGATGAGATCTAGTAACCAATACGGAAGAGAAATCTGTTCTTTTCTGTATATCGACATTTTAAGAATGATATATTTTACATGCTCTTCATCAAGCAGGCTTAAGCATTGCTCAAAATCAATTTCTGGTTGCTTAAAAGCCATGTCTAAAATTGGAATCAACCGTTCTAGGGGTATTGTCTCAAGAAACGATTTTTTGAGATCAGCTTTCAAGTCTTTTGAACCGAGCAAGATTTTGATGACTTGACCCGCTTCAATGTCTTCTGATTCCAGCAAAGCATTTATAACTTGGTCAACTTTCAATTCTTTTGAGTCAAACAAAGCCCTAATAAATCGGCTATTTTTTAAGATTTTTGGACTAAGTAAAGCTTCTATGGTTCGATGTTCTTTTGTGTTTCCTAAAGCTAACGGGTCGCTTTCCCAGTCTTCGATGCTTAACAAATACCTTATAGCTTCGTCAACCTTCAGGCCTTGTGAATTCAACCTGGCATTTAAAATTTGGAAATCTCTCACTTCCGAATTTATAAAAGCCTTTATAACCGAATAAGCCTTCTCTTTTGTTTCGGGTTCTTTCACTAATTTCTTGATGGATTGACCAGCTTTCAAGTCTTCTGAATTGAGCAAATCCTTCATAGCTTGGCGAACTTCCAAGTCTTTTGGTTCTAGCAACCTCTGCATGAACTTGTAAGCAAGGTCATCAGTGGGCATTGGAGCGTTTTTATTATGAGGGAATTCAATCTCCATATATCCCTCAGAAAATTTATCCGCATTTTTAAGATTTTCAATGTATCCGTCCACTATTTCTTGGAGCGCAGAAAGGACTTCTGTTGATAAATATTCTTGAAATTGTTGAACAGCAAGAGTTAAGGCTGCTGGGTTGTTAGAAGCTTTTTTTAAATCTTCAGCTTTTACAAGCGCACCTGTCTGTTTATTATCTTCTATTAAGGCATCAGCTGTTGGAGATGTGGTTTTAATGAAAAATAACCCCTGTTTATATTCCGGAAACAAGAAACCTAAATAGTCATTTACGTCAATTTGCAATCCATTATCATCAAAAGACACATTACTAAATAATCGGTTCAATTGTGTTTTCAGGTTTTTCCGGTCAAATTCCTTAACATTTCTAGCTAAAATGGCTAAATGTTCTGCTGCTCCGGGCTCAGTAAGCGCTAGCCAAGCATAGGTTCGAATGTGCTGAATAGACCCCAAGGGGATTTTTTTCGAGTTCTCTTCCGTAATGCTACTGAGAGTTGGTAACAGCAGTTTAGCTAAATGAGACTTTTCCAGTGGCCCCGGAACATGCTCAAACAATTTGAGTAAATCATACTGCTCTGTTTCCGCGATATGCTGTCCAATCTTTGTCATTTGCTCTGGTGTTAAGTGAGCGAGTGCAAACATTCTAATACCTGGAGTTAACTTCTTTAGGGATTCCAGAATTTTTTCCCCACTGTTCAGTTTTTCAATGCCTGAAGCATACTCTTGAGCCCCATTTATTAAAGCCTTGTAATTTTCTGAAGATTCAGGAAGCTCTGCAAGTTGCGACAACTCAAATTGATCACTGTCCAGATAGTTAGCCACTTGTTCTATGATTTCGTGCGCTGAAATTTGGCTCATTGGTTTGAATTGCTCAACAAACTCAGGAGGTTCATCTCCAGGGGTGTATTCTTTCTCATATTTTTGGGATTGCTTATGGAAACGAGATGCATTGGGATCTGTTTCTCTTGTATTTTTAATATGAAGATAGAGTTTGGGTATGGCTGCCCATATGATATCTTGCTCATGCCTAGGAAGTTTTTCTAAGGTTTCAGCAATTGTTCTGTGATCCTTTTTAGTTAGGTCACCATATTTTTTGCTTAATAGCAGACCGAAATGAGCACGGAGCTCAGGCAATGATCGCCATAAAAGAGCCTGCTCATAACTGGAAAGTTTTGCGATAGATTCAGATATGACCTCATACCTAGACTCATCAAGCAACGGAATGTGTTGCTTTCGAAGCGCATTCGATCTGGCTTCATTGTTCGACAATAAATTTTGAGCAGCTCGTCTTGATTCGATTTCACTCTGGTCTTCAAGACGATCTCCATTAAACCCAGAACTCTTCTCTTGTTCTATTGGCTTATTTTGTCCACCTTCAAGAGGCTTAATCATTAATGGCATAATAAAATAATAACATATCAATATTTTATTTCACAATAAACCAAGAAAATCTATATGTCTTAAAAACGCTCAATGGCCCAAGCTTTCTAAATAGCGCTCACAGTCAATCGCTGCCTGACAGCCAGATCCCGCAGCCGTAATGGCTTGTCTATAAACAGAGTCTTGCAAATCACCACAAGCAAAAACACCCTCAATTTCAGTCTTTGAGCTTTTTCCAAGGGTTTTCAGGTAACCATTTGATTCTAAAGGCATTTGTCCGGAAATCAAATTCGTGTTTGGCTGGTGGCCGATTGCCACAAAGAGCCCAGTCACAGCAATGGTTTTGTTTCTCAAACGAAGCCCAGAAACGGCATTATTGGTGGTTAAGATTTCCTGAACTTCTTCTTCTAGTTCAAACTTAATCTTAGGGTTAGCCTTTGCGCGCTCAACCATGATTCGACTGGCTCTAAAATCCGATCTCCTGTGAATCAACGTAACAGAGGAAGCAAAACGGGTGAGGAACTGAGCCTCTTCCATGGCCGTGTCTCCGCCACCCACAACCGCAACATCCTGATTGCGATAAAACGCACCATCACAGGTCGCACAAGCGGAAACCCCAGCCCCACGCGCCATCAGCTCTCGTTCTAGCGGTAACCCCAAAAGCTTTGCAGTCGCACCTGTTGCCAAAATAACGGTTTGAGCCTCTATCACTTCGCCTGTTTCTGAAGTGACTTTAAAAGGACGTTTTGAGAGATCCAAATGAGTCACATTTTCGGTTCGGGCTTCAGCCCCAAAACGCATCGCCTGTTCTTTAAAAAGATTCATGAGCTGTGGCCCCATGACTCCTGTGGGAAACCCAGGGAAGTTTTCGACTTCAGAAGTAATCATGAGCTGCCCGCCTGGCATATTGGGGGAAGAACCCTCAAAAACCAAAGGGCTTAACGTCGCACGTGCAGTATAAAGAGCAGCGGTCCAGCCAGCAGGGCCAGAGCCAATGATTACGGTCTTTCGAGTGGTCATGCCTTAGGCATTAGGCTGCTTCGACTTCTTTTTCAAGGCCCAAAGCCAAAGTCCTGCACCCAAGCCCAACATTAGAAACAAACTCGAATTGATACGTGTACCCGAACAACCACCACCATTATAAACACTGGTCGCATTATTATTTGTGCTACCTTGAGTGCCCGTAGAATCAGTTGCCACGTTTCCAGATGAAACATTTGCCAATGCCATCAATGATCCAAAAGAAAAAATTATTATTATTGATTTCATTATTAAATAATAAATTATTAACAACACAAAAAGCAAGGAGGCTTAACTTTCTTGTTGCATGCTTAATTTGAGTGGCATTCCATTTTCTCGAGCATACGCCATTACTTGGCTAATTTTAGTCTCTGCCAAATCTTTGGAATACAACCCAACAGAAGCTTTACCCTGAGTGTGAACTTGCATCATCAAGCGTTGAGCTTCACTGCCAGGTTTATTAAAAAAGCGCTCCAAAACATGAACCACAAACTCTTGGGAGGTGTAGTCATCATTGTGCATAATTACCCAATATCGTTTGGGTTTTTTGACCTGGGTGTCTTCCCGGGTCAACACATCACCTTCTTCATGAAGTTGCTTTTTCGTTGGCATAGGTCTTGCTCCAAGCTTTAGCACCGAGTAGCAATAAGACGCAAGTATGCTCAGTGTGAATCATATCGCGCTTAAATTTGGCGCAAGAACTATTTTTAATGACCTGTCATTTTCCCTCCTTTCTGGGGAGCGTGTGGCTCTCGTTGGTCACAATGGCGCAGGAAAATCGACTTTTCTTAAAGTTCTTGCAGGACAGATTGAGCCTGATAACGGCACCGTTGATAAAGTCAAACATGCTCGCATTGGCTTTCTCACCCAAGAACCCCAACTGAACCTAGAAGCCACAGTAGAAGAAGCTCTCAAACATGGATTTAAGGGCGAAGAATACAAAATCGAAGAAGTTTTATCGCGCCTGCACATCAAAGCCCGCCACCAAACCATCAAAAGCCTTTCAGGAGGAGAGCGGCGCAGAGTAGATTTGGCCCGTGTTTTACTAGAAGATCCCGATATCTTCTTGCTCGATGAACCCACAAATCATCTTGATTTAAGTGCGATTCAGTTCTTGGTAAACTACTTCAAAGCCTCCAATAAACCTGTTTTGTTTATTTCTCACGATAGCGCTTTTATCGATGAAGTTACGACCCGAATTGTTGAACTTGATTCCGGAAATTTATTTGCACATCCAGGATCTTACGAGCAATTTCTAGAAAATAAATTAACAAGAACTGACATTGAAAACCGAACCCTGCATCGCAAAGATCGACTGGTCGCCAGGGAACTTGCTTGGCTCAGGGCAGGGACCCCTGCGCGCACAACCAAACAAAGCGCACGCATTTCTAGAGCTCACGATCTCATCACTGAAGTTTCAGCCGAATTCGAACGCACACGTGCCAAGCAAGTACAAATTGAAAGCACTCAGAATAAGCGTCTTGCCAAAACAATTCTCGAATTCAAAGAGTTATCCCTTGAGCCTTTATTCAGGAATCTAAACCTTATTGTCACCGAAGGCCAACGCTACGGCATCTTAGGGCCTAATGGCGCAGGGAAAACAACACTGCTATCACTCATCTCTGGAGCCAGAACTGCTACAAGCGGCGAGATCATACGCGGGCCTCATACTGAGATTATTCAATTTGATCAAAACAGAGCCCAACTAGAGCCAGAACTTAGCCTCAAAGAGACTTTGGCAGACCAGGGCGATACCGTTTACGTGGCCGACAAGCCCATGCATATTGCCAGCTATTTAGAGCGCTACCTCTTTTCACCAAGCGATCAAAATCGCAAGGTTTCAACACTCTCAGGTGGGGAGCAAAACCGTCTACTGCTGGCCAAATTGCTAAAACAACCTGCAAACTGCCTGCTTTTGGACGAACCTACCAATGACTTAGATACCAACACCCTGGGCGTACTTGAAGAACGCCTAAACTCTCATGAAGGTGTGGCTTTTATTGTCAGCCATGATCGACGCTTTTTAGACCGCGTTTGCAATCAAATGCTGATATTCGAAAATGGTACGGTCACGCACTATGCAGGTAGTTACTCAACCTACGAACGCTTGAAACCGGAAGTCATCCCGGGCCTGACCCGGGATCCAGTCCTGGACCCCGGCTCCAAGGCAGGGGTGACGAACGTAGCCAAGAAAAAGCGTTCTTACAAAGAACAGCGTGAATACGAAAGCATCGAAACACAGGTTTTAGAAGCAGAAGAAGAAAAAGCCGCTTTAGAAATCAGTCTATCTGACCCCACACAGTTTGCGCAGCACCCAACACAAGCATCACGCCTGCGGGAACTTGGATCACGCATAGAGCAGCTTTATGAACGCTGGCAGTATTTGGAAAACTTAGTTTAGTGGAAGTCTTAACCTCCTTTCATTGGTTACTCAGCAATGGTAACCAAATTTATTCGCATAGTGATGCTGTCTTTGAGCTGGGTTTCCAGCTTAAATGCTTGCCATAAGACTCATCATCTTTTGGAGATTGAGCTTAATCATGAACGATTAAAAATAGGACGATTCGTGAGTTTTACGCTTAAGGGGCTCTCCATGTTCCACATATCCCCGAGCATTGACAGGGTTCTAAGAGGCGGAGCCCATTTAAGGCACGGGTTGGCTAGATACGCTTTATCTATCGCTCCTTGGTTCACTTTACTCATGCTCTCAATTAGCGCTGATTTTTTCTACCTAAACGCAGAAGATTCTGAGATAAATCTACTTATTTATGCGCTTTCGGATACTTTCGGCTGGCTTTACACTTTGGAATCAAGCGCAGCGCTTTTTTTGTAATCTACAACCGAAATTTTCTGCTTTCCAAACTCAACCATGCTTCCTGGCCAGATCTTGCATCTCTTTCTCAGCTCAACTTGACCATCTACTTTAACAGCGCCTTCAGATATAACAATTTTTGCCTGACCTCCGGTCTCACATAGGTTCATAATCTTAAGCAGATCACACAGAGGGATATATTCACGGCCGTCTAAACTAAATTCTTCCATACAAGGCGTGTTGCATTTCTAGCGGTCTTCTTCTATAGCCACGTCATAAAGAGAGATTTGGAGAATGGCACACATGGCAGAAGCATTATTAGACGGAAGAGTAACTCAAGTGATTGGCCCCGTGGTAGATGTTGAGTTTCCAGCTGATTCCCTACCCAAGATCTTCACAGCATTGACCCTAGACAACAACTCAAACAAGCTGACTTTAGAAGTTGCACAACATCTGGGTGAAAACGCTGTTCGCTGTATCTCCATGGACTCCACTGAAGGTCTCACCAGAGGTCTTAAGGTTCGAAACACTGGCGCTCCGATCATGATGCCCGTTGGAAAATCCACATTGGGTCGGATCTTGAACGTTGTAGGTGACCCGGTAGATGAACAAGGTCCAGTTGAAACTGAAACCTTTAAATCTATTCACCGCGAACCCCCAAGCTTTACCCAACAGAGCACTGAGGTCAGTGTTCTCGAAACGGGTATCAAAGTTGTAGACTTGCTTGCTCCCTACTCAAGAGGCGGAAAAATCGGCCTTTTCGGTGGTGCGGGTGTAGGCAAAACCGTGCTTATTATGGAGCTTATCAATAACATTGGTAAAGGCCATGGTGGTTTGTCCGTATTTGCTGGGGTAGGGGAACGTACCCGTGAAGGCCGAGACTTGTACAATGAAATGAAAGAGTCCGGCGTTATTAAAGTCGACGAACACACCGGCAAAGTTAACGCTGCCGAGAGCAAAGTAGCCTTGGTATACGGTCAGATGAATGAACCACCCGGTGCACGTGCACGCGTAGCACTTTCAGGCCTCACGATTGCCGAACATTTCAGAGATGACTTCAACCAAGACGTGCTCTTGTTCGTCGATAACATCTTCAGATTTACTCAGGCAGGGTCAGAAATCTCCGCTTTGCTCGGACGTATTCCTTCCGCTGTAGGTTACCAACCAACTCTGGCCAACGAAATGGGCATGCTCCAAGAGCGTATTACCACCACCAAAAATGGTTCGATTACCTCTGTGCAAGCCATTTACGTTCCAGCAGATGACTTGACTGACCCGGCTCCTGCAACGACTTTTGCCCACTTGGATGCAACAACTGTTTTGAGCCGTTCTATTGCTGACTTAGGCATCTACCCAGCTGTGGATCCTTTGGACTCAACCAGTCGTATTTTGTCACCAGAAACACTGGGACAAGAGCACTATGATGTTGCCCGTAAAGTACAGTCAACCTTGCAGCGCTACAAAGACTTACAAGATATTATTGCGATTTTGGGTATGGATGAGCTGTCTCCAGAAGACAAACAAGTTGTAGCCCGCGCTCGTAAGGTACAGCGTTTCTTGTCACAGCCTTTCCATGTCGCCGAAGTATTTACTGGAACACCCGGTAAATATGTCAAAATCGAAGATACCATTCGTGGCTTCAAAGAAATCGTTGATGGCAAACACGATGATATCCCAGAGCAAGCATTCTACATGGTTGGAACCATTGAAGAAGCTCTAGAGAAGGCTAAGAATCTATGATTGAACTTGAGGTTGTCACCCCCCAGCGTTCTTTGCTTAAAACAATGTGTGACTCTGTGACATTGCCTGGATCCATGGGAGAACTCCAAGTTTTGCCTGGCCATGCTCCCTTACTGGCAGGTCTAAAGCCTGGGACCCTAAGTTATGGGGACCAAAAGCTCATGGTTGCAGCAGGTTACGCCGAAGTGGACCAGTCGCATGTCACAGTCATGTGTGAAGGTGCCGCCTGGCCAAACGAAGTGGATCTTGCCTCCGAGAGGACCTTGTTGGAACAACTAGAAGGGCAGCTCTTGCAAACAACTGCAGAAGATGAGAAAACCCTGAAATCGATTGAAGCGCAGATTGAAAGCGCGACAGCTCGAATGAGGATTGTGTAAACTTTTATGGCTCTGATTGGAATCCAAAGCAAAAGCACCCCTAAACTTAAGCCAACTTTTGACGACTTGGCTCCTTTGGAATCAGGTCAGGTTGGCATTAGCGACCGTGCGGCTTCTCGCCTGCAAGCCTTGCTTGCAGCTGAAAAGCCTGGCTCTCTTTTGCGCGTAGGTCTTCAAGGTGGGGGCTGTTCGGGTCTCAAGCCATATTTTGCTTTTGTAAGCTCAGCCAACGAAAGCGACCAAGTATTCACAGACAAAGGTGTTTCCATTTGCGTAGACCCACGTTCCATGGCTGCTATTGGTGGTTCATGGTTGGACTTTGATGGTGGGTTTAAAATCCGCAGCGAGAAGTTTCAGCGTTCTTGTTCTTGCGGCGAATCATTCAGCATCCAGTAAACGCCCCGTTAAGCGTAAAAGCTCCATAGATTAAACATAAAAAAAGCGAACTTAGAAACTCCAAGTTCGCTTATCAAGTGGTTGCGGGGGCTGGATTTGAACCAACGACCTCCGGGTTATGAGCCCGACGAGCTACCGGGCTGCTCTACCCCGCGTCACCTCAGTGAAGACAAGCTAACAGATCTTGCTCGAGTGTCAATACCCAGTCCCTAGAAAATCGATCGTTAAATTTAAACTCGATTTCTCGCTCGTCAAATCCCCCCTGGCCCCCCTTTTTCAAAGGGGGGTAGATTCTCACATTCACATCGGTTTTTACGCGATTTTCTGGCCACTCAACACAAACAATCGCAGCCGGGTCTTCCAGAAGGCTTTGGAGTCCCAAATCCTCTAAATCCTGTGATTTGACACGATACAAGTCCATATGATGAATCGGCGGCTCAGTAGGGTAGGTCTGAGCCAAAGCATAGGTTGGACTAGAGACAGAATCTGCCCCACCAAATGCACTGGCTAGACCACGCACAAAGCAGGTCTTGCCGGCACCCAAATCACCTTCGAGGGCAATGGTCACAGGAACTGGTAAATGCTTCGCCAAACAAGCAGCAATTTGTTCGGTTTGTTCAGGTGAGTGTGAAACAACTTTCATCAAGGCCTCTTAGGGAAACGCCCAAAATCAGGTTTTCTTCGATCCAAATAGGCATTTCGACCTTCTTGACCTTCTTCAGATTGGTAAAAAAGCATGGTGGCACAACCCGCAAGTTCTTGAAGGCCGGCCTGGCCATCACAATCAGCGTTAAGCGCTGCTTTAAGGCATCTGATAGCCATAGGCGAGTTAGCCAAAATTTCACGAGCCCATTTGTCTACCTCGGCATCTAATTGGTCTAGCGGAACAACCGCATTGACCAGGCCCATCTCGAGTGCCTGGTGGGCATTGTATTGCCTGCACAGAAACCAGATTTCACGTGCCTTTTTCTGGCCAACAATGCGTGCCATATAGCTCGCACCATAGCCTCCATCGAAAGAGCCCACTCTAGGGCCAGTCTGACCAAACACAGCATTATCTGCTGCAATGGTTAAATCACACATCATATGAAGAACATGACCACCACCAATGGCATAACCTGCAACTCGGGCAATCACGGGTTTTGGGCAAGTCCTGATTTGACGTTGGAAATCCAAAACATTCAAACGATGAATACCTTGGTCATCCTCATAACCTGAATCTTTGCGAACACGCTGATCTCCCCCTGAGCAAAATGCCAAATCACCTGCGCCAGTCAAAATAATCACGCCGATTGATTGATCATCACGTGCATCATTCAAAGCATCAGACATTTCTTGAACCGTCAGGGGCCTAAATGCATTACGCACTTCCGGACGGTTAATGGTTATTTTAGCGATGCCTGCTGACTTTTCGTAAAGGATATCGGTGTAGTTTAAACTCATGGGGTGCTCCTACAGCAGGAAACAAACCACCGCAACACAAGTTGGAAACAACGCCGCTAAGAAAAGCTTTAACGGTTCTATGCCTCGTTCTCCAAACGAGTGACTCAAGATTGAATACCCCGCAGGGTTGGGTGCATTTGCTATTACCGTAAGCCCACCCCCTGTGACCGAACCAGCCATCAGAAAATACTTTGAAGCTTCGGATAAATCAGGAATCATCGTACCCAAATAGACAATTGCGGCATTGTCTGTGAATGCTGTGAGTAACATTGACCCAAAGTACAAACCATAAGCCGACAGTCCTGAAATGGCTGGCTGCAACCACCAACTTTGCTGACCACCCAAAACGATTAAGCCTCCCAAGAAAAATGCCACCAACAATCCTTCCCGGATACGAAGCCTGCTTTGGTACTCACGGGTGACTTCTGTGAAACCAATAAAAAATAGTAAGGCACCTACGAGTAGAGCTAAATACGTTTCGCTTAAGATAACTGCTGCCATAAAAAACACATGAATCCCAACAACCCATGCAGGAATTTTATCCTGACCTGCAGGAAACATTTCGATCGAAAATTTTTCTAGTTCGCTTCTGAAAACGTAGGCAACTATCACTGTCGATGCAAAACAAGCGAGAGCCGCTTTCCAGCCAAACTGGCTAAGCATGTACCATATATCCCAGTCCCAAGCATGGGCTCCAATCAAAACCGGTGGAGCTGCATAGGGCGTCAAGACACCTCCAATCGAAATATTTACAAAAAGCAAACCCAACGTCGCATATTTGAAAATGGCAGAAGCAGATGGTTTATAGAAATAATCAAACAAAACCAGTGCTGTTACTGTCATGGCTGCCGGCTCTGTAATCAAACTGCCCATCAAGGGCCCCAAAGTCAACGTCACGACATATAAAGCGATTGCCGAATTGAGGGGAATCCAAGAAGCAATCTTGAGCAAAAAATACTCTGTTGTTGCCAGAATAGGCCGGGTCGATGCAATTACCATCATGGCAAAAACAAAGGTCGGTTCTCTAAAGTCGCGGCTATTTAAGTAGCTTAATGCTTCGCTCGGACCAGACAGGGCAACATAGGCTGCCATAAAAACAGCCGCCCAAAGCCCAAATACCACTTCGATCTCAGCCATTAAATGAAAAAAATTCTCTCCCACAGAGCCTTCTTTGAAGTAAGAAGCCAGTTTACGAAACCGATATACGCTCAAAGTGTGTAAAACTGCGATTGCAAATAAAAGGCTCGCGACATATTGAATGGTAACTGGACTCATACTGAATGAACTCTCAACCCCGCATTGTGATTGCCGGCGCAGGCACCGGAAAGACTTATACCCTCGTTGAAACCTATTTGGACGCTCTTAAACGATACCGTCCCTCTGAAATTTTAGCCATTACTTTCACCCAAAAAGCAGCAGCCGAAATGCGTGCTCGCGTGATTGCACGTACCAGTGAACTCAGTTTATCTCCTCGAGGACTTTTATCGGCCCCGATTTGTACTTTCCATGCATTGTGTGCTCAAATTGTTGGAGATTCTCTAGGTGAATTCGAATTATTATCACCAGCCGATGACGAACGCCGATGCTTGCAAATTGCGGAGCAAGTAATCCTTGGAATGCTTGATACACGCGAAATAGAAATGGGAGCATTACTCACACGCTTTCAAATTCGAGGAACCTCAGATACTCCTGGCCTTCGTGACATCTTGGTCTCACTGCTTTCACAAATTAGAGAATCCGGCCTAGAACCCAAGGATGTAAAACCCATCTTTGCCCCAGAACCATTGGAAGATAATGAAATTGCAATTGCCGCTCAATTTCGAGATTTGAAAGAAAGCGTTAAGGCTCAAAAACTCTCGCGTGAAGACAAACGAGCTGCCTTGGATGAGCTACTGGCAAAAGGCGCTGAACTTTGTGCCAGGTGGACAGCCTCAGATTCACAGCTGGTCTGCGATTTGCTTATTGCCTATGCTACTCGGCTAGACAGCATTCGCTTAGAAACCAAAAAATTGGGTTTCAGTGATTTGCTTCACTTGAGCAAGCAATTTATCCCGAGCCAGCGTACTAGATTCAAGTGTGTTCTGGTGGATGAGTATCAAGATACCAGTCCCATCCAAGAACAAATTGTCCGGCTGCTTACCCGTGAAGCTGAATTGTTTGTCGTGGGCGATCCAAAACAGAGCATTTATGGTTTTCGAGGAGCAGACGCGAGCGTGTTTAAGCGCGTTCAGGGAACACTTGAAACTCTGAAACTATCGCGTCGTTCCCAGGGCGCTGTGATTGATTTGGTCAACCTCGTAGCCCAGGCAACAATCCCGGGATTTGGCGATGCTGAAAGTCTCGAAGCCATGCACGAGCATCATGGTAAGGCAGGTGCTATGCTTGGCAAAGATTGGGCAAAGCACGTTAAGCATGTACTCGATTCCAAAAAACACAAGCTTGAAGAAATTGTAATTTTGGTGAGGCGAATCAAGGCTGCCAGGGGTATGGCTGCAGAACTTGAAAAGTTAGGCATCCCTGCACGTATTGAAAGTGGTGATAACTTTTACGAACGCCAGGAAATTGCTGACATGATTACAGCGCTTTACTGGCTCGTGAACCCCAATAGCCCATACGCCAAGCTCACCCTCATGCGCTCGCCATTCTGCAGTCTGCCAGACTCAGCCTTGCTTGACTGGGAATCTCAGCCTATGCCTGCAATCTTCGATGAACTACGTGCCAAGCTTGGAACTCTTAGGATTGCTGAAATAATCGACAAGCTGATTAGCGCGGGAGGGTTCAAAGAACCACAAGCAATCGCCAACCTCTTTAAGCTACGAACTCTTGTGATTGACGTTCGAGACAACTTTAAAGAAGTCATCGAAGAACTTTGGGAACGTCTAGACACTGTCCCGAAAGAAAGCCTAGCCACGCCTTTTACTGCAGGCGAAGCAGCTATTCGAATCATGACCATTCACCAATCCAAAGGCCTTGAATTTCCCGTGGTGATTTTGGCCGATCTGGCTAGCACCATTCCAAGTGATGCCTCCCGTATTGCATTCGATCCAGAAGTTGGTCTTGCGGTCAGCCATAAAAATCGCCCCATCGCTTTATGTGCCCCCGAAAGCACTGAAGACAGAAAGCGATTTCCAACGCCCATTGATTTGGTTCGTCAAAAACAACGGAGCAGGGCAGAGGCTGAACTTCCAAGATTGCTTTATGTGGCACTGACGCGTGCCAAACAGGCGGTTTATGTAGTTAATTTGGGCGAAGCGGATAGAGGTCTCAGCCTGATGAGGCTGATTAAACAAGCCAGAGAGCTAAACCAGCCACTGTTTGATGAGCTTATGCCTGAGCTCCACCTTGAACACTCATAAAGGCCATGGGCGTGTGCCCAATTTGATGAAATGCCTGCCCGAAACGTTCAGACAATGGCGTCCTTAAAAGAAGGTCATTGCTAGAAGGCGCATGCAGATAGAGACCATTTTTGAGCTCGCGTTCAAGCTGCCCTTTACCAAAACCCATATAGCCTAAGATTAAGTCAAAACGCCCTTCTACTTCACCCATAGCAGCACGCTCCAACAAGCGTTTAGATGGCGAAATCGAAACCGTGTCACTAATTAAAAGCCCTTCATCCAATGGCTCGTGAGCTTTATGCTCATAGAGAAGAAAACCCGAATTTTTAGAGACAGGTCCACCCCACAACACTCGGCGGTCAGGAATAACTGGCTTCACTGACAAGTCAAGCATGAGCTCATGAAAAGAAAGTTGTGTCTGACGATTAAGGATAAAAGCCATGGCGCTATCCTCTTGGTGCATCGCTAAAAGCATAATCGTGTCTGGAAGTGCCATCAGTAAACAAGGTGCCATCGCTTGAGACATGCGAGCCATGATAGGTTAAAGCCAATGCCCTTCGCAAGGCTTTAAGCTAGAAGATTTTGGTATTCAGGATGCTTAGCAATATAGGCTCGAACATAGGAACAGCTCGGAACCACTTTAAGCGCTTGCCCTCTAGCAAATTTCAGTGCGTGTTCAACCAACTGAGCCGCATACCCCCGTCCACCCAGTTCTTTAGGTACGTAGGTACTAAAAAAATCGATGGTATCATCTGCCAGATGGCGATATTTTAAAAAGCACTCTTCTTCGCTAACGATTGCAAAAAACTTTTTTTGCTCACTATCTTCATGAATCTCTAATGCAGTGATCAGAGTTGACGTATTTGGCATAGTGCTTATAGGATATCACATATGGAATCTACAAATCCTATTTTAGCCCGTGCCCTTAGACACGGAGAGCGTTTTTTAACTGGCGAGCGCATGACCATGAATGGCACCGTCAATAAGACTGGCCTGCTGCTCACAATTGCTAGCGTAACAGCTGCATACCCCTGGACTTTGCTCACCGAAGCACGCCTGGCTCAACTCAATGGTGTTATGTGGGGTGGAATGATTGGGGGGCTTATCTTAGCGCTGATGGTTTCGTTTAAACCAACCTGGGCTTCTTGGGGTGCACCTCTCTATGCAGTTTGTGAAGGTCTTGCGTTAGGAGCCATTTCGGCCGTCATGAATCAAGCCTACCCAGGTATTGCCTGGCAAGCGTTGCTTGGGACCTTTGGGACCTTGGGCGTGATGCTCTTGTTGTTTAGAACAGGTGTCGTCAAAGCTTCAGAGGGCTTTAGAACCGGTATTCTAGCTGCCACGGGCGGAGTTGCAGTGATTTATTTGCTCTCCATGCTGCTCAGTTGGTTTGGTATCAATGTTCCATTTATCTATGGCAATGGCATTATGGGCATTGTTTTTAGTCTGGTGGTCGTTGGAATCGCTGCTTTGAACCTAGTCCTAGACTTTGACATGATTGAGCGTGGAAGCCGTGAAGGTGCCCCAAAGTATATGGAATGGTATGGCGCATTTGGGCTGATGGTCACCATGGTTTGGCTTTATGTTGAAATGCTCCGTCTTCTAAGCAAGTTGCGAAGTCGCGACTAGTTAAGATATACTCTGAGCTACTCTCCGGGGTGTAGCTCAGCTTGATAGAGCGCTTGGTTCGGGACCAAGAGGTCGCAAGTTTAAATCTTGTCACCCCGACCAACTTCAGCCTTCGGTTTAACACGTGGAATCAGTTCTTTTTCAGCTGATTCCATTTCTGTTTTGAGCATCTGCATAACAGCATCAACATCTTGTTCTGCACATTCAATTACAAGCTCATCGTGAATCATATTCACCAAAAAAGCGTCTTTGAAATCATGTTCAAGGCGCTCGTGAACTTTAATCATGGCTAATTTGGCAATCTCGGCCGCGGTACCTTGAATCGGCATGTTTTTAGCAATGCGCGAGATATCTTGTGTTTTATCCAATTGAAGTCTTCGGCCTAAACGAGTCTCTGCATAGCCTCGCTCATAAGCGAACTGGACACACCATTTCAGGTACCCATTGATGCGCGGATGTTTTTCAAAATAGCGGTGCAAGATATGCTCAGCCTGATGGACCGGAACATCTAAACTTCGCGCCAAAGATTTAGCGCCCATACCATAAATCAGCCCAAAGTTAATTGCCTTGGCTTTACTGCGATGCTCGGCGCTCCCAAATAATTCGCGCGCAACTTCGGCGTGTAAATCACGGTCTTCTTCAAAGGCCTTCAAAAAAGTCGGATCCTGTGAAAAGTGAGCCAATACACGCAGTTCACAAGCTGCATAATCACCCGTCACCAGTGTTCGACCAGCCGGGGGAATTAAACACGCCTGAAACTCTGGCAATGATGGAAGATTTTGCAGGTTCGGCGAGTGACAAGAAACACGACCCGTCGAAGTGCCCTCAGGTTCGAAATGCGCATGGATTCGATTCGTTTTTGGGTCAACATATTCCAAAAATGAATCGCCATAAGTCTGAACCAATTTGGCCAACTCACGATATTCAAGCAAGGCTTTAGGGGCAGGGTGCTGAATCTCGGCCAATGTTGCGTGGTTTGTATCGGGTAAATGTCTACCCAAAACTTGCTCAAGTGCTTTTTTGACTTCAAGGCCACTATCTAAGTTAAGTTCATACTCCCCAAATAGATTTAGGTGTCTTGATTGACCAAGTAATTGTTGAGCCTTTAATGCTGCAGTTTTCAGCTGTTGTCGAATGGATTCAAGATGATGACGCCATAGGGTAGCATTAAAATAAAGACCATGGCTCTCCATGGTTCTAAATACCAATGCTACACGAGATTCAAGTTCAAGTCGTTCCAAAAACTAACACACTGCTCAAGACAGCAGGGCCTCCCTTGGGTTTTGGAAAGTTTAATCGCAATAAAATACTCTTAATGCAATCCAAAACTTCACGGGATCTCAGAGTGTCTTCCACAAAACGAACATCCATCACACTGCCTTCTTCTACAACACTTATTTCATAGCCCACTCTGCCCGCTAAGTTCGGATTATTACGAAGTCCCATCTCATAGCAACGTGTAAAACTTGCATTTTTACGGGAAATTACTGAAACTGCAGCCACTTGATCCACGTTTCCAGAAAGCAAACCTCCACCAGCACTCACAACATGAGCGGATGGAATATCACTTTGTTTTCTAGAGCCTGCATCTGCGTGTCCTGAACTAGCTGTAGCAATCCCTCCAATATCCGCTGGTTTTACTCCCCCAGCACCGCCACCTCCAGCGCCTCCTTTCCCTAAACCGGAACGAGAGATATTAGAGGTATTAGCCATTTCTGCGCGCTGTTTACCGCCCATGACACCGCCGAGTTTATCGCTTAGCTTTCCTGAGCCTTCCGAAAACACATTGCCCACGCCTGCACCAGGTCCAGTCCCACCTGTAGCTCCAATAACTCCCAAAATGCCTGCCGTTCGGACAGAAGAGCCCTTAGCTGTACCAGAGCCACTTCCAGAACCAGAGCCATTTCCGGTGCCACGGCCTGTCCCTTTGCCTCCACCGCTGCCTCCGCCCGAACCAGAAGAGGGCTCAGGACCTGAAGAAGCTTGTGGAGCTGACTCCTGCCTTGGTGCTACAGATGGAGAAGCAGCCTCTGGCATTGAAGGTCCTGTCACAAATTTCTCTGTAATAACATTCTTATTAGCTGGAGCAACAATCACTTTGGGCTGCTCTTTAGGAGCAGGCAAAATAACCGCTTGCCGACGTGGACGACTCATTTCTTTAAGAAATGATTCATAATCACTCTTGCTAATCACCTTAGGCTTAATGGGCGTGTTTACAATTAAAATTACCAAGAGCACATGGAGTAAGAGCGACAGTCCAATGGCGCTGATAAATATTGGATTACTCGTTTTCTCTGTAGACACCATGTGCTAAGCCTCTTGTTTAATCACCGCAAATTCAAAACTTCCAAAACCCGCGTCTCCACAAGTGGCCAAAACGTCTACCAGGACCCTGTACGGTGTAAACTTATCTGCCACAATCACAACTTTCCCTGTAAATCCGCCTTTTTTAACGAACTTCTTAGAATGCATTTGGCTGTCACGGATCCGAGTTAGTTCCTCTTTTAAGTTCCTAATGATAAATCCATTATTTTTAGCATTTTCAGGAAGTCGGTAAGTTTTAGGATCAATCCGGTTAACTACTTTTCCATCAACAACAATGGTTGGGATTTCCTTGATTTCACGAATAACAGCATCATCAGAAGCTTCCGCACGTCTAATGCCCGTCACCATAACCACAACGGATTCTTGTGCATCTTTCTGGCTGGTAGAACGGGGCAACTCTACGGTTGGATCTTGCACGAGGATTGGACTGACAGCAAATATTTTAATCGTATAAACTAAAATATTGGTCACGATATCCATGAGTGAAGTTAGAGAAACTCGATATGGTTCTGTTTCCACTCTTCGCTTTCGACGTATCATTCCATCACCCCCGGAATAAATGCAACATCATCAAACATTGGTCGCCCCATCTTTGAAGCTCTGGCTGCATCCATGGTGTGTGTGATATCATCATAAATAACATCAGCATCTGCCATAATCATCACTCGATGATTTGCCGGATACTGCGCCTTAATGCTTTCGAGCCTTGCCTGTAACGCCATAAAATCGTATACTTTGGCATCCCCAACTTTAATCTTAGGGAAAAGTGGGCCTGCGTCTCCCTTAAGCATACTTCCTGCTACCGAGAGATTGATCCCATCAGGGAGAAGCATGATGGTGAGATTAATGTCTGCAGAAGCAGATGGGGAGGCTACTCCACCATACTGAGGAGCTTGCACGGGAATAATCCCAATGGGTAAGAATGCTGACATACCCATCAATACCATGACCAACATGAACAAAATGTTCATCATGGGAAGGATTTCTGGTTCTGGTAAATCCTCAGGATGTCTTCGTTCCCGTGCTCTGGTTCTCATTTTTTATTCCTGCCTGAAATCAATAGGTTTTCCAGACGAAGCGAGCTGGTATCAATATCATCAACCAGTTTTTTGCTTGCCCCAGAAACCAGCAGCTGAAAAAACATTGCAGGTATCGCAACCATGAGACCAAAAGCAGTGCAGTTCATGGCCACCGAAATTGCTTTGGTAAGCAACACTGATTTCTGGTCTGGTGGTGCATCTGCCACAACTGTAAATGCTTCAATAAGACCCATCACAGTTCCCAAAAGTCCCAACAACGTTGCAAGCGAAGCAAGACCAGAAAGTGCATGAGAACGTTTTTGAACCATCGGAACCGATTCCATGACACCTTCTTCAATCGCCAATTTAATATCTTCTTCAGACCTTCCAACTTGTCCTAATGCATTTTTGAATAA
Source organism: uncultured Myxococcaceae bacterium (assembly GCA_964635635.1). Lineage (GTDB taxonomy): Bacteria > Myxococcota > UBA727 > UBA727 > JABDBI01 > CAZWPE01. The sequence goes on along the minus strand of CAZWPE010000001.1, from coordinate 296,977 downwards.
TGTCGTGATTGCCGCATTAGGTTTTTGGTTAACCACGGCCAGGGCCTTCGATGCATCACCAGATTCAACAAGTTTGCGAACACTGATGTAAAGTTCGTTGGCATCAACTTGGTGCACTAAAAATAACGCATAAAGTCGGTCAACAATAATCGCTAACACCAGCATTGAGCAAAACCCAATCGGCGCCATCCAAATCCCACCTTCAACAAAAAATCGAGCCAACCCTTCCATATCTACTCCTTACTGTACTTCAAAGATATCACTCTTTACGCTCTCTTCTATTTCTCTTAACAAATTTTCTTTTGACAGAATCTCTCTGCCATCTAAAAAGTCAAGTTTTGCCCTTGGAATTAAAAATGAAATACTTGGCCGCTCAACATCGCCCCACACTTTAATTTCTCCAAGAGAGATTACTTTTCTTGGGGGAGATTTATCGAGCGGCTTCGCACCCATCAACAAAACAATGCTCAACAAACTAAGAAGCTTTTTCATGACGTTGTTTTTCCAATTGAAGCCGTGAAGAAACCATTTTTAAATACCCCTCCACTCTGTCTTTGAGTGGATTATTATTCTTAATCTCACCAAGAGATTCTTTTAGATTTTTCTCTGCCTTCTCATAGTCTTTAAGGGTCAACGCTACCAAACCTGAATTCAACAACGCCTCTATTTGCTTGGGATTTTTAGTAAGAACCAAAGCATATTTTTCTAAAGCTTTCTGAGGCTCCCCCATAGCTTCATAACAGTTTCCAAGATGAACCAAGACCTGTAAATTCTCCGGGATCAGTTTTTGAGCTTTTTCAGAATTCTTGAGTGCCTTAGATGGGTCATTCTGGTCCAAATAGAGCAGACCTAAAGCATCGAAGCCTTCCGCCAAACTAGAATCCAAATCCACAGCTTTTTCATAAGCCTTAATGGCTTCGGTGTACTCTTTTTGAGCTTGCAAGACATGGCCTAGCCATAAAAAGGCTAAGGCAGACTTTGGATCTTTCTCCAAAGTATCCTCCAAAGTTACCTGAGCCGCCCACGGATTTTCCTCTATATAGAAGAGGCGTGCCATCGCAAGTCGTGCGGGAATATCAAATGGCTGAATCGAAAGGCGAGCCATAGATTCTTTTTTAACTTGCTCTAGTGTTTTCTGGCCAAAATCAGGTCCTGCTAAGCCGAGGATTGGTGTTGCGAGCAATGCTTCGGCAGGTAAATATTCACTGGGCTTAATTCGGTAGAGTGCTCCCTTGGCACTTAGAACAATGTCTTTCGTCCCTACAATGCCCTGGGATTTTTGGATACTAAGTTCATAAGCTTCCGTTGCTTTCTTTTCTAAGACAATCGTCTTTTCCTCAAGCAAAGAAGCATACTCATCACATGCAGATTCTCCCATCTTTGCCACATCTGCTGGGCAAGGCGCTTTAAGCATTGAGGCTAATAAACCTTCATACAACAATCCTATCTGGTAAATTGAAGCCACTGTCCAATAGGATGGTTGATATACCTGAGTAATCTTCTCATAACCCAATTGAAGTTCTGCCAATTTTTTTGTCTTGGCGGTTAGCTGTCTAGCCTGTTCTCCACTAGATTTGCTGTCTATTCTTAATTTTTGATACACTTGAAATGAATCTTCAAGTTTCTCAAAGTCTGCTCGCGCAACTTTTAAAGCGTATTTTTTAGCGTAAACAGCGATTACCCGTTGTTCTGCGAATCTATCATGTGCCAACGAATAAGCATTCGCGGCCTTCAGGTAGGCATCGGGCGTTTCAGGAGCATCGGGATTTTCAAGAGTGAAGCGTTCAAACATCTTTCCTGCTTGTGCAAATTCCCTACTTGCGCGAAAATCAAAAGCAGCTCTTAAGCTAATCGCTGGATCATCTGGTATTTTTGCATACAAAATAGCCGCCCTAGAAAATAAAAGCCGCTGTTCAGCATACAATCCACGTTCAAGATTTGCAGAAACAATCAGATCACTCTTTGGGAATTCAACCACCAAACGCTCAAATAATCCATCTGCTTTTTCATACATACCAGAACGCTCAAAAGCCATCGCAGCGTTAAATAAAATTTTGTCCTTTGTCCCTGGCTTCAGTGGTTTATTTAATAAACCAAGATAGATATCTCCGATCTTGCCAAAGTCTTCAGGTTTTTGAGCAAGTGAGTACTGTTGATTCGCTTCTTTAAATTGCGCGTCGGATGCAATTTCTTGAAACTCAGAAGCTCTATTCCCTACATTTAAGTTTTGAAACTGATTGGCAAGTTCAGCAGCTTTTTCCCATTTCTCAGCGTTAATCGACTCACTCAATAAAATTTGACCAGCCATATAGGCCTGCTTTGATTTCGGATTGGAAACCACAAGTTCACCTAAACGTTTATCAGCTTCTTTTTCTTTCCCATATACTAAGTCGATTCCTGCCACCTGAAGCAGCAGGGCAGGAACTTCTGAATTTTCAGGGTATCTTTTTGCTAATACATCCACTGATGCAGCGTAATTTTCAAACATCGCAGGCAACGATCCTGAACGCGTATTCTTGTTTTTTAAATCAATTGTCTCTAGACTGTATTTTGGATCCTGTTTTTTAATTTCAGCAGCATACGCATAGACAGCATTTATGGTTGCTTTTTCTCGAAATTCGGTATCCCAAGACCAATCTCTAATTTGAGAATATCCCTCTGCTGAATGAAGGTACTGTTCTCCATCAAAACTAGCCTCTGAATAGAAAAACAAAACCTGATCAAGCTGTTCATATTCAGGGAATGTTCGAATAAAAAATGCATAATCGGCAGCTGCCTGAGTATAGAGCTCAGGTTTTTTCTGAGCTCTAGCCATTTGGTGCTCTTCGATTGCCAATTCAAGTGCAGCTCGTTGAACCAACTGCCTTCCAGCCGGCACAGCAATATACCGAGATATTAATGCTCTTCTAAACTCAGTGGACGGACTCAAATCCAGTATTTCAGAATCTAGTTTAATATTATCTGGATTTTTTGGGTCAAGTTGGACCGCGTGTTCAAATATTTTCGAAGCCTGAGTGGTCATGTCTCGCTTCAACGCAACATGTCCTAAGCTAATCCAAACATCTCTTTCCCAGGATTTTCCAGGGTTAGATTGGAAGTAACTTTGAGCAGCAGCGTAAGGATCCTTTGAGTCCTCTGCCAAACTGAGCGCAATATATCTTGCGGATTCATGACTGAGTAAACTTATCCGTGTATCTGGAAAATCTAACAGCGTCGCAAATTCTTTTATGGCCGCTGAATAATTTTTAAGCAAGTACTCAGACCAGGCATACTTATACTGAGATTTAATGTAAAAATTAGATGTCTTATCTTTAAGCAAAGGTCTCAGGGTTTCGACTACCTTTGAATACGATTTTTGTTCAAAGTAAATTTCAGCCAATCTAAACTGAACTTCATTCAAATATGAACTTTGAGTAAAATGATCTGTAAAGTATTTAAACGTCTTCTCTGCAGCCGATTGATGATCCTGATAGCTTTGAGCCATTCCCAAAAGATACCAACCAGAATCTGCATGCAATGAATTTGGAAAGTCCCTAATAAACTCTGTTAAAAAAAACTCACTACGCTTGAGATCAATATCAAAATAAAGCTCGGAGAGTGTCAAGAGAATCGCTTCTCTGCGAGAGTGAGAAGGATATTTCTTTAAAAACTGCTCAAGACTCCGGATTTCTTCAGCTCTTGCAAGTTTTTCTTCTTCTTGCAGTGGCTTGATTTCTTTATCGTAGTAGTTAGCGATTCTTTGAAGAGTTCGCTCCGTCTGCAGTATTTTAACTGCATTAACTTCAGAATCCAAAGAACTCAGGATTTGCCGATCTTTTGCAATCTCTTCTAAAAGAGCTTGATAGTTTTCAGCAGCAAAAACCCCACAGGAAAGAATCTGTATCATGAGCAGAGCTTTAATCTTCATTTTTGTGCTCCCTGAGATGCTTTCTCAATCTGTGCAGCCTTCAACTGTTCGATTTGTCCTAGGCGTTGTTTAAGCTCACGTCTTTTAGCGATATTAGTTCGAACCGCGGCTTCATCATCTTCATGGATCAAACGCTCAAGCCTAGAAATCCACACATCTTTTCTCTGAAGCAATTTTTGACTAAGCATTGCCTCTCTCTCTTTGAGCTTATCAAGTTCAGCTCTCAGAGAATAGATTTTGATGCTCGCCTCAAGTAATTCTGCCTGCATTTTATCAGCATCATCAACCTGTTTTTTGGCCAATTCATTAGCTAGCAGTTCTATTTCGTTTCTATTATTTGCTGAGTTTGTGCTGGCATATGAATCCCTGAGGGCGAGCGCAAGCTTTGAATACTTCGAAGATGCCCAACCAATTTCTCCAACACTCTCAACCTCAAGCTGGGAATAGTCTTTTTCAAGTGATGCAATCTCTTCGGTCAGCTTAGAAAGAAGCCTTTTTGTCCTCTTCAAATCTTGAATCTCAGGCTGAGTTTGCATCCAAGATTCATCCAGAACAGCAGTATCTCCTCTGTCTAGTTTCGACTTCAAACCTTCGATTTCTGTTCTCTGAGTCTTGGATATCTTCATTGCCTCTTCAAACTTATTTTGTCTGATTAAAGCATTTTTTTTGAGGTTAGATTCTGAAGCGTTCTTCTGAGCTTGTTGGTAGTATTCCTGGGCTTTCTTCAAGTCTGGCTCTAAATCACCTGCCAAGATCTGGGCACTAGCCAATTCATTTGGATAATTGAGTTTTTCATAAATGCGAATCGCTTCGACAGGTTTGTCAGCCATATATGCCCATCTAGCAGCTGCTACCTTCGCTAAATCTGCAAGAGGTTTATTTCCACTGTTCTCAAGGGATTTGAATAAAGCAGAAGCTGCTGCTGCTTGTCCTTGCCTGCCTAAAACAGCAGCTAAAATATACGTAGAGCGTTCACCATATTCCGGTGATTTTTGAAGTGATTCTAACAGTGGTTTAGCCTCGGAATCCAGGCCATTCAAAAATAAAGATCTCGCATATATATAACGGATGAAATCTGGAGGGTTCTTCACTCGCTGGTAATATTCTTTAAGCGATTTAACATCCCCTCTCTTAGCCTCTATCTGAACCATGCGATACAAACTTGTTTGATCTGATAACTTGCCAAAGTAATCGGCAGCGCCGTCTAAATTCCCGAGTTCAAACTTACTATGTGCGGCCATAGCACGTGCTTCTTCTTGATCTTTTGCCGACAAATCAGTCAGATTCGCTAACACTGGCGACAACAGTCCCAAGCATGCACCATAATTACTTTGAACAAATTGCATCTTAGCCTGTGCTAAGCGCCCTTGTAACCCACTTTTGCTAACCGGATTTGGAAGAGCTCTGACTTCTTGTTTTAGAGCATCAAGAGTAGGCGCAGAAAACGCAAGATTCGAGCTTAGCAAGAGGAGGGTAAAATACCTCATAACTTCTCCTGCTCAGCTTTAATTTCACTATTTCGTTTCAAAAGAATTGTATTTTTAAAACCAGGCTGCGCAACAAACTCAGAATCAAACTTTACTTTAAAGCGTGCCTGTTCTTTTGAGGAAAGCTCTAGAACTGATTTTAGGCGATGCTTTCCGGGTTTTATCTGGCCCTGATAGAGTAGCTTACCTGTTTTAAGATCAGCAAGAGTATCTAAAAGCTTCAACTTAGACCCGTCCAAATTTAACTCCGAGGAGTTGAGTGCAAATTTATCCAGCAGGTCTTTGGATGCAACAATCACGACCACCGTATCCGTCGTTGTAGTACCAGGAAGCAAATGTGGTGTTTGAGAAACCGGTATAATGCTTGCAGAGCTGGCATGTGCGACGTTCTTAACGTCATAACTCATATCCAAAGGTTCTTTGCCCTGCTTACTGAAAATATTAACCGTCAAGAACGTTGTTTTCCCAGGCTCAAGATTAACTTCTACTTCTCCATGCAAACGATATTTTTCAGCATTCATGTACGTGAACACTTTATTATTCTGCGAAGCTATCTGTTCGATTCGAATTTTATGCTTTCCTTCAGCCAAAAAGCTATCAAACAATGCCTTCCCTGTTCCCAATGCACGGCTAGAGACTATTTCTCGGTCATCTAAATAATATCGTGACTCTAAAATCTTGTAATTCCCCATGCGGTCATAATTTTGTTCTATGACCAATCTCGCATCACTGTCGAAATTCCCTGAAATATTTTCTTTCAAAAGCTTGAGTTGGGCTTTTTGAGAGCTAATTTTTTGCTCAAGTTCGGTGAGATCTTTCTCGAGATTTTGGATTCTATCTTGCTCAATTGTCTTATTGCTTGGAATCGCAAGAGGATCCGCAGCAAAGAGATTTCCTGCAGCAAGATATGCGAGTAATATAGCTCTTCCCCAATACATCATTTTGATAGACTATTTTGTTTGGGGGGCCCAATTCAAATTTAGGCTCTTAAAATGTTCTACGGAGAGCCATTGCCCTAGAAAGACTTAGTCTATCCGCAAATTGCAAATCTCCCCCTACAGGAACCCCTGATGCGATTCGACTCACACTCACACCATAATTATGGATTAGATCTGCCAAGTATAGAGCAGTCGCTTCACCCTCGACTGTAGGGGGAGTCGCCAGAATCACTTCTCGGATCAAACCCTTCCCAAGTCGTTCAACCAAAGATGACGTTCTGAGTTCTTTAGGGCCTATCCCATCCATGGGTGCCAAAACCCCATGCAAAACATGATAAAGGCCTCTAAACTCATGAGTTCCCTCTAAGGCGACCAAGTCCTGAACCCTTGCCACAATACAAAGCTGTGCCTGGTCTCTCGAAGACGCCCTGCAAATTGAACACAAAGAATGTTCAGATGTCACCATATGACATTGCTCACATTCTCGAACCTTATCTCCCAGCTCATCCAGTGATTCAGCAAGTGGGGCAATCAAAGATCGTTCCCCCGAAATGAGATGCAATACCAAACGCAAAGCTGTTCTTTGACCAATACCAGGAAGTTTAGCAAGCTGGTCCACTGCATTTTGAATTGGGGAATCAAACATATTGCTCTCTGACACACCTTATGCCATTTGGACCTTATCTTGGCAAACCAAAATCCTGAAGGCATTTTACTTGTAGACAAACCAGCTGGCCCGACTTCTTTTGACATCATCGCTCAAACACGGCGAGAATTTCAGACGAAAGCCGTAGGACACACAGGTACTTTGGATCCGTTCGCAACCGGCCTTTTGGTCTTATTACTTGGGCGTTATACACGGCTATCAGAATACCTGACAGCGCAAGACAAAACCTATGAAGCAACGATTTGTTTGGGGATTGGGACAGACACAGATGACTGCGAAGGGCAGGTGATTGCCCAAACAGATGCCTCTCACATTTCGAGCGAAACCATCGAAATCGCTTTACAGTCTTTCTTGGGCGAGCAAATGCAAGTTCCTCCTCAATATTCAGCTATATCTATTGGCGGTGAGCGTGCCTATAAAAAAGCACGACGAGGAGAGCAGGTTGCTTATGAGCCAAGGCCAATTCATGTATATGAAATTGGCGTTATTCCCTCTCTCCTTGTGGGAGAGGGCCAGGGAGAGGGGTGCACATACGCAACCTTTCGCATCAAAGTCTCCAAAGGCACCTATATCCGCGCCATTGCGCGAGATCTTGGCACCAAACTTGGTGTTCCTGCACACCTAACAGCTCTACGCCGCACTGCCTGTGGACCTTACAATATTTCAGAAGTCACAGGTGAGCTGCTGACTGGCATTGAGTCAATTCGCGGCATTCCACTCATATCTATAGATACTCAAACAGCCCAAGCTTTGCGCAATGGCCAGCGCCCTCCCTCTCCCCTTGAGGGAGAGGGTCGGGGTGAGGGGTCCATTGTTAGCCTTACTCACTTAAAAAACGAACCCATCGCGCTGGTCAAAATAGAGCAGGGGCGCCTAGTTTCTGTCCGGGGATTTTAATTTCCAAATAGACATCCGGTCAGCATACCCAGGCCAGTTCGGGATTAATATTTCTTCTACCTTTTCAAAATCTCGCAACTGTTCAAAGAACTGCCATTCAGCAGTTGCCGAGTGTTGTCCCCACTCGCCAACATATATAACTGTTTCGCCTCCTGCATTTCTATAGTTAAGAAGCGCAACCGTTGCCATCATGGTATTTTGCGGTGGCCAACATAAAAAGAGAGCCCTATCTGGGTGTTTTAACGCCATAGTTGCCCCTCCTCGTCTGACAGGAAACCAAGTGCGCTCCAAAGAAGTTTTCCAACTAAAATCATCATAGGCAACAACATCAACGCCCATCTGATTTAACAAATTCGCCCAGTATCCAGATCCAGCACCGATTTCGACAATCCTTGAATATTTTGTAATCGCTTGCAGAGCCGCCTGATTTGGAATCGCCCAGGCATACTGAGTTGCAAGTTCTGTAATCCGTTTCGTTTCATTAAGAGAGTTAATCAAAGCCTTTTTTTGGTCAAAAGAAATACTACTCTTTGTCAACACAGCGTCCCTTTCCATCTCAAAGTCAGATCTTTCTTTAAGCATTGAAGGCAAAGTACGTCCGTATTCCGCAAGCAATGGATTTTCTATAATCGTGTCTTCATAATTTGCAAGTTGCGGCAAATTTGCCAATAAATTGATTAAAATTAAAATTTTCACTGCATCATTATTTCACAGTCACTAAATTTATCAACTAGGCCCTAGAATTACTCCTGTTTTTCTGACACATATAAAGTCATGCACTGGATCCTTAAAACTGAGCCTGGCGAATACTCTTACGCTGACCTAGAACATGATAAGACCACACGCTGGGATGGTGTACGGAATTACCAGGCCCGCAACAATCTCCGCTCCATGAAGGCAGGGGAACAATGCCTTATCTATGAATCTGTAGGACCCAAACAGATAGTGGGAACCGCTCATGTGGCTCAAACTGCCTACCCAGACCCCAAAGACCCCAATTGGTCTGTGGTTGATATCCGGGTAGGGCAGAGATTGGCCCAGCCAATTTCACTAGAAACCCTTAAAAACCACCCAGTTCTAAAGGAATTAAGTCTTGTTAAGCAATCCAGGCTCAGCGTTTGCCCAGTTACAGATGCCCAGTTTAAAGAAATTGAAAAATTATTTCCAAAACGTGGGTTGACAGGCAAATAATATCAGCCTAAGTCTCCCTGGACTAAACAAGAACCCGGATCTTTCGGAGATTTGCCCCCCCTAACTTTCGGGAGTTTTCGGGTTCTTGTGTAGTTTTTTTTGGTTTTTACTTCAAAAGAAGAGAAGCGGAGTATTCCCAGCCCATGGTGACTGAAATCCAACAAAACTTCGCAACCCGCAAAAATTTCGCAAAAATTCGCACCAAGCTTCAGATTCCAAGTCTGATCGATATCCAAAAGAAGAGCTATGAAAAGTTCTTGCAGGCAGATATCCCTTGGGCGGCACGCGATAATTCCGGTTTGCAAGCTGTATTCCAATCTGTATTTCCTATTAAAGATTACAATGAGACTGCCTCTTTGGAGTTCGTAGGCTACCACCTAGACCCTCCAAAGTATGATGTAGACGAATGTCGTTCCAGAGGTATGACCTTTGCTGCACCCATTCGTGTCATTGTGCGCCTGGTTATCTGGGACAAGGACGAGTCCGCTGGCACTCAGGCCATTCGAGACGTGAAGGAACAAGAGGTCTACTTTGGCGAAGTTCCGCTGATGACCGACTTTGGTACCTTTATTGTTAATGGTACCGAGCGCGTGGTGGTGTCTCAGTTGCACAGAAGTCCTGGTGTATTCTTTGACAGCGATCGCGGCCGCACACATGCATCCGGGAAACTTCTTTATAGTGCCAGAATTATTCCATACCGTGGCTCTTGGCTTGATTTCGAGTTTGATCATAAAGACTTGATTTACTGCCGTATTGATCGCCGCAGAAAATTCTTGGCTACCATTTTGCTCAAAGCCCTTGGCTATTCTACGGAAGAGCTTTTGGCTTATTTTTATCAAACAGAGACTCTCTTGCTTGATAAGAAAAAGGGATTTTCGAAAGTAGCGGACTACGAACTTCTTTTGGGTCAGCGTGCAACTCGTGACATCATAAACCCTAAAAATGATGATGTCATCGTGCGTAAAAACCGTAAGTTCACCAAGCTTTCAATCCAAAAAATGCAAGAAGCTGGCATCAAGACGCTTCCTTTGGAGGAAGATGAAGCTGTTGGGCTTATTTCAGCCAAAGACGTTATTCACCCTAAATCCGGTGAAGTCTTGGTTGAATGCAACGAAGTTTTGACACTCAAGAAGCTTGAGGCACTTGAAGAGTCTGGCTTTAAACAGATCGAAGTCTTGTTTATTGATGGGTTGAATGTTGGCTCCTACCTGCGAGATACCATTGCAGGCGATAAGGTTACCACACGTGAAGAAGCTCTTCTTGAGCTCTATCGTCGTATGCGTCCAGGTGACCCACCAACACTCGAGACTGCAGAGAACATGTTTACCAACTTGTTCTTCAATCCAGAGCGCTATGACTTATCTGAGGTAGGTCGTCTCAAGTTTAACCATAAGTTCTCTCTTGATGAGCCTCTTACCAATCGCGTGCTTACCAAGCGTGATATTTTGGAAGTCGTCAAATATTTGATCGAACTCCGAAATGGCAATGGCTCCTTAGATGATATCGATCACTTGGGTAACCGTCGTGTTCGCGCTGTAGGCGAGTTGATTGAGAACCAATATCGGGTTGGCTTGGTCCGTATGGAACGTGCCATTAAAGAGCGCATGAGTGTTCAAGAAGTTGAAACCCTTATGCCTCACGATTTGGTGAATAATAAGCCTGTTGCAGCCGTGATCAAAGAATTCTTTGGTTCATCACAGCTGTCTCAGTTTATGGATCAAACCAACCCTCTTTCTGAAGTCACGCACAAACGTCGTCTTTCAGCTTTGGGGCCAGGTGGTTTGACTCGTGAACGCGCAGGCTTTGAAGTGCGTGACGTTCACACCACTCACTATGGTCGTATCTGCCCAATTGAGACCCCTGAAGGTCAAAATATTGGTTTGATTGCCTCACTTTCAACCTATGCTCGTGTCAATGACTATGGATTCGTTGAAACCCCGTATCGTAAAGTTCACAACGGAAAAGTGTCTGACGAAATCGTCTATCTCTCTGCTTTGCAGGAAGAAAACGAAGTTATCGCTCAGGCAAACTCCAAAATGGACCCTAAGACAGGGGCTCTGCAGGATAACTTTGTTCAGGTTCGAAGATCCGGTGAAACCACCTTGGTTAAACCAGAAGAAGTCACCTTGATGGACGTGTCTCCAAATCAGCTGGTCTCTGTGGCCGCAGGTTTGATTCCGTTCTTAGAGCATGACGATGCGAACAGAGCTTTGATGGGTTCTAACATGCAGCGTCAGGCTGTGCCACTTCTACGTTCGGACTCTCCGCTCGTTGGAACAGGCATGGAAGGTGTTGTTGCCAGGGATTCCGGTGTGTGCCGTGTCGCTAAGCGTGGCGGTGTGGTTGACCATGTCGATGCTTCTCGAATTGTGGTTCGTGTAAACCCAGATGAAATCGATGACACAGGTTCACAGGTAGACATCTATAAGCTCAGCAAATTCCAGCGTTCAAATCACAGCACTTGCTTCAATCAAAAACCAATCGTTTCGGTTGGTGACAAGATTAGTGCAGGGGATGTTGTGGCAGATGGTCCATCGACTGACTGCGGCGAATTGGCTTTGGGACGTAACGTTGTCGTGGCATTCATGCCTTGGAACGGTTACAACTTCGAAGATTCCATTTTGATCAGCGAGCGTCTTTTGAAAGAAGACTTGTATACTTCGATTCACATTGAAGAATACGAGTGCGTAGCTCGTGACACCAAGCTTGGACCTGAAGAAATCACTCGCGATATTCCAAATGCTGGTGATGAATCCTTGGGTGACTTGGATGAAGCAGGTATCATTCGAATCGGTGCCGAAGTTAAAGCTGGCGATATTTTGGTCGGTAAGATTACCCCCAAAGGCGAGTCACAACTTTCACCTGAAGAAAAACTCCTCAGAGCTATCTTCGGAGAGAAAGCTGGCGATGTTCGTGACACCAGTTTGCGTATGCCTCCTGGTACCACTGGAACCGTGATTGAAGCTCGAGTCTTTACGCGTAAGGGTATCGACAAAGATGCCAGAGCTCGTTCCAACGAAGAAGAGTCCGAAGCCCAGCTGCTCAAAGACCAGAACGATGAGATTCGAATTATTCGAAACTCAGGCGTTGAGCGCATGATTCAGCTCTTGTCTGGCCGAGTAACCATCAACAAGCTTGTTGATGAAAAAGGTAAGGTTCTGCTCAAGAAAGGTGATGAGCTTTCTGCTGAAGTCCTTTCAGGCATCGATTGGAAGTACTATGGTGACATCGCTATTTCTGATGACTCTGTCTCTGACCGAGTTGGCAAGATTGTGAAGACCATCACAGAGCAAACTGAACTTGTTCGCACTGCCTTTGGTGAGCGTATTAAACGTCTCAAAGAAGGCGATGAGCTTCCTCCAGGCGTTATCAAGATGGCTAAAGTCTATGTCGCCGTGAAGCGTAAGCTTCAACCTGGTGACAAGATGGCAGGACGTCACGGTAACAAGGGTGTTATTTCACGCGTATTGCCTGAAGAAGACATGCCTTACTTACCAGATGGAACGCCAGTTGACTTCGTGCTTAATCCTTTAGGTGTGCCAAGCCGTATGAACGTGGGTCAGATTCTTGAAACCCACTTGGGCTGGGCAGCAAAAGGGATCGGGCAGAAGCTTAACCAGATGCTTGAAGAGCAACGCAAGATTGCTGAAATCAAGCACAGCATCAAAGAAGCCTTTGGTGACAAAGAGCATGATGCCTTGGTTGATGGGCTGTCTGAAAAAGAGACTGCAAAATTGGTGAAGAAGTTAGCACGTGGTGTGGCTATGGCTACCCCAGTGTTCGATGGTGCACCAGAGTCTCAAATCAGAACACTGCTTGAGCTTGGAAACCGTAACCAAACCGGTCAAACAATCTTGTTTGACGGACGTACAGGTGAGCCGTTTGACCAAGATGTCACTGTAGGCGTGATGTACATGCTGAAGTTACACCACTTGGTTGATGATAAGATTCACGCACGTTCAATCGGACCATACTCTTTGGTCACGCAACAACCGCTCGGAGGTAAAGCTCAGTTCGGTGGTCAGCGTCTGGGAGAAATGGAAGTCTGGGCGATGGAAGCTTATGGTGCGGCATATTCGCTCCAAGAGTTCCTCACCGTGAAGTCCGATGACGTTGTGGGTAGAACCCGTATGTACGAAGCCATTGTCAAGGGTGAACATATCCTTGAATCTGGCGTACCCGAGTCATTCAACGTTTTGATTAAAGAGTTGCAGAGCTTAGGCCTCGATGTTCAGCTACTCGATGAAATGGATCCGACAAAAACATGAAAGATATTTTTAATTTTTTTGAAAAACCTAAAGATCCGTTAAGCTTTAACGCGATCCGTATTCAGCTCGCGAGTCCAGATAAGATTCGAGACTGGTCCTACGGTGAAGTGAAAAAGCCGGAAACCATCAACTACCGAACGTTCAAACCTGAGCGTGACGGGTTGTTCTGCGCCAAAATCTTTGGGCCGATTAAAGATTATGAGTGTCTTTGCGGCAAATACAAGCGCATGAAGCACCGTGGGGTGGTTTGCGAGAAGTGCGGCGTTGAAGTCATTCAATCCAAAGTTCGCCGTGAGCGTTTGGGGCACATTGTGCTTGCAACGCCTGTGGCGCACATTTGGTTCCTGAAGAGTCTTCCAAGCCGTATTGGTGCATTGCTGGATATGACCCAAAAAGATCTGGAAAAGGTCTTGTACTGTGAGTCATATATTGTTGTTGATCCAGGTGCGACCCCCATGAAGCTTGGTGAATTGCTCACTGAAGAGCAGTACCAAAATGCTTTGGATGAATACGGGGACGATAGCTTGCTCGTAGGTATGGGTGCTGAGGCTGTTCGCGAACTTCTGCGTCAACTAGAACGCGGTGTCAACGGTGACGGTAAAGGCATTGAAGACCTCGTGTTGCAGCTTCGCATGGAGCTTTCCGAAAGTTCTTCAGACGCCAAGCGCAAAAAGATTTCAAAGCGTCTCAAGGTTCTTGAGGCCTTCAAAGGTTCTAACAACAAGCCTGAGTGGATGTTCCTTGAAGTTATCCCAGTAATTCCACCAGATCTGCGTCCTTTGGTTCCTTTGGAAGGTGGCCGATTTGCGACATCAGATTTGAACGATTTGTATCGCCGAGTGATTAACCGTAATAACCGTCTCAAGCGTCTTCAAGAGCTCAATGCGCCAGAAATCATTATTCGTAATGAAAAGCGTATGCTTCAAGAAGCTGTTGACGCCTTGTTCGACAATGGCCGCCGCGGTAAGTTGATTACCGGTCCTAACAAACGCCCATTGAAGAGCTTGAGCGACATGTTGAAGGGTAAGTACGGTCGTTTCCGTCAAAACTTGCTCGGTAAACGCGTTGATTACTCTGGTCGTTCCGTGATTGTGGTTGGTCCAGAACTCAGACTGCATCAGTGCGGTTTGCCTAAGACCATGGCACTGGAACTCTTCAAGCCGTTTATTTACAACAAGCTTGAGCAGCGTGGCTATGTCACAACCATTAAGTCCGCAAAACGCATGGTTGAACAAGAAAAACCAGAAGTTTGGGATGTTTTGGAAGAAGTCATTAAAGAGCATCCAGTTATCTTGAACCGTGCGCCAACCCTCCACAGGCTTGGTATGCAGGCGTTCGAGCCAGTTCTCATTGAAGGCAAAGCTATTCAGTTGCACCCGCTCGTTTGTACGGCGTTTAACGCTGACTTCGACGGTGACCAGATGGCTGTTCACGTGCCATTGTCTGTGGAAGCACAGCTTGAAGCACGCGTGCTCATGATGAGTACCAACAACATTCTGTCACCGGCATCTGGTAAACCAATCATTGTGCCTTCACAGGATATCGTGCTTGGTTGCTACTACATGACCCGTATGCGTCCATTCTCAAAGGGCGAGGGCATGAAGTTCTCGAATCCTGAAGAAGTACGCATGGCGTATGATGCTAGAGAAGTGACTCTGCATTCGCAGATCCAGGTTCGTATGGATGGCAAGATGTATGACACAACCGTTGGTCGTGTTTTGATGTATGAAGTCATTCCACATGCCGTTCCGTTCGTAGCCATCAATAAAGTTATGGGCAAAAAAGAGCTCATGGAACTGATTGACCGTTGCTATCGTTTAAGCGGCCAGAAAGAGACTGTTATCTTGGCAGATCGTATTCGTACGCTGGGCTATACCGAAGCAACACGCTCGGGTATCTCGGTTGCAATGCACAACATGGTTATTCCGGCTAAAAAGGAAGAAATTGTTGATCGTTGCCGCAAAGAAGTCGAAGAAATCACTGACCAATACGTAGAAGGTCTGATTACAGACGGCGAGAGAAAGAACAAAGTAATCGATATCTGGTCCAAGGCCGCTGAAGAAATCGCTACCGAAATGATGAGCGTTGTTTCGACTGAAGAAGTGACTTCTGCAGATGGTAAGGAAAAGAAAATTACCCCTTCGTTTAATCCGCTTTACATCATGGCTGACTCTGGTGCTCGTGGTTCAACCCAGCAGCTCAAGCAGCTTGCAGGTATGCGTGGTTTGATGTCTAAGCCATCTGGCGAAATTATCGAAACTCCAATTACCGCAAACTTCCGTGAAGGTTTGACTGTACTTCAGTACTTCATCTCTACTCACGGTGCGCGTAAAGGTCTTGCAGATACGGCGCTTAAAACCGCTAACTCCGGTTATTTGACCCGTCGTTTGGTTGACGTTGCTCAAGATTCGATTATCACCGAATATGATTGCGGAACCTTGGACGGTATCGAAATTACACCGTTGGTTGAAGGCAATGACATCATCGAAAACATTGGTGATAGAATCCTCGGCCGTGTAACTTTGGAAGACGTTGTTGACTCCGTATCAGGCGAAGTTTTAATTGAAGCCGGAACTGAAATCGATGAAGCTTTGGTGGCCAAAGTCGAAGAAGCAGGCATCTCACGTGTTCGAATTCGATCCGTGCTAACCTGTCAGACTCGTCGTGGTATCTGCGTTCGTTGCTATGGTCGCGACTTGGCTCGTGGACATTTGACCAATGTGGGTGAAGCAGTTGGTGTTATTGCCGCTCAGTCCATTGGTGAGCCTGGTACTCAGCTGACCATGAGAACGTTCCATATCGGTGGTATTGCGTCGGCATCCAGACAAGAATCGAGCCATAGCTCACGTGGTGAAGGTAAAGTTGTGTTTGACAATCTTCATGTAGTCAAACGCCGTGACGGTGCCTTCGTCGCAATGAATCGTCAGGGATCTATCAAGGTTGTTGATGAAAGTGGCCGTGAACGTGAAATCTATCCTGCAGCCTATGGTTCTATCATCAAGGTCGCTGAAGGTGCTCAGGTAAAACCAGGAACTATCTTGGTTGAGTGGGATCCATACGCTGCGCCAATCTTGACTGAAGCAGAAGGTGTGATTCACTTTGGTGACTTGGTAGAAGGTGTGACTTTGTCTGAACGTGTGGATGAAACCACTGGTTTGTCTCACAAAGTCGTCACCGAAGGCCGCGATGCGAGTTCACGTCCACGTATCACCATCAAAGACGCCAAGGGCCATGTTAAATCATCTGTGATGCAGGGCGGCTCTGAAGCTCGCTACATGCTCCCAGTTGGTGCAGTGCTTGCTGTAACCGATGGCGATAGCGTCCAACCTGGTGATATTATCGCCAAGTTGCATCGTGAAGCCGCTCGTACGAAGGATATTACAGGTGGTCTTCCACGCGTTGTCGAGCTCTTTGAAGCAAGACGTCCTAAGGACCATGCTGTGATTTCAGAAATCACTGGTACGGTTTCATTTGGCAAAGACACCAAGGGTAAACGTAAAGTTTTGGTAACCCCAGAAGCTGGCGATACCCGTGAGTATCTGATTCCAAAAGGTAAGCACATCCGCGTTCGTGAAGGTGACTTCGTTCGTGCTGGTGAGCCTTTGATGGACGGTTCCGTGAATCCGCATGACATCTTGCGCGTGTTGGGTGAAAAAGCCTTGGCTAAGTACATGGTGGAAGAAATCCAGGAAGTGTATCGTCTCCAGGGTGTACGCATCAACGACAAACACGTTGAAGTGATTGTACGTCAGATGCTCCGCCGCGTTCGGGTCAAAGATCCAGGTGACACGCCATTCTTGACTGACGAACAAGTTGAGAAGCAAGTATTCGAAGCCGAAAATGAGAAGGTTTTTGCTGCCGACGGTAGACCCGCGATCGCAGAGGCTCTCTTGCTCGGTATTACGAAGGCTTCGCTTTCAACTGAGTCGTTCATCTCGGGTGCGTCTTTCCAAGAAACCACCAAGGTACTCACCGAAGCTGCAGTTGCAGGTAAGATTGACTACCTCAGAGGTCTCAAAGAAAACGTCATTATGGGTCGCTTGGTACCAGCCGGTACCGGTCTTCCAAACTACCGCTACTTGAACATGGAAGTTCAAGATGCAGGCGTAGTAGAAGAAGGCGGACTCATGGAGAGCGTCCCGCTCGAATTGCTCGAGTCGGCTTAACGGGGCCCCTTTACCCTCTACTCAGCCCAACCCCTTCAGTCTTTTGCAGGGGGTTGGGTTTTTGTAATTTCAAGCACTTAAAGTCCTATATCGAAATTTCAGTCTAAAACTTGATAAAAACTCATTTTATTTTTATCCTTTTGAAATGATTAAAACAATCTTACTGCTTCAAATCTTCGAATTGTTGTTCCTAGTCAGTTGCGGTTCCTCAACCACAACAAGAACAGGGGGTGCTTCTGGTGTACCTCCTTCCGGAGAGTGGGCTATTTATGCCTTAAAGGCTCCAGAGTATGAACCAGCAGCAAGCATTGCTATGTGGGGGACAGATACCTTAGATCCCGATTTCATTGCTGCCTGGACTAAGGAAACAATATACGATGCAACCGGGAAGAGCTTTTTCTCTGGAATTGCTCAATCTGACTGGTCTAATGGAATAACAACGCTCAAAGGTAGTTTCAAAGCTGCTTTACCTTCTATTACTGCATATACCTGTTATGACCGAAACAAAACGGATGACTTTGGAAATGCAATCAATTCAAACTGTTACGTTGATTCAAAAAATCCAAATTCAATCACTTGCAATATTAACTATAGTTTTCGAGCTCCAGGAAACAATGCGATTTTACAAAACTCTCAATCTTGCGTGATCACCACTCCAGGTAGCCCAAGTACTCCAGCTACACTTGGCAATACATGCACCGCAACAGATGTGAATCTTAGTACTGTAGGCTGTTACCCAGATGGTCAAGGTCCAGATTCTTCAACCAAGCATCTTAAGGGATTCTATTGCACTCAATGGCAACAAACGACCTATGACTTAACTCAAATAAGCCAGGTTTTAAAAAATATTCGAAATTCCAATAGTGCATATGGTTGCATGGCTCCTGTGAGCGTTCTGACCGCTGACACAAAATGGGGTGGTTTAGGAATCGGCTCTAGCTGTACAGCAGAAGATCCAGGTATTATTGACGTAGGGACTTGGATCAGCAAACCAACCTATCTGGATCCAGTGTTGATGTACGTGAATCCATTTACCGATGCACAGATCTCAAATCTCGAGTCAGTCTCACTTGGTTCTGCAGCGAGCGATGGTTTCCAAAGCAATGGCATCTACGATTCTACCAATACGGGCGCTGGACAATACTCAATCTGGAAAAACATCCTTCAATTTTGTTCCGACAACAAAGGGTTTTGCCAATTACCATCGGGTGCATTAAGACCTGGAATCGCACATGTTTTTGGTCGTGCTGGCCCAGTTGCTTTGACAGAATATGTCAACCTAATCAAAGCTAATGCTCCAAACGATTACTCTTGGCAATATGACGACGGCCCAGCTTTAATCCAGTGTGATGCGCCAAACACAAAATTAATCGTGTCTGTTTGCAAGAATGGCACAGCCACTTTCCCAACGGCCCCAGCAGCTTATGGTAGTAGCCGTCTAGCTATTTTGAACAATTGTGATGTCGATATCTGGGTTCAGCAAAAAACCGTTACCAAAGTACTCCCCAATATCACTCCGAAAGCCGTGAATAATGTAACTACAACTGGTACCGAAAGCTGTGTCCCAAGTTCAGGAACAGATCTCAGCTGCGATTTCTTGGTGCATCTACCTCCCGGCCAAGCGCATGCCTACAATACTCCTGTGACCGGAATCCAAAGTTTGAACATGTCCATCAAGTCTGGCTGCCAGTCTGATGGATATCACTGTGTAACCGGTGAAACTGTTGATAATCCT
Organism: uncultured Myxococcaceae bacterium; assembly: GCA_964635635.1. Taxonomy (GTDB): domain Bacteria; phylum Myxococcota; class UBA727; order UBA727; family JABDBI01; genus CAZWPE01. The sequence continues at coordinate 277,721 of CAZWPE010000001.1, read as the reverse complement.
AACCGCCCTGGCTATGATAGCAAGTGCCCTGATACTGCACTTAAGAGTGGTTCTACTTGTCAGACAAATTATGGACCTCAGCCAGATATTGAAACCAAAATTGAAGGTACTTTTGGCTGTACTGCAACAGATACAACGACCTGCACAAAGACTCAAAATGGTAGCATTTTAGCTCCCTCGACTTTCGTAGATACTTCCTTTGTTGATGGATTTACTTGGGTGGTTGGGGTTCAAGTCATCAAGGACACCACGGAAGTAAAAGAAAGTTGCCGTAACCATGATGTCCCACAATTAACCGTTGACCAGTGTCCAACTGCAGCAAACTTGTCCACAAGGCCCAACTGATTAGTTTTATGCCAGAGCAAGCCAACTGATAATCATCCTAAAGTCTTTACAGCGCCCGCGCAGAAGTTTCTGCGCGTTCTATAGTTAACTCGTGCAAAACGCCGTAGTTTTACTCATAAACATACGGCCGCTGAGACTTCTTCCTTACTGATTGACGCAGCAATACTGCTCAACTATTTGATTTTGTTTAACTGTTCTCACGGTAACACAAAACCATAAAAATAAACAGCTGATTAGACTTAAAAAATATTATGTTTTGTGATATTTTTACATTATGCCAATTGAACAATCCGGCTCTTCAAAGATATCTCAAGCATTTGAATCCGTTAATGAAAATCTTATCAATGGAAATACATCCACTTCTGCAAGAACATCTCAAGCCTTTGAAGCCGTTGATGAAAATCTTATTGGTGAAAATACATTGCCGATTGGAGCATCGAAACTCAATTTATCTCCGGCTCCGCCCAGACCTACAGAATCTCCTGGAATCAATGAGAATACATTGCCAATTGGAGCATCGAAACTCAATTTATCTCCGGCTCCGCCTAGACCTACAGAATCTCCTAGAATCAATGACAGCACATTAAACACCCATCATGTCCCTAGTACCAGATTTTTTCCAGCAATACCTGATTTCTCTCAATCTTTTCAAGTTTTTAGAGCTTTTCTAAGGGGGGAAAACACCAATCAGGTTCATAAAGAAGCTGCAAAGGAAGCAGCAACCATCTATAAACAAATTTCAGCCAGAGTGCCTACAAACAGGTTAATAAGCAACGGAGATGCTTTGAAAAATTTGAATGCATGGATTAATTCTCACCAAATCCCAACAGATTCTTTAAGCAGCAAAGATAATGAAAATGATGAGGACAAGAAAATCCGAGTTCGAAAGACAATGCAGAACTTACTAAAACATGGCAATTGGAAATCTGCTATGAAACTTAAGTTCTCTGGCTTACAAAAAAAACCGGTTTCCGGAGAAGAAATTTTTCGAACTGTTATGACAGATATTTTAAATTCTTCCAATGAAGACACGAAAAACGCAAAAATAAACCAGCTTCTCATACAGGGGATTTTCGATGCCGCAACAGCGTATACCAGCAGTGATCCCAATTCCAGCATGTCTTGTGCACAAGGTATTGCTGAACGTTTAATCCTGGCTTTTAGAGGAAATGAGACATCTGAGGTAACAGCTAAAGATCTTGCTGCGCGTTTAGCCGTCAATGAAACTATTCAAAAATGGACAAATTTTGATTTAGAATTCATAAAAAGCAAGGTTGGAGTTCCAAAAAATAAGACCGATTTAGAAGAAACGATAGAACGCCTATATAAGGAAGAAATACGTTCTATCTTTGAGTCACAAATACCAGGATATTCCAAGGATTTAATTGCTGAGACCATAGAAACGCTAATGGCAGTATATCCCATTGACCCAGATGACGTTGCTAAACTTTGGCTACAAATAAACCCTTCATAGAAATTCCAAAGGCCCATTGCAACTTTCACTTACCTAATGCAATATAGATCCATGTCAGAGATTCAAAAAGCCTTTGATGCAGGCAATTATGCCCTGGTTCGCAAACTGGCGGCTCAAAAACCTTCCACCGAGGCCACAAAGCTCCTTGAGCGAACGAGCATTGATAAAAAGATTGTTTTTGCTGGGTTGTTTGGTCTCGCAGTTACTTCTATGACCGCTTTGATGGTGCTTAATTAAATGCTTTGGAGTCTATTCGCTAAAAACCCGTTTCGTGCCCTTCAAGACCTCATGAAACAGGTTCTTGTTTGCGTCAATAAAACAGAACTTCTTTTCGCCGCTTTGAAAGCAGGCAATCAAGAAAAAGTCCGAGAACTTGCCAAAGAAATCAGTAAAGTCGAGCATGACTGTGATATTTTGAAGCAAGACCTTCGAACACAGATTTCAAAGAGTGTTTTTCTACCAGTTGACCGCCGTGATTTAATTCATGTTCTTTCACATATGGATGCCATTGCGGACGAGTGCGAAGATTTAGGCGTATTATTAACTTTAAGAGAAATGTCCGTTCCAGATTTCGCCAAAGACTCTTTAGAAGAATTGATGTCCAGCGCACTTCAGACTGTCTACAAGGCTGACGAAGTGATTCGCTCATTAGACCGCCTCTTGGAAACAGGTTTTGCAGGGCCGGACGCCGTTGAAATTCTTAAAAAGATTGATGAAATTGACCACCTTGAGCATCTGGCAGACAAAGCTCAAGACAAATTTGGGAAGGCTCTGTTTCAGCATGAAGATGAAATCAAACCCGCAGCCTTGTTTATGTGGAATAAGATAACCAACAAGATAGGTGATTTAGCCAATAGTTCCGAGCGCATGGTAGCGCATGTTCGTTTAATGTTGTCGAATAATTAAAGTCATATGGATTCAACTCTTATTGTACTCATCGTCTCTCTTGCAGTCGGCTTCTACATGGCCTGGTCCATTGGTGCCAGCGATGTCGCCAATGCGATGGGAACCAGCGTCGGAAGCCACGCGCTAACCATTAAACAAGCCATTATTGTTGCTGCAATCTTTGAGTTTTCTGGTTCGTTTTTTATTGGTGGTCACGTTACCAATACAATTAAACAGGGCATTATTGACCCTTTGATGTTCTCAGGTGACCCCATGTTGTTTGCTTGGGGCATGACAGGAGCTCTGCTCTCAACAGCCGTTTGGCTCCAAATCGCCAGCGCCAGGGGACTTCCTGTTTCAACAACCCACAGTGTCATTGGTGCATTAATTGGCTTCGGCGTAGTTTGTGGTGGTTATGATGCTGTTCAGTGGAATGCGCTAGGTCGTATTGCCATGAGCTGGATCACTGCACCTATTTTAGGTGGGATTATTGCCTGGTTTGTTTTCTTTGGAATTCGAAAATATGTTTTGGACACCAAAAATCCACTCGAAGTAACTCAAACATGGGCCCCAGTGATGCTCTTTGCTGTGCTGCTTATCTTGGGGGGAACTTTGTTCCTAGCAGGTGGTTTATGGTGGATTGCAGTTATTGCTTCTGCTCTTGGAGCATTTATATTTGCCAAAAGCATCCGACGAATCACAAGACAATTCGCGGACCGCGATGACGCTCTCGCCCGCGTTGAAAAAGTTTTCGCTTGGCTACAAATCATTACGGCCTGTTTTATGGCACTCGCACATGGCAGCAATGATGTTTCAAATGCAATTGGACCCGTAGCAGCAGTCATCAGCATTGTTCAAAGTCATCACATTGTCCTGAGTTCACAAGTTCCATGGTGGCTTTTAGGGCTCGGCGGCCTTGGGATTGTCATCGGCCTTGCAACTTATGGCCGAAAAGTCATTGAAACCATTGGCCACAGCATTACCGAAATCACACCGACGCGTGGATTTGCGGCTGAATTTGGGGCTGCTTTCACAATTTTGATTGGTAGCCACTTTGGCCTGCCATTGTCTACAACTCAAGTTTTGGTTGGGGCTGTAATTGGGGTAGGGCTTGCGCGAGGCATTGCGGGTTTGAACCTTGTGGTGATTCGAAAGATTTTAAGCTCGTGGATTATCACAATTCCCGCCACGGCAGCTGTTTCAGCGTGTCTAAGTCTAATTTTAAAACTAGTTACGTCATACGTCTGATGTGAAAATCTCAAACTCTCTTATTCTGCGCTCATGCGCCTAATTAGCCTTGTTGTTCTCATCGCATCTCTTACCCTCCACGCCGAGCCTTGGTATAAGCTTACTTTTGATTTTGAAGGCGGCTTCAGCGCTATCGTCAGCAACCAATATCAATCAGGCAGCAATGGAACTCGCTTCAACTTTGTCAGTGAAGGCAAAGAGGGCTTTTTGTTTCCAAACTGGAGAGCCAGCATGGGTCTCAATATCCACAAGCGTCATGATGTTGAATTCACTTATCAACCAGTCTTTCTAGATACTTGGGCTGTTGCAGAGCGCGATCTGAAGTTTGACAACGTATCGATTTCAAATGGCTCATCGTTTCAGGCTCGATACTATTTTCCATTTTACAGGGTTTCATATTTCTACAGATTATTTAATGGACCAAAGTTTATGTGGTCTCTAGGGGGCGGTCTTCAAATGCGTTCTGCAAATATTGCATTCGTAGAATCCAACCCCAAAAACGCTTTTGTTCAGAGCAATATTGGACCCGTTCCTTTGATTGTCACTCGTTTGAGATATGACTTCGAAAATCGCTTGTTTTTAAGCCTTGATGCCGCTGGTTGGTGGTCACCTATTCCAGTCGCCAATGGAAGTGATAAAATGACAACAGGTTGGATTTACGATACAGCAATTCGAGGCGGTATTATCGCGACAGATTGGTTAGACGTCTATATTTCAACTCGTTTGATTGGGGGCGGAGCCGATGGCGATGGAAGCAAACGTGCTTCAGGTGAGAGCTACACTTACAACACATTGAACATCTTGAACTTTACAACGGGTGTTATTCTTAAAATCTAGGAGATTCCAAAACCATGTTTATCAAACTCTACTTCACGGCGCTGGTCATATTTTTTGGATGTGACATGATTTGGCTTGGCCTGGTTGCGAAGGACTTCTACGCAAGCCAAATTGGCTTTCTCATGCGTCCAGATATCAACTGGACTGCCGCCATACTCTTCTATTTGCTTTTCATTGGTGGATTGGTCACATTTGTGATTTCACCTGCTGTAGAAGATAGCTCTGTGCTGAAGGCTGCGGCTTTGGGGGCACTATTTGGGTTCATCACATACGCAACCTACGATTTAACCAATTTGGCGACTCTCAAAGACTGGCCCTTGTTGGTGAGCATTGTTGACTTAGCGTGGGGAAGCGTACTCGGGGCTGTGGTATCGGCCAGTACAGCCGCTATTTACTTAAGGTTTTTCAAGTGAAAGAGCTGATTGTTATAGCTGCTGCCTTATTTGTCTACATGAACGCGTGGTACCTGATATCGCGTGTTTTGAAACGTAACGATATTGCCGACACAGCCTGGGGGCTTGGCTTCATATTTTTGGCTTGGGTTTCATTGTGGCTCGGTTCAAACTGGAGTACGCACAGCCTGCTCGTGAATAGCTGCGTGACGATTTGGGGCCTTCGTCTTTCCCTGCATATCTATCAAAGAAATCAAAAACAGGTTGAAGACGCTAGATATGAAGTGTTTCGCCAGAATGCCTACTTGAAAGTCTTTATGCTTCAAGGGTTGCTGATGCTCTTCGTATCGACACCTGTCATCTGGATAAACCTGTATCCAGTTTCAGAGTTTGGCGTTTTGGGTACTTTGGGGTTCTTGGTTTGGGTCACAGGTTTTTTATTCGAAAGCATTGCAGACTATCAACTGACCCGTTTTAAGGAAAACCCAACAAATCGAGGCCATATGATTCAAACCGGCTTATGGGCTTATAGCCGTCACCCAAATTATTTCGGGGAGGTTCTTCTTTGGTGGGGGATTGGAATTCTTGCGTTACCCAGCCCAAATGGATGGGTAGGTCTTTTGGGGCCATGCGTTATCACATTTTTGATTTTGAAAGTCTCGGGTGTTCCAATGTTAGAAAAGCAAATGGAAGGCAGGCCTGAATTTGAAAACTACAAACAGCGCGTCAGCAAGTTCTTTCCGTGGCCTCCCAAATGAAAAACACGCAAAAAGTTCTGGTCACAGGCGCCACTGGCTTTATCGGCAAACGTCTTATTCTTCAACTTCTTGAAGACGGACATGAAGTTTATGCCTTATCAAGAATCAGAAATCTTTCGATTCCAGGAATTCACTCACCCAAACTTCATACAATTTATGGCGATTTGAGTCAGCCCCAGGGTCAAGATTCATTCCCAACAGATATTGATGCAGCATATTACCTCATGCATTCGATGGGTAGCTCTTTCGAAAATCTTCAACAAGAAGAGGCAAATGTTGCACGCAAGTTTTTAGAACTCTTAGAACCAACACAATGTCAGCAGATTATTTATCTATCAGGGATTACAAATCATCAGGATAAATTATCGGAACACCTGGGTTCACGCCTAGAAGTTGAACATGTTCTTAAATCTAGAGCCATCCCACTGACTGTGCTTCGCGCGAGTATCATTATTGGCTCTGGGAGTGCTTCCTTTGAAATCATTCGCGATCTCGTTGAAAAGCTCCCTGTAATGGTGGCTCCTAGATGGGTTGAAAGCAGATGCCAACCTATCGCTGTAGCAGACGTCATATTCTATCTTTCTAAAATCATGATGAAGCCAGAAGCCTTTGGGCGAGTTTACGAAATTGGGGGCCCCGAGCCCATGACTTTTCGGGAGCTTCTCTTGGCTTATGCAAAGTTTAGAGACTTAAGGCGCTATATTATTCATGTTCCTATTTTAACACCGAGACTATCTAGCTATTGGCTGGTTTTTATCACTACGGTTCGATACTCGCTCTGCAGATATCTGGTCGAAAGCATGCGCTATGACAGCATTTGTCATGAGACTCGTATCAGGGAACTCATTCCCCATACCCCCTCAAGCATTCAAGAAGCTTTTGAAAAAGCGTTTTTAAGAATCTCTCAAAATAATATTCCTTCAACTTGGATGGATGCTTGGAGAAGTGAACCCTCAAACCCCAACATTCAAAGCTATATTCAGGTTCCCGAAGAGGGCTGCTTTAAAAATCGCCAAGAGATAAAACTTCAGATTCCAGAACACATCGTAGGCAATAGAGTTTGGCAAATTGGTGGTAAGAATGGTTGGTACGCTTACAATTGGGCTTGGCGATTAAGAGGCCTTGTAGACCAATTTTTGGGTGGCACTGGCATGAACATCGGCCGCAGAGATGCTTTTGAAATCAACGTTGGAGACTCAATTGATTTTTGGCGCGTGGTGAAAGCACAGAAACAGCCTCTTCATCTAATCTTATATGCGGAGATGAAACTCCCAGGAGAAGCCTGGCTTGAATTCCAAATTGAAAATGGGGTCTATACCCAAACGGCAACCTTCAGACCTAAGGGACTTTGGGGCAGGGTTTACTGGTACTTGCTGATGCCAATTCATCCATTCATTTTTGGAAAAATGGCGAAGTCAATCTGTTCATGAACTTGTTGTGGTTGCCTCAATAAAGCTTTGCGCTTTCAATTTAATGCGCTCGAGCTTTGCCTTATCCATTCGCTTCAAAGCCCCAACCATCATCTTCATTCGAGGGTTTGATTCAAAAAATGTTTGATGTCGCTCAATAAAGGACCAATACAAACCATCTAGAGTTTCGCACCAATCTCCCTTAGGCCAGTCACCCATTTTAAGAATATAGTTTGAGCCACAAATATAGGGCTTCGTGGCAAAAATCCCCCCATCGCTCATGAGCCCCATGCCATACACATTCGCCTGCATAACCCAATCAGAAGAATCAATAAACATTTCCATAAACCAGCGGTAGACTTCTGGAGGGTATACTCCAACGAGATTAAAGATATTTCCCAGAATCATCAAGCGCTCAATATGATGGGCATAGCCATATTTAAGTGCTTTTTGAATGGTATCATCGAGTGGCTTAAGTCCTGTTGTTCCATCCCACCAACATGATTTGAGACGTCTATGTGATTTCCAAAAATTATCTTTTTCCATTCGTGCCGAGTAATTATTATAAATTCCTCGCACAAATTCTCGCCAGCCAATCAATTGACGCACGTATCCTTCAAGCGAGGCTATCTGTGAGCCTGGATTTTTCAAAGCAGGTGCTAACTTGTCTAAAATATCCCGCGGTGTAATTAAGCCAATATTAAGCCCCGGACTCAGCAGTGAATGAAACAAGAAAGGGTCCTTCGCACTCATTGCATCTTGATAGGGACCAAAGTCTTCCAAATAGATTTCAACAAAATCATCTAAAAGTTTGAGATAGCCTGCTCGATTGGTTGGCCAAACGAATTGACCTAAATCTCCCGGATGCTCTGCAAACTCTTTCTCAATCAAACTTAAAATTTCAGCCCGCTCTTTGGGGGGAGCATTAAAATGTCTTGAGGGTATGCTGACATCATCAGGCATTGGCTGGCGATTAAGTTCATCGAAAGAATATTGGCCACCGACAGGTTCTTTGCCGTGCATTAAGATTTTCAAATTCTTTCGATTTCGTTCATAAAAAGTCTTCATGAAAGGCTTTTTCGAATTCTTTAAGTACAACTCAAAATCACTTTTTGAATTCAAAAATTTTGGAGTCGGATGCTCTGTCAATTTGAGTTCAAACTTCTGACTAAACTTTGTTAGATTTTTCGCAGGGATATGATCATCAATCTCAAAATGGTGAATTACGTTCGTGCCCAAGCTAGAACAATGCTTCTCCAAGTGTTCGAAAAACGAACCCTTTTGAAGTTCAACATAAACGACTTCGAATCCATGCTTCGTAAGCTCATCCCGATATCGGCGCATAGACTCAAAAAAAAGCAGGACTTTTTGTTTATGATGCTTATGCTGACGACATAAATCGTCCGCCTCTGCCATAAAAATGGTTTTTACACCAACTCGCTTAATCTCTTCGATAGGGAATAGTTGGTCCCCAAATACAACCAGTAGTTCGTTAGTCACGATTTAGTCTAACCAAATTGTAGACCCCTGTGCCAATTGCCACTCGTTTTGAATCAGCTTGTGAATACACATCCATCCGAACCGTACCAACCCGATTGCCAGCACGCACAACTTTGGCTTCACAGATAAAATCACCTGGAGAACCCGGTTCCAGATAGTTGATTTGCAAATCAATGGTACTGACACTGTCTTTCGGTCCTAAGACACTAAAGCATGCAGCTCCTCCGGTTGCATCCATCAAAGCAGCCAAAACACCGCCATGAATCGCTGGTCTATTGGGGTCACCTATAAGTTGGTCTGACCAAGGCAAGCGAATTTTCGCAAAGCCGTGCTCTAATTCCTCAATATGCATATTTAAAAAGCTGTTAAATGGCGAAAGAGTTCTGAGGGCTTCTAACGTGCTCATAGGCTTATCTTAGCCCAACGTGTCTTGCCTACACGTAAAGCATGTTCACCTGCAGTCAAAACCAACTGCCCATCTTCCACACGCTCACCATCGAGCACTACGCTGCCTTGTTTGAGAAGTCGCTTGGCTTCAGCATTGGACGGTGCAAGGCCTGCTAGGCTGATTGCCTGCATCAAGGTTGTCCCTACAGGTACTGCGAATACAGGCGCATCTTCTGGAATCTCACTGCGCTTACCACTCCCAAAGAGGCTGTTAAATTTATCAACTGCAGCTTTGGCAGCATCAGCGCCATGAAAACGCTCCACAATTTCCATCGCAAGTGCAACTTTTGCATCCTTGGGATGTGCTTGTTTAAGCGCGTCAATTTCAGTTTTGCCTTTAAGCGAAAGAAGCTCATAATAACGCCACATAAGCGTATCAGAGATGCTCATGAGTTTTCCAAATTGCGAATCTGGGTCCTCTTCGACACCCACATAGTTGCCGAGTGATTTGGACATTTTGTCGTGACCATCTAAGCCTTCGAGCAGAGGCAAAGTCATAACACATTGAGGCTCTTGGCCGTAGTGGCGCATCAAATCACGCCCAACCAGCAAGTTAAACAGCTGGTCTTGACCGCCAAGCTCCAAATCAGCTTTCAAAGCAACTGAATCATAACCCTGAAGCAAGGGGTACAAAATCTCATTCATGGCGATTGGACGGCCTTCGGTAAGGCGTTTTTTAAAATCATCGCGTTCGATCATACGCGCCAGCGAATATCTCATGGCGATTTTAATAAAGTCGCCTAGTTTCATATCCTCAAACCACTCGGAATTAAGGCGCACTTCAGTTTTGACTGGATCTAAAATCTTAAATACTTGTCGTCGATAAGTTGCAAGATTTGCCTGAATTTCTGCTTCAGATAGAGCAGGGCGCGTCACGTTTTTGCCCGTTGGGTCACCAATGCGAGCCGTAAAATCACCAATCAAAAAGACCACATGGTGTCCTTGGTCCTGAAAACGTCTCATCGCTGTCAGCAAAACCGTATGGCCTAAGTGCAAATCCGGCGCTGTTGGGTCAAAACCTGCTTTAATAATCAGCGGGCGATTCTTGGCAAGCTTTTGCTTAAACTCAGCTTCTATTTCAGGACTAATCATCATCATGGATGCTAGTCTATTAAACCGATATGACTTGATTCACAAGTTGATCATGCGGCTCAAATGGTACTGTCTCAACCAATTGGCACTGCAAGCATAAACCTATGGTCTGGATTCCAGCTTTCGCTGGAATGACAGAAATACACCTGTCATAATAACCCTTGCCACGCCCTAAGCGATGCCCATGTTTATCGAATGCCAAACCAGGCACAAACAACTTTGTAGCGCCAGCATCAATCAATTGACGCGCATATAACTCAGGGTCAGGTCCTGGCAGCAAAACACGCTTAAAACGCTTTATAACGCGTGAGGTATCAACTTCATCCTTAAAGCTCTTAAAAAGCCCAACAGTTTCATCAAAATAGGGTTCTAATTGACGTTCAAGCTCCAAACCAGCTTCTACAAAAGCTTCGCGCGGTAAGGACGCCAGCAACGTGAGGATTTGTTGGCGACTAGAGGATTTCGTCATCCGAAACTTCTGCTGGCATAGATTCTGGAAGCATCGCCAAAACATTCTGAACTTCGCGCAACGCTTCTTCAGTCCTGCTTTCAAGGCTGGTTTTCAGATTCGCTAATTCTTGTTCTTTTTCGAATAACTGGTCTGCCAGATTCAAACACAACAACATCGCCACATTATGGCTTGAAGCGATTTTGGCATTTTTACGAATATCTTCTAAACGCTCCGTCACAAACCCCGCAAGACTCTGCAAATACTCATCAGACTTGTCTGACTTGAGGGTAAACAGCTGTCCTTGTATGTTGACTTCGACTTTTCGCTTCATAAAAATCAGGCTAACCGGCATTTTGAGTGCCTGTCAAGCGCCCAAATAACCCCATTTGGTTTACATAATATTTGTTATAGGACAATTTGAGAGCCCTTGCGCGAGGCTTATATTTGATGTTTGAGTGACCCATATGCTCAAACCCTCGTCAAAAGCACCGTTGTTTAGCCTCAAGGATCAAGATGGAAATCTCTTTGATCTTAAGTCTTTAATCGGCCAAAAATTAATTGTCTTATTTTTCTACCCCAAAGATAATACGCCAGGTTGCACCGCTGAAGCCTGTTCTTTCCGCGACAACTACGCAGGCTTTAAAGCTTATGATGCTGAAGTGATTGGAATCAGCTCTGATTCCACCAGCTCACATCAAGGCTTTAAAAATGAGCATAAGCTCCCATACAAGCTTTTAAGCGACCCAGATCAAAAGATTGCCAAGCTCTATGGCCTTAAAAATAGTTTATTTGGTTTGCTCAAGGACCGCGCTTCGTTTGTCATCGATAAAAACGGGATTATTCGCCATGCGTATTCTTCGCAATTTTTTCCTTATAAGCATATCGACGAATCCCTAAAAGTAGTCCAGCAACTAGCCAAGCAATAAAAGATATCGGACTGTTTTGAGAACAACCGGAATTTTCAGAAATTCGTTGTTCTCGCATTCTTCCCTTAGGACGTTTGGATATGCCTACGGGGTTTAGGCTACAAGCGCCCTCAATATCATCTCGACTTAGAGTGTACTCTGGGTCCCCTAGCCTTGCATATGGCCACATCACTGAATCCGGGTCACTGGAATGCTCTAATCCTAAAACGTGCCCCAGCTCATGAAGCAATACATTCCTGTAATCAGCATAACGCCAATTGCGATTCCCGTGGTTGAGTTCTACTCGAGCAGAATCAATTATCTTTGATAATGCATCATATCTATAAATAGTCATCCCCAGGGCATCTGTTTCATAACTCCACATAGCTCCAATCCTAAGGTTTATTTGATTCCCACTAGCAGGATTAAGAGCTAAACGAAATTTGAGACACGGAACATGATTCCAAATATCCATTGCCTCCATCAAAGGCCGTTCAAGCTCTGGTGAAACAACCGAAAGCTCTATCAAGGAGGATTCCCAATATAGTTCCTTATGCTTCCAAGATTGAGCTGCCTGTGAAAAAATCACAAACATCCAAAACATTTTACGTCGACGAATAGACACTAGAAACAAAACGCTCGTTAAGCTTGCCTTATTCAAATCGGGCATTATAATCTTTCCCCATGACTTCTTCAAAAGCTGGTTCTGAACCTCAAAAGACCATCCCCCTCCCCTCTGAGCTGCCCATTTTGCCGCTTAGAAACAGCGTTTTCTTTCCTGGCGCAGTCATGCCACTCACCATTGGCCGAAATAAAACCATTCGTCTAATTGAAGAAGCTACTGCTGAAAAGAGCCTACTGGGGATTGTGACACAAAAAGCCCCTGAAATTGACGACCCAGCTTCAAAAGATCTTTATCAAATCGGAACAGTCGCCCGTATCATTAAGCTCGCTCGAACAGGAAAAGATGGGTTTAATATTGTTGTTGAAGGGATCGCGCGTTTTCGAATCGACGAATACACACAACAAGATCCTTTCTTCACCGCAAAAATTACGCCTCTAGCTGATGAAGGCACCAATGATGTTCAAGTTGAAGCCTTGTCGCTGAATCTGCGCAATACAGCCCGCGAAGTCATTGACCTTTTGCCAGAAATCCCTGTCATGGCAAAGCAGCTTTTGGATTCGATTTCAGCGCCTGGCCATCTCGCCGATTTGATTACGGCTAATATCGATGCAACCATTGAAGAGAAACAAGAAGTTCTAGAGTCGATTGTCTTGCCAAAACGACTCAATAAAGTTCTTGAGCTTCTGAATCGTCAATTCGAAGTCCTGAAGCTTTCCAATAAAATTAACTCCCAAGTCAAAGGCGAAATGAGCAAGACTCAGCGTGAATATTATTTGCGCCAACAGCTCAAAGCCATCAAAGAAGAACTGGGTGAAAAAGAAGATGACGAGACCGGTCTTGAAGAACTAGAAAGACGATTGAAAGCTGCAGAACTTCCTGAAGATGCAGAAAAAGCTTCTAAGCGTGAACTCAAACGCATGAAGCACATGCAGCCAAGCCAAGCAGAATACACCGTTGCACGAACTTATCTTGAGTGGCTAGCTGAACTCCCCTGGAAAAAGAGCAGCATTGATAACCTCGATTTAGAAAACGCTAAAAAGCAGCTTGATGCAGACCACTATGGCCTTGATAAAATCAAAAAGCGCATCATTGAGTATTTAGCAGTTCGAAAGCTCAAAAACGACATGAAAGGCCCGATTCTATGCTTTTTGGGACCTCCAGGTGTGGGTAAAACTTCACTCGGTCGTTCGATCGCGACTTCACTTGGACGCAAGTTTCACCGTATCTCTCTCGGCGGTGTTCGAGATGAAGCTGAAATCCGCGGTCACCGTAGAACCTATATTGGCGCCCTGCCCGGTCGTATTATCCAGGGCATGAAAAAAGTCGGGACCAATAATCCTGTCTACTTGCTCGATGAGATTGACAAACTTGGTCACGATTTCAGAGGCGATCCAGCATCAGCTTTGCTTGAAGTGCTTGACCCTGAACAAAACAACACCTTCAGCGATCACTATTTGGATGTTCCTTTTGATTTGTCGAAAGTTCTGTTTATCGCAACTGCAAATCAGGGCGATACCATCCCGGCTGCGCTTAGAGACCGTATGGAAGTCATTGAGCTGCCTGGTTATACTTTTGAAGAAAAGATGGCGATTGCACAGACGCATCTTATCCCCAAACAGATGCACGAGCATGGTATAACAGATGCTCAAATTGAGATCCCAGAAAAAGTAATTTTAGAACTCGCCAGTAGCTATACCCGTGAGGCCGGCGTGCGTAATCTTGAGCGTGAGATAGCCTCTGTATGCCGTTCTGTAGCTGTTGATGTCGTGGCAAACCCTAAGCTGGCCAAGCAAGTTATCACCAGTGAACGTCTCAATAAAATTCTTGGACCCGAGAAATTCTACAATGAGATGGCTGAGCGTACGGCAACCCCAGGGGTGGCAACGGGTCTTGCCTGGACAGCAGCTGGTGGAGATTTACTCTTTATCGAGGCTACCCGAATGGGTGGTAAAGGCTCTTTGATTTTGACCGGCCAACTGGGTGATGTGATGAAAGAATCTGCTCAAACCGCTTTGAGTTGGATTCGAACTCACGCCATGGACTTTGGTCTTGCAGACAAACTGGACGAACATTTCCTTGAAAAAACAGATGTTCATGTTCACTTCCCTGCAGGTGCAATACCCAAAGATGGACCTTCCGCCGGTGTGACCATCATCACAGCTCTTGTATCATTGCTGACCGGGAAGAAAACACGGCCAGACACCGCCATGACTGGCGAAGTCACGCTACGCGGCCTTGTTTTGCCAGTTGGCGGCATTAAAGAGAAAGTCTTGGCTGCTCACCGTGCTGGCATCAAAAACATAATCATGCCGGCTCGCTGTGAAAAAGACCTCGCAGATATCCCACTAAACGTGAAGTCAGACATCAAGTTTATCTTTGTGAAAAAGGTACAAGAAGTTTTGAACTTTGCATTGGTGAAAGAGCGCGAAAAAACCAAAGAAGTTTCCAGCAAAGCCGGAGTTCAATTGGAGGCGTAGGGGCCTATAGATTGTGATAAACCGTGACTCCTTGCTCTTACCACTAGCCAACCAAGGTATTTGGGCAGGTTAGGGTTTTACTTTTTTCAGGTATCTTACGCTGGCCAAATTTTGAAAGACTGCATCAGAAGTGACGAGAGTTGCAGCGTGAATTCGCGCAGTTGCATACACAATTGCATCTGCCATGGCCAATCCGTGTTCTAAGCCTAATTCAGCTGCTAAGAGTGCTATTGAAGTGTCTAAGCCATAAACTTCTGCTTGTTTTGTCAGAACAACAGCTTCATCGGCTTTGATTTCTCCTTGAGTTCTACGAGTCCACTTATAGAGCTCATACTGGATAATAGTGGGGGCGATTAGAGTTGATGGATTTTCTAGATACGCTGCATATTCATCAGCAAGAATCCCATCGGTCAAGTATTCAATCCAACCGCAAGTATCAACTAAGTATTTCATACCCGATCCTTGCGATCGCGGTATTCCCCTACAGGCGTTCCCTTAAAAACGCCTCTCATATCTTTGATGGAACGCCTGGGCAAAAGCTGAATCAGATTACCTTTGACCAAAAAATCAAACTGCTGCCCGGCCTTCAAATCCATCTCATCCCGGATGCCCTTTGGGATTAGAATCTGAAATTTCGAAGAAAGTGTAGTTGATTCTGTTTTTACGTTCTCCATATCGATCATTATAGCGTAAAATCTATTACGTATCAAGTCTATCCCAGCGGGTAAATCCTTTGACACGGTCCCATTTCGTCCCAGTGGGACTCAAAGTGACCGGGCTGCTGCCAATTAGTGCAGCTGAATACGTGTAGGTGCAGGTTCGGACAAGCGCTTGGAGAGTGTGTTTAGCAGGGTTAAGCAATCCGAAGAGCAAAGAAACCTCCGGCAAAGCTGGAGTTCAATTGGAAGCGTAGGGATGTTGGCTGATATTATCAGCTGATTCCCGCTATGCCTCCTACGGGTGTGGTGACGATTCCGAAACCACCGTCTTCCGCTCCAGATTCACGCATACTTTGAGCCTGCTCCAGACCGTCAATTTTCGAACCCTGCTTATCCCAGTTGCCGGCATTGGCTCCCCACACATGATAGTAGTATTTATTGCTTTGTGGGTCTTTACCAATCGGGTATTTGCTTCCCTTACCTATCCAACCATATACGATACGGTCCGGGTAAGTTGTGCTCAATTTTGTCAAACGCTCCGTGATTAATTTAATAACCTCATCACTCGCCTCTTTGCCTTCTGGCCCAGTACCCCACTGGTCTATGGCAAACCCTATGCCTAAATTATGTGCATAGCCTGTTGTTCCTATCTGAGCGTTTGGATTGGATTTACCTTGCTGGTATTTACCCCCAGGCACAACAATCTGAAAGTTAGGATTTTTAAGCTTTTCTTCTAACTCATCAAAACGTGCATTGATATGTTCAGTAATTTTTTGTTTCGCATTTGCCACTGTAAGATTTGAGTGCTTAGGAACTGTTTCTCCCACTTTCGAATCGCTGTTGGTTACTGTAGGGGTAGCCGCTGTGCTTAGTGGTTGAGTTGTGGGTGTCTGCTCACCACCAGCTGCAGCAGCGGGGGTTGGAGGTTCATCGCCCGAAAGACCCGCCGGCGCTTCTTCAATTCTTACTTCTTGAGCTATTTCTGCAGCCAAAAATCTTCGTTCTTGAACTAAATCAAGGGAACGCTTTACCTGAGTATGGGCTTCCACTAATTTTTTCCCAAAATCCTCTAAATTCTTGACACGTTCGTTATTCTCTCGTGCTTGTTTATTCTGATTTTCACGCTTTTTATTAAGGGATTCTAATTTCTCACTATATTCTTCAGAGCTCTTAGGAATCTCTTCCACTTCTTTATCAAGCTTGCTCATCTCATCTTTCAGAGATAAACTCTCTTGTGCTAATTGGGCAGATACTTTTCGATGCTCTACCAGGCCAAGAGGGATTAACCTCAGAAGCATTGCCTCCCCTACGCCACCAGGTGCCCAATCAACTTTATCAACATCAATATTTTTGTGCTCATCGGGCAAAGAAACCAGCTTTTGCAAGCTTTCATATGATGCTTTCAAATCAGAGCCTAAAATTTCTAATTCTCTAAGTACATCATGATATCTGATTACAGTTCTAAGATAGGCGGGATTCTCCAACTCACTTGAAATGATATCCCTATAATCTTTCTGAACTTTTTGAGATATCGGATCACTGGCTGGAACCTTCTTCATTAACTCGACTTGTTCCTTAATTTTTTCCTTGATTGTATTTTTTATTGTTTTTTGAGCTTCGGTAAAACTATCTGGCGTTTCTAACTGTAACCTCTCAAGCTTTTTAAGAGTTTCGGAGTATCTTCTCAGCATTAATTCTCTATTAGCAGGTATGGAAGTATCAACTCCTTGTTCAATCCCTTCATGAAACTCTTTCTGGACAATTGCAATTTGATTCACAACCAAATTTTCCATATTCTTAGCTGATTTTTCTTTCAATTTTGCACTCAAATCTCCAACGTTTTTAGTGACTTGTTGGGATAAAGCCTCGGTTCGTACCCGCCTCTCTCGCTCTTCAATCTCTTGTTTTTTAGAAGGAATGCCCTGCTCTAATGCTTTAGCGTCTTGCTCTCTCTCACTAATTTCTCTATTAATTTCCTCGAGTTCTTGCTCCAATTTAGAACGTAATTCAGATGTTCCAGACAAATTTTCAATGCCGAATTCTTTAATTAATTCAGGAATCTCTTTTTCAAGCCTATCTTTTAACTTTTTCATCTTTCGGTTAAGGGTTGCACCACGGCCTTTGTCTTCCCTAATGAATGCAATTCTTCTAGATTGCTCTTCCTTTAGTTTACCTTCTGCTTGTTTAAACTCTGCTCTTGCTTCAATCACCAGTTGATGAACATCCCCTAGGGGCTGCATAGCCAATAACTTTATCTCAGCTTTTTCTTTTTCAATTTCAGCCAATCTCAATTTTAATTCACTAACTTCTTCACTAGCTTCTTCCCGTTCGTCTTCTTTGTTGGATGTAGACTTTTCTTTTGATTGCTGCTCTTTTAAGCGCTCATTTTTTCCATTTAACTCTTTATCAAGTTTCTCACTAGTATTCTGAACAATACTGTTGCCATGCCCTAATTTTTTAACTTCAGTTGAAACCACATCCTTTAAAGATTTTTCATAACGTTTCAGATGATCGATTTTACGCTCTTGCACACTCAAATCGCTTAAATACGTTTTAACAGCTTCTGTAAATTTATCCGTTTTTTCTGGAGGTTTCAAAACTTCCAATGCTTTCTCAGCAGCTTGCTGTTCTTTCTCGTAAGCTCCCTTCATGCTTTCTAGAACTTGGCCTTTGAGCTTTCCATATTCGCCTAAAACATGCGCCGCCATTCGACCGGAAGAGGTTGCCGCCCAGTGACCTTTAATCATTCCTGTCTTGAGAATTTTCTCGTTAGCCTCTCTTAATTTTGAAACTACTTCATCCATCGAATCTAAAGTATCAAGGGCTTGAGCAAAACCCTTTGAATTCATCTTTTCACTTGATTGTCTAATGGCCTCCAGCGAATTCCAACCTATTGCTAAACTCACCATGTCATTTTGAGAAACTCCTTCAGGTAGATCTGCTAATAACTCATTCATCGTACCAATAGTTTCTTTTAAAGATTCCAAACTTTTTTTATAATCTTCAAAGTCTGCTTGATATGATTTATAAATAGTCTGACTTTTCAGAGCAGTTAATCTTGCTTGAGCCAGATTCTTCGTACTCTTTTTTAATGCTTCTTGTTGTTGCCCTATATCGCTTTCAAACTTTTTTTGTTTTTCCTGCAATGCTGAGAGTTTATCGTTGTACTTTTGATACTCAATCAGGTGACTCAAATAGGTTTCTGCTGCAAGCGCCTTAGAGGTCACAGGCTTTTCAGCTGTGCCCATAATTTTCCGCCAAAATTTCGTCCAAATACTAGGTTTATCTGCTGCTTGTTTCGTTTTAAGGGCGATTACTTTTTCTTTCAAATTTTCATTCGTTATGCTGCTGTCGACTACTTGCCCTTCTTCTTTAAGCCAAGATTTGATCAAGGCCATGCTATCTTGCTCCAACTCTTCCCTGGACTTAAAAAGATTTTTGAACGATGCCCAAGCTTTTTGAAACCATGATTGATTAGGATTCAATGTTTCTTTTAGTTTCTCTTCAACACTCTTTAAATCCTCTTCAGCTTGAATTTCTTTGCTGCGTAACTCTGTCAATTCTGTATCTGTCAAACTTTTAGATTCTCTTAAAGACTGAAGATGTCCGCTTTCTGCATCACAGATAATCTGGGCCGTTTCAAGCATATCCCGATCAACCTCAGCGTTTTTCCTCAGTTGTTCTAAATATTCTTTAGCACCTGAAACACCTTCAAACTTTGAGGGGTCTGCAGCAATTTGATACGTTTTTTCCGCGATAAACGCTCTCTCATCTTGGCTAAATATTCTATTATCTGAATTGTTTTTAATTTCCTCTTTAATTTGAGAATCAACCTCTTCCTGAGTTGCGTTTTCAGAGATTTCAATTTTTTGTGAAGCAAGTAAAACATGGGCTCTTAGGCGTGATACTGCATAGTGATATCGTTGAGAAATATCTGGCAGCCAATCAATCTTTTTGGATTCCTCAGGAGTAATTGTCTTCGAATCAGCCTTTTTGGAATTATTAGCAATACCTTGAAAAGCTGCTCCCCTCACATTGGTTTGGGCAAAATTCGGGGACTCTGGGGCCTGTTGGAGCTCAACCATTCGAGCAAAAAATCCATTTTTTACAGGCTCAGGTTCTGGCTGTTTGTTAACAGATTCCGCTGGCTTAGTGCCAGAAGATCTTGTTTGCTGGGCATTTCTTACAGCCCCCCCTCCCCCAGCCGCGGCTATTGCAGCGGCAGCCGCAGTAACTCCTCGAACCAAAGAATCTTGATCATATGGTTTGTTAGCATCAGCAACTGGCTTAGAAGCATCATCTCGCTGATTCTGACTACGCATACCCGTCCTAACACCTGAAATACTACTCATTTGTCCCCCTCCCTGATTTGCCTGAGGTACTTTTATAAGTGATGATTTTTTTTTGCTGGTTCCATCAAAACTATCTCCTCCACTTTCAGTAACTTCTTGTGGAGTTTGCTCTGTTTCTACTGACCGCGAACCCTGGACTTCCCTACTGCTGTGTGGAACACTACCAGTAGAACCAACCCTTGAAATAGTCACTACTTCCCCCCTCAGAGAAATAAACCGTCGATTTAAATAATACAATAAAAACAATGGTTTTATCAATTTTCAATCAAATAAAAACATTGTTACCTGTCCCTATAGGCCAGGTAAACGCGAACCCCTGTTCCTGCGCCCCTATCCAGGGGCTTCAATATGATGAGAAACGCTTTGAACCCAGCCCTGGCAGGCTGGGCTGTGGCACCCGTGCCCGCATCCGCGGGCGAAAGACAAAAAACCAAATAGGTGCCTGGCTACCATTACCATTTCTTTTTATGTTCAGGGAGTTAGGGCGATGTTTTTCATTTAGCCCCACAGAAATTGATAGAACTCCAAAAATGGCGTACAAATTAGGAGTTAGGTCTATTTCAGCGCTATTTTGCAAAGTTAACCAAAGCTTTCTCTGCCGCGCGTTCGGAGGCCTCTTTCTTATTGGCCCCCTGCCCTTTGGCAACTTCTTCATTGTTGATAAGCACTCGAACTTCAAAGACTGGCTGATGCGCTGGGCCTGAGGTTTTGACAATCTCATAACGTGGCGCCAGAGCGTACTTAGCTTGGATAAGCTCTTGCAACTCGGTTTTAGCGCTTTTGAGAGGTGCCTGAACCTCAGTTGGCAACGGACCCAAAACACGGGCAATGAGGTCTCTGGCGGCATCTATACCTTGGTCTAAAAACACCGCTCCAATAATCGCTTCCGTTACATCACAGAGTATGGACTCCTGTTGAACCGCCCCAGAGCGCTTCATGCCTTTAGCGGCTCTGAGTTCCTCACCCAGCTTCAGCTTTTTGGCGGCTTTGGCTAAATTCGCCTGGCAAATATAGAGCGCTCTGAGCTGGGTCAGTGTACCCTCATTGGATTTCGGGAACTGCTCATAAAGATTTTGGGCTGTTACAAAGCCTAAAACAGCATCACCCAAAAACTCAAGACGCTCGTTTTGAGCCGCAGCCTTCACAAAACTACGATGTGTCAAAGCCTGCTCTAAAAGCGCAGGGTTCTGAAATTTAACGCCAAGACGTTTTTCAAGATCGCTCACGCAACACCACCCGAACAGGCGCACCCTTGAAGCCAAATTCTTCGCGAATTCGATTCACCAAGTAACGCTCATACGAGAAGTGTACGCCTTTTTTCTCATTCACTGTGAATAAAAATGTTGGAGGAGCAACAGAAACCTGGGTTCCGTAGAAAAACTTAAGCCGGCGTCCAGCCACCATAGGAGGCTGATGTGCCTGCACGGCACGTTCAAGCACTCGATTCAGCTGGCCAGTTGTCACGCGCTGGGTATAGGCCTCAAAAACCTCCCAAGCAACTTCCAACACATCGAACACACGACTTCCTGTCAAACTGGACACAAAACGTATTGGTGCATGAGCCAAAAATGGCATTTTGTGTCTTAAATGTTCTGCAAAGGCCTCTGCCTTAACGTCAAGTTCTTTAGACAAATCCCACTTATTGACTACAATCACACAAGCCTTGGCTTTTTTATCAATAAACGAAGCTATCTTTAAATCTTGTTCTGTCAAACCTACGGTTGCATCAATTAAAAACAGTGCAACTTGCGCCCGGTCTAACGCGCCTAAACTCGCTGAGACTGCCATTTTTTCGGCGTCTCTATCAATACTACGTTTACGACGAATGCCGGCTGTATCAATGAGTTTATAGTTATGTCCAGCATAAGTAATTTGCTCATCAACGGCATCCAGCGTTGTGCCTGCAACTGGGGACACCAAAAAGCGCTCTTCACCCAAAAGCTTATTGATAAAACTAGACTTGCCAGCGTTGGGCTTGCCGACCACCGCAATTGGCAGAACACCCTCACCCGCTTCGCTTTGCTCAGCACCCTCTCCACTTGTGGAGAGGGCCATTGCCACATGGGGTTTTATTGCCTCAAACAAGTCATCTAGACCTTGGCCGTGGGCCGCCGATATTGGATGTACATCATTAAAACCCAAGCTATAGAACTCGCCCGAGGAGTCACGCGCTGCAGTTGCTTCGGTTTTATTGACAACAACGTAGACTGGTTTTTGGGTTTTACGCAGCTCTGCCGCAATCTCCCGATCGCCTGGCATCACACCTGCCATACCGTCTACAATAAATAAAATTGCATCGGACTCATTCATCGCAATCTTAGCCTGGCTTCGAATCGAGTCCATAAATGGACTATCAGACTCAGAATCCAACCCGCCGGTGTCAATCAGTAAAAAATCCAAACCATCAAACGATGCATCGGCATAGATTCTATCGCGGGTTAAACCGGGCTCGTCCAAAACAAGGCTCGCCCTACGGCCGACCAATCGGTTAAATAAAGTACTCTTGCCAACATTAGGTCGGCCAATCAAAGACAATGTTAATGCCATAATATATTACGCAGCGGGCAAAGCAGCACGGCTTTGCTGACGCTCAAGCTCCAAATTCTCTCGGGTTCTAATTCGAGAAGTTGGTTTTTCACGAATCATAGTTTCACCGGCTAAAATATGTTTAATTTCATTACCATCAAGTGTTTCGTAATCAAGCAACGCCTTAGCCACGCGCCTTAACACCTCAACGTGTTTTTCCAAAAATCCTCTTGAGCGTTGATATTGCTCGTTAATAATACGCCTAATTTCGGCATCAATCTCTCGGGCAGTATTCTCCGAGTAGTCCGGCGCTTGGGTAAAATCCCGACCCAGGAACACTTCTCCCTCTTTGCGCCCATACACCATAGGACCCATGACTCTCGACATACCCCAATCACAAACCATGCTTCGAGCAATTTCACTGGCCTTTTGGAAGTCATTACCAGCACCACTCGTAAGTTCTCCCGAGGTTAATTCTTCAGCAATGCGACCGCCCAGCAAGATGGCTATCTGGTTTTCAGCATAAGTCTTAGTCATCGAATAACGGTCTTCAGTCGGTAACTGCATCGTTACCCCTAAGGCCCTTCCTCTAGGGATAATCGTCACCTTGTGAACCGGATCCACTTCAGTTCCAATCAAAATTGAAACCAGTGCGTGGCCAGCTTCATGATATGCCGTGTTTTCAAGTTCCTTTTGAGACATCACCATGGTTCGGCGTTCAGCACCCATCATGATTTTTTCACGAGCAGATTCAAAATCATGCATCGTAACTTTTTCTTGGTTGGCCCTTGCTGCAATCAAGGCAGACTCGTTCACCAAGTTTTCAATGTCAGCACCACTCATCCCAGGGGTTGAACGAGCCAGAACTTCAATGTTCACATCGGCATCCAAAGGAACTTTCTTGGTATGGACCTTGAAAATAGCTTCACGGCCTAATAGATCTGGCCTTGGCACCACCACACGTCTATCAAAACGACCAGGTCTTAAAATCGCCGGGTCCAAAACATCTGGACGGTTGGTTGCAGCAATAATAATGACGCCTTCGTTGGCTTCAAATCCATCCATCTCAACCAAAAGCTGGTTCAAGGTTTGTTCACGTTCATCGTGACCACCGCCCATACCGGCACCACGTTGACGACCAACCGCATCGATTTCATCAATAAAAATAATACACGGTGCATTGCGCTTGCCTTGTTCAAACAAGTCACGCACGCGGCTAGCACCGACGCCCACAAACATTTCTACGAAGTCAGAGCCTGCAATACTAAAGAACGGAACTCCTGCTTCACCCGCGATAGCCTTTGCCAAAAGTGTCTTTCCTGTTCCAGGAGGTCCCATCAGCAATACACCCTTGGGAATACGACCACCCAGTTTTGTAAATCGCTTTGGATCTTTCAAGAATTGAACAATCTCTTCCAGCTCAGCCTTGCATTCATCTACACCAGCAACACTGTCAAAGGTAATTTTGCCTTGCAAATCTTGCTGCATTTTGGCTCTGGATTTTCCAAAGGAAAAAACCCGGCCTCCACCCATTTGCATCTGACGCATGAAGAAGAATAGAAGGCCCATAATCAAAATCATGGGAAGCCACTGGGCCACAAAGAACCAGAAGCCTGTCGCATCTTCACGTTCAAATCTATATTGCGTCTGAAATTTTTGGTTCGCCAAATTCAACGTATTCAAAACTGAATCTGTACGCTGACCTGTGGATCTGAAGCGAGTTCCATCTTTGAGCTCACCAGAGAACTCATCACCCATAATGTTAACTTGCTTGACTTCACCTTTTTCTAAGGCAGCCATCACGTCAGAAAAGGGCTTATCTACCGTATGAATCGCCTTCTGACCAAACACAGTCCAGACGCTCACGATAAAAAGGCCAAATACCAACCAAATAAGAAGGGTCTTTTGATACTGTTTCACGGCTCAGGCAGTCTACACGGGCGGGGCTTTAGGGTCAAACTAAAAACGCGCGCATGGTTTCAGGAATCGGCATCGATTTACCTGTTTTGAAATCCACGCAAACGGTTGTAATTTCAGCTTTAAAGCTTATACCCTCACCCGCCCTTCGGGCACCCTCTCCCAAAGGTAGAGGGGAAATCTCGAAAGCTGTGACCAAAGAACTTCGCCCAACTTTAATAGGCTTCAGGCTAATTCGAGCTGTATCCCCATGTTTAAGCGGGCTTAAATACTCACCCACACACTTTACGGCTGGAAACCCCCAGCGCTCAATATTGATCACTTGTGGGTAGTTCACCGGGCCTTTGGTGTTCACCCAGTCTTCAAAGGCATTATGACAATACTCGAAAAACCGGGGGTAATAAAGCCATCCCGCTGCATCCACATCTGCGAAGCGAACGTAGCGGTCGGTTATAAACGATGGATTTTCCATCAAGCCAGAGCCTCTGCGCCAGAGATAATTTCAACCAACTCAGTCGTAATCGCTGCCTGACGTGCTCGGTTGTACTTCAGCGTCAACGAACCAATTACCTCTTTGGCATTGCGTGTGGCATTGTCCATAGCGCTCATACGAGCCCCGTGTTCTGAAGCCACTGACTCCAAAAATGCTTGGTACAACTGGGTCGCCAAATGTCTCGGCAACAGCTGCTCCAGCAACTCTTTTTGACCCGGCTCATAGATGTAATCTACTGGGTCTTCCAAAGATTCAGCTGGCTCAATTGGCAAGAGTCTTTTGACAACTACTTGCTGACTAATGGCACTCTTGAACTCGTTATACACCAAGTACAATGCATCCAATTTGTCGTCCACATACGAATGGGTCAGCTCTTCGGCGATTTGTGAAGCCTTCAAATAACTTGGATGCTCCAAAATTCCAACGTAGTTGGTTCGAATCATCTGGCCTTCACGGCGCAAAGCTTCATAACCTTTTCGACCCAAAGTTGACACACGGATTTCATGATGCAAAGGCGCCATCTCAGTCAAAAAGCGCTGAGCCTTTCGAATGATATTCGAGTTGAATGCCCCACAAAGGCCTCTGTCAGACGTCAACACCAACAACTCGATGCGCTTTTGAGAAGCATGTGTTTCAAGTAAAGGATGTGGCGGTTCACCCTGATTACTCAAGCGTTTAGCCAAACGCCCAACCACTTCATCAAGTTTTTGGGCATATGGTCTTGCGTGGCGAACTTCTTCCTGCGCTTTACGCAATTTAGAAGCCGCAACCATCTTCATGGCCTTCGTAATTTTCTCAGAGCTTTTGACACTCTTGATACGGGTTCGAATACTTTTTAACGAAGCCATACTTGCTCGAATGCCAACAAGGCCTGGTTAAGTTTTTCTTTCAGCTCGCCATCGATCTTCTTCTTGGGGTTCTCACGAATCGCCTTCAAGATATCAGGATGCTGAGCACGCATGTAAGCAATCATCTCTTCTGCGTAACGAGGAATATCTTTCGAATCTATCTGGCGCACAAAACTTACTGGCGAATCTTTTGCTCTTGGCTGCGTTGCTGCATAGATTTGAACAATTTGCTCTTCCACAGGACTTGGGGCGTATTGCTTTTGCTTCAAGAGCTCAAACAAACGCTGACCCTTCGCAATTTGCTCCTGCGTCGCACGATCCAAGTCAGACCCGAACTGAGCAAACGCTGCAAGTTCACGATACTGAGCCAAATCCAGACGCATGGTTCCTGCTAGCTGCTTCATCGACGCAATCTGAGCTGCACCACCCACACGAGAAACAGACAAACCAACGTTCACAGCTGGACGCTGTCCGGAGTAAAACAAATCAGATTCAAGATAAATCTGACCGTCCGTAATCGAAATCACGTTCGTCGGAATGTAGGCCGAAACGTCACCCGACTGGGTTTCAATAATCGGCAAAGCAGTCAAGCTACCGCCGCCCTTCTTAATCTGAGGGTATGCAGCCAACTCTTTTTCATTCGTGGTAATTTTAGCAGCACGCTCGAGCAAACGACTGTGGAGATAAAACACGTCGCCCGGAAACGCTTCACGACCTGGCGGTCTTCGAAGCAAGAGTGAAAGTTGTCGGTAAGCCACAGCTTGCTTTGACAAATCGTCATAGATAATCAACGCATGCTCACCATTGTCACGCCAGTATTCACCAAGCGCTGTTCCAGTATAAGGTGCCAGGAACTGCAAGGGAGCTGGGTCTGCAGCACTTGCGGATACAACAACCGTGTAATCCATCGCTCCAGCGCGGCGCAATCTCTCAACCACCTGGGCAACTGTTGACTGCTTTTGGCCGATAGCCACGTAGATGCACTTCACGCCTGTGTGCTTTTGATTCAAAATGGTATCTAGTGCGATAGCAGTTTTGCCTGTTTGACGATCGCCAATAATCAACTCACGCTGACCACGGCCGATGGGAATCATGGCATCAATCGCTTTAATACCCGTCTGCATCGGCTCACTCACCGGCTCACGAGCAATAATACCTGGCGCTTTTGTTTCAATCAGACGGCGCTCTGTTGCAGCAATAGGTCCTCGGTCATCGATGGGTTCACCCAAACCATTGAGCACACGACCCAAAACAGCATCGCCAACGCCAACGTCAGCGATGTGACCGGTACGCTTCACTGTATCGCCTTCACGGATTTCTGAGTCAGAACCCATAATAGCAATACCCACGTTGTGCTCTTCAAGATTCAGCACCAGTCCTTTAACGCCACTGGTGAACTCAACAAGTTCGCCAGCTTTGGCACGCTCGAGTCCATAGACGCGAGCCACACCGTCACCGACTTTCAAAACCGTTCCGGTTTCAGAAACTTGCACTCTGGGTTCAAAGTTCTGGATTTGTTCTTTCAGAACGCGCGATATTTCTTCTGCTCTTAGTTGCATAGATCCCTTCTTAAACTCGAAAATTGTGTTTCTAACGTGTTATCGAAAACCAAACCACCAATCTGTGCTCGCACCCCAGCACCCACACGAGGATCGACCTCGGCCTCTGGAGTCACAGTAACGCCCAATTTAGAACCCAGCGCCTTCGCGAGTGCATCCATTTGAGAGGCATCAAGCGATTTCGAAGTTGTGATTTGTGCTCTCACTCGGCCCTGTTTCTTGTCTAGTTCTCTGGTGTAGGCCTTGCTTAAAGCTGGCAACATCTCCATGCGACCGCCGTGAACCATGATTTCTAAACAGCGGGCCAGCGGCTCAGGCAGACCAAGTTTTTGAACAAAATCAACACGCTCTGAAATCAAAAAACTTGGGTTTTCAAAAAAGGCTCGAACGTCCGGAAGCTCATAAGCTTTTGCGAATGCATTCAATGCTTCTTCAAAATCCTGAGAGACCATAATAAGCGCCTTGGCATACCGTGCTGCAATACTTGGATTCATACACGTGACTCCTGGACATCTGAGGCAAAACTCTTAAGTAGACCCGCATCTAAATCAGCCTTGCCGCCTAAAGAAGCTTTTGCAGAATCCATGAGCTTCAATGCAATTTCTGCTTTCAGTTCATGAAGTGCTCTAGAAACTTCGGCTTTAAGTGTCTGCTCGGCATCTTTCATCATTTGGGCTGCAACTTTCTCTGCTTCCAATTTTAATCTCGCTTTTTCAAGTTCACCTTGGTGAGCAAAGTCAGCCTTTAACTTAGCAATTTCAGCATCCAACTCCAGAAGACGACGCTCATATTGCGCAAGCTTTGCAGCCGCTTCTTCACGGGCCAGACGGCCTTCTTCAATCGCATTTTTGATACCCAACGAACGCGCTTGTAAAAACTCACCCAACGGCTTTCTTGCAAAATGCCTAATCAAAAAAATAAAAACCCCGAAAGTAACCAACATCCAGCCAATCGCTGGATTTTCTTTGTAGGCGCTACCTAAACCCCACCAGTTAAGCATGTGAGTGCTCCATATGTGCTTTTGAGTTAGAAGGAGAAGACAGGAATTTGCCCACCAATAGCTGGGAAAGCCCACCCTCCTCACCTGAAAGCTCCTGGCGGAGGCCAGAAACCTGTGCCGCAAGCTCCTTGGAGGCGTCTTGCATGCGCTTTTGGGCCTCCTCACGGGCTTTATCTAGGATTTCCCGGTGAAAACGAGCCCCTTCAGCCTGCAAATCAAACAAAACCTGCTTAGCTTCACGCTGAGCGGCATGAATCCGCCGTTCGGTCTCTTCAAGCTTAGCCTGTGCCTGCTTATGAAGTTCAGCAGCTTCCGCCTGCGCCCCCTGAATACGCCTTTCTCGCTCTTCAAAAAGTTTGAGCATCGGTGTAAAAAGCGAACGAGACAAAATCCCGAGTAAACTCAGGAACATAGCAAGCTGAATCAGAAGCGTTGAGTTAACTTCCATGTCGACGGTCTAACCAGACTAAGCCCCCGGTGTCAATGGACTGCCTGTCTGATCAAAAAATTTCAGCAGATTACTTGCCAAAAAATCATAAATTTATTTACTATATAAAATATATGTCAGAACGCAGTTCTAAAGTTGGCGCTCAAGTTGGTACTCGAACCTGGGTGGATAGAGCCGAGCATAAAGATCGAATTTCAGCCTGGCGAGATGAAGTGAATAAAGTCGAGGATAAAGATCGAATTCCAGCCTGGGCAGATGAAACCGTATCGCAACCTCCACAAATCTCTTCAAGGCAACGCGGAGAAGAGCCAACGAATTCAATAAACCCAGTCTCCCTGCATGCGCCCTCTACCCCAACAACCACTCCTCGTTCAGCGACACCAAACCCTAGCACAGAGCCAGCTCGTATTCCCGAATACACTGAAGCACACTATAAATCTCAAGCCGAAACTTTTTCAAAGACGACTAGCTCCTGGCTTTGGAGAATGTTTGTGACTCCGCACAATAAAATCAACTACGCAAAAAACCAGCCTCGAGAACTGTATTTGGGGGTAGCTCCCATCGACAGCATCGAAATACCCAAAGATTCGTCTATCATCTCCATACAGGCACCTGGCGAGGCAGACCAATATTTTGGCAATAAAAATATTCAGCGAGCCAGTGTCATTGATGCCGAGGATTATGAACCAATTAACGCAGCTGCACTTGATACCGGGGCGGAGCAATTAAATAAAGACCTAAACGATAAAACCGCCAAAGGCCCTGTCTACATCCACTGCAAAAGCGGCAAAGGTCGTAGCGCAGCAGTGGTTGCAGCATACCTGATGAAATATCAAGGCAAGACACTCGATGAAGCCATTGCGATTGTTCAGCGTGATAGGCCTATAGCAGCGTTAAAACACTGGTGGCCGTTTGGATTAACCACTCAGGGCAAGGCCCTTGAAGCTTGGGACAAACAACGTCCAAAGAATGATACCCCCAAGACCATCGAGCCTTCGGCAGAATCCCGCGCCACAGCAGCAGCTGGTGCTGCTGGCAAGGTTCATGAAGATGATTATACTAAAAAAGACCCCACAGCCCAGAGTTCTGCAACGGCCGCCGCTGGTGGCGGTGGCGGAGTTACAGCCCAAAGTGCTGCAATCGCTTCTGGTGGCGGAGTGACTCATGCCTCAGCAGCCACCGCAGCGGCAGCTGGTGGTGAGGGAAAAGCCACCCTCAAACCTGAGACGCTGAGCACCATATCCGCTGAGGATAACTTCCAACAAGAATCCACTATCAAGAATGCTGCAGCAGCTGCAGCCACCGCAGCAGCGGCTGGTGGTGGTGGTGGTGAGGGGGAAGCTATTGAAAGTAATAATCTCATTAGCGTTCGAATTCTTCCAGATTATCTGAACGGAACATCTCGAGTTCTAGAACCATTTATTGAGCCTAAAAAGAGACTTGCGGCCGGTTGGTTTTCATGGCTCTTCAGTCCCAAACCATCTACAGACGAAGGGGGGGGCAATAATATCCGCGCTTCCTTGGAAAATGCTCACCGAAAAGGTCAAGCTCTACTTGTTTCAAGCCAAGGCGATGATGATGGTCTAGATAAAAAAATCAAACAAGCTCAAGAATACATAGATGCCATTGAAAGAGCACAGCAAGATATTAACGAAAAAAAATCATTTATTGAGGAAACACTCGTTGCCAAGATTCAAGAAAAGCTTTCAACTCAAATCCAGAATACCCAAAAAGAATTGAGAATTATGGAAGAGCACAAAGCTCTGGCAATACCCCAAGGGACTCCTGCAGTAGCAGCAATAGCTCCACTAAAAACAACCAAAGAACTAAAAGAAGAACTAAGTAAGGCATCGCAAAAACGATCTGAACTTCAGAAAAATTTGCCTATCTACATTCGAGGAGGCGATCCAAAATGGACGCCTGTTATACCATCAGAATATAAAACCTGGTCTGGGTGGAGTTCCAGTTGGGTTACCAGCCCATCACCACTCCAAAAAGCCATGGCTGAAGCTGCTGAAGCGGGAAATCATCTTAATTATCCACGATGGAAAATGAAGCATCTAGGAGATGAAAACGAACGAAATCCTGATTTCAATGTTTTCGGAAATCCCTATGCTTCGATTAAAGCTGCCAAGAAAGAGATTGCTCAAATAGATGCCATTATTAATCGAGCAAAAACCTATCAAAAAACCCTAGAAACAGCCTTGAAAATCGCAAACTCAAAAGAACCTGAAAAAAACGATATAGCCAATGAAAAAGAAAGACTCGAAAAACAAATCAAATCGCTATTAAATTACAAAGTATTCGAAGAAGATCAAGCAGTCCACAGGGAGGAATTCTTAAAACAAAATGGCGATGCTAAAAACGAGTATGAAGCAGCTGTATTTGAAGCCCTTGAGAACGCCGGAAAACAACACGTACAAGATCCAGTATTAGAAGTTTATCGAGATTATCTCACAGGTGACGACCCTGAAACCAGGGTTGGTCTTTTTATTGACACGATTAGCCAAAAGCTTCAGCACCCTCAAAATCTAATCGAAGCCAAACAACAGCGCGTTAGCATTTTAGCCTCCATGGAAGCTGCTGTTGCATCTCATATTACGCTAACCAGAGCCAATCAAATGGCGCATCTTAGAAATCTACATAAAAGCTTGAGCGCGCTTGCAGAGTTATACACAAAAAACAACGCCAATGAAGATATCGGAAAACTTCTAATAAAATATTTTAAAGACGAATTGACAGTAGGGGATGTTGCATCTCTGCACGAAAAATTAAATCGCCGTTCAGCATCAGATCCAGAAAAATCTATTCTGGATAAAATCAAAACAGACACTAATTTTACAGAGATAGCAAAAGCCAGTGCTGCTGCTGCTAAAATCGAACGACTTCAACGTTCAATCAAGAGTCAGAAGCTTCAGGAATTACAAGCATTACGTGATGCACATCGTGCTGAAATAGAAGACATCCAAGCTAGATTCGATAATAGCATTGAAGAAACCGATGCTCAAATCAAGATACTCGCTGTCACACAAAAGGATTTACAAAGCCGATATCAGCTTGCATTAAGCTCCTTACAAACTCAATCCGCTTCATCATTAGATTTCAATATTCAACAAAACAAACGTCAGATTAGCCAGCTAGACAGAAATTATCGAACACTAATACAGTCACTCCAAACGAAATACACTCAGAAATTTAAACAAATTGATCTGATTTCTAACGAAATAGTGAAGCTATCAAGTTATCAAAGTTTTCAGGCACTGTTTGTCCCAAATTCATTTGATCTTCAACTTACTCGTCTCGAAAGTAATCATCAACTAGCGATGAATGGCCTTGAAAGTATCGGTGATGCTTTTAAAGAACTTGCAAATACGTTCAACCTAACGAGTACCGAGCTATCAAAAGTTGCTTCTGATATCCGAGACGCCTGTAAACATCACAATTGGTCCGCCGAATTAAGCAATGTTGCAACCCAAGCAACTCAGAGAGCTTTGAAACCAGTTACGAGTTTAGTATCTTCGGCCTCTGGCTCATCTGAAAATCCTTATATTAAGTTGGTTAAAAATCTACTCATGTGGGCACATGAACACCCAAGAGAGGCCGTCCGTCTATCCGGCAATCTCAAACATTCACTCGAAATTATCACAGGAGATTCGAAGCTTGCCATGGCTTGGAAAATTGGCAGCACGGAGACAATGGTCTCCGACACCTTGCGTGGAAATAGAGGCGAAATCGCTGGCGCCACAGACACCTCTATCATGCCACCTGAACTCATTGCCCTGCTCTATATTAGCGATTTTCTTCCAAACACACTACAAAGTATTCAAGCAGCAGTTCACGCAGCAAGCAGTCCAGTTGCTGGAGCAGTGAAATCTGTCGCTGAAAATATGACCCTGGCTCCTAATATGAACACTGTGGTGGCTTTAAGCGCGGCAGCTTTGACAGGTGCAGCCACCGCATATGCACTCCCCTTCATGTCTGTTTCAATGGGCGCAGCAATAGGAATATCAGCATATGGTGGCTGGCAAAGCGCTAATAATACCCGTGCGGTTTCCCAAGCTGTTCGTCGAAATCCAACAACCGAGGAAACGGTTAATGCCATTTTAGATGCAGCAAGCTACAACCTACCCTCTGTGCTCGAGCAGGTTGATTTGGTGGGTCAGAATCTTGCCATTCGTGAAGCAACCAAGAGCCTTGGAACAGCACTGAGCGATATTCGTGAAGATGGAAGCTCTCTTGAAGGCGGATTTCTAGATGCCGGAAAATCTTTTTTTCGTGCTATTATTGGAAGGCCTATACTCATGGTAACGAATGCACTGCTAGCATTCCCCGGCAGACTGCTCAATGCTGCTCGGCTAGCACTTGCAGGAAATACCACTGAAGCAGGTAGCCAGATTTCAAAAATACCAAGTGATATTATTGATGGCGCAAAACATGCTGTTGGAATTTTTACCGATCTTGGCAAATCAATCCAAAACATATGGGTTGGATTAAAACGAATCAAACCCGTTGCCTCAAACTGGTTTACACAGACAAAATTGTACTTTGAGAATGCAACCAGCAGTGAAATAAGAGATAGGTTCCTGGGAGAAACAACACCTATGGTGGCTTCGGCAACAATCGGCGCAAGTTCTATCACAGCCGGAGTTGCAACCGGAGGTGTTGGTGCAACAGCAATTGGGGTTGCTGGGGCTGCTGGAGCCGCTTTTGTAGGTTATACAGTGCGTCAGTACTTCAGAGTGATCAATGACGCTAGATATGCGGATACAAGGCTCACCGTTGAAAAACAAATGTTTCTCATACGTCTGGCAAAAATCCGTGAAAAAATGCAGCACCAGCAACGCATGGATTATTTGGCTAGCGTTTTTACAAATCAGGATGAACTTAAAGAATTCTTAAGCGAAAAAGACAGCAACAAACGCTCAGAGCTTCTCCAAAAGGCTGTGCATACTAAACGTGAAGGCATGACTAAAGAAGATAAGAATTATGAACGTATGATGGCTGAGCAAACGGAATCACCAACAACAAATATGTTAATAACTGCAGATACTCTAGCAAATCCAGACATTTGGGAAACCTGGGCTGAAGAGCTCGCTGAAAAGCTAAAGCAAGAGCAAAAAGCAGCGCAGAAAACCAAATGAGCCTACCAAACTAATCCAGAGCGGCGAAGCCAGTCCTACTGCGTATAAATAAAGCGCAGCCCCAGGCAGCCACTGGGTCACCCAATAGGTCAAAGCGACCAAGCCTAGAAATCCAACCCCACCCCAAAACCTACCTGCAGCTAGAAAAAGCAAATTAGCAAGCATGGCAAAAGCGCCAATGGCATACCCCTGAGCCAAGCTAGGGTTAGCAACCCACAACACAGCAGAAACAACTGTATTCAAAACGAGGCCCATGAAAAAGAGACGTTTCATGAGTCCTTCAGATACTTTTTAGCAAACTTGTACAAACTCCGGCCAGCTGCACCAGCACCCAAAGCCGTACCAATCACCAACCCCCAGGGAGACAAAACACCCCACTCACGCTCAGCCAAGTAGCCCAGGCCCCCGCCTACCAGGATACTCAGGCCAACTTCCAGGCCTATTGCACCTGTCTTAATATACTCGCGGTAAAAATCGCTCATACCCTTGCGTTTACATGGGACTCAGCTTAAAGCAAAGCCCTATGCCCTCTTTCGATATTGTTTCAGAAATAGACCTTCATGAAGTCCAAAACGCTTACGACCAAATCACCCGTGAGATCGCCCAGCGCTATGATTTTCGCGGAACGGACGCCAAGGTTAACCGCAATGACAAAGGCTTTGTCGTCACCGCCAACTCTGAAGACCGCGTGGAAGCCGCTTATGAAGTTCTAACTGAAAAGTTTATCAAGCGTAAGCTTTCACTCAAATTCCTAGACAAAAAGAAAACCCTGCCAGCCGGTGGTCAGACTTGGCGTCTAGAAGTTGATCTCAAGAAAGGCATCGACAAAGACAACGCCAAAAAACTTGTAGAAATGATTAAAGCTGAAAAATCGCTTAAAATTGCGCCTGCAATTCAAGGTGAAACCGTGCGTGTCACAGGTAAAAAGAAAGATGACCTGCAAGACGCGATTGCCCTCATTCGAACCAAAGATTTCCCTCTAGAACTTGCTTTTAATAACTTCCGTGACTGATTTTTTTACTGAAAATGGCCCCTTAAGCAAGCACATGCCTGGTTATAAGCCCAGGCCTGCTCAAATCACCATGGCAACAGCCATTGAGAGAGTCTTGCGTCAAAAAGGCGGGCGCATCATGGTTGAGGCTGGCACAGGCACTGGAAAGTCGCTGGCTTACTTAATCCCTGCCTTGCAGTCAGGCAAAAAAATCCTAATTTCAACGGCTACCAAAACCCTTCAAGACCAACTCTTCAATAAAGACTTACCCCTCGCCCTCAAAGCTACTGGTTTAGACAAACGAACGCTCCTCATGAAAGGTCGGGGCAATTATCTGTGCTTGCTCAAAGCCGACCAATTCTCGCCCTCTGGCGATTTGCTTGATAAGCGGGAAAACAAACGCATCGATGACATTAGGCAGTGGATAGAGCGAACCGAAACAGGCGACAGAGCCGAGCTTACGAGCCTACCTGAAGACTCGCCCTGGTGGCATGACTTAAATGCAACTTCTGACTCATGCATTGGTCAAAAGTGCCCATTCTTTTCAGATTGCTACGTGACAAGACTCCGACGCAAAGCTCAGGGAGCAGATGTATTGGTCGTCAACCATGCCCTGCTCTGCTCAGACCAGCGCAATGAAGATGGATTTGGTCGCGTTATCCCAGATGCTGAAGTTTGGATTTTAGACGAAGCCCATGCACTCGAAGATGTGGCTACCAATTCATTTGGTTTGGAAATCACAGGTCGGCAAGTTCGTTATTTGGCACGAGATTTACAAGGTGCATTTCCACACATCCCATCCCATAATCACAACCAGTACCAACAAGCGATTGATGCTTTATTGCCGGGATTTTTAGGAATCTGTGAAACACGAACAGGCTTAGATGCCTTAAAGCCAGAGTTGATGTTCCTAGAAGTCGCTCTCACCAGTTCAAAGTTAGATTTACTGGCCAAGCGAGTTCACAAGCTTACAAGCGACTTGCACTTCATGCTCAGCCGCGAGGGTGCCGACAGTGGTTATGTCATATTTGTAGAGCACGACAACCGTGGCAGTGTTTTGCGTGCTGCGCCGATTGAACCCGCGCAGATTCTTAAAAAAACGCTTTGGGAAACTGAAGCACCCGTAATTCTCACCAGCGCGACCTTGGCAATTCAAAAAAGCCTTGAGCCCTTTTCAAAGCGAATCGGCCTTCAGGACACCGAAGGTCACATTCTTGAAACACCTTTCGATACGTTGAATCAGTCTGCTTTGTATATCCCATCATCTTTCAGCAGCGTAGAAAACGAAATTAAATCACTGATTAAGCTGTCATCTGGCGGAGCGTTTCTTCTATTTACCAGCCACCGAGCGATGAATGATGCTTATGAAAAGCTACGGGATATTTTCGAGGCGCAGGGCTTGGCAGTATTTAAGCAAGGGGACAAGCCTAAGCTTGAACTCGTCAAAGATTTTATCGAAGCAGATGCTGGGTTTGGCGGTGTTCTATTTGCCACACATTCTTTCTGGGAGGGTGTTGATGTTCAAGGCAAAGCTTTAAGACTGGTCGTGATTGATAAGTTGCCCTTTAAATCACCTGAAGACCCGATTCATAAGGCACGCTCTGAGCATTTAGAACGCCAGGGCGTTTCGTCTTTTTATGGACTTTCAGTTCCCCATGCTGCACTCACCCTCAAGCAGGGCGTGGGGCGGCTCTTGCGTACGCACACTGACCGCGGCATTGTAGCGATTCTAGACCCAAGGCTGATTCAAAAGAGTTATGGCCGTGTGTTTTTGGACACATTGCCGCCGATGACGCGTTTGAGTCAAATGGATGATTTAAGGAGTTTTATCTAAAATGGCCGGACATAATAAATGGTCTAAAGTCAAACATATCAAAGGCGCCGCAGATGCCAAGAAGTCTAAAGTTTGGACCAAGATTTTGCGAGAAATCAGCGTGGCAGCAAGGCTTGGCGGTGTAGACCCAGCCAGCAACCCCCGTCTTCGAAAAGCTTTAGATGATGCTCGTTCAAACAATCTATCCAAAGAACCCGTTCAACGAGCTCTGGCCAAAGCATCCGGCAAAGATGACGACTCCAACTACGAAGAGCTCACCTATGAAGGTTATGGACCTGCTGGGGTAGCGATTTTGGTCAGCTGCCTGACTGACAATCGAAACCGAACCTATGGCGAGGTTAGAGCAGCCTTTAATAAAAATGGCGGTAACCTAGGAACACCCGGCTCGGTCGCTTTTGGATTCCAAAAAAAAGGTCAAATTTTAATCGACAAGTCAGAGAATAAATCACTTTCTGAAGACCAGTTACTCGAGTGGGGTCTCGAAGCCGGGCTAGATGAACTCAGCGAAGAGCCTGAAGGCTTTTCAATTACTTGCGAGCCAGATGCATTCCTCACCTTGAAAGGCACACTGGAAAACCATGGGGTTAAGTTTGCCTCGGCTGACATTGCCATGCTTGCGACAACGCCAGTCGAAACCTCCGAGGAAACATCCGCGATTTTAGAAAAAATCGTCGATGCCCTCGAAGATTTAGATGACGTCCAAAAAGTTTGGACGAGCGAAGCCTAGTTTACCACCTTCCAACGCCCATCAACCGAGTCAGCAAACACCGGAAGCGTTTGAACGAAATCGTTCACCAAGAGTTCCCGCATCAGGCCAAAATCTCGAATGACAGGCAGGCCTTTGAGCTCCATAAAGCCACCTCCGCCAGCAGCCAAAAAGTCCGGGATTGCAACTGTAAAGCTATCTTTACCCTGCGGTAATTCAAGAGTGACTATTTTTGCGTTCGGGTCTATTCCCCCTGTTGCTAAAGCATTTGAGCAATCTCGCTTGAAAGTGGCACGGATTCCGCTTGGGAACAGGGCTCCATAAGCCCCACAGGTTCGAATACTTCTCTCCAACAGCTTCATCAATTCTGCTTTCGATATCGGCCCAACCAAGAATGCTCTATTGGAAAAAGGCATCACTTTGAACAAATCTTCATAGGTCAGGATTCCAGCGTTTAAGTTAGCCCTTTGCCCTCCCCCATTTAAGAAAGCGATATCTGCCCCTGTTAAACGACGAAGTGCATCCGTCAAATTATTTGCCATCGCATTTTCTTCAAAATAATTGCGTTTAATCGAACGTTCGGCTTTGCCAATAGGTTTTTTGGCAATTTCATCAACCTGTACTCTGGCATCATCCACAAGTTTTTTAACGAAAACATCAGGCTGGCTTGCCTTGATTGGGATTCCTGCCTCACTCTTAGATTTGAGCAAATCAATCTGTTTTGCTTCAGAATCCCAAACGAGATCTATACGTCCATAAGCCCCACCCCCAGAGCCTGATTGAATCACAGGCACACCATTGATTCGAAAGTTATAGGTGTTGTGTGTATGTCCAGAAACAACGGCGTCTACCCAGCGTTTTGGCTCCGTCAGTCCTTTAATCATTCTAGTCAAATCATTGGTTGACTGAGAATCCCCATCATGAACCACAAGCACAAAGACATCTGCCTGACCCTCTAATTTCTGTCTAACTTTTAAATAACTTTCTTGTTCATTCCCAAAGTATAAATCTGCAACATTATCTGGCGTCGTAGAGTGCGGCGTATCTTCGAAATCGATACCAATCAATGCAACCCGCACCCCCGAAACTTCTTTAATCACATAAGGCTTCACGTAGTCTGGATGCAACATTGAGTTTTGATAGAAAGTGTTGGCAGAAACCAGCGGCAATTCTGTCTCTTTTGCATTTCTTTCCAATGCTTCACGACGCTTTGCAGGATCGAAACTTTGGTCAACCAACCATCCAATAGGACCAAAATCATAGGCATGATTTCCAGGAACGACAGCGTCATAACCAATGTGTTTCATAATCGAATACACAAGCCTACCCTCATTAAAATTACTAATCAAAGTCCCTTGATATTGGTCCCCTGCATCTACCAGTAAAACATTCGAGTTAGTGCTTCGAATTTCTTTTACCTTCGCAGCCCAGAGCGGCATATGCGGCTCGACGCCCCCGTGAATATCATTGGTGCCTAAAATCGTGATTTCGACCGGCCGAGCATCTAAAGATAGAGAAAGTAAAAGTGCCAGAAAAATTATTTTTCTTAAGGTCATTCGCATTTTACGCAAATGGTGCCCATTTTGGATTCCATCCAATATCGGTCATATGACTGATTTGTCGATCAAAAAAATTTACAATATTTAAAAATGTTTAATTTTCTTATTCTTCTTTCCGCACTACTAACATCTCAACAAATTAGTGCGACTGCGTGCACTCTGGAAGCGCAGCAAACTCATTTATTCAGAAGCAACAAATCTTTTGCTGGGGTTTGGGAAGAATGCGGCCGAGACTCTTGGGGCAGTAAAGAAGAATCGGCACAATGCATCCTTAAAGCATACCCGTCCTTAGGTCAAAGCTGCGCCAACTGCTTTGGAGAGTACACCGGGTGTGCCAAGTCGAATTGTTGGTTTAAATGCGCCTTTGGCTCAGCTAAAAAATGCGAACATTGTGCTCAGCAGAACTGCTTGGAAAATCTAGCTCAGTGTACTGGCGTAGAATCGAAGAATATACCGTCAAAACACGACTGAGCCTATACGCGAAATTTTACAGCATGGTCCAATTGGGCTGAACCTCTGTTGTCATCCCAGGCCCCGACCCGGGATCCAGGAAAACACTGGATTCCAGCTTTCGCTGGAATGACAGAGTTGGCTCACAATTAACGCACTATTTGGTGCTCTCAACAAGATTCGAACTTGTGACCTTTGGTTTAGGAAACCAACGCTCTATCCACCTGAGCTATGAGAGCAACGACCCGATCCAGTAGGTCATGAGGCCCGCTGTACCACCAATCATTAACATACGCAATCCACCCACCACAGCGCTGCGCCCTGTAAATAAACTAAGAACCGCTCCTATTGTGAGAAGTGAAACACCTGTCAGCCCTATCGCCCATGCAAAAGCACTTTCCATGGGTAGTAGAAAAAATGGTACGAGCGGTACAAACGCGCCAACTGCAAATGACATAAATGAATACAGCGCCGCATGCCGAGGAGATCCAAGTTCATTGGGGTCAAGTCCCAATTCTTCGCGCGCCAAGGTATCTAAAGCTCGAGCCGGATCTTTAATCAAGTTTGATGCCATTTGTTTGGCTTGAGCGTGTTCCATTCCTCGAGCCTCAAATATTAACGCCAATTCAGCCGCTTCTTCCTCCGGGTACAAACGCAGTTCTTCTGCTTCAAGACCTATTTGATATTCAAACATTTCTCGTTGAGAGCGAACTGAAACATACTCTCCCGCAGCCATTGAAAAGGCACCCGCTAAAAGTCCTGCCGTCCCGGCCAAAATAAGCACTTTCGGATCATGTGATGCTGCTGCTGTCATGCCACTAATGAGTGCTGCATTAGATACCAAACCATCATTCACACCAAATACTGCCGCACGAAGGTTTCCGCCAGAGTCTCGTCTGTGATGTCTTTGCCCAACTTCTTCGACGCTGGTTGGAGTTGGGTGGGCGAGTAAACTTTGAGTATAGACAGACAAACCTCGAATTTTCATCGACGCCAAGATGGGCTTAATCGCTCGGGGCCCCAAACGCGCAATTAGCTGAGCCACAATCCGAGTGCGCATATCCAGGTGAACTTCAGCAGGTACATCTTGCCCTTCTGCCCGTATCTTATCAGCCCAAATTTCTGCCTGATGCTCCGCTTCTTTGGCTAGACGCTCAAATAACTTTTGGCGAGCTGTACCCTGTTCACTTGCCGCAACTTTCAAATACAGAAACGCTGAGCGCTTTTCTGCTAACCAACTCTCAAAATGCTGATTCATGGGTTTAAATATAGCTCAGGATTAACCGGAATGCGGTTTTTTCGAACCTGAAAATAAACCCGGGGAGAATCCACCCCACCTGTTGTCCCGACCGTTCCAACTGTTTGTAAGCGATCGACCTTCTGACCTTTCAGCACATCTACCCTATCTAGATGTGCATAAATCGTCACAAATGGATCTTGGTGTTTAATAATGACAATTTTTCCATATCGGCCGTCATCATCACCCACATAAATCACTTCGCCTTTTTGAGCTGAGCTGACAACTGTTCCGGAAGGAGCTCCTATTGCAACACCCTCATAAAGACGGTTTGGATTCAAATCAAAACTCTTAAACAAAATACCGTCTTTGACAGGATATGAAAGTTGAATACTCTTGGCATCATCTGCTTGAAGTTTGAACGCAGGGGCTCCAGCTGGACTTTGCTTCTTACCCACAGACTTTGGAGTCGAAGCCAAAGCAAGCTCTGGCTCTGGAATATAAAGCTTTTGACCTGGCTTCAAATCACTCGAATGCTCAATCCCGTTCACTTCCATTAAATCAAAAGCTGATACTTTTCTTTTCGAAGCAATGGTGTGAACGGTGTCACCTTTTTGAACAATATATAAACCACCCGCCCAGGTTTCTACACGAGCCTGTTTAACTGCATACTTCGGGTAGCAGGCCGCCAAAGTGAAGGCTAAAAGAAATTTAGCCAGCATGCTGAGGCGATCCATGATGGTGCCTTCGACGTCCGTTCGGCCTACGACGCCTAAAGTGCGTTCTTATTTTCGGAGTTCCACGCTTAACCTGCAAATAAGGCTTGCCTGCTTTCTTCGCCATGGCTTTCAGTTTGCCTATAGACTCAAGTGACTCACCCTGAGCATGCAAATATAACGTATAAATCAGGAGCGCTTCCACAAACCAAGATTTATGAACCAGCGCTGATTTGAAATTTGAAACAGCCGGCAACAGGCTCCGAATTTTATCCTGATCATGACGAGTTAAACGAATTCGCTCTGCCCAATCAACGCAAAGTTTGTCGATCCAGTTGCGTTCATTCTGTTCAGATTTTTCAAGCGCCAAATAGGTTGGAAGCATCAAAGATCCAAATGCAACCGCAGACGGGATATCGACTTCACGGGCATGAGCATCGTCAAGACTTTGAATCATCTTGAAGGGTTCTTCCGTCAGTTCAGGCATGAAAAGCTCTAAGATTCCAAGCTCTTTGCATAGCGTAAACGCTTTCACAGCATGACCCGAAACCAAAAGCCTCAGGAATTCTTCTTGAAGTCTAGCCGGTGCACAGCGTGGAATCTCGGGAGCATGTTGTTTCATCGCAGCCCAAGTGCTGGGCTCAATCTCAAATTCCAAACGAGATGCAAACTTAATCGCTCGCAAAATACGAACCGGATCTTCGCGGAAACGAATATCTGGATCCCCAATCGTACGAATCAAGCGTGCTTCGAGATCGGCCCTACCACCAACATAATCAATCACTCTGCCTTCAATCGGGTCATAAAACAAGCCATTGACTGTCAAATCACGACGTTTGGCATCTTGTTCAATATCTCCATAAACATTATCATGTGTTACCAACAAATCTTCAGGCATGTCTTCTTGAACATCTAGCGGATTTGCTCTGAAGGTCGCTGTCTCAACAATCTTGTTGCCAGGAAAGAAAACATGCGCAAGCAGAAATCTGCGGCCAATCAGACGTGAGTTCTTGAAAATCTGACGAACCTCTTCTGGTTTAGCGTTCGTAGCCACATCAAAATCTTTAGGAGTCCGACCTAACAACAAGTCACGGACACAGCCACCCGTTAAATAGGCCTCATAATTTTTGGCTTTAAGCCTCTTGATAACCCATAGCGCATTTAAATCGATCTTCGATAAGGGAATTTCTGGTTCCACTGTTTCCACGTTGATACTCCTGGTACAACAAGCACAGGCCCTGTAAAATTAAATCGGGCTCAATTATTTCGATGGTTTTGGATGCTTGTTTCATCAAAGGCGCCAAACCGCCTGTTGCAATTACTTTAACTTCTTCACCCAGCTCGCCCCGCATACCCTCGATCAAACCATCGATCAAAGCAGCGTAGCCTTTGGTAATGCCAATTTGGATATGTTCTTCGGTATTTTTCCCAATAAATTTCGTCGGATTTCTAAACCCAACCCGGCTCAGTTTCGACGCTTTTTGAAACAAAGCTTCTTTGGAAATCTCTAACCCAGGACTGATGGCTCCACCGACATAGACACCTCTGCTATCGATTATATCGAATGTGGTTGCTGTACCCATATCGATTACAATCATAGCGCATTGATGCATGAGCCATGCAGCATATGAAGCAACTAGACGGTCTGCACCCAACTCTTTAGGATTATCG
Organism: uncultured Myxococcaceae bacterium; assembly: GCA_964635635.1. GTDB lineage: Bacteria > Myxococcota > UBA727 > UBA727 > JABDBI01 > CAZWPE01. Next base: position 234,769 of record CAZWPE010000001.1, on the reverse strand, counting down.
ATTTCAAGCGGCATGGGAGGCCACAAATCCTGCTTCACCCACAGCGGTGTTTTGCCCAAATAGGTTTTACAAGCTTGCTCCAAGCTGTAGTTATACTCAGGGACAACGGATGACACACAGATGTCATCCACGGGACCCAATCTTGAAAGCATGAGCTGGCCTATTTCGTCAGCAGTGGCCTGGGCCCCAGTTCTAAAGCGTAGACGTGCCTTTAAGGCCGTACCATCGTACAGCCCCAAAACAACATTGGAGTTGCCCACATCTATCACTGCTAGCATTTAAGGTTCGTTTAGCATTTTTTCTTGCGTCTGGGAACTGTTATCCAGGGTAACAAGCATAGAAGCCATGTCCACTGTGAAGCATCACCCCCGGCTGAACAACCTGTTTTTGCGGAACCTCCAGAACCCCCAGTTGAGCAACCTGTTTGTGTCGAAGCATCAAATTCTCCAGTACTACCTCCAGATTGCGGCACACAATTATTTGACACACAGATGTTATTGCTTGAACAAGTCAAATTTTGATTGTGGTCACATGAAGTAGCCCCTGCGCAAGACTGGCCTTCTTGTTTAATCGCTATACAGGCTTTGGCTGCAATGGTGTTACCCGAGGAACTTCGTAATTGCCTACACGTTTCAGGGCTCAAACATGCAGATGAATTATTCGTACAATCGGTGAAACAGTATTCCTTTCCAGAAGAAACAGCCACACATAGCAAACCTGACTCACAGGGGTTTGCAGAACAGTCTTGATGCAGTCCAACACCTCCCAATTGCTGAGCATTCGGAAACTCACAGAATCCACCACTGCAAAGCAAATGATTTTGGCAATCTGATGCTGTCTGGCAGGTTTTTGAGCAATAACGAACACTGCCTTGAGTATGACAACTTAGGCCTGAAGCACATGACTGAGTATCCGAGCATATCGTTGTATAAGCTCCTGCAGAACCATCTGGATATAGTGTTCTAATGCCCTGCATGTCATCCAACTGAGGGTACTGCACCAAATAAGCCGCAATTGCACTCATCAAGTTAGGAGACTCGGTGTCAGGATGCCCTAACCCTAAAAAGTGCCCCGACTCATGCGCAACAGTCGCCAAAACGGATTGGCAACTAAATGATAAGCTTGAACAGGTTGGCTTCCAAGGGTAATCAGCAGAAGCCACTCCGTTTACAATCATATCTGCATCGAAGATTTCGCGAAAATTTTTTCCTGAAGTAGGGCAATTATATATAGGCAACGTCACAGCCAGGATTCCCGTATCAGCAGGTTCGCCTACTTTATCAGCCCATTCGGTCGAGCTTGTGACCCAAAAAACATCATGACTTGCTGTGTTTGTCCCAAAACTTCGCACTGAGCTCACACTGCTTGCAAGACTCAAGTTTACATCTGGAACTGAAGACCAATCACTGAATGATTGAATAACAATATTGCTTGTCCATTCAGAGGCAGATATACCTGGAAACAATACTGATGTATCGATGTTATAACTTGTTGCGTTATTAGACCACTTGGTTGGGGCACTAATGCATGATTGAGTGCAACTATCTGAATCTCGACTGCCATTAGCATCAACGCCATTGCATAAGAATGCGTAGCTTAATGCCTGAGTAGAACCCATCAAAATCATCGTCATTGCGAAGCGCATCAGCGCTGAAGCAATCCAGGAGGAATAGACTGCTTCGCGATGCTCGCAGTGACGATTTTCGTAAGGTCCGAATCTCATCATAACGCATCCCGGATTTGAGCCTTAAACTCTTCTAAAGATGGATACTTTCTCGGAGAGGCTTCTCGAATCTGCATCTGCCCACCAACCTTAGAAACAACGTTTATATCGTGAATATCTTCGATAACTTCTGCACCATGATGCGTTTTAACGATGTTAAACTTGCCTAATCCAACGCCATAGCCAGAAAGATATCCATGACCCTTAATCCCAAAAACAATGACTTGCTCACCTGGCCGATAGCGAGACATCCCCTGCATGCGCATCACACGGCCATTCAGTTCGCCACCGATCTGTCGTATGGTGATTTCTTCACCTGCTTTAGCGCCCTTCAGGCCATCTTTGACACGAAGTGTATTGAGAGTAATGATCCGACCTTCTGAGTCTTCAAACACTTTTTGAGAAACAACTTCTGCTTGGGCAATCACATCGCTACGCCTGGTCATCTGAGGAATACCCTGGATCACAGCGATAGTTGCTTGAAGAGTAAAAGATAGAAGAAAAATTATTCCAAAATTACGATTCATTAAAGAATCATAACTTGGCTACTTTAACACTCTCAACCAATCCGGAAAAATATCTACTATGTCCTCAGCAATGTCTCTAGGAACAACTGTGTGCGCTAATCCATTATTAGACATGTAAGCCACTAGACCCGCATCCCCTGAATCGATTTTAGCTTTAACTTCAGGCTCTAAACTCAACCAGCTGATACCTTTGTCTGGCTTTTCAAAAAAGTATTTTTCAGTTCCTATACCTTTGTCGAGGCGGTTTTTCTCTACCCAGCGCCGAATGGTTTCATATTGCTCGGCTTTTCCTAGGCCCTTGAGCTTATTCGGAGGCCGTTTTTGGCCAGCACGCTCAATCTGTTTTTCCGTGACCAAGCCCGCTTTCAGAAGTTGTGCCTTCAGGTCAAGCATTCAAGTCCCCCCATATAAGATCTGAGAACTTCTGGAATGCGAATGCTGCCATCTGCCTGCTGGTGGTTTTCCAAAATGGCTACCAAAGTACGCCCAAGGGGCAATCCTGAACCATTCAAAGTCCAAACTGGCTGAACTTTTCCATTGGCATCACGATAGCGAATCTTAGCGCGGCGGGCTTGAAAATCACCAAAAACACTGCACGAGCTGATTTCACGATAAGCATTTTGACCTGGAAGCCAAACTTCAAGATCATAGGTCTTTTGTGAGTGAAAACCCATATCACCTGTGCACAACGCCAAGACACGGTGTGGCAACTCAAGCTTGGTCAGCATATTGCTGGCCCGTTCAATCATGGCATCAAATTCAGCCTCAGCTTGCTCCGGTGTACAAAAACGAACCATTTCAACTTTTTCGAATTGGTGCTGACGAATCAAACCTTTGGTATCCCTGCCTGCTGCACCGGCTTCTGCCCTAAAACAAGCCGAGTAGGCGCAGTATCTAATCGGCAACAACGCGCCATCCAAAATTTCGTCGGCATGATAATTAGTTACTGGCACTTCGGCCGTTGGAATCAAATACAGGGGCTCGGCCTCTGGAACAGGCACTTCAAACGCATCTTCTTTAAATTTAGGAAAGGTACCTGCCCCTTGCATCGCACCCGCACGCACCAAGTAAGGCGGTGTCAGTTCGGTATCTCCAAGACTCGTGTGATAATCGCAAAAAAACTGCTGTAAAGCTCGGTTCAATTTGCTGGCGTTTCCCCTCAAAAAGGCAAATCTAGAGCCACAAATTTTCGCTGCGCGCTCAGAATCAATGATCCCTAAAGCTGCACCCAATTCAACATGATCTTTAGGGATAAATTCAAAGGCACGCGGATTTCCAACACGTTTTACTTCAACGTTATCAGCCTCAGTGGCGCCACTCGGGACATCATCCTGAGGCAGGTTCGGAATACGAAGCGCCAAGTAATCCAAGCGTTCTTCAAGGGCTTTCAGCTCAGACTCTTGTTCTTTGAGCTTAACCCCAAGTTCTTTGAGCCCTTCGCGCTTTTGATTAATCTCTTCTTTGGAAGCACCTGCCAGCGATTTACTTGCTTCATTGCGCTCTTCTTGAAGCTTTTGGGAAGATGCGATCAAAGTCTTTCGCTGTTTGATTACCAGCAAAAGCTCGTCCAAGCTTTCAACAGAACCACGGCGCAAAATACCGCGTGCAAAAACTTCAGGATCTCGTTCAAACGCTTTTAAATCAATCATTGGTCTTTGACTCTCCGCACATTAGCGCCAAGCAAATTAAGCTTTTTCTCGAGCTCAGCATAACCTCTATCCAGATGATAAATGCGTAGGACTTCGCTCGTTCCCTCTGCAGCCAAAGCCGCAATAATCAAACAAGCTGACGCACGCAAATCCGTAGCCATCACAGGAGCTCCACTCAATTTAGAAACGCCGCGCACAACTGCAACGTTACCATGCATGGAAATATCTGCCCCCATACGCATCAACTCGAGCGTATGCATAAAACGATTCTCCCAAATATCTTCTTCAATATGGCTCGTGCCATCTGCGATACACATACAGGCCATGAATTGCGCCTGCATATCCGTAGGAAAGCCTGGGTATGGTGCAGTCTGAATATCCACACTCTTTAATTTCTCAGGCCCTATCACTCGCAAATCAGTCCCTATCGACGTAATTTCACAACCAGCCTGTTTAAAGTGTTCTATCACTAAGCCCAAATGCTCAGCTCTGACATCTTTAAGCAATAAATCTCCTTGGGTTGCTGCAGCGACAGCAATAAAGGTCCCAGTTTCAATTCGATCGGGTCCTACCCGGTGCTGCATGCCGCCAAGCCTTGAAACACCTTGAATCTGAATCACACTGGTGCCAGCACCTTCTACCTTAGCTCCCATGGAGTTCAGCGCAGCTGCTAACTCTTCAATTTCAGGCTCACGAGCAGCATTTTCTAAAATCGTAACACCCTTTGCGAGGGTCGCCGCCATCATGAGGTTTTCAGTTGCGCCAACGCTGGGAATTTCAAAAACAATTCGAGTCCCCACCAGACCGCCTTCCGGCGCCGTTGCCTCGACATAGCCATGCTCCAAGACAACGCGGGCTCCCATTTGTTCAAGGCCCCGCAAGTGCATATCTATGGGTCTTGCACCAATCGCACAGCCACCAGGCAATGACACACGAGCTCGTCCAAAACGGGTCACCAGGGGCCCAAGCACCAAAACTGAAGCACGCATTTTGCGAACAATGTCATAAGTCGCTTCCAAGTCAGTCATGTAGCGTGCATCAATGAGCACGACCCCCTGATCATTGGTCACCTGGCATCCAAGCTTTTGAAGCAACTGCTTCATGGTATTGACATCATCCAGCGCAGGAACATTTTCAATCATGCTCTCTTCACTGGCAAGCAAACTAGCCGCCAACACCGGCAACGCTGCATTTTTAGAGCCTGAAATTTTGACTTCACCGCGAAGCTTCTGCCCGCCCTCAATAATAAACTTATCCACCGATGTTTATCTCCACGACACGATCATTCCCTGCGTCATCTTTGTATACAGTGCCTATATCTTTAAATAACAAACCTTGATCATAACCGATTTCCATCAAAACGAAAGCACCCGGTTTTAAGACTCGTTTTGATTGTTCTATCAATTGATCATGAAACCCGCTACCGTCTTGGCCTAAACCCTCTAACGCCAAATGGGGTTCAAAATCGCGAACTTCGCGCATGAGTCCAGGCATATCAGCAGGTTTAATATAGGGCGGGTTAGAGACAAGAAGATCGTAAACGCCTTGAACAGGCTCCAACAAGTTGCCAACCCGCACCTCAAATCGATCTGCCACACCAAGCTTCACAGCATTTCGCCGAGCAATCTCAGCTGCCGCAGGGCTAATGTCCGTTGCGACAACAGTAATATCTGGCCTTTCAAGTGCAAGCGTGATTCCTACACAACCCGAACCCGTACAAGCGTCTATCACGCGAAACTTTTCACCCTGGGGGATACGCTTCAAAGCAAGCTCTACGAGTTTTTCGGTATCCGGCCTAGGTATGAGCACATCTGATGTGACTTCGAATTCACGCCCATAAAACTCTTTAACCCCAGTAATATAAGCAAGCGGCTCACCAGCCTCGTAGCGCTTGACGTATTTTCTGAAATCTGCGAGAGCCAAGCGAGCGCGCAGGGTATCACACCGAAATGCATGCGCCAGGAGAGGTAAATATGTTTGGAATTGGTCCATGGGAATTAATGTTGGTATTTGGCATTGTTTTACTCCTATTTGGAGGCAAACGTCTACCCGGGATCGCTACTGGCCTTGGAAGCGCAATTAAAAACTTCAAACAAGCGATGCGCGATGAACCTGAACATGGATTACTAGAACAAAACACCAAAAAAGACGTCTAACTAGTCATATTTTTTGCACACTTAGGGCACATGCCATGTGTAATTTGAATATCATCGGTCATGTATTCTTGAAGCGGTGTCCAGCTTGAGTCTGTGTTTCTAACGCTGTGACACCATGAACATATCGGTATAAGTGTCCTAATTGCACTTATATCTTTAAGCAGGCGTCTAACCTCTAATTGCGTTACCGCAGCTTGAGCTAAAACACGCAGTGCCTCCGTTTGTTTTTTGTCTAATTTTCGAGGCTTCGTGTCTACAACACATAGAGTTCCCAGAGCGACATCTTCTTTCACAAATAAAGGCGCCCCAGCATAAAAACGAACGTTCGGATCCTGGGTGACGAATGGGTTGTCTTGAAAACGCTCATCTTTTGTCGCATCTTCAATAATCATGAGCTCATTTTTTAAAATTGCATGGGCACAAAATGCTACATCTCGAGAAGTTTCCGTAGCCGTTAAACCAACGCTGGATTTAAACCACTGCCGATTCTCATCTATGATTGTAATCAAGCTAATAGGGGTATCACATATCAGTGCAGCAATCTGAGTAAGCTCGTCAAAAGCCTTTTCAGACTCTGTATCCAGAATTTGATACAACTGCAGGGTAGTTAACCGATCGATTTCATTTTCAGGAATTGGCGGTTTCACATTTTAAGGATACGCCAAGTACCCTCAAAATCTCCAACGGCTAGCACCTAAAAATAGTCTTAAACTTACTCTCGACTTCTTCGTGAGAGATTCCCTTGGAAAGGCTGAGTTCTCTTACCAGTAGGGCACGCGCTGTATCCAACATTTTACGCTCCCCAAAGCTTAATTCCTTATCGCCTTTTAGGACATAAAGATCTCGCAAAACCTTGGCTACTTCAAAGATCGATCCGGTCTTAATTTTCTCAAGATACTCTCGATGTCTACGATTCCAAGTGGTTGACTCAACGATCTTTTCACGCTTCTTCAGAACATCAAAAACCTTGTCTGCTTCGTCGCTAGACACGATTTCGCGCATCCCAACTTGATCCACGTTCGAAGTAGGAACCATCACTCGCATCGAATTCTCGAGCACGCTCAAGACATAAAAGGTCTGCTGACTATTAGCAATCTCACGAACTTCGATACTAACGACCTCGGCAACCCCGTGTGCAGGGTAAACAACCTTATCCCCAACATTGAACTTGAACATAGGAAGGTACCATGCCATAAATTACCTCCTTTGACTAGAGGAGAGACTTTATGCGTGTTCTTGGCCTTCTAATGTTCAGCCTACCCCTACTCGCCGGAGAAAAAGTCGTGTTTAATCAAGTACTTAAACCTTGCAGAGCAGAACTTAAGTCTGCCCAAACTCTCTTAGATACTATTTTGCGAACCAAGACTCAGCCTTCAGAAGCCAAAACACTTAAAGCCTATAATCAGCTTCAAATGCACTTAGATGCGGCCAGTTCCCTGCCTAGCCTGCTGGCAGAAGTTCACCCAAGCGCTAAACTCCGCAAAGAAGCCGAGCAGTGCCAGCAAGAGGCTGAAAAATTTCATACCGAGCTTTCTTTAAACACCAAGCTTTACGAAGTTTTCAAGGCCCTTGAAACAGCCAAGCTCACTGAAGGCGCTAAACGCTTAGTCACGGAAACCCTCAGAGATTTTAGACGCTCTGGTGTGGATAAAGATGAAGCCACCAGAACCAAAATCAAGGCGCTCGAAGAAGAGTTAACCCTGATTGGCCAGGACTTTGGCCGCAATATTCGGGATGACCAACGTTTTATCGAAGTGGACCCTCAAACAGGACTCAAGGGCCTCCCAGAAGACTATATCAAGGCTCACAAACCCGGAAAAAATGGAAAAGTCAAAATCACCACAGACTATCCAGATTTTATCCCTTATATGAGCTACGCAGAAGATGCAGGCTCACGCAAAGCACTTTGGATTTTATTTAACCAGCGCGGTGCTCCTCAAAACGAAGAAGTCCTCCAAAAGCTCATTAACAAACGCCATGAACTCGCCAAACTCCTAGGCTACAACAGCTTTGCCGATTATGTGGTTGAAGACAAAATGGTTAAAAGCACCCAGCGCGCGGGTGATTTTATCAACCAGATTGCTGAAATCTCGAAAAAAATGGCAGATCGTGAATACGCCCTGCTGCTTGCTGAGAAGCAAAAACTAGACCCAAAGGCCAAAGAAGTGGCTGCCTGGGAAAAGGCTTTTCTTGAAGAACGCATCAAGCGCGCGAAGTATGAAGTTAACTCCCAAGAAGTTCGTTCACACTTTAAGTTCCCCAAAGTGCGCGAGGGTCTTTTAGGTGTCACCGGGAAGCTTTATGGTCTGAGTTTCAAACGCGTCAAGCCAGAAACTTGGGATAAATCCGTCGAAGTTTACGACGTCTTAAAAACAGGTCAAAAAATCGGCCGCATTTATCTTGATTTGCACCCAAGGGAGAACAAGTTCAAACACGCTGCCCAATTTACCGTTCGAAATGGCGTAAAAGGGGTTCAACTTCCAGAAGGTGCACTCGTTTGCAACTTTGGCAAGGAGTCCATGGATCATGATGAAGTGGTCACTTTCTTCCATGAATTTGGGCACTTAATGCATCACATACTTGGTGGGAACCAAAAGTGGGTACACTTCTCCGGCGTTTCAACCGAGTGGGACTTCGTGGAAGCTCCTTCACAGTTCTTTGAAGAATGGGCTTGGGACCCTAAAGTCCTTCAAACTTTCTCAAAAATCCCAACTGAGTTAGTTGTTAAAATGAAAGCAGCAGACGAATTTGGCAAAGGGGTCGACACACGTCGCCAAATGTTTTTAGCTGCACTCAGCCTGAATTACTACCTGCGTGACCCGTCAACTTTCAAACCACAAGCTTTAATGGAAACCCTGCAGGCTCAATATAGTCCTTTCGCTTATGTGCCAGGTACGCAGTTCCAACTAAGCTTTGGGCATCTGCATGATTACTCAGCCATGTATTACACCTACATGTGGTCCAAAGTCATTGCCAAAGACTTTGCCAGTGCATTCCAGAAAAAAGGTTTGATGGACTTGGCCCAGTCTCGGAAATACGCTCGAACCATTCTTGCCGCAGGCGGTTCTAAAGATGCAGATGTATTGGTCGAAGACTTTTTAGGACGCCCCTACCAATTTGACGCATTTAAGGCATGGTTGGAGAAAGGTGAGGATACATGATTAGAGTTGGATCGAATGTTAATGCTTGGTGTACCAAATGCAAGCTTGTCTTGGCACATACGATTGAGGCCGCTGTAGGCCCTGCGATCAAGCGCGTAGCTTGCAATACCTGCGGTGGGAAACACCAGTACAAAGCCGCTGCTCCAGGCACAACCTCGGTTAGCTCTTCACGTGTTCCCAGGATCCCTTCCGCCAAGAGTTCCATCGCGAGCTCTCCGAAAGGCTACGACACGGTTATGGCAGGCAAAGATCTCTCTGCTGCCCTACCTTACGAATTCTGCACCCTCTATACCCTGGGAGCGTTGATTAGGCATCCGGACTTTGGATACGGCGTGGTTGTGGCTGACAAGGGTAGCAACAAAATCGATGTCCTATTCTCGGCCGGCGCCAAAACGCTGGTACATGGCCGGTAATTCCCTCTCCCCTTGAGGGAGAGGGTTAGGGTGAGGGGTTTAGGTAGAACCGTTATCCCTTGCTACGACCCGGCGTTCCACCAGTAGCCGTCTTACTCGTCACGGTTTCGGTCGTCTCTTTCCTGATTTTCTCACTGGTCTTTTGAGCCTCAGCGTTTTGTTGCCCCTGCTCTTTGTGACCTTGCTGTTGATCATTTGACTGAGCGCTGCCCTGTTTTGCCGTCACAGCAGCAAATATGCTACCTGTTTGCTGACTCTCAGCCTCAGCTCTATCAGACTCCGCCTTCATCTGCTGCGTTGATGTCACCGCTTTGCTCATGTTGGCAGCAGCCATAGCCGCAACTGTTGAAGTTTCAAACTCAGTTGGTTCCCTCGCAACAGGCCTATCACCATACTCGCGGCTAGTTCTTTTCCTCATCTGCTCGCTCTGCTGCATCGCCTTAGACTTAGGAACCGCTGCTTTCGCTTTTGCCTTTGCCGCCGCAGCAGCAGCCGCTTCTCTGGCCTGCCGCTCAACAATAGCCTGTTCTTGGGCTAGCTTCTGCGCAGCGGTTTCTGGTTTTTGTTTCGCCTGAAAAACCGTTGCCACCGGGTGAGGATCATTAGCGGAAGCTTTGGCTGCTGCTTGAGCGCCTTTCGGATCTGCTGCAAAATTGGAAGGTGTATAGTGAATTGTGCCATCTGGCCTAGCTTGGAGATTTTTGCTGCTCACGGCGAACATTTCACGTGTCGCCTTGTTTCGGATAACAATACTTCCTTCGTGGGTTAGTGGTTTATCATCATCATTACGAACAATTTCAAAATCGCTCCTTGGTAAATTTCTAGCCCGAGCCCGAGGAGTAATCTCGTCCACATGAACAAAATCTTTACTTCGAAGCAATGCGTCCAATTGTTCCTGAATGTTCTGATGTTGCTGTGGAGTCATCACCTCTTCAGGTTGAATCGTTTTTTCAACAATCTTGTTATTTCGAAACTCAACAGGTCGAAGATTTAAATCTGGAACTCTAAACTCGGGCCGAAATCCTGCCCCTAAACGCTCTCCCATAAATTACCCCCCATTTTCATCAAATTCTTTATTTATCTTTAATCTCATTTGCTGAGCATATTCACTTTCAAGTGTATCATGTTCTGGTTCTTCTTTCGCTTCTTCATCTGGCTTATCTTCCGGTTTATCTTCTGCCTTCTTTGCTTCTGGCTTAGATGCACCAGTGCTCAAGCCGATTCGGCCACGCAATAGAATCTCATTGTCATACTTTTGCTCCGCATCAGCTGCGACTGCAGGGGCAAGCCTAGAAGGAACAGACTCCTGGAGAGCCTCCGCTGGAGCTGCCTGGAAACCGTCTTCTTTAGGGGTTTCCTCAGGCTCCTTCTTTTTACCCAAAAACTTGCCCAAAAAGCCTTTCATTGCATTTAGTGTATCATATTTAAAACTTATTCTCAAAAAGGGGGTTGATTCGAGGTTGGATTTGTCCTATACGCCCGATTGCTATGTCCAATCCCATCAATGAACTTTCAGGTACCGTTCGCACTTCTCATGGCAAAGGCCCTGCCCGCGTTTTACGCGCTTCTGGCTTAGTCCCTGGCGTTGTCTACGGAAAAGGCCCTACCCTCGGTGTTGCTGTCGACCCGAAAGACACTTCTAAAATGCTTTTGACCCCTTTGAAGCGAAACGTGATGATTCACTTGAATCTCAAGGATCAAAAGCAAAAGACCGTTATGGTGAAAGATCTCCAAGTAGATCCGATTCGCCGAACTCTGACTCACATCGATTTTATCGAAATCGATCCTAAGATCCCTGTCAAAGTTCAAGTGCCACTCAACACCTTTGGTAAAAGTGAAGCAGTGGTTGCCGGTGGTGTTTTGGAACAAGTTCACCATTTGATCCCAATCAAGGTTCTGCCAGCTGAAATCCCTGTGAAAATCGATTTGGATATTAGCGGTTTGGGCTTTGGTTCAACTCCTGCGAGCGCTTTGCAGTTGCCTAAAGGTGCTTCCTTGGCGATTGAACCAAGTGAACCAGTGGTCACCATCAAAATGCCACGTGCAGAGAAAGAAGCCACTCCCGCTGCAGCTTCTGCCGCAGCTGCTCCTGCTGCAGCCGCACCAGCTAGCAAATGAGACTGATAGTCGGTCTTGGTAACCCAGGCGATCAATACGCTAAAACCCGTCACAATATCGGGTTTCGCGTCTTAGACGACCTGGGTTTGTCGTTTCAAAAGGGTTTTCAGGGTTTGGTCTCTAAAGAGGGCGATATCGTCTATCTTAAGCCACAGACTTTCATGAATCTATCCGGAAACTCGGTTCTAGCAGCTGCCAGCTTTCACAAAATCAAACCTGAAGATATCTGCGTCATACACGATGAACTTGACTTACCCTTCGGAGAAGTCAGATTCAAAAAGGGTGGCGGACATGCTGGGCACAATGGCCTGCGTGATATTATGCGTGTACTAGGCCCTGATTTTGCCAGAGTCCGTATTGGCATTGGCAAGCCGGAGCACAAAACAGAGGTTGCATCCTATGTTCTCTCTCAATTTACCCGGGACGAAGAATCTCAATTGGGCGCTATTATCGAACGTGCACGTGCTTGCTGTCTCCAAGGGTCAGCCACTGAGTAAAATTGAAGCCCTCTACAACCAAGGTCAAAGAGATTTTGGAGAGAATTATGCGAGCGAAATGATTCGGAAAATGGACGCCTTAGCTGAGAAATGTCCTGATATCCGCTGGCACTTTATCGGCCAAATCCAGAGTAACAAAATCAAACAAATCGCCCGCGCCAATGTCATTCAAAGCATTAGCAAAATCAAACAGATAGATGCCATTGCTCAAGGAACTTTTCATGCAAAATTGGGCGTTTTTATTCAAGTAAATCTAGACCGAGACCCTACCCGCGGCGGTGCTTTACCCGAAGAAATTCCTGCTTTAAAAGAAGCTATTTTAAAACAGCCCAAGCTTAAGCTCATGGGCCTTATGACCATCACACCACTGGAGAGGGGAGATTGGTTCAAGGTCATGAAAAGCCTACAATTGAGCGATTACCCAGAACTCTCCATGGGCATGAGTGATGATTATGAAGAAGCCATCAAGCATGGAGCCACCTGGGTGAGACTTGGAACAGCTTTGTTCGGACCCAGAAAACTAAGAGCCGAAGGGTATCCTGAATCACTCTACAAATAAAAAGGCGCCTTGAACGCCCTCTCCTTTTGGGAGAGGGAGATACAGAATTTCAACCAAAACGCATATACTGAGAACATGCAAACCCCCAACCTCAGTAAAGCCATCACACTTAATGTCCTGGCTTATTTCTTCATGGCACTTATTGGTGTACTGGTGAAGAATATCGATAAATCGGTTCCAACAGAAGTCATCACATTTTGGCAATTTCTTGTGTTTTGGATTGGTACCTTTCCGATCGTCAAAAAAGCAGGGGGCCTCAAAACACTCCGAAGTCAGCACCATAATTTGATAGCCATTCGTAGCATCAGCGGTGTTATAGCCTACTTTTGTTTCTACTATGCCGTTTCACATATTCCACTCATTGACGCTGTATTGCTTTTAAACACAAGTCCTCTCTATCTCCCAATCATCTCCTATCTCTGGGGAAACAAGCAGGTTGACCCAAAACTCTGGTTTGGAATTTTGATTGGCTTCGCAGGAGTTATCATTATTTTAAGACCTGGATCAGGCATCTTTCAAATCGCTTCAATTCTAGGTGCTCTATCGGGCATACTTTCTGGAGTTTCCAGTATAGCGATTCGGCGAGCGCTGCAATTTGACCCCCCAAGCACACTTGTTTTCTACTATGGCCTGGTTGGTTCAGTCGTCTTTTTACCTTGGGCTATTACAGACCCCAGCTCGCATAGTCTCATCGACTGGGCCCAGCTACTGAGTGTTGGGTTATTGATGCTTTTGATGCAATATTTGATTACTTTGTCATTTGAATATGCCTCAGCTGTCGTTCTTGGACCCTTAAGCTACATTTCCATTGTGTTTTCGGGCCTTCTTGCCTGGGCTATTTGGGGACACGTACCAGATATCTGGACGATTTCAGGAACTATCTTGGTAGCAACAGGGGCCATTGCAACCATTTTGATTTCACAGCGGAAAATCTCTGCCTAAAACAAAACTCCCGCCAAATTGACTTGTTCCCACCTAAAACCTCTAGGTGGTTGATTAAATGCTGAATTCTACAGAAACCAGTGTCTCTCATATCCGGCCCATCACTCAATCGACAACACGGCAACCCAACTTGGGCAGTTCTGGGCATCAAGACAGCTTCACCGCAGCTAAAGTGGAAACCATAAGCCCCCCTCAAATTCCCAAAGATCCATATGGCGAAATGGTCTGGGCCTTAAGACAAAGGCGTGATACACACCAAATTGGCACTTCCCGCAAAGCCTTGAGAGCATTTTTAGGCAGCGAAGCCTTTGATAATTTGAGCCAAGCAAGCAAGCTCCCTCAGATCACTCGCTTTCAAGGCATGGGGAATTTGGGTCGTTTTAATGAACAAAAAGTCCAACAGATCTTACTTTCAGGCAAAGAGAACTCTCTACTTCGCGTTTTACAAGATGTAAAAACAACTCGTGAAGACATTCTTGAAGCTGTTCAACTCTTACAAGACATGCTTTGCCTACAAGATGTCTTGTTGGATTCTGAGCAACAATCCATACTTCAATTACGAAATTCGCTGATTTTGCTCATTGGACCCAGTGAAGCTGATGCTAGAAAACTGTTCGGTCCTGAAGGGGCAAAATATCGTGAGATGTCTCTCAAAGTTACACAATTACTTAGCAATCCGAATACAAGCTTTGATTCACTCCTCGCCGCAGAAAAAGAAGTTAATTCAGCTGAGTTCATGCCTAACCGCGAATACATGCTCAACCAAATTAGGCATCGCATTAGTGCACCCATCAGCCTGGAACTTAACAAAGTGCTTACCAACTACATGAGTATCCCTGCGAACGAACTGGGCCTCCAATTTGATAGCCTCCAAAAGTTGCATCAACAGATTGCATCATTGAAATTTTTTCCAGACCAAAACGGGGCACTGATTCAAATACACAATGCGCTCGAAAAAATCTCCTTCCGAACCCAGAAACTGCTTGAGGATCTTTTGTCCCGCCAAACGGACACTCTGAACCATGTTCAAGGTGATGCTTGGAAATTCCTCAAATACCCTCAAGCCAAAGAAACACTCAAAACACTCAAATGTCTGATTGCTGAAACAGAATCTGTACAGAGAGTCTTGGGATATGGCTCCATGAGGCTATCTGAACTTCAGAACGCTGCTGCTATTTTGAGCCATAGTGTAAAAGTCTTGGAATTGGTGGGTTGGAAGGAAACTACCAAACAGTGCCCCGTTTGAGGCTTTATTTGGAGAGGATTATATCAAGTTTTTTTAAATAATTAAGCAACTGATCCCAAACTGATTCGAATTCAATCTTCACCTCTAAAACTTTGACTCCTGGCCAGGCATTTTTCAGAACAGTTCTATCAAATTGTGCTGCTGTCGCCTGAAGCGAAACTGGCAGAGGAAGACCACGATTCCGAAAAGTCTGCAAAATAGCATCTTTCAGTTTATTTTCGGCTGAACAACGCGGCAGAAGGAGAAGCAAATCATAGACGTCTTTGGCTCTCGAGTTCGCTGAACCGCGCTCAAACAATGTTTCGAGTTTCTCTGCCACAATGTATTCAACTGGATAAATCAGCCAAGAAACCGGCAAATCGTCGCTTAGTAGCGATGGCATGTCCTGCTTTGTTGGTGGAACCAATAATTTATCGCTAAAACCGATATCAATGTGAATTCTTGGAAACTTGTGGAGTTTGGCCTGGTTAACGGGACCGATTTGAAAAGCACAATCGAAACGATAAGCGCCGTACTGACCTTGTTCATCTAGTTCGGTCAGCTTGGTGTCACCAAACCACAAACCATCCTGAAGGTCTGTCGAAAGTGCTTTGAAAACGAGATCGCGCAATCTTTCTTTTGAGATTCCAATCGCTAATGCATCAGCATCACGTGTAAATCGTAGGCTATCAAACGATTTAAGAAGCACCAAACCACCTTTAAAGACAAGATGTTCAGCTAGAAGCGGTTCATGTTCAAATCGGGCGACAGCTCTTTCCAGTGCTATGATGACGCGAAGTTCATTGATGGAGAGGCGCGAATCACGCGAGGCTAAGGCCTTTATTTTACGTAGAACAATATTAAAATTCATGCTGAAAGAGCCTCAATATAAGAAAGTATTTGATGTAAGACACCCATCGTCTTCGCCATATCCACAATGTCGCTCAGTTTGATCTTTTTGCTTTTGGCCGCTTGCTTTAGGGCTTCAAGTGCTACCGAAGAGCCTAGAATACGTTTGGCTAGTAAGCAGTCTATTAGGGTTCGTTCGGGAGTCGTTATCCAATAACCATCACATTTTTGAATACCTTTTTCCCATTGAGGAGTTCTGCTTCGCACCAATCTCAGGCTGTTTGATTGAACACGCTTGCTATTTGGAACGAGAACCCAGGTTTTAGCGGGTATTTGGTCTGTTAAATGATGGTGCTCAAGTGCGGATAATAAGCAGATTGCTGAAGGTAATCCGCAACGTAGTGTGGCAGAACGATAAGCATCTTCTGTGTCCATATGTGCTCGCTCAGATACCTGATAAACACCACGTTGCAAGCGCTCCAAAGTGCCTGCCCGAATGAACTGCCTGATGGAATATTTGGTCAAACCTGCCTGACTCGCTTCTTTCAAAGAAAACGGCGTTTCTCTCAGGGATTTTGGTAAAACATCGAATGGCATTTGCCAAATATGACTCAAATTTAAAAGTGAGTCAAGTTTGGGAGTCTTAATGCCTTGCTGCGCTCATCAAAAAATTTCCGGCTGTAATAGGTGGTGGAGCCAGGCGGGATCGAACCGCCGACCTCTTGAATGCCATTCAAGCGCTCTCCCAGCTGAGCTATGGCCCCACGAGTAAGAAAGCTCATAAGATGCTTTTGAAAACAACGCAAGAGGCTTTTCACCCTTGACGCAGCTCAATCACAGGGTTAGGCAGTACGTACCCCGATGGCCTATGAAAAGAAAATTGTCCGAATTGGAGCCCGAGGCTCAAAACTCTCCCGCGCGCAACTACACTTGGTTCAAACGACTTTGCAACAAGCTTGGCCTGAAACCCAGTTTAGCTCACACATTATTGAAACCACTGGAGACCGAGACCAAAAAAGTCCCCTACCCGAGATTGGTGGCAAAGGTCTCTTTACAGCAGAACTCGAGGCGGCCTTGCATCAAGGTGAAATTGACCTCGCCGTCCACAGTCAAAAAGACTTGCCCATCCAAAACCCTAGGGGCCTCTGCCTCGGCGCGATCGTCAAACGTCACCAACCGCAAGATGCGTTCATCAGCTCCCAAGGCCACACCTTAGACGCACTCCCTAAAAATGCGCGGATCGGCACGAGCAGTAGTCGGCGCAAGGCCCAACTGCTTGCTTTAAGACCCGACCTAGAAGTTTTATCTTTGCGTGGCAATATTGACACCCGCCTCAGCAAAGCGGCTCAGTTTGACGGCATTATTTTAGCCTACGCCGGGCTTGAACGCCTTGGCCTTACTTTAGCCACGCCGGTTCCAGAGAACATCATGCTACCGGCACCCGCTCAAGGCGCTCTGGCAATTCAATGCAGAGATGAACCCTTCTGGCACCAGCTCTTGGCCTCCATTCATCATGCAGACACCGCTGATTGCACTCTGGCTGAGCGTTCATTTCTTCAAGGCCTTGGTGGTGGATGTTCTTTGCCTATTGCAGCCCTCGCACATAAGACAGGTGACTTGATTACCCTTGAAGGCCAAGTGCTCAACAAATCAGGAACACGCCAAATACGAGACTCTATTCAAGGCAAAGACGCTGTAGCGTTGGGCCATGAACTTGCACAGCGTTGCATCGAACGAGGCGCTCTTGAGCTCATTGGCGAATAAAAAAGTTCTCGTCACCCGGGCTGCCAATCAAAATGCTGAATTGATTCGCATGCTGGAGTCCAAAGGTGCCATCGCCCTACCCTTTCCTTGCATTGAAATCCACTACGAAAAGGTTCCCACAATTGATTGGGACCTCTTTGATAGCATCGTGTTTACGAGCTCCAACGGCCAAAAGTCATTCGCTCAAATTCAAATCCCAGAACACATTCAAGTTTGTACTTACACTAATCGCCTATCGCCAACAGGAAGAGTGCTCTTAGCACAAGGCAATCTAGCAGACAATTCACTTGCAGAGACACTACGCAGCAAAGGTCACAACATCACACGCCTAAACAGCTATCGAACAGAAATCGGCTCAGGCGGCATCAATCTGGCTGAACATAAACTCGATATCATTACTTTCACCAGCCCTTCTACAGCACAAAACTTTTTAAAACGCGGCGGCAGGCAATCAAACGAGCTCATTGCCTGCATTGGAAGCACAACCTACGAAGCCTGCATCCAACTTGGATATACCAATATGATCTACGCCAAAGAACATAGTCTTGAAGGTTTGCTTGAGATTTTACTGTTTAATGGACCAACAAAAAAACTGCCGCCTGTTATTGTCCAGGCGGCAGAGTTGGTTTTTGTTAGTTGGATGACAGCTCTAATGTGCCTGTGTTGGCACCAGCAGGCAAGGCTTTATCCTCTTGTGCTTTGATTGGGTTGTAGTTTTTAACAGCCTCAATCATTCCTGTTATCGTCCCATCTTTGTACTGAGATATAAGTTTTTGCATCACAACTTTGATTTCAGTTCCATCGTTGTTGACTTTGACTTCACCATTTTTTGCAATAGCTGCACGGCTGGTGGCAGCAGCTTTGAGTTGAGCAAACAATTCTTCATCCTTCCAAGTTTTAAAGGGGTAGCTAGCTTTGCACTGAGCAACAGCTCTCTTAGCGCATTCTGCCATGTTTTTTGCCTTCGCTTGATTTTCGGAATCATGTTTTTCGTTTGCTGCAACTACAGAAGCTGCTGCAGACTCTTTCAATTTTACTGCCGCTTGTGCATAGCACCAGGTTTTAGCAAAAACAGCCCAAGTGTTAGCTAAAAAGGCGTAATCATCATAGATAGCAGTTCTGACTGCACAGGAACTCAGGTCCAGTTTGTAGTCTGAAGCAGCTGCTTCTATGAGGGTTGAAACTTCTTTGGTTTCTGCGGTTTTTCCGCTGCCAGAAAACCAAGAGCTGATTGACCAGCTGCTTGGAGCTGCAACGAAAAAGCTTCCTAAATAACTTCCAAGACGCGCCCATTGTCCCTTGAGTTTTTCTGGATCCATTGCGTTCTTGATGCCATCAACAAATCCTGTCTGTGATTCTATGTCATTTTTCATCTCCAACACTTTTTTGTGCTGATCAATCAGGTTTTGGTTATCTTGTTTAAGAGTTTTAATGTAACCAAGGCAAACAGCCGATTTTGCTTGATTAGAGTATTGCCGCAAAAGATCTGCCGCAGTTTCAAAAGAGGGGTTTCCATCTCGGAACACAATAACTTTAGGATGCACATTGCTTTCTCTGAAAACAGGGAAATTTTCACTCCTAAGTTGGATAGCGTCACTGTAAAAATTAATGTATTTTTTTGAAGACCAATCGTATCTCATTTGTTTGGCATAAGATTCCATTATTTGTGAAAAATAATTGTCAGCGATTTCTTCATCACTTTGACCCAGATGTTTTTCTAGATTTGCCTTAACTTTTTGATGATACTGAGACAGTAATTCAACTTCTTTCCTAAATTTTTGGATTCGAGTTCGAAATTCTTCTGTTTTGTCTACTTCAGCAAACAGATCTTCAACTTTGAAGTCATCTTCAAAATTGCTGTTCCCGAATGAGAAGTTTGCATGGCTGAGTAAACCAAGAGAAAAGAATAAAGCAAATAAATTGTTTTTACGCATTTTTAAGTTTATCATTCGATTGATAATATACATATTTTCATAAAAGTAAAGAGGTTTTATGCTTTTCAATTAAAAGCAAAAACATTATATTTCGCATATTCACCAAATGGCTTATCAGGTTTTTTGCGGTTATTTTTAAATCGACATTCAAATTGATTAAAATTGAACAAATATGAATTGTTCACCAAAGCAGATCAATACACCATCACCCAAAGGCATGTTATAAAAATGGCAAAAATGTATTTTCATAATAAAAACTGATTAATACGTTTTTCGTGAAAAGGTAAACACACGCAAAAAACATAAATAACGGCCACACGAAAACAAAAAAGCTAAGACAATTAGAAAGATACGAACTTTAACGCTTATAAAAACACATATTGACATTATATTTAAACGTATTAAAATCTCAAAATGCTAAAATTTTTAATACTTCCCATATTATTTATTTCGATTTCAGCATCAGCCACGACAGCTACACTTGATCCTGCCAAATTTCAAAAGGAAGACGCAGTTCAATTTGAAGGCAGTTTAAGCGGCTGGATGAATAAAGCTAAAAAGGGGCTGTCCAGTATCGCCAAAGAGGCCTTAGAATCACCTCTTTTCATGGTTGCCAAGCAAGTTTCAGCACTGGCTCCAATCTTCCGTCTTGATCCTAATGAGAAGTTTAATTTAGACATTGAAAGCAAAAAGAGCGTTCTGCAAACTGAAGCCAATGACGCTCAAAAAACCATTGATGCGTTTTTGAACAACCCAGGTTCTGTCTCAAACAAGCTGCTCAATGAAGCTTTTTTAACAATAGAAGCAGCCAAAAAACAAGGTATTGCGCCCCAGCAAGAACAAGATCAAAACACGCAAGAAAGCACGCTTCAGACTGCTCATCAAAACGTCCCTGGGGTTATTAGCTTCACAGATGGTGCAAACTGTGCACGAGCAGGTTGTCCATGCGACTCTTATAATGGTCAAGCGGGTGAATATTGCTCCAGAACCTGTAGAGACGGAACTCCATGCTCACATAAGAGGCATACTTGGTATTCACCGCAAAATCAGCCATCCGCCACAGCAGCATCGGCAGCTACAAACGTAAACACCTATCAACCACCTCAGCAACCAAACATCCTGCTTACATCTGACTTTTTACGTCGAGTACAGGACCATGAGATACACAGCAATCCCTACCGAAGACTGTATCGAAATCTAACACCCCAAAACCAACAAATGACGCAAAATCAACCATCTCACCAATCAGCTACCTTGATTGCACCTTGTGCTTGTCTAGGTTGCCCTTGTGACAGCTACAATGGTCAAACGGGCGAATATTGCTCCAGAACCTGCAGAAATGGAACTCCATGCTCATATAAGAAGCATACTTCGTATTCACCACAAAATCAGCCATCCCCCACAGCGGCTTCTGCAGTTCAACCACAAAACTTCCCCCCACAACCTAGCACCTCTGGTATCGGTAATAACGCAGCAATATCTGCCACAGCAGCATCGGCAGCTACAAACGTAAACACCTATCAACCACCTCAGCAACCAAACATCCTGCTTACATCTGACTTTTTACGTCGAGTACAGGACCATGAGATACACAGCAATCCCTACCGAAGACTGTATCGAAATCTAACACCCCAAAACCAACAAATGACGCAAAATCAGCCATCCCCCACAGCGGCTTCTGCGGTTCAACCACAAAACTTTCCTTTCCAACCTTCAACCTCTGCGTTGGCAAACGTAAACACCTATCAACCACCTCAGCAACCAAACACCCTGCTTACATCTGACTTTTTACGTCGAGTACAGGACCATGAGATACACAGCAATCCCTACCGAAGACTGTATCGAAATCTAACACCCCAAAACCAACAAATGACGCAAAATCAACCAATTCACTTAGGCTATACACCTCCACCACCGCCTCCTGCTTCTGCTGCTACTCAAATTCAGCAACAAAGCCAACAAAACGAAGAAAGTGAGGAAATTGAGAATTGTTGCATAGTTTGCATGAGAAAAGCATGCGATACAAAAATATCACCCTGCGAACACAGTGTTTGTTGCTGGGATTGCGCAACACAACTATATGCTTCAGGCTTTAAATGCCCTTCTTGTAATCAAAAAATCACAGCTGTTTCAGAGCTAGAAGACGATATTTGCATTGTTTGCATGGATATAAAATGTGACACAATGTTACTTCCTTGCAAACATAAAAAATTCTGTGAAGCTTGTGCTTCACAATTGTGCCACTCACAACATGTTCAGAACAAATGCCCTATCTGCCGAGAAAAAATAACGGGCATGGAAAAATTATAGAAATATCCTCAGAAGCAGCGCTTTCTTACCGATAACGCTCAAACACAAAGGTTCCAAACGGCAACACAGCAGCAGCATAAGCCAATAAATGTTTTTTAATTGGCCACTGCTGCTCTATCGCCAATGAAAATGCCAGTGAACAATAGCCCAAAAATAGCCCACCATGAATAGGACCTAAGAGCCGAACACCCTCTGGGAAATCAAAGCTATATTTAAGCGGCATAGCAATGAACAACAAAGCCAAAAAAGAAATCCCTTCGAGAATACCAAGAATTTGAAACCAGCGATTCATACCGTCACATAAAGCAACTAAATCCCAAAGCCAACGAAAATCTCCTGGCCTGCATTCTGCCCTTACAGTTGAATCCACTTCCTGAAGAGTCTAGACACTGATTCTTCTTGAGTAGGCAACTCCGCCGGATTTTTTCCAATCCAACGCAATTCTTTAGATTCACGATTGCTCACAAAATCCTCATCGGATTTAACCTGGAGCAAGAACCTAACATCATAATGAAAGTGCCGAGGGTCTGTAGCATTTGCTGAAATTTCATGAATGTCCAAGTCAAAAACTTCTGGAAAAACTGCCTCTATATGGTTGATACCTGACTCTTCTTGAGCTTCCTTAATTGCCACCGCCAGTAAATCAGTTTCGCCATCGGCATGGCCACCCAGTTGCAGCCAGCGATCCAGTTTCATGTGGTGCATCAACAAGGCTTTATCTCCGGTTTTATTGAGCAACCATGCAGAGGCCGTAAAGTGCCCTGGGACACAAGAACGCACAAAAGCATCCTCGTGTGCTGCATGAAAATCAAGCATTGCTTGGCGATATAAACGTTGAGTTTCAGTATTTGGATTATAGTCTTTTAAAACTTTCATACACAAAACACACTAAAGCTTCCGAACGCCTTTAATCTCACCACCAAACACAGCTAAAGCCTTTTGAATGGTGGGGTGGTTGCGGGCTTTTTCTTCAATATTTTCTTGTTCTCCTTCACGGCTGACTCTTTGGCCGCATGGATACTTTCGCTTAAAGTCACCTGCGGAACAGTCCCTAAAACACGTTGGCAAATTCCTTTAAACTCTGGCAAAGCAGCCGCATCTTGGACACGCGATACTTAGGTGTTCATGCAAACTGGTATGAAAAACAACGGATACAACAGCAGCAAATGATGCAGAACAACAGAGAACAGAACTATTATCGATAGCGCTCAAACACAAAGGTTCCAAACGGCAACACAGCAGCAGCATAAGCCAATAAATGTTTTTTAATTGGCCACTGCTGCTCTATCGCCAATGAAAATGCCAGTGAACAATAGCCCAAAAATAGCCCACCATGAATAGGACCTAAGAGCCGAACACCCTCTGGGAAATCAAAGCTATATTTAAGCGGCATAGCAATGAACAACAAAGCCAAAAAAGAAATCCCTTCGAGAATACCAAGAATTTGAAACCAGCGATTCATACCGTCACATAAAGCAACTAAATCCCAAAGCCAACGAAAATCTCCTGGGAGGTTTTCATGAAACGACTTTCTTTGACCAGCATCGCCATATTGCTCTGTGCTTTCTCAGCCTACTCAGCAGGACTAGAAGACAACTGGGATTTCATGGTTTACTACAGAGCAGCCATTAAAGCTTGCGAAGGTAAAGAAACCGGCGATGAGTGCATGATGTTCCACCAGCCTAATGAACTGCGCAAAGGCGCCTGTGTTTACGATACTGGACTTGATGGCAAATACATCAACGCTTGCATTGTGCCCCTACAGTTGAAGCCAGCTCCTGAACAATCTAGCCACTGATTCTTCTTGAGTAGGCAACTCCGCCGGATTTTTTCCAATCCAACGCAATTCTTTAGATTCACGATTGCTCACAAAATCCTCATCGGATTTAACCTGGAGCAAGAACCTAACATCATAATGAAAGTGCCGAGGGTCTGTAGCATTTGCTGGAATTTCATGAATGTCCAAGTCAAAAACTTCTGGAAAAACTGCCTCTATATGATTGATACCTGACTCTTCTTGAGCTTCCTTAATTGCCACCGCCAGTAAATCAGTCTCGCCATCGGCATGCCCACCCAGTTGAAACCAGCGATCCAGTTTCATGTGGTGCATCAACAAGGCTTTATCTCCAGCTTTATTGAGCAACCAAGCGGATGCCGTAAAGTGCCCAGGGACACAAGAACGCACAAAAGCATCGTCGTGTGCTGCATGAAAATCAAGCATCGCTTGGCGGTATAGACGTTGGATTTCAGTATTTGGATTATAGTCTTTTAAAACTTTCATACACAAAACACACTAAAGCTTCCGAACGCCTTTAATCTCACCACCAAACACAGCTAAAGCCTTTTGAATGGTGGGGTGGTTGCGAGCTTTTTCTTCAATGTTTTCTTGTTCGCGCTTCACGGCCGACTCTTTGGCTGCGTGAATGCTTTCGCTTAAAGTCACCTGCGGAATCGTCCCCAAAACACGCTGACAAATGGCCTTAAACTCTGGCAGACCAGCCGCATCTTGGACACGCGAAAAGTGCAGCTTTTGATCAAACTCAATCAATAATTTGCCATCATAGCGGCCATGTTCTAAGTGGTGCCCGATTACAGGCATGGCCTTCTCAATTTCACTTACAAAGGCCTTCCAATTGTCATGTTTTACTGGGGCAGCTGCCTGGGTCACTGGTGTCTGAACTGGCAGAGAAATGGACTGTGGGCCAAGAGCTTCAAGCCGAGCAATAGCCTTTTGAACCTCAGAAAGCTGGTTCATTTGAGGGCGCTCAGTCATGCGCAGCATCACCAATTCAAACACCCAACGTGGGTGCTCTGAACCTGATAGCTGGTTCGTGCCCTCCAAAGCCATCGCCAGCAAACGCTGGAGATCAAGCGCATCAAAGCGCTTGGCCAAGGCATCAATTTGCTCAACACGCTCAGCACTTAAATCAGCCAAACCCTCGATTGAGCCAGCGGCAGCCGAAATACACAAGTGTCTCAGTTCAAGGGCAATACCATCTAAAAGCTGTTTATAGTCCAGGCCTGTATTAGCTGCAGTTTCTGTGAGCCTCATGATCTCTTCAGACTGAGCATCTAAAATCGCACGAGTCATCTTCGACAAGGTCTGACGATCAATCAAACCCAATATTTCAGTGACATCTTGAGCTGAGGCGTCTTGACCCGCAAAACTAATGACCTGGTCCAAAAGGCTCAAAGCATCTCGCATCCCGCCATCAGCGTTCTCGGCAATCAGCCTGAGACCATCTTCTTCAACATGCAAATGCTCTTCACGCAAAATCGCCTGAAGTCGATCAATGATCGTGGAAACCTTCATGCGTTTAAAGTCATAGCGCTGGCAACGAGACAAAATTGTAATCGGAATCTTATGAGCTTCGGTCGTCGCGAAAATAAACTTCACATGCGGAGGCGGTTCTTCCAAAGTCTTCAAAAGTGCGTTGAAGGCATTGGTGGAGAGCATGTGTACTTCGTCGATGATAAAAATCTTAAACCGAGCATTCACGGGTGGGTAGCGAACTTGATCACGCAAAGAACGCACATCATCGACCCCTGTGTTGCTGGCACCATCGATCTCGATCACATCCATAGATTGACCGGATGCGATTTCCTGGCAGTGGGAGCAAACCCCACAAGGCTCAGGGCCAATGCCTTGTTCACAAGACAAAGCTTTAGCTAAAAGGCGGGCTACGGTTGTCTTGCCTACCCCACGGCTACCGGTGAGCAAAAAAGCATGAGCGACACGACCACTTAAAAGGGCTTGGCTCAGAGTTTTGACAATAATCTCCTGGCCAACCACTTCAGAGAAGCGCTGCGGTCGCCATTTACGAGCCAAAACCAAATAAGCCATAAGATCAATCTCAAATAAAAATGACCCCCCGCACAAGGCACCCAAACTCTACCGTTGCTTCCTTCCGGACCTGGCGGGGTTTGAGCCGAGCACCCTTGCGGCGGGCCTGGCGGAGAGAGAGGGATTCGAACCCTCGTTAGTGGATTACACTAAACACGATTTCCAATCGTGCGCCTTCAACCACTCGGCCACCTCTCCACAAACTGGCGGACAGCGAGGGATTCGAACCCCCGAAACCCTTGCAGGTTTGCCTGATTTCGAATCAGGTGCCTTCAACCGCTCGGCCAGCTGTCCACTGAGCTGCAAACTGTTAAAATGCTTGTACCTTAGATTTCGAAAAAAACAACCCTTGACCTTCTTTTAAATTCTAGGCATGAATGAACTCGACGCCTAGGTAGCTCAGTCGGTAGAGCAGAGGATTGAAAATCCTCGTGTCGGTGGTTCGATTCCGCCCCTGGGCACCAGCTTTAAACTCAAGCAAATTCCTGTCTCCCCAAAAAAATCAATATTCAGCAATTGATCTTTGCACCGAAAGGGGCTTGACTCACCTCAAAAGCCAGTTTAAGCATAGCTCTCCTTCTGAGGGTGCCGGAGTGGTGGAACTGGTAGACGCGCTGGACTCAAAATCCAGTGCCTTCACGGGCGTGTCGGTTCGATTCCGACCTCCGGCACCAATGATTCTTACATTCATCGCGCTGCTTTTAGGTCTGTTCCTGGGAGTGGCGCTTGTTTATTTTTGGCTGCATCCAAGCCTTTCTGCCAGAGCTTTGCTCCAGAATAACCAGTCATTTGTTGAACTTGCCCAAACTGGCATCATGTCGCCCTTGCGTGAATCGCTCGATAAAATGAACGAGCATATCCGCGAACTTGAAAAAAGCCGTGAAGGCGCCTACCAAGCCCTCAACCAGCAAGTGGGCCTTCTCAAAACCGAAACCCAAAACCTAGCCAAAGCCCTACATTCCCCGGTAGCCAGAGGCCGATGGGGTGAAATTCAACTGCGCCGAGTGGTTGAACTGGCCGGCATGGTGGCTCACTGTGATTTTGAAGAGCAGCTTGTTAAATCAAACGATTCTGAGACCATCAGGCCCGATTTGGTGATCAAGCTTCCTGGCGAAAAATGTATTGTGGTCGATGCCAAAGTCCCACTAGCTGGATACCTCAAGGCGGTTGAACACGAAACCGGCTTTGAAGAACACGCAGATCAAATCAAACGCCATATCCAAAGCCTTTCTAAAAAAGCTTACTGGAAACACTTTGGGCCTTCTCCTGAATTCGTGATTCTGTTCTTGCCGGGAGAAGCATTTTTAAGCGCCGCCCTATCTGCTCAATCCGATCTAGTTGAAATCGCTGCACAGCAGAATATTATTCTGGCCACCCCCATGACCTTGATCGCCATGCTCAGGGCCATTGCTTACAGCTGGCGCCAAGAAGCAGCGAACGAACATGCGCAATTGATCGGGCAAAAAGCACGTGAATTATGTGATCGCCTCAGCGTACTCACTGATCACTTTGAAAAACTCGGAAAATCCCTCAAAAATTCAGTAGATAGCTACAACCAGGCTGTTGCCAGCTTTGAGTCCAGAGTGCTGGTGAGTGCCCGTCAAATGACCGATTTAGGCGAATTTGACGTCCAGAATTCGATTAAGGTGCTAGAACCCATCGAGAAAACACCTAAATGCTAACTGTTTTACCGAGACCTTTTAGACACATTTTGTTTGAACATCCTAACGACAATCTGAACACCATTGTAAACAATGTGTTTGATGCTCTAGCACTGCTCATGCCGGATGCTTCCAGACTTGTCGGCGCCAAACGAATTTTACTGATGCTTGGACCTAAGCCCACAGAATTCGATTTCGCGCCACTTGAAGAACTCCACAGCCAACTGGCACAAATAGGCCCTGGCTTTGCAGCCTTGTTCGAAGATGCTCTGGAGTCCGGCGATATTTTTATTGAAACACCCATTCGAGTGGACTCTTACTCTCCAGCCCTGCGCGAACGCCTAGCACCTCTCCAGGCAGCTGCAGACGAGCTCAATGAGCTGCCTCCTGGAACCCCTGCCCAAGCAGCTCGAATTGTGCTTAATTGCCTATGCATGCTTTACCCGGATACTGAACTTGGCCCATGGCTTTCAGGTCGAGGTTGTAGCGAAGAAATTGTGAGGGATTATTTGTGAAATCAACTTGGTACCGACTTGCCTACACCGCCAGACAACTTGATGAACGAGCTGCTCGATATATCAGACGCGGAATGGGTTGGTCATACCATGCACGCTGCTCCGGTCACGAAGCCATCCAAATCACCCTTGGGCTCGCGTTTAGAGCAAACAAAGATTTCCTATTCCCCTACTATCGCGATACAGCAACCGTCCTAGCTGCAGGCATGACGCCATTCGAACTCATGCTTAACGGCCTGTCTAAAGCAGGTGACCCAGCCTCTGGCGGTCGGCATATGTCGAATCACTTCGCCAAGCCCTCGATTGGGATTCAAAATGTCTCCTCCTGCACAGGCAATCACACCCTACACGCCGTGGGTGTCGCTCGTGGGATCAAATATTATGAGTCAGGTGGAATTGCTATGTCTTCACAAGGTGAGTCTTCAGCTTCTGAAGGCTATTGCTTTGAAGCTTTAAGTGGAGCTGCTCGTGAACAACTTCCTGTTTTGTTCGTGATTCAAAACAATGGTTACGGCATCTCCGTACCCGTCTCAGAGCAATCTGCTAATGCATGTGTTGCAGATAATTATTCTGGCATCAAAAATCTATTGATTATTAGATGTGACGGAACAGATTTCGAAGACTCTCACAGAGCCATCCAGGAAGCCGTTGCCTATATTAAGTCAGGAAAAGGCCCTGCTTTAGTTCACGCTCAATGTGTTCGAATCGGCGCACACTCGAACTCTGACGCCCAAGATTTATATCGCAGCAAAGCTGAAATTGAAGCAGCCATCCAACAAGACCCCTTGCCCAAATTGCGTGCTCAGCTTTCAGTTAAAGAGGCCGAAAAAATCGAAGCTGAAGTCGAAGCACTGCTCGATGCTGCTGCGGCCGAAGCAGAAGCCGCTCCTGTGCCTGAAGCTGAGTCGGTTTTCCAATTCAGCCTTGCGCCCACATACGAACCCCTCACCACCTCACCCCCAACCCCTCTCCCCCATGCGGAGAGGGGAGAAATAGAGAAATTGCGTGAAGCGATTACGCGGACGCTGCACGAAGAGTTTTCTAAAAATCCCAATACTTTTCTATGGGGCCAAGACGTGGCTTCGAAAGATAAAGGCGGCGTATTTAACCTCACCAAAGGTATGCTGGCAAAGTTCGGCAACAAGCGTGTGTTTAATGCACCCATTGCTGAAGACTATATTGTTGGTACCGCCAATGGCCTGTCGCGCTTTAGACCGGATATTCGCATTGTTATCGAAGCGGCTCAGTTTGCCGACTATGTTTGGCCAGCCATGGAGCAGATTGTCGAAATGGGTCATGACTACTGGCGTAGCAATGGGCAGTACTGTCCCAATGTGGTTTTGCGGCTTGCTTCGGGTGGCTATATTACGGGTGGTTTGTATCACTCACAGAATATTGAAGCCATCATGAGTCACCTGCCAGGGGTTCGAGTCGTTTACCCTGCCTTTGCAGATGACGCTGCAGGCCTTTTACGCACTGCCATTCGTTCACAAGGTGTAACCTTCTTTTTAGAACCAAAGCATTTGTACAATCGTGCAGAGGCTACGGGTCCGAAATATGATGACGAGTATGCTATTCAATTCGGCAAGGGCCGGGTTCGTCGTGAAGGAAGCGATTTAACAATCATTACTTACGGCAATACAGTTTCAATGTGTTTGCAGGTGGCTGAAAATCTGGCCGGGCAAGGACACTCGATCGAAGTCTTCGATTTGCGTTCCATCAAGCCATTGGATGTTGAAGGCATTGCGGGGAGCGTTCGTAAAACCAGTCGCGCTTTGATTGTGCACGAAGATCACAAGTTTGCTGGTATCGCTGGTGAAATCACGGCCTCAATTAACGAGCATTGCTTTGAGTATTTAGATGCGCCTGTCAGACGCGTGGCGGCTCTGGATATCCCCGTTGGGTTTTCGAAGATTCTGGAAACAGCCATTCTGCCACAGCCTGAGCAAATTCAAGCTGTGGCGTTGGAACTGATTTCCTACTAATCTTCCTTTTTGACTTCAGCAGTTTTCCCAAGTTTTGCCTGAATAAAACCTATAGCAATCGGACCATACTCCGCCGCTTTTGTAATAATCCAAGTATTGGCGGTTTGAAGCGCTGGTACTCGTGCAGAAGCTCCTTCATAGGCAAGAGCCATAAATATGGCATCTCCAAACCACTGTGACCAAGTGCTCTTGCACCCCTTGTCACACATTGGTTCAGCCAACGAAACTGAACTCAAAAGCATTAATACCAACGTTAAAGTTCCAATTTTTTTCATGAAATCCTCCTGTTATTCAAGGAGGACCTAACTGAATTTTTACGTCGACACAATCACAACAAAAACCCCCTCTCCCTTCGGGGGAGGGAGATTTTGGCGCAGCCAAAATCGGGAGGGGGATCGTATCAGTGAAATGAGATCTCGTGCGCGTGAATTACGAAAAAATCAAACTTTAGCAGAAGCATGGATTTGGAAGAATATCCGTGCTCATCGATTGGGAGGTTTTCAATTTAAACGCCAAGTACCTATTGGATCCTACATCGTTGATTTTTATTGTCACCAGAAACGGCTGGTTATAGAGCTGGATGGAGGCCAGCATAATACAGCTGAAGCAGTACAGTACGACACTCGTCGAACACAATATCTTAATGCAAAGGGTTTGAAGGTTCTTCGGTTTTGGAACAACGAGGTCTTTCAGCAGAAAGAGGTTGTTTTGCGGCAGATTTGGAATTCCTTAATGTCTGGACCCCCTCCCGATTTTGGCAAAGCCAAAATCTCCCTCCCCCAGAGGGAGAGGGTTTAGCAAAATCACAACGAAGCACCAGGTTCCGTACCAGAAACAAAAGCTTCCATAATTGGAGGTTTTGGTTTTTCTTCTTCACCGGAAGTCTTCACTTCGCTTTCATCTTCAGTCTGCGACACAGCTCCCGGGTCATAAGTATCGCTGGAAATCTCGCCGGTCTTTTGGTCAATCAAACGCCAAACAATCCCCTCAGGTTGCACAAATTCACGCGCGGGAATCACGTTCAAGGCACCACGCATAAACTCGCCCCAAATCGGGAGCGCTGCACGAGCGCCATATTCATTGATTCCCAGCGAGCGGTTATCATCAAACCCAACATACACACCTGACACGAGATCCTGTGAGAAGCCTAAGAACCAAGCACTCCTGAACTCATTGGTGGTTCCAGTTTTACCTGCCAGCGGAGCCGTAAGACCCGTAATGCGCTTACCAGCCGAAGCCATCAGTCCACGCATCATGTTTGTCATGACAAACGCGCTAGTCGGTTTAATCACTTCATGAGTTTCAAGCTGAGACTCAAACAAAACTTTGCCTTTTCGATCCAAAATTTTATCGATCAAGATAGGCTTTCCAACTTGTCCTGCTCCTGGAAAAATCGAGTAAGCATTCACATGCAACATTGGAATCACTTCACCAGAGCCAAGCGCAAGCGTCAAATCACGAGGCATTGGATTTTCCTCTGTCACCTCACCTGCCCGCTCGACCAAATCAAGAACAGGACCAATACCTACACGTTCCATGATATCAATACTGCACATATTCACTGATTTAATGAGACAAGTTCTGAGTGTAAGCTTACCCAAAAACTCACCGGTAGCGTTTTTTGGCTTCCATTTGTCGAACTCCTTTTGAGAATCATCAATGATAGTCGCTGGCGTCACAAGACCAGAGTCAATCCCAGCGGCATAGACAAAAGGCTTAAACGAAGAGCCAGGTTGTCTCTTAGCCTGGGTCGCGCGATTAAAGTTTGAGCTAGCGAAGTCATAACCTCCGACCATGGCAACCACGCGATGCGTTTCAGGTTGAACTGCTACCAATGCACCTTCAACCAATGGCTTTTGCTCAAGCGACAGCTCTACAACAGGCCCTAGTTTATCGATACGCACCAAAATCACATCGCCCGCCTTAAGGACAGAACTGACTGATTTAGGAACAGGAGTGTACTGCTCTGGGTTAAACGGCCTCGCCCACAGCATCTTGTCAAGACTTAAGACCCCTGTGCTTTTCTCTCCCAGTGCAATCACCGCTTGTTTTTTAGAGTCTGAGACATGTTTCACTACACCACGAACGATCGTTTG
Organism: uncultured Myxococcaceae bacterium; assembly: GCA_964635635.1. Classification (GTDB taxonomy): domain Bacteria; phylum Myxococcota; class UBA727; order UBA727; family JABDBI01; genus CAZWPE01. Next base: position 202,841 of record CAZWPE010000001.1, on the reverse strand, counting down.
AACCTGAAGAGGGCCTTTGTTCGAATAGATTTGATCCGACAAAATGCCAGCGTCATCGGTACCGGCCTTTGCTAAAGGACCTCTATAGCCTTGACGCTTATCAATCGTTCGAAGTCCCCATTTGAGTGCTTCGGTCGCTGAGTTCTGAATCGGCATAATGAGCGGGGTTTTAATTGTAAGTCCCATTTTCATGAGCTCATCCTCGCCAAACTGCGCGATCAAAAATCTGCGAACTTCCTCTGCAAAATAAGGCGCCTTACCCAAATAGGCATATGTCTTTGGGTTTACCGTGACTGCCTCAAGACGAGCCTTAGCTGCAACAGCCTCCGGAATCATATGATGGATGGCCATCTGCTCCAAAACATAGTCTCTTCGTTGTTTGGTTCTTTCTGGATCTTTAATCGGGTTAATCTTATTCGGGCTCTTAGGAACCGATGCAAGCGAAGCAGCTTGCGTCAGGGTCAGTTCTCGAGCCGGAACGCTATAATAAGTCTGAGCTGCCTCTTCAATCCCGTAGGCACCATTACCAAAATAGATCTGGTTCAAATACAGGTTGAGGATTTCATCTTTGGTCAAAGCGTCCTCAATGCGCTTGGCCAAAATAAACTCTTTGATTTTACGCGTGTAGGTTCTCTGACGTGACAGAAGCATTGTTTTAGCTGTTTGCTGAGTAATCGTACTTCCACCCACACGCTGACCACCAATCAACTGATATTTAATCTCGTTGAGAACAGCTCTGGCAATTCCAAAATAATCGATACCCTGATGTTCATAAAAAGATGCATCTTCCGCTGCCAAAAATGCATTGCGGACATGGGCCGGCAAGGATTTGATTGAGATAACCGTTCGTTTTTCGACGCCAAACTCAGCCACTAGATTTCCTGAAGAATCTAGCATTCGGCTCACTTGATAAGGCTGATAATCCTCAACTTGATCAAGTTTTGGCAAGTCATGTAAAATAATCTGTATCGTGGCGAACCCTGCGCCACCTAAAAATGCAAGTATGAGTAAAATCATAGATAAAATTCGAAACAACTTTTTTCTTTTCACCACTCCAGTATTAAGGCAAAATTAGAGCAATGATCAAGTACCTGGGTTCAAAGCGGCAATTATTACCGCACATCTTGGAGACTGTCTCCCGGGCGAGCCCCGGTGCCAAGCATATATTTGACCTCTTCTCAGGCACTTCGCGTGTAGGTCATGCCTTTAAAAAAGCTGGCTACAAAGTTTCTTCAAATGATCACAACACTTATGCCTATTGGTTGGCCAAGTGCTATGTAGAAACAAATCACGAAGATACAGCCCACAAAGCCGAGCAATGGATTGAAAAGCTCAACCAAGTGCCAGGAAATCCTGGCTATTTCACAGAGCATTTCTGTGAAAAGTCGCGTTTTTTTCACCCCAAAAACGGGGCCAGAATCGATGCCATCCGAGAGATTCTCGCAGGTGAAAACCTTCCTCCTGATTTATTTGCTGTCTTGCTTGTTTCTTTGATGGAAGCGGCAGACCGGGTTGATTCCACTTGTGGGATTCAGATGTCATATCTCAAAAGCTGGGCTGCTCGCGCACACCAGGATCTTCAGTTGCGCCTTCCAGCCATACTTCCTCAATCTCCCCACGGGCCAGGCAAAGCCTATTGTTTAGATGCTCTTGAAGCCGCCAACCAAATCACTGCTGATGTGATCTACGTGGACCCACCCTACAATCAGCATAACTATCGCCGCAATTATCATATTTGGGAAACTCTAGCGCTTTGGGACAAACCTGAAACTTATGGCACAGCCGTCAAACGCATCGATTGCAAAACCCAAACGAGCCCTTTCAATCTCAAAACACAGTTCATGCATTCTTTCAGTGAACTGATTGCTACCCTACAAGCCAAAACCTTGGTGGTTTCTTTCAGCGATGAAGGCTTTATCAGTCGCCCCGAGATGGAGTCTCTCCTAACCCAACGCGGCGAAGTGTCCGTCCAAGCGATTGATTACAAACGCTATGTCGGAGCACAAATCGGGGTCTATAATCCGAAAGGAAAATTAGTTGGAGAGCCAACACACCTGCGCAATCAAGAGTTTTTATATACGGTATCTACGGTATCCTCTTAACCCTCTCCCTCTGGGAGAGGGTTATTTTATTCAGCGCTTTGTGGTGAGTCCCAAATCAATTTGGGCTGAAACTTCAAATAGTCACATGCTATCAAGTGATATTCGATCCCGTTAATTAAACCCTGAGCAGCAGTTTCATGGGAGCGCCGGCCATGCAGGTGCCCATAAACACAAAGTTTCACACCGAATTGCTCTAAAAGCTCCGAAAAGCCCGTTGGGCCTTTTTTCGCTGTAAACGGTGGGTAGTGGATAGCTGCAATAATCGGGCGGCCTGCAGCCATTTTCTGAGCTGCCTCCAAAGACATTTTTAGTCTCATGCATTCCCGTTCATAGATCTTCTGGTCTTGTTCTGTGTAGTCTAGAGCGCCTGGAGCTGCCCAACAGCGGCTACCAGCCACCACCACTGACCCCAAATCGTAACAATCATTTTGCAGAGCTACACAGGATTTTGGAAGCGCAGAACGAACTTTACTAATCGTGCTCCACCAGTAGTCATGGTTGCCACGGCCCAAGATTTTAAGACCTGGCCTAGCACCTATCCACTCTAGATCGAGTTTTGCTTCTTCAAGCCGCATCGCCCAAGAGAGATCTCCGGGGCATAAAACCACATCTTCAGGCGCTACCAATCTATCCCAAGCCTGTGCCATTTGTTCGGCATGTCCGCGCCAGTGGTCACCGAAGATGTCCATTGGCTTATCGGATGAGAATGATAGATGAAGATCGCTAATACCCCAAATTCGCATATGATCCCTTTATTTATTTTACTATTTTTCACTCTGCAAGCACAGGCTCAATCCCCAGCCATTCAATCTGCCCTGCTCTCGGCTCAAGTCTATCACGACCACCCCAAGACACAACTAAAGATAGTTAGCACTCATGAGAACAAGTTATTTAGCAATCGCTTGGTGGCTTTTAGAGATTCTGAGAAAAAAATGCTTTTCTTGGCTATTCGCGGAAGTACCCATTTGGGCAACTGGATTTCAAATCTACACATTGGCACATCGAATAATCTGGTTGAAGCCGCATTACTTAAACTTGTCCCAAAAGCTGGCTCAATGACGAAAGCATGGTTTACTGGCGCATTTGATGACTTAGACCAGGTTTCCCAAGATATTCTATCTCGCTATCAACACGACAAGATCATCTTTGTCGGCCATTCATATGGGGGTCTTATGGCCAATCTACTCGCTCACAAAGCCATTGAAAGACATCCAAAGCGCTGGATCGAATGCCACACCTTTAACAGCCCAGGCAGCCAAGAAATCAGACGAAAAACGCTTAAAATCCCTGAGCTTTCAGACTCTAGGCTTGAAACAAGATTTTTCAATCATCGTCGCTGGAGCGATCTGGTCGGCCACTGGAATACCCACGAAGGGCGAGTTCTGTTTTATAAAGCTTCCAACTTGAAAGACCCACTTGAAGAACACCAAATGGAACAATTCGCCAAAGATTTAGCCGGTGGTCTCAAACCGATTACGGATGATCTTTAACGACAAGTAAAATACTGGCACATTAAACAAAGCTATCAACATCTTGAACAAGTAGCCGTTAAACACAAGCCACCAGAGTTTTTGTGTCGGTATTAGTCCAAAAAATGCCAGGATACTGTACACGATACAAGTATCTATGAGCAGCGATAAACTGGTTGAGCCCCAGTTACTTAACCCCAAAAAACCCGTTTTCTCACGAACAAACAAATAAGCTGAAATATCAAATCGCTGCGAGACATAGGCTGCCGCAACAGAAATCAACGAAGCACCCGCCACATGACCAAACACATGGTGAAAGGTATTGGAGTCGACCGTCGACCAATTCGTCGCATCAAGTTTATCCATCGCAAATATAATTACCGCAATAAAAACATTGAGACTTAAGGCAAGATTCACACAGAAACGGGCTTTTTCTCGTCCATAAAACTCGGCCAACAAATCCGAAATCATGAATGTGAACGGGTATAGAATCGCCCCAATCGACATCTCAAACGTGTGGAAGGGCAATGGAAGCACGACAAACTTTTGGTAAACCAAATTACCCGTTACGATTAAAACAATAAACAGCCCACACAGGGCTGTATAAATGCGGTCAGCAGCAGACATTCTAGCGAATTAGTCTAACCACATCATTGAAAAGCGCAATCACCATCAAACCAATCAACAAAAACAGGCCTATTTGAGTCACGATTTGACGAACACGCATCGATAGAGGCCTACGGATGACTGCCTCAACCCCGAACATCAACAAATGCCCACCATCCAACACTGGAACTGGCAACAGATTAAGCAGACCCAAGTTCACACTAATTAAAGCCATCAGTTGCAGGTAGTAAGCAAGACCTTGAGATGCTGCCTGGCCAGCAGCCCCAATGATCATCAGCGGGCCACCTAGTTCTTTAGGAGAAACCTGGCCTGTCACCAGCATCCACAGTGAAACAACCGTCAAACGAATCATTTCCCAGGTTTTGTTCAATGATTCCTTGAACGCTTCAACAATACCAATATGATGCAAGGTTGTTGGCGCTGATTCAGAAAGAACCACCCCTAAGCGGCCTATTTTACCCTCGATATCGGGTATCACGACCACATCTCGAACCGTGTGGTCATTTTCAAGCGTTAGGTTCAGTTCCTTGCCTGGGTGATGTGATACTTGATCAACCAATTCCATGAATGTGGAGATTGGCTTGCCATCAATCGATATCACTCGATCGCCAGCTTTAAGACCATATTTTTCGCCAGCTTTACCGGCTACAACCTGGCCTATGACCGGTTGAGGAACCTCATGATTGCCAACTAAAATCCCAAAAAATAAAACAACCGGCAAAACCAAGTTAAACAATGGCCCCGCAAACGCAATCAATGACTTGCGCCAAATCGGTTGCCCTAGAAAGCTACGTTTTTTGTCCTCTTCGCTCAGTTCCTCATCAGGCGATTCGCCAAGCATTTTGACGTAGCCACCCAAGGGTACAAGGCTAAAGGCATACTCTGTCTCACCTCTCGTCCATTTAAACAGCTTTGGCCCAAATCCGACAGAAAAAACCTGGACGTGAACGCCCAAAAGTTTAGCCACCCAAAAGTGTCCAAACTCATGAACAATTACCAAGATACAAAGCAGCAAAAAACCAGCAAGTATGCCCATACGCTTCTAAGAGTACTAAGCCCGAATATTTTGAGCAATGATTTTCTGGACATCAGCATTAGAACGCAGGATATTCGAAACTGTGGTGGTCACCACATTGACCTCCTGGCTAGCCTGCTGAAGGCGAATCATATTTACCTGTTGAGTGGCAGGCCCTTCGCCCCCAACCAAGCCCCCAATCTCTTCCCCAAAAGTTTGACCTAGACTGGCTCCTGCTTGCCCTCCAAAAGCCCCTCCCAAAGCAGCGCCTGCCATCTTGCCGTAAGCCCTAGGACTTTTGTAGCCTGAAACCTCTTCTGCCTTTTGTTCAAACTTATCTTCCGATTTTTCGACAACTTTAATCAGTGCTTCTGTCAGAGCATCTTGTCTGCTCAGTTGTGTTTTGCCAGTTTGAAGAGCTATGTTTGGGATTGCCATGTTTGACTTATCGACTCCAGAACTAATTTGGTTGCCAATTGTGATCGCAATTCTGATCAGTTTTGTAAAAAGCTCAATTCAAGCCAGCTTCTGGTTTTTCGTTATCACTCTACTTCTATCCGTCCATTTACAGTCAAACCATTTATGGATCTTGCTGCCTGGTTGCATCATGCTTTTGCTCAGTTCTCTGCTGATCCCAAAACCCAATCCAAGGCATCAAAAAAGACGTTTTCATACTTCCAAATTCATTTATTTGCTGATTTCGATCTATACAGCTTGGATCTTGCATCCGCACATCGCCGCACACGCCTCGCTTAAAAACTCAAGCCCAGAAATTTCGCAGGATTTGCTCCAATTGATTGGTCTAGTTTCCTTTTTTGTCCTAGCGACATTGCTACTCATGACGAGGAAAAATGCTTCCTGAGCTAATTTTTATATTTCTAGGTTTTGCAGGAATTCTGATTCGAAGAAATCTCATTGCAATCGCCTTTTGTTTTCAGCTTGTTTTTTTAGGCATTATGTCCTGGATTTTAGAACTAGGAGATTCAAAAACGGCTCTTATACTTGGCTTTGTTTTTTCCTTACTCATGCTGGCCTATGGGACAATGGTCATATTTGTCTGGCGTGAACGAGGAACACTGCATATTGACGAAATTCAGGAGCTCCGTGGTTAACTATGAGGCCAATTTATTTAATTTGGATTTTTATCCCTGCACTCTTGATGAGTTTCATCCGATTCCTCGTTCGCGTTGCATACTGGGGCTCATTCCAAAGAATGCTCACCTTTGTTGTCGCCGCACTTTTAATCATGGTTTTGTACTATGTTGAATCCTAATTTAAGCCCAGTTCTCTTAGCTGGTGCCTCGGTTTTCACGGCCCTTATTCCTGCTGGGGACGTCAGCAGCAGACGGCAAATCACTTTAATCCTGCAAATCATTTGGCTAGGCGCCCTTGGCTATTTCTACTCGAAGCACCTATTCTCAACTCCAACCGCTGTCTTGCTGGCTTCACCTTGTTTGGCGTCACTGGGGATACGAACAGAGCAAACCAACTCAATTCTCTACCCCCTTCTCTGGGCGCTTTTGGCGACTTCAACCGCCTCCATGCTCAATCCTGATTTAGGCAACTCGATATTATTTGCATTTGCACAAACAGCTATTTTGTTTTTTGCAATTCTGCAAACTGGCGGCCTATATCGAGGCAGCACTTCCTACGAAAGTATCTTGTTTTTTTTGCTGCTGGATTTGAGTGCATATTTTATTCTTTGGATTCGCGCAGACTGGATCTATTGGGTGATTCTTTTACCTGGCTTAGCACGCCTCATGTTTGTATTCGTATCCCCTTTTGTTCGAGGTCTTTTTTACAACTGTCCAACAGATATGATGATTTTGACTTTAGGAAGTTTAGTTCCAATCGGAATTTCGCTGCTGATGATACTTCCAAGGCACTGCCCAATTCCAGATATCCTTACCGTGGCATCCTACTGCTCGAGTCTGATTGCAGCCATGCTTTTTCTAACCGAAAAAAGCCGACGGCAAAAAGCTATTTATCTCTTCATGGTCCAAGGTAGTCTCTGCGTGAATCTCATCGTGCAATCAAAGACAACTGGAATTTATATCTGCGTCGCAGCTATGATGAACTCGATTTTATGGCTTCATGCGCTTGAGAAATCTCACATTCGAGCAATCTGCACAGGTATTGGAATTGCCCTTACAGGATGGCTAATCGCATTATGATACTGCTTGCAACCGCATTTGTTTGTTTCATTCTTGAAGCAGCTGGAAGTAAAATCGGAAACCGCAAAACTGGGGACAGATTTTATATTATTCTCACCGCGGTTCTTGGACTTTTAGCCACAGGCTATCTAAGCCCAATCAATCTAGAGACATCCACTTGTTTACTATTTGCTTTCATGAGTCTTACGCTTGCCTATTCACAATTAAAATATTCTCGAATTGAATTTGGGGAAGCATATGCCTTGATTCTTGTGCTTTGTTCACTTCAGCTTCACCTGCTGAGCACGAACCGCTGGATTGATTTCGTTACTTTAACCGCACTCAGCAATATTATTCTGATAGGTCTCACTTACTTTCGCAGAAACCGTCGTATCAGCGCAGAAATTGGCATTAAATTTCTGATCGTTGCTCTATTCGTTTTTTGCCTGCTGAGCATTGGAATCGCTCTTTCCATTGAAGAAAAGTGGCGCATCGCCTCTGTGTTTTTCTGGGTTGGTCTTTTGCTTTATCTTGGGGCAACGCCATTTTTAAATGCTCATGTTGACTACCTAGAAGCTGCCCCTGGTTTCGCGGGTATCCAATTCTTGGCCACAACACTTATGACTAGCGCAGGAATGCTCAAGTATCTTGCCAATCAAAAACTTGATCCCAATTTGAACCAAATACTTTACGTTTTTGCTTCAATTTCAATTCTAATTCCTGCGATTCTAGCGTTTGACCAACAAAGGATTGGACGCCTTGTGGCGTATCTCTTTGCCTCACAAGCAGGCCTTGTTCTTTTGCTAAGCCTCACCAAAACACCGACTACTTTCGTTGTATTTTTCCACTTAGCCTTAATTGCTCCTGCAATCCTTGCAGGCGTTCGTTTTTGGAAACACACCCAAAATTCAGATAAAAGCTGGGAAGATTATGCCGGTGCTGGGCGAAAGCACCCCATTGTAGGGATTGCTTGGCTCTATGCTTTAAGCTCGTTGGCTGGCTCTCCATTTACAATCGGATTTTGGATTTACCTACAACTTGCCAACTCAGCTGAACTTTCAAAGCTTTACTGGTTGTTTCCGCTCATCATTGCCGGAATTTTGCTAAACATGTTCCCCGTAGCACGCTTGGCGGTATTCATGTTTGGCAAGCCAACGCATCATGAAATGATGCGCCTTCATGAACCACGGCAATCTTTCCTGGTGGTAATCTGCGCGCTAGCTGCAGCAGTTTCATATGGGGTTCTTACCCTTTCACCCGGCATTTATGAGACACTCCTCAAATGACCCACAAATTCAATGGCAATATTTTATTCTTTTACTTGTTTGACATTGGTGATCAAGTCAACTTAGAAGTCATTAAGAGCCAAGGCCTACTGACTCTCTCTGAAGGGTATCTTTCACCATTTAAGTACTACCAAGCCCCCCTCTCTTTTGAACCTCGAGGCCCAGATTCATTCTTTAATAAAATTTATGAATTTGGTGTATTGTCACTCTGTTACAAAGTTCCTTTTTCTGAGTCACTAGATCAACTCAAGGCAGAAATCAGCGCTCTAAGAGCGCAATATGACCAGAAGAGCCTTGAAGATGCCGGCCAAGTCTACCAATCCATCCTACCGGCTATTCATAAACCCTCTCTGTATAATCTCAAATGGTCTTACATTGTTATCCAAGTGAATCCAGTCTCGGAATACAACAATCCTGAAGACTTCAAAAAACAGTTTGGCCCTAAAATAGCATCGTTACTTCGTCTTGAAACCCATGGACTTTCTGACTATCAAAAAGACGAAATTTTATCTTCTGTCACAGGTTATTACGGCGAAGACTTGATTATCATTGATTCCAGTGCTTCTTTCATTTACGACAATGAATATCACGAAGCTCTTGAGCTGATTGAAGCTGCTAATCTCGAACGACTCGAGCTTCAGTACTTTGACCGTGTCTTAGAAAAAGAACTTCGCAATCAATACACGCTCGAAAAACACAAAATTCCGCTTCTATCTTACGTTCCAGTGCTAGGCCGCATGTTTGAGCTTCCAGTCTCTCAACTGACTCGAATGCGGATCGATATCGCTGTGATTACAGAACGCCTCAAAAACAGCATTAAGCTTTCTGGAGATGCGTACTATGCAAGGCTTTACTCCATGCTGGTCAAAAAGCTTTTGCTTAAAGAGTGGCGTGAATCCATCGATAAAAAACTTGATATCTTCAAAGACCTCTACACCGTCTATCAAGACCGGTTGGATTCCACACATGATAGAATCCTCACCTGGGTGATTATTATCCTGATTGCAGCCGAGGTCGTTTTGTTTATGAAGTAGCGTTTAGGCTAAATGCTCTAGCAGGGCCCTCATCCCGAGCTCATAGCCATAACCGCCAAAGCCGGCGATGACACCAATACAAACCGGCGCAGTCACGCTGGTGTGCCTAAAAGTCTCGCGCTTTGACAAGTTGGTCAAGTGGACCTCAACAGCCGGCTTCGAGATCGAGCTAATCGCATCACGAATGGCATAGGACGTATGAGCATAAGCCCCTGGATTAATCACCAACCCGTCATGTGCAATTGCTCGATGAATCGCATCGATTAAAGCTCCCTCATGATTGCTTTGAAAAAATTCCAATTCATGTTCTTCCCCAAACACTCTTGAGAGTTCATCATGAATTCCCTGCAGCGTAAAATGCCCATAGATATGCGGTTCACGAGTTCCAAGCAAATTAAGATTGGGTCCTTGGATAATGCTGATGCGTGCCATTTTCGACTCTCCTATTTAAAGCAGACTGTGATGAATTCCACCAAACGATCCATTCGACATGCACAATAGCACAACATTAGGTGGCGCATGTTGGTGCACAAAATTCACTATTTCATCGATAGAATCACAAGCTAGTGCCTTAGAGCCAATTTCATGCGCAAGCTCATGGGTATCAAGCGCAATCGCGGGATCTAGATGACGCCCCACCGGCGCTAACAGAACTTGGTCTGCTACCCCAAAGCTCTTTGCATAATCATTTTGAAACACTTTTCGACAACTGCTGGCTGAGCGCGGCTCAAACAAAGCCCACAAAGGCCGGCCTGCATATCGCTTCCGGGCGCCTTCTAGAGTTGTTTGTACGGCCGTTGGATGATGCGCAAAATCATCAACCACTGTCTTACCATCTTTTTCGGCCACCACTTCCATGCGACGTTTGACACCTTTAAAGCTTTCAAATCCAGCTGCTATCTCGTCATGAGTGAGTCCTGCAGCCTGCAGTAAGTGATAACACCCTAATGCATTTTGGGCATTGTGCACACCTGACAAACCAATCTTCAACTTTTTCCCTGAAACCTCAAATTCAAGACCTTCTGATGTTTCATGAATATTCTGGGGTTCGCTATATTTCACCACACGTGCTTTAACTTGCGTTTTTTCGAGCGCCTTCAGCATTGCCGGAAATCTCGTGTTTAGCACCACAACGCCTTCTTTAGGAACCAAGGAAATCACCTGTGCAAAACGCTCGATAATCTCATCAACATTTTTATAAATATCCGCGTGGTCATACTCTAAAGAGCTGCACAGCAAATAGTATGGCTCATAGTGCAAAAATTTTGGGCCCTTATCGAAGTACGCTGTATCATATTCATCGCCTTCAATGACAAAATGAGGCCCATGCCCTAAGCGAAAACTTTCGCTAAAATTCTGAGGAATCCCACCGATTAAAAAGCTGGGGTCTTTTCCTGCATGCATCAGAGTATGGGCTAAAATCGCGCTAATTGTCGTCTTTCCGTGAGTCCCTGTTGCGACTAAAGAACGTCTATCTTTCAAAAAAAGCTTACGCAGTGTTTCTGGAAACGAATCAAATTTTAAACCAAGGCGCTGAACTTCCTGAACTTCTACATGCGTTTTGCTGGCAACATTTCCTACCACCACCAAATCAATATCGGCCTCAAGATTCGAAGCCGCATAGGGTGTTTTAACTTGGATTCCCCAGTCCTGCAATTTCTCACTCATGGGTGGATAGGCAGCGGTATCCGAGCCTAAAACTTCATGGCCAGCTTGTTTCAACAATCCAGCAAACGCCCCCATGGCAGTTCCAGCAACACCAATCAAATAAATTTTCATATCCCTAGGATATTTAACTCAAAAAACGATGTTCCTCAATAAACTGTAATGTTCTTGTTTCTGACCAATATTCATCATCTAGATTCAAAGCCATAAAACCGACGTGTCCACCATGCTCAGGAGACTCAAAATAAAAATTTTTGCTCTTTTCAGCAATTTCAAACGGGTAACACTCAGGCCCTAAAATAGGGTCATCTTTTGCCGAAACAAGCAGCGTTGGAGTCGATATATTCTCCAAATGAATAATACTGCTGGTCTTACCCCAAAGCTCCTCTGCATTCTCAAAACCGAAAGACGGCGCTGTAAACCAGTCATCTAAGTCTTTAAACGATTTTACTTGCTTCATTTTTTCAATTGGAACAGACAGTTTCAAACGAACAGACTTAGCATGAAGCTTTTGCTCAGCACTGTGTATGAATTTTTTGAAATAAATCCAATTTTTATCAGCATTAACCTGGGGGACACAGGACTTTAAATCAATCGGGGCGGAGAATGCGATTCCGCACTTAATTTTAGGATCTATGCGATCAGAGTACTCACCCAAATACTTGAGGGTCATATTCCCTCCGAGACTAAATCCAATTAAGTAGATTTCATCAAAATCATTCTTCACATGATCAATCACTGCCTGAAGATCTTCTGACATCCCGCCATGGTAAAAATGTTCCTTCAGATTCAGATCTCCACTACACCCTCTCAGATTCCAAGCCAGAGCCGAGATTCCATGGCGATTGAGAGCCTTGACCATGCCCAATATGTAAGAGTGCTTAGAATGTCCCTCAAGACCATGAGATAATATCGCTAAACGCTTTGATGGAACTTTGGACCAATCCAAATCAAGAAAATCGCCATCGGGCATTGTCAGCCGCTCGCGCTCATAACGAATGGTCCAGTGCTGCCGGAACACAAAAGGGTAAATGCTTTGAAAATGTGGATTCTGAAGATAAACGGGTGGATGATATGAAGACTCAATAAGCGGCATTCACTCAGACTCCTGCAGCTCTTTTTCACGCAAAACTTTTTTAAATGGCTTTTTAGGTTTTGGCCTGTCGGTACGCTCTTGGCGAGCATACTCGTGTTGAAGGTCTTGTATTTTCTCTGGGTCAGCCGCCATCCCGCGGCCAACCAAATCCAATCTGGGTTCTACACGTGCCATGAAACAATACCATAACACGAACGGAATCGATTTTGTTTCAAAGCACTACAGACTCGAAGCACTCGTTGCCGCTGAAGAAGGAAACAGTGTTCGATGTGTCTCCTGTTGAACCAAAAGTGGCGAGTTACTAGATTGTTGTTCAAACTCCAATGAAGTATCCCCTGAATTTTCTGAATTAGCTGCGGAAATAGCAGTCTGAACACGAACGAGAGCTGCTCTGTTTCCAACATTTGAGTTTAAACCATTTTGCCCTATGGCAGCTCGCGTAACCAAAATACCCAATGCTTCAATCACATTCAAATCTTGAGCATCAACGTTAAATGCAAGCACGTGAGACTGAGCAGTTTCACCCTGTTGATTCATCTGCATCACCCATAAATTACGTCGATTGATCGGATGTTCAATTGGAGCCACTTGGTGTTCGGAAATTCTATTAATAATAAATCTCGTACCATCTGGTCCACTACCAACTTGACCAACATATCGATCTCCAGAACCCAAAATACGTTTGAGATGACTCCTCCAAAATTTATGAAGAAAAACTATTTGTCCATCAGTCAGACGCTGACGATTCAAATCAATCATTGGCAGTTCACTTAAATCGGCGGCAATACCGGTAATAACATAGATTCCGCTTTGGAAATCTTGCTCTGATTCATGGGCCATTCCTTGCTGCACAAGGTTTAATCCCTCTAAACGACTCACACCTCGAGGGGAACCCACACTTCTTCTTGTACTCGGTGTTGCTTCTATGGCTGCGATAGATCCTAATTCTCCGTTTGAAGCTCCACTTCCTGAGTGTAATCCAAGGCTAGATGTACCACCCAGAAGAGTCATCAATCTCCTCGTTAAGTAAGCACGGTGGTTTTGATGAACCCCAACAAACAATCGATAAACTCTTGCACCACCATGTTCGATAATTTGTTCAGATAGTCGATTGGTCTGTTCAGCAACAAGCCCGGCGCGCACATTTGCTTGGATTTGCTCAATACCATTTCCTGATGGCATCACAAAACGCAGAACATTCTGGCCACGAAATCGTCTAGCTGCCACGGCTGCAAATACATCTAACGCCTGCACCGAAAGATCCGTATTGCTCAGATCAATCGCAAAGTTGAGCCTTCTGTCCATCTCTGGAGTTCCGCCAGGAATCACAACTGCAATCACACTATCTGGGTTACCAAATTGTTGAGGAGTCTCATATTGCACAACATTTAATGGCGCCAAAGTTACAGGGAACTCTGCCGTCACTGTGGCTCTATTTGCTCTTGCTATATATCGCCTAGTGACATCACTGAGTGGTTGTACGTTCGGTACTCGATGAGCAGACTCACGTCTTTGCTGCTCCCACCAAGTCACAGGATCTCCTCCTGTTCGATTGGGAGCATAACGCTTTAGTTCTTGAGAATTTTCATCTCGCAGATGCCGTCTGCCAGACAATTTATCGTCTCTCTGCAGAGCAGATAAAAAATTCGAAAGCGAAAAAATAATTAAAACAATTAATTTTGTCATTTCAGATTCCAGAAATTTTAATTGCAGATAAATTTAAAATCAAGCAATCAATCAATTGCTTAAATCTATCAAATCTTAATATTTATTCAATTAATTTTTCCGAAAAAAACTCGCACAATTTCAATAGGATATAAGAAACCTGTCATTCGGGGGGCAAGTGAGAGGTTAGCGGTGAATCACGCCAAAAATGATTTTTTTAAACGTCCTATGGAGTGTTTTGGACTCAAAACCATTAAATACTGCTTGTTCTTCAATCTTAACGCGCTGTCCCGGCCGAATATCTGCTGCGACGAGTGCGTACCAGTCTTCCCCTACTCTAACATAACTAAACTGGTCTTTCCGAATCACTTCAGAGGCAACACCTTCATGAAATACTGCCGCCTTTAATTTTGCCTGCCCCGCAGGACCTGACGGCGGCACTGGCTCTGGCTTTTTTTGATCTGTACAAGCAGAGATCAACAATAAAATCAGAGCAGTGCGTGCGAAGTTCATAGCTCGCGATCTATCTCAACTTGCAAAAGCTGTCTAATATCTTCGAGAGTTAATGAACGCTCACCAGAGGTATCTGCCAACAGTACATCATTCGCAATCGAACGTTTTTGTTCACAAAGCGCAAGTATTTGTTCTTCGATACTGTTTTGGCAAACCAACTTAATGAGGTGAACTGTCTTAGTCTGACCAATACGGTGGGCTCGATCGGCTGCTTGATCCATCACGGCTGGATTCCACCAAGGGTCATAGTAAATCACCGTATCTGCCGCTGTCAGAGTAATACCGGTTCCACCAGCCTTAAGGCTCACCACAATCAACCTAGGACCTTCTGGAGCTTGGAAACGCGAAACCACTTCCCCGCGATCCAAGGTAGCCCCGTGAAGCCACAAAACATCTCCAAATCCTCTCGCCTGCATGGCTTCAATGAGAATTTTTTGCATCTTCACAAACTGGCTATAGATAATAATCTTTCGACCGGAAGATAAACATTCTTCCACAGTATCCAAGAACAAATCTAACTTTGCAGAAGGCACACCTGTTCCGCCATCTGGTAATAATCTTGGGTCACAGCACACTTGTCTTAAACGAGTTAATGCAGCCAAAAGTGGGATGCTATTCGTCGAAGCCAGCTCAAGTTCATGACGCGCCATTTTCAAGATATTCAAATAAAGTGAGTGTTGCTGAGGCGGCATTTCACAGTGCAGAATATTCTCAATCTTCGGCGGCAAATCGCTTTCCACATCTTCTTTTCGACGTCTTAATATCATCGGCTTGAGACGTTCTCGAAGTTCTGCATTACGCTCTCCTGCACCATAACGCTTCGAGAAACTACGCTCATCACCCAAGATGCTTGGCGATACCAATTCCAAAATACTGTACAAGTCTGAAATGCGGTTTTCGATTGGGGTTCCTGATAAAGCCATTCGCTGTTCAGCTTGAATCAAACGAGCAGCCTTCCAACTTTCTGTTTTGGAGTTTTTAATCAGCTGAGCTTCATCAAGCAGCAAATATCTAAAGGGTATCTTTGAAAGAGAATCGATATCTCGCCTTAAAAGCGCATAACTGGTGACAATTAAATCTACATGTTTGATTTCTTCGAGCTGTGCACCACGTTCAGCGCCATGCCATTTCATTGCTTTAAGGCCTTCAAAATGGTTTCCACATTCCGCAATCCAAACATCCAAAACGCTGGTAGGGGCGATAACTAAGCTTGGCTTTTGCCCTTCGCGGTCTTTAATCAAAGCCAAAAGCGAAAGAACCATCAAAGTCTTTCCTAAACCCATTTCGTCAGCCAACAAACGCCCAAGACCCGCTCGGTGCATTTGAGACATCCAAGCCAAAGCATCATGTTGATAAGGCCTTAAAGCAGTTTTAAGCGTACTTGGGAGCAAACGATCTTCAGGCAACACCTGAGGCACGAAGTTCATGAGCCTTCGGATTAAAGCTTCATCTGCCTCAAGCTCTACCTCACCTGAAAGCATATGATAGAGCAAGGCGATTTCTGAAAATGCATACGCCTTTTCATCTTCTAGACGCTCAATCTCAAGAGATTCACAGAGCTGCTTCAGTGCCTTCACAGACTCTGACGAAAAAGTCAGAACACTCTCATCTTCGAGTAATAACGCCTCTGCATTTTGACTGGCTGCCTCAAAAAGCTTATCCAATGAAAACTTCAGTTCCCCAACTCGAACGCTCACCGATACCTGAGACGGATTTTGGCTATTCAAAACAAGCACAGGCTTTTCAGGCAGTCTTACCAAGCTTGGCAAACAATCAGGATCGATGGTAAGCCAACTGGGTATATCTTCGCCATGCGAAAGTCTGGAAAGCCAGTTTAAAGCCGTCTGCCCCCTAGCCGAGAATCCTTGGTGTTTGTCAGCCGGGACAGCCCCTTGTTCCAACAAATAACCCCTAGCTTTTTCTTCAAGTTCGGCAGGCCTGATCACAGCAGCACCACTGGGAAGCCAAAACACAGGCTCCAAGGCTCCTTTGGCGCGTACTTCTACTTCTTCACTTTCTGAGTCCAGCGTGAGAATATCGACCAAATGCATTCTCAACTCACCCTGTCGAGTGAGCAAAGCCCGTAGCATAATTTGCGAATCAGCTTTTTTCCCGAGTGCTGTCAAACAGCTTAAATCGACTCCAAGGCGAGCAAGTTGAGTATAAACTTCTAAAGCACTTTCATGTTTAAGGCCTTCAACCTGTAGAGCCGATACCGACAAAATACGTTCAACTTCAGACGGCAGATAAGCCGGTTCTAGATTGTAAACCCGCAAGTGTTTATCAATTAAAAATGCTCGCTCTACCCCTAAAACAGAAACATCATGGAGCGAATTACCAAATGCATCGACTGCTCTAAAATTAAGAACGCCTTCTTTTAGAACACCTTTTAAACTTGCAGCTGCAGGAGACAACGTCACAACACCTTTGTTCTTAATCTCCAGCGAAACGTCATTGGCAAATTGCAGCAAGATCAGCGCCTGCGATGGACTCAACGCATAAATGTCTTTCTTCGCTGAAAACGCCACTGAACCCGCAAACACACCCACCACGGAACGCTGTCTTGGGGAAAGATTCACCTTAGGATCCAACAACTTTCCCGGTTCTGTTACAGCTCCTTCTAAAATGCTCACATAGAGCTCCGCCAGGCACTTTCCTTCGCGCCTTGGCAATTCATGAAGCACCACGCGCATGGAAATAGAATCCGGCCGAATGGCCTCTAAAAGTTGAAGCCAAGGCAATTCTAACATACTCGATTCCTTATATATTGCGGGACCAAATTCATTCCTTCATCTTGAAGCACAACTGGCAATAACTCGAGCGCTTTCGAGGCAACAGGGCCATCTAATTCTAAACAAGCGTTGCCTGGTATTTCACCTACTAAACATGGGCTTTCCGGTGAGCCAACCTGCCAAACATAAAACTCTGAGCGCTTCGCATCTATTGCTACATACTGAGCACCCTTAGGGTCAATCGCTGCCAAGGTTGAAAACCCAACCAATGGCAATCCGAGCGCCAAGCTTAAACCTTTAGCATGAGCCATAGCAATCCGCACCCCAATAAAAGAACCAGGCCCTGTACCAACGGCAATAGCCATTAAATCTCCCAACCCTAAACCAGCACCTGCCAAAAGTTTTTCGATTGCTCCCCCCAACTGCTCGCCGTGCTTTTGTTGCTCGCTCAGATAACATTCGGCTATAACTTCGCCCTCGCGTACGAGCGCAAGCATTGCCCTAGGGCATGCAGTATCAATTAATAGCCATGTTTGGGGCATAGAAGGAGCTTTTGGTAACAGAAATTTGTCCAACAGCCAACCTGTGTCTATATTAGTCTTATGCAAATCGAGAAGATGACCACCAAGCTTCGGGAAGCCCTTGAAAATGCGAGACAAACTTGTGTTTCTAAAAAGCAGCAGCAGCTGTCATTGGCACACTTGCTTCAAGCCTTGATAAATCAGCCAGATAGCCTGGTCCCCCAGGTCTTACAAAGCCTTGGGATCAATACAAATACCATTTTGGCTGATGTTAAAACTCAAGTAGACAATGAGCCTCAAGTCTCCGGTTCAGAGCCTCTGGAAGTCTATTTTGCCCCCAATGTTCAAAAAGCTTTAGAACAAGCCGCTGTTATTGGTCAGAAATGGGGCGACAGCTTTATCTCCACTGAAACGGTTTTCTTGGCACTGGCTCAGATAGGCATGACCAAGAGTTTGCTGGAACGCCACGGGGTGAAAGCCAAGGCGATTGAAGAAGCGATTATGTCTCTTCGAAAAGGTAATACGGTAACCGATGAAGACCCTGAATCTAAAACTGGAACCATTCAAAAATACACACGCAATTTAACTGCCGATGCTCGCGCTGGAAAACTAGATCCGGTGATTGGCCGCGATGATGAAATCCGAAGAACCATGCAGGTTCTCTCCAGACGCTCCAAAAACAACCCCGTTTTGATTGGCGAGCCTGGTGTTGGTAAAACAGCAATTGCCGAGGGTATCGCTCTGCGCATCGCAACTGCTGACGTACCCGAAAGCCTCAAAGATCGAGAACTTATCTCACTCGATTTAGGTGCTCTCATTGCAGGCACAAAATATCGTGGTGAGTTTGAAGATCGCCTCAAAGCGCTACTGAAAGAACTCGAAAAAGCCGAAGGGCGCTATATTCTATTTATTGACGAGCTACACACTCTGGTTGGAGCCGGTGGCGCTGAGGGCGCCATGGATGCGAGCAACATGCTCAAGCCCGCTCTCGCTCGTGGTGAGCTTCGATGTATTGGCGCTACAACCCTTAAAGAATACCGTAAATACGTTGAAAAAGATGCTGCCCTGGAACGTCGTTTCCAGCCGGTTTATATCAGCGAGCCAAGCCTGGAAGATGGTATTACCATCTTAAGAGGGCTCAAAGAACGTTATGAACTTCATCATGGCATTAGAATCACCGATGGTGCAATTGTTGCAGCCTGTGCCCTGTCAAATCGCTATATCACAGGACGTCAGCTACCCGATAAAGCCATTGATTTGATTGACGAAGCTGCCAGCGCACTCAAGATGCAAATTGAATCTCTTCCTGTTGAATTAGATGAGCTCGAACGTTCCATCACACGTCTTGAAGTTGCCAAACAAGCACTCATGCGCGAGAAAGATGCTGCCAGCAAAAAACGTCTTGAAGAAACAGAAAAAGAACTCGCTGAGCAAAAAGAAAAAGCTGTCTCTCTCAGAGCTAAGTGGACAACTGAAAAAAATCGCTTAAACGATATCAAAAATACAAAATCTCAAATTGAGAAGATTAAGCACGAAATCGAAACAGCTCAGCGCAAGGGCGAATTTGAGAAAGCCGCTAAACTCCAGTATGGTGACTTATTTGAACTTGAAAAGAAAATTTCTGAAAGCCAATCCGCTCCTTCAAGTTTCCTCAGAGAAGAAGTCACAGAAGAAGATATTGCAGCCGTTGTTTCTCGCTGGACCGGAATCCCTGTCCAAAAAATGCTTGAAGCCGAATCTGAGCGTCTTCTCAAAATGGAAGAACGTATTAGCCAGCGCGTGATAGGTCAACAAGACGCCATCGAAGCAGTGAGCAACGCCGTTCGCCGAAGCCGCGCTGGCCTTTCAGACGAAAACAAGCCACTCGGAAGTTTCTTATTCCTAGGACCGACTGGTGTTGGAAAAACCGAGCTCGCCAGAGCTTTGGCTGAGTTCTTGTTTGATGATGAACACGCCATGGTTCGAATCGACATGTCTGAATACATGGAAAAACACTCTGTCTCACGCTTTATCGGAGCCCCTCCCGGCTATGTTGGCTACGAAGAAGGTGGCCAGTTAACCGAAGCAGTCAGACGCAGGCCTTATGCTGTGATCTTGCTTGATGAGATTGAAAAAGCCAGCCCTGAAATCTTCAACGTATTGCTCCAATTGCTGGATGATGGCCGCCTGACTGATGGCCAAGGTCGTGTGGTGGATTTTAAAAATACCATGGTGCTCATGACCAGCAATATCGGAAGCCAATACCTATTAGAAGGCGTCACACCCGCCAATCAAGAACGCGTGTTGCAGGAGTTAAAAGCACACTTTAGGCCAGAGTTCTTAAATCGAATTGATGACATCATTATGTTCCACGGCCTTACCCAAGAAAACCTCAGATCTATAGTAGATATTCAACTGGGATCCGTTCAAAAACGTCTCAAGGCTCAAGAACTCGAGCTCGAAATCACAGCAGAAGCCAAAAACAAGCTCGCAGAAATTGGATACGACCCCATCTTTGGAGCCAGACCGCTCAAGCGCGTGATCCAACGTCAAGTGACAGATGCAATTTCCAAAGCATTGCTGCAAGGAAAATACCCTCCGGGCACTAAAATTCTCATTGGAGTTGAAGGGAGCAACCTGAAAGTATTGTAAACTTAAGCCCATGGGGCTTAGGATACAAAAACTACAATCTCTAGTTCAAGAACTTGCCAGCGAGGGCCTTGCGGAGCCCGCGCTGGTTCAGGCATTGCTCACCGAGCACCTAAAACTCGGGACTGACTTAGGCGATTTGGTCGTCAACCATGGGCTGATTTCTGAGCAAGAACTCAATGAACGACTGGCAAAGAAAGCAGGCGTTCCTCTAGCCTCTGCTAGTGAGCTTCAGCCAGAGCAAAGTCTCATTAAGCTGCTTAATCCTGCTCAAGCTTATCGCTGGCAAATATTTCCCATTCAACAACAAGGCAACAAACTGACTGTCGCCACCTCAGACCCTTTTGACTTTACCGCTCTAGATGAAATCCGTTCTGAACTTGGCAAAGATGTTAGTTTTACAATGGCCTCGCGACATGACATCGAAAAGCTCATTGATACGTACTATCGTAAGAATACAAATATTCCAGCCACCACGCCAGATGAATCGATCGAGCTCAACGCTGTTTCATTGCTCGATGAGATTCTTGAAGGTGCCATCAAGGAAAACGCCAGTGATATTCATATTGAACCCAGCAGCGAGTCTGTTGGCATTCGTTTTCGCATTGATGGAAGCTTAGAAAATCGGCGCAATCTTCCGATTTCCCTACATAGCAGTCTTCTTTCACGAATCAAAATCATGGGGGGGATGGATGTCGCAGAACACAGGATCCCACAGGATGGTCGGCTTCGCAAAAAATTCGGCGGCAAAAATCTCGATGTTCGAATTAGCACCTATCCAACCATTCTAGGTGAAGCAGCAGCCATTCGATTGCTCTCAAAAGACAACATGTTTGGCCTGCGAGATTTAGGTTTAGATCCAGTCACGCTCAAAAATTTTGAACAACTTATTCAAAAGCCGTTTGGGATTTTTTTGGTAACAGGCCCAACTGGTTCTGGGAAAACCACTACACTCTACACTGCTTTGAGCAACATAGACCGAGCAAAAAATCACGTTTTAACCGTTGAAGATCCGGTTGAACAAGAGATTGAGCTTACCAGCCAGACACAAGTTAACCTCAAAGCTGGTCTGTCTTTCGCCAGTGTCTTGAGGTCTATGCTTAGGCAGGATCCGGATGTAATTATGGTGGGTGAAATCCGGGATCAAGAAACCGCAGAAATTGCTTGCCGAGCGGCGATGACAGGTCACTTGGTATTTTCGACACTCCATACAAATAACGCCATTGGGGCCATTGCACGTCTTCAAGATCTTGGAGTTCCAACTTTTCTTATCTCTTCAACGCTGATTGGCTTAATGGCACAGCGACTTGTGCGTAAACTTTGTCAAAACTGCCGTGTTGAAACAAGTATCCCGCAAGAATATTTAACCAAACTTGGCCCACTCGCTGCCCAAGTTAAAAATCATCATGGAGCTGGTTGCAATACCTGCAAAAACAGAGGGTATCTTGGCCGAATAGGCATCTATGAACTAATTCCGTTAGATGATGACATCAGAGTCTTAATCAACAGCAATGCTCCTGAAGTAAGGCTCAAAGAACGCGCTCGCATTTCTGGTTATCGCACCATTCTTGAAGATGGGCTTCAGAAAGTCTCGGCTGGGCTCACCAGCATCGATGAAGTGTTACGCGTCTGTGGAGAAACACTGTGACTCTTTATCGTTACCGAGCTCGCAATCGCCTGGGCGAAGAGGTGAAAGGTCAACTCGAGTCAAAGACGAAGGAGAGCGTTCAATCAGCACTGCTAGAGCGAGGCCTGTTTCCAGTTTTTATTGATAACACTCACTCTCAGACCCATGCATTCAAACGAAAAACCAAATTTGGTCTTAAAGAGCTCGTTATGTTTACACGCCAATTTCAGTTACTTTTCAGCGTAGGTCTCTCAATGGACCGAATCCTCGAAATTCTAGCGGAACAAGCAGAAATCGCAGAAGTTCGAGCAGCCTTGCAAATAATTAGATCCGATATTATCGCAGGCGCGAAACTCGCTGAAGCATTCTCGAAATTTCCGGACTACTTCCCACCCGTTTACATTAGCATGCTTGAGCTGGGTCAAAGTGCTGGGATTTTAGATAAGACGCTTCATGAAATGACAGCGCTCTTAGAAAAAGAACAACATATTTTATCCAAACTCAAAACAGCTTTGCTATACCCTAAAATTGTAGCCGTGACGCTTGTGGGCGTCACTTGGTTAATGCTTGTATTTGTATTTCCACCTTTTAAATCATTCTATGACAGCCACAAAGCTGCGCTGCCTTTACCCACTCGAATCGTCATGAGTGTCAGTGATATTCTCACTCAGCACTGGTATTTACCCATCATTGCGTTGCCTGCATTCTATCTTTTGTGGAAACGCATTAGAAAGATTCCAAGCATTGATCTAAAACTAAGTATTCTTCAACTCAAAGCACCTGTATTTGGACATTTGAATATCCTCAGCTCAAATGCGCGCTTTGCGAACATGGTTAGCGCCCTCTATCGCGTTGGACTCCCCTTGCCTCAAATACTTTCTGTGATTGCAACCATCATGGAAAACCAGGTTCAACGAGCAGAAATCGAATCCATCAAAACTCAGATCGAATCTGGGAAATCTCTGCACGAAGCAATGAAGCCGTTGAAATACTTTTCTCCGCTCATTAAAGAAACTTGTCTGATTGGTGAACAAACCGGAAAATTGGATACAACACTCAGTTCTACAGGAAAATTCTACAACACAGAAGTTGATGAAATGCTCAGTGTTTTGAGCACCCTCATTGAACCATTCATGTTGTTTGGGCTCTTCGGCATTGTGCTACTGCTAGCACTTGCCGTTTATCTGCCCATTTGGAATATCTCTAACGTGGTCCTACAGTAGGCTGGACCTGTCACCCCGGCCACCGAGCCGAGGTCCAGAATGGATTCCGGGTCAAAGCCCGGAATGACAAAACATGGCTCTACAGTAGGTTTGCTGCAATCTCAGCCAATTCAGAACGCTCACCTTTTTCAAGGGTGACGTGACCTGCAATCTTTTCAGACTTGAAGCGATTCACCACATGAATCAAACCATTGTTGGTCACATCTACATAAGGGTGATCGATCTGATATGGATCACCAGTCAGAATAATCTTAGTCCCCTCACCTACACGGGATACAATTGTTTTGACCTCATGAGGTGTTAAGTTTTGAGCTTCATCGACAATCATGTACTGAGCAGCGATTGAGCGACCCCTGATATAGGTCAGCGGTTCGATTTGAAGAATATTCATATCGATCAGTTCGCGATAGCTTCTCGTTGACGCCTGCTTGCCACTCTTGGAATTCAGCCCCATTAGATATTCAACGTTGTCAAAGATCGGTTGCATCCAAGGGTTTAACTTCTCTTCGACATCACCCGGTAAAAATCCAATGTCGCGGCCCAAAGGAAAAATTGGACGACTCACCAGCAAACGTTGAAAGGTGTGTTCTTCTGCCGTCTTTTGCAAACCTGCAGCGATTGCCAATAACGTTTTACCTGTTCCTGCCTTACCAGCCAGTGTCACAAGCTTAATCGAGTCATCTAAAAGTAAATCAAGAGCAAACGCCTGCTCCTTGTTCTTAGGTCTAATGCCCCAAGCACCAGCCCGTTGAAGCTGAGCCAAAGGCAACACTTGCTTATCGAGCAATGAAAAACGCCCCAGAGCTGTATGCGATGGATTTGCCTTATCTTTGAGCACCAAAAATTGATTCGGTGCATAATAAGGATCCGGCAGGCTGATTGATCCCTTTTCATAGAATTGATCTATTTGAGAACCGGTGACTTCAACTGTCGCATAGCCTTTATAGAGTTCATCAATTTCTGTGCGCTCAGGCTCAAAATTTTCAGTATCAATACCAATTGAATCTGCACGAATGCGCAGGTTGGTATCTTTGGTAATAAAGACAATTTTTTCTTTTGGACCCGCATGACTTTTAAGGTCCAAAGCTACGGCTAGAATCTTGGAGTCCTGCCCTCTATCTGTTGCGATTTCAGGAGGAAGCATCCTGGATGTGATTGCAACCCTTAGAGTACCTCCTTTATCAAGCTTCACCCCTTTTGAGAGTGAGCCTTCAGAACGAAGATCATCTAAGTAGCGGCTAACTTGCCGAGCACTCCGGCCAAGTTCAGAAAGCTCTTTCTTAAAGTTATCGATTTCCTCAACCACATAGATTGGGATAACGACGTGGTTATCACCGAAACTAAACATGGCTTTGGGCTCGTGGAGAAGGACGTTGGTATCGAGGATGAATGTCTTCTTCATTAACTAATGAAGTACCAGCAATGTCTCTTTTTTTCCAACGAAACCGTATTCTCTTCTTGCGATTTGCTCTAAGTATGCGTGAGAGTTAGAGTTTGTTCCAGCAAGCATTGTGATTTTAGCTGCTTGGATTTCCAAGCGATCAGACAAAAGTGCTATGCGATTCTCCAGATCACGTTTTCTGGACAACATGGAGCAATAAGTGGCTACACCTGACGGGCTCAAGAGTGTGTAAGCAAGTACAAATATGCCAGCCGCGACCAAGGCGGCTACCCCATGTTGAAGTCTCATTCTTCCTAGTATTCTACATTCACGTACGGCAAAACACCAATGTTACGTGCTCTTTTAATGGCCTGAGCCACTTTACGTTGGTTTTTGGAAGTAAGACCTGAACGGCGACCTGGAAGGATCTTGCCTTCAGGCGATGTAAAACGTCTCAACACGTCGGTGTTATGATAGTCAATCGACTGCTTATTTTGGATAAAAAAGTCAGCTTGGCGGCGCTTATTTTTGCCGGCCGTTACCGCATTTTTAGGGTTATTAAGCGGGTCATCTGCTACTACGAAGTTGGTCATAAAGGGCTTCATGGCAGATTTTTTGCGTTGTTGCAAGAGAGCACAAGATACCCCTTGAAAAGTTTAATAATCCAGTTAAGTTGAAATCTGGATGGCGGGTGTAGCTCAATTGGTGGAGCATCAGGATGTGGCCCTGAGGGTCGAGGGTTCGATTCCCTTCACTCGCCCCATTTTGCGTTCGTAGCTCAGCTGGATAGAGCACCGGACTTCGATTCCGGGGGTCAGGGGTTCGAATCCCTTCGAGCGCACCACAAAGCCCTAAACAAGCTCATAAATCCATGTTTTTTGCCAACTGCCAGCAAGCCGCTGAACATGGCTCCAGCAATCCCATGCCCACTAGAATCTGCCCCCACCAAATAAAGGTTTGGGACAGGGGTTTTGATTGCTTGAAATGGTGCTTCGAATCGGCCTGCAATCGCTGGAGTTCCATAGATTTGGCCGCTGGGGTGTGAGGTGAAATGCTCAACCGATAAAGGCGTTGAAAGTTCTTTGTAATCAACCAGCTTAGAAAAGCCGGGGAGCTCTCGCTCAACCAAGTTCAGCAAGCCAGATGAGATGCGCTCTTTTAACTGTTCATAAGAGGTTCCCCGTTTTTTCCAGGGTTCATTTTTCCAGCTCAAAAACTGTTCATAATCAATGACAGATATGATTTCGGCCGTGTGTGTCCTTGCCATTGGGTTTTTAAGCGAAGCAAATGACAGGTAAGCCAACAAGGGCTTGCCTTCTAACAAGGCTTTAGCATTATTCGCGACAATCTCATTGTGATTAAAGTTGTCAAAAATCCAGAAATTTTGTCCATGAACCCCAAGGCTCGCCGGGCTTTCTTTGAGTCCCAAATAAAGCGTCACAGCTGATGGGCCGGCCGGTTCACTTTCCAATTCAGCCCGAAACGGCAGCGAATAGGAACTGGGCAACAACTTAAGATAAGTCGATTTAGCTCCAATATCCGAGTAAATCTCTGGAGCATAAAACTGCCGAGATTCACCTTTGATGTCAGCTATCACACCGATCGCTTTTCGGTTTTCAAGAACAATCTCTTGAACATTTGCTCGATGGATGATTTTACCGCCATGTGCATTGACAATCTCGGTGATGGTATCCCCAATCACTCGGGATCCTCCAACCGGGTAATAACCACCATTGAGATAGTGCGTAACGATGGCCGCATGGATGTAAAAATTACTTTTTTCAGGAGCAAGACCATAATCGCCCCACTGGCTAACAAGCAGCGCTTTAAGTTTTTCACTCTTCAAAAGGCCATTCAAAACCTCTTGAGTGCTTTTGAGTCCAAGCTCATAAGTGGAACGCATCACAAAGCGGTAGACTCGTTGCAAAATAGGAGGAAGAGCCTTTAAAACCCCTAAACCTGCAGCCTTGGGAAGTAGTCGAAAATAGTCTTCAATCCCAAGCCTTTCTTCTGGAAAATTTGAAATAAGCGATTCTTTGTATTTTTCTGGGCAAGAAACCACGCCAAACTGAAAGCCTGGGTAGCAAAATACCTCAAAGGGGTCCCCCATTTTGCTCCACTGAACTTTTTGTTTGGTTAAATAATCAAAGATGGCCCGTATGGGAGAGCCTTTGTGCATCTGGCCAATGTAGTGCAGCCCCACATCCCACTCATAACCCCCTGGCCTTTTGAACATATGGGTGAATCCGCCCGTTTTACCATGTTTCTCTAAAACAAGAACGCGGTAGTTCTTGATTTGAGCAAGCAGGCTCGCGGTTGTCAGCCCACCCATCCCAGAGCCAATCACAATGGCATCGTAATGATTTTCATCCTCTTTTACTGCTGGCTCCGTTGTCATGAGAAGCCACTAACAGCTTTCTAGGAGTTTTTAAATCTAAGATGGTACACAGTTACAGGTGGCGAGTTTTCCCATGATGGAACACTGCGGGATGGTATCCTCACTGCAACAAACAGCACAATTGCCATCGTAATTTTTAGGATTATTAGCCGTGCAACATTGACGACTTGGATCAATAATATTGCTTTGATCGCCACAATAAGCGTGCGGACCAGCAGGGAAGTCACTGGCATGTGCCTTGAGTTGCCGTTTAGAGTTTAATTCCGGCGGGTGTGGCATGCCACAATAGCATTCTACTGCGCCGTTATAACCCGTGTAGCAATTTTCAGCTTGGCCTAATTTTTGACAAGTTTCACCAGAAACAGAACAAGTTTGCCCTGAGCCGCCATTTCGGATTGAACAAGAAGGACAGAATGACGGGTAGTTATTAAAAATGCAGCTGGTGTCATTCACAGTTGCTGAGCGATTGTAATTGAGTGCCCTTGGATCCGTACAGCCCTTACGGGTAATATAGTCCATGATAGCCTTATCCAAAGCCTTGCTTCGGCTTTCTAGTTCAGGGATACCTGATGTTAAAAATAAACGTGATAGGGATACAAGCCTTGCTCTGACACGGAAGTTCGGAAGTGCTTTAACGTTATTAGCCCACTCATACCAAGTGCTTCCATTTTTCCAAACTTGACCGCCAATGCTTTCAATCGAGTCAGTTTGGGTACTACTTCTGTAGGCATCAGAAACAATGGATTGTTCGCTATAGTTTCCAGTAATACCAAAGTTGAAGGTTGCCTGCGCCTGAATAGAAACGTTTTTAGAGCCTGCGTAACCATAGTAAGAGTCCGCAGTAAAAGCCATCTGCTTAAGCTTTCCCCCCAGGTGAGCTTCTTCAACGAAATGAGTTCCGAAATCATCTAGGAAATAAAAAAACAAGTTAGAATTGTCGGGGGTATATTCAACAGGAAGACCTAAAGCTCTTTTTTGAAAATAGGGATCCAAAGGAGTGAGGCCTGGTTGAACCAATAGTTGATACATGGTGCACTTTGATACCGACTGTGAAGCCACATTATTATTTGCAATGATCTCTTGAGACGCTTGCTGATAGGCATCGCTCAGAGCGCCAACAAACTTGCTAAAGGACCAGGATACAGCAGCATTTTGCGCTTCGCTAGAACGATACTCATCCATGGACGCAGACGTTTGAGTGCTAGCCATAAAGTAACATTCCGCAGGGCCATTATAGGCGACACCCACATCGGGTATTTGATATCGACCGTCATTAGAAATCTGATTATTAGCCCACGTTACAGAAAAAACAGGTAATCTGGATTGATGCGGTTTTAGAACAGGTACACCAGCAAGAATTGGTCCAACTTGAACTCGTGGTAGGCCTTCAGAAAATAATGTTAACGAAATTAACGCAAAGAACAACAAACATGAACGATTTTTCATGGAAGATGAAAATCCACGGTCTCAATAAGAATGTCAATCCAGTTTCTTTATTTAGTATATTTGAGATTAAAATATCACTATATCCCCCAGATGCCCGACGCCTCGCCTCTCTAAAGCAAGTTAAAAAGAACTCTGAAGGAGAAAAGACACTTATGTCTAGAAAACTTAGCCTTGCACTTGTTCTTGCTCTCACCGTATTTTCAAGCAGTGCTTTTGCCACTTGGGGCAATGTTGTTGCCGGCATTGGAGCTGGCCTTGGTGCTGTAATCGGTGCCACAAACCCAGGTTACTATCGTAATGGATACTATGCCTATGCCGGTCAAGCCTGCAGCCCATACCCACAAGGCCCACATTGCGCACCCGGACTGGTTTGCGTAGGCAATGGGTCTGGTTACAACTGGGGATTCGGAGTCTGCCAGCCAGCCTATGGTTATAATCCAGGATACGGCTCAGGCTATAATAGACCAGGCTGGGGCGGTCACAACGGTGGTGGCTGGGGCGGCGGTCACCATGGAGGTGGGCATTGCGGTGGCGGGCGCCGATAGTTAGCAGAACGCTCCCAGGGGGTTGACAACAACCCCTCATTAAGCCAAAAGGCATCTTGTTATGAAACGAACTTACCAGCCAAGCCGCATCAAACTTCTTCGCGATCACGGGTTTCGTGCACGCATGTCAACTGCTGGTGGCCGAGATGTTTTGAGACGTCGACGCGCTAAAGGCCGTAAACGCTTGGTGCCTTCTGCTTACGTCAAGTAGGCGAATCAAAAAACGCCACGAATTTACCCGCATTCAGCGGGTTGGACAGCGCTCGAAAGGGCGCTTTGTGGTTTTGATCGCTAAAAATGCCCGAGATCCTGGCCGTGTTGGTTTTACTGTCCCCAAAAACGTTGGCAAAGCTCATGTTCGCAATCTAGTCAAACGTCGCTTGAGACATATCATTCACGATCACCTGTTCATACTTGAAAAGCGTGATTTAGTGGTTCTAGCCTTGCCAGAAGCGGCAAACGCCTCTTTTCAAGACCTTCAAAAGGACATAGAGCGTGCCTATGAAGGATTACGAAGTCGTTATCGGTCTTGAGTGCCACGTTCAGCTCCTCACCCAAAGCAAGCTGTTCTCATCTGCCAAAAATCAATATGGTGATGAGCCCAATACAAACGTGGATGCCGTCGACATCGCACTCCCCGGCACTTTGCCCGTTTTAAATCAAAAGGCAGTTGAATTTGCTTTGCGTTTAGGCATCGCGCTTGGTTGCGAAATCAATCTAACCAGCGTATTTGCTCGCAAGCACTACTTCTACCCTGACCTTCCTAAGGGCTACCAGATCAGCCAGTATGACCTACCCATCTGTGGACCAGGTAAGCTCACTTTCCAAACTAAAGATGGGCTCAAAACGATTGGCATTGAGCGTATTCATATTGAAGAAGATGCTGGTAAGAATATTCACGTTGAAGGTGGTAACTCTAGTTTTTGCGATTACAACCGGGCTGGGACTCCCTTGCTTGAAGTTGTCACCAAACCAGATCTTCGCTGTGCTGAAGATGCCATGGAAGCCTATAAAGCTCTCCGGGCACTCGTAACCTACCTTAATATCTGTGATGGCAACTTGCAGGAAGGCTCCATGCGAGCTGACGCCAACGTGTCAATCATGCCAAGGGGCTCAGACAAATTTGGTACACGAACAGAAACCAAAAACTTAAACTCCATCAAATTCTTAGGCCAAGCCATTGAATTTGAATCTCGGCGCCAAGCGCTTGAACTTGAGGCTGGACGTTCAATCAACCAAGAAACCCGCCTCTGGGACTCCAACCGCAAAGAATCGAGAGCTTTGCGCAGCAAAGAAGAGGCCCACGATTATCGTTACTTCCCAGATCCCGACTTGCTGCCTCTGGTCCTCAGCCCAGAAGAAGTTGAAAATGTTAAAGCCAACTTGCCAGAACTCCCCCTGCAAAAACTTGCTCGCTATCAAGAGCAACTAGCCCTCAATGCTTATGATGCTGGCGTTCTCACGGTTGAGAAAGAGATTGCAACCTATTTTGAAAACGCTTTGGCTCTGCATGCCAATGCTAAATCTTTGGCCAACTGGATCATTAACGAAATGCAGTTGGAACCCAAAATCACACCTGCACAGCTCGCTGAACTTGTTAAACTGATCGATGATCGAGTTATTTCAGGCACCATCGCCAAAACAGTTTATGAAGCACTGCTTACCGAGCCTGGTACAACGCCAACACAGATTGTTGAATCGCGCGGCCTTAAAATGCAACGTGATTCGGGTGCTCTTCAAGCAATTATTGAATCTGTTTGCACTAATAACGCCGCAGAAGTTGAAAAATTTAAATCAGGTAAACAACAGGTATTTGGCTTCCTCATGGGCCAAGTTATGAAACAAAGCGCTGGCAAGGCAGACCCTGCCCAGGCCACTGAATTACTTAAAAAACATTTGGGATCTTTATGAAAATAATTATTACACTGCTTCTTGCTATGGCAGTTCAGGCTGCCCCAATTAAAGTCGAAACTTACACCGTTAAAGCTGAACCTTTCAAAGAGCAGGTCTCGTTAATTGGGACCCTAAAAGCAAAACGTGAGGCAGTTTTAACAGCCCCCTCTTCAGGGATCCTGACCCAAGTTTTTGTCAGCGAAGGCGCCAAAGTCAAAAAAGGGCAAGTGCTTGCTGAAATGGATACAGAGGGCCTCAAAACTTCTCTCACGGATCTTCGGGTGAGCGTTAAGAACAAGCGTTCCAGACTCGCCCGCGTTAAGACTTTGTATAAACAAGGTGATCTAAGCCTGAAAGATCTTGAAGATGCGCAAACAGATCTAGCCAGTACAGACCGAACTTACCATGATCTTGAACACAAACTTCATGACGCTCAGTTCAAAGCACCTTTTGCAGGTGAATGCGGTGTATTTAGATTAGAGACTGGAGCTCAAGTTCAGTCTGGAAATCCAGTTATCGCTGTCTATGATACAAGCGAGCTCCTGGTTTATTTTTCAGTACCTGAAAATCTACTGCAACGCCTTAAAGTGGGACAAACTGTTTGGGTAAAAGGACAGGAAGCCAAACTCAGCTCCCTTGAAAACAGGCTCAACCCAAAAACCAATCAAGCCTACGCCAAAGCAACTCTGCAAAAATGCGAAGGTTGCATGATTGGCTCTAAAATTCAGGTAGAACTCAAGTTTTCAGAAGACGCCATCAGTGTACCCGCTGAATCTGTCTTTATCCGCGATAAAAAATCCTACGTATTTAAAATCGTAGATGGAAAAGCTAAGCTCACACCCGTTACAACCGGCACTCGTTCAAACAAGCAAATCGCGATTCTATCTGGCCTTTCCGCAGGCGATACAATCATTCTCCGCGGACAGAGTAAAATTTCACATGATGACACTGTTCATTAAACGTCCTGTTTTAACCCTTATTCTCAATGCATTTCTCATTGTTTTGGGATTGGTAGCCTATCAACATTTGGGCGTCGCGGAATACCCCAGTATTTCCGTTCCTAAAGTTAAGGTCGCTTTTATTTACCCAGGTGCAAGCATGGACACAATCGAGCACACGATTGTGTATCGCCTTGAAGATGAAGTTGCTGGCATCTCTGGTGTCAACTCCGTTCGTTCAGAGATTGGCAATGGCTTCTCAGAAACATGGATTACCTTTAGACCCGGCACTTCCATTGAACACGCTATGTTAGATGTTCGAGATCGGGCCGCCTGGGTTAAATCTGAATTACCTCGTGAAGTTTTGGAGCCTTATGTAGAGCAAACAGGCCGAAACAATGAAACTGTCATGTTTTTGACACTCACAGGCTCTGGTTTTAAGATCGATGAGCTTACACACTTCGCCAAATTACATATTTTAAATCAACTCAAAAGCATCCAAGGAGTTTCTTGGGTTGAACTCCAAGGCGTTCCCTATGTGATGAAGATCAATCTGGACCGTGCTAAAATGGCCGCGCATCAAATTGGAACACCCCAAATCTTTGATGCCATCAAAACACTTCAAGCCCCTCTAAGCGTCGGTAAGTTTCAAGGTGAAGTTCCTATCTCCCTCAGACTTGAACCCGAAAATCCTGAAGATTTTGCTACTTTACCTGTTACTAAAATTGATGATGTCATTGTTACTCTTGGAGATTTAGCTCACATTGAACTCTCACAAGACACACGAGTTTTCAATCGTCTCAATGATGAAGAAGCTGTTTATATTGATTTAATTCGTTCTTCAGATGGAAATCCGCTTGAAATATCCAAACAAGCTCATGAGCTTCTTCCTTCTTTACGTGCCACACTGCCAGCGGGTGTAAAGCTCGACATTGTCTACGATGGCGCTACATTTGTTGAAAGCTCTCTCAAATCATTGGCATGGACAATTCTGGAAGCCTGCTTGCTCGTTCTAGCAGTCGTCTATCTCTTTCTTCGCAATTGGAAAGCAACTCTCATTCCGATGATTGCTATTCCTATTTCGCTCATTGGTTCCTTGGCCTTGGTGAAGGCCTTTGGGTTTAGCATTAATACTTTCTCGCTGCTTGCTTTAGTTCTTGCTGTTGGCTTGGTGGTGGATGACGCTATCGTTGTCGTTGAAAACATCTATAGGCACCTTGAAAAAGGGCTTTCTGCATTTGATGCCTCTATTGCGGGGATTCGTGAAATTGCATTTTCGATCGTTGGGATGACCCTGGTACTTGTTGCCGTGTTTATTCCTGTTGCGCTCACCGGGGGTCTTGTTGGCCAAATCCTGATTCAGTTTGGTGTTACATTAGCTGCCGCTGTTTTGATCTCAGGTTTTGTCGCACTCAGCCTATCGCCTCTCATGTGTTCAAGAATGTTGACCACAGGGACTAATCACCCAAAATCGTCTTATTCATTTAAGTTAAAACCTACCAATTGGCGAAACATGGCACTGTTTCTGGGTGCAATTGGGCTCGGCTCTGCGCTGCTGTATACAAATGTTCCCAAACGCGTTGTTCCAATTGAAGACCGTGGATTTATGGGAGTTCAAATTGAGCCCCTACCAGGTGCCACACTTGCAACACTCATGCCTTACATTGAGCAAGTTGATAATATCGTAAAGGGCAATCCCATCGTTAAAAATCGTTTTCTTGCTGCCAATGACAAAGGACGCACAGGAGTTAGTCTGGAATTGGTCGACTATTCAAAACGAAATACACGCTCTACTGAATTTGCAGATCAAATTCGCGAAAAGCTCAAAAAAATCCCTTCTGTCACAACCTTTGTTTGGAATTGGAATACAGGGCTTCCTGGGTTCGAGTCTGATTCTGCCGGTGCTGCTATCTCGATCGCTGTCAAAACAACTCACAGCTATAAAGAGCTTGATGCTGTTTTGGAAACTTTACAAAAATCTTTGACATCTTCAGGCGTACTCACTGACGTTTCGAATGACCTCAAATTCAATTTCCCAAGCCTTAAAGCTCATGTTGATACCCATAAAATGGCCCTCTTAGAAGTACCTCTCTCGAGTGTTGAGAGATCTCTCAGAGTCATGCTTGATAAAGACACGGGATCCAAATTTTATAAAGACGGTCTCAAATACGAAGTATGGGTAAAAGGTGCTGAAACAGCCGACAACTTGCACGAAGTAGATGTGCTCAGCACTTCGAAAGAACGCATGCCCTTAAGCACATTCGTTGAATTTGAGCCTGATACACAGCCGAAAAGCTATCATCATTACAACAGGCTTCGTTCTGCAAACATTACAGCTCAGCTCGTTCCAGGAAAAACGTTGAGCGATGGAATCGACGCCATCAATAAAATTCTCAAGAAAGAACTGCCTTCTGGCTATAGTTATGAATACTTAGGTGCGGCTAAATCGCTCCTTGATTCTTCGAATTCTTTCTTGGTGCTTTTATTGCTCGCATTAATTTTCATTTATGGTGTTTTAGCAATTCAATTTGAGAGTTTTGTAGACCCGTTGATTATTCTGGTCACCGTGCCACTCGCAGCTTTTGGAGCTTTGCTTGCCATCAAACTTACTGGAAATGAACTTAATATTTTTGGACAAGTTGGATTGGTAACTCTCATAGGCCTCATATCGAAACACGGGATTTTATTAGTCGACTTCGCCAATAAGACTGGCTCGATGCAACAAGCTATCGAAATGCGCCTCAGGCCCATCATCATGACGACCGCTGCAATGGTTTTAGGCGCTTTGCCTCTGATGTTTGCTTCTGGTGCGGGCAGCGAAGCCAGAAGAGCTCTCGGGCTTGTGCTTGTTTCAGGCTTGATATTTGGAACTTTCTTGACCTTATGGGTCGTTCCGAGAGTCTACTTGCTGGTCAGAACAAACTCAGCACCTTCGCGTTGAATAAGTCCGAGAAGCTCCATCTGGAGCAGCTCGGTTTGAATGTAAGAGACAGGTTCACCCTTCATGGCTTCACAAAGCAAATCCAGCGTCACACGACCGGCGTTGGCTTTAAAATGCGGGTAAAGTGGTCCTGCGTCTTTAGGCTCTTGTCTAGACACGGCCTCCTGAACAGTTCCGAGCCCAAGACTTTCAAGTAGCGCATCCAAACGATACAGCGCCCGCGCGTCGCCTGCTTCCAAAAGTGAGTTGGAAGCCTCTGCGAGCTGATTATCCGGGTCACCCGGCACTGCCCAAATAGGTATGCCAATTTTTTGAGCATATCTTGCGGTATGCAGTGTGCCTGAGTTCAATGTCCCTTCAATGATGATAACTGCATCTGCTAATGCAGCAATATATTGATTGCGCGCAACAAAAAGTGTTTTGCCTATTTTGGTTCCCGGGCCATAGGTCGTCAAAGTTGTGACTTTCTCTGCTGGTTCTAAGTCTCGAATACGCTTAGGTCGCTCATCGCCTGTTTCCGAAACAGGATCTCCCAGCACAACCAGAGTTTCACCTCCAGCAGCCAAAGCCCCTCGGTGTGCGGCGTAGTCTATACCCATCGCGCCACCAGAAATCACTAAGCAGCCTTTAGAGGCCAATGCATGTGCATAATCATAAGCGCGCTTTAATCCTGTCTGGCTGGGTTTTCGGGTTCCTACGATAGCCACACTTGGTTTCGTGCGAAGTAACTGAGGGTTTCCACGGACATAAACAAGCTTTGGAACACTGGGTGCTCGAGCTAAGCGACCTAACTCAAAAACCCCCTGCGCCCCCAATACCTCTAAACTCATAACATTTTTTGCATGAGAGTATTGGCTAACTCTTTCACCTCAGAAGCTGCACTGATCAAAAGAAGATTTTCCAATCGAGTCTTTAACAATCTTGCATTTTTGACTGGATTCTTATTCAAAAGTTCACCCAGTTTAGTCAGCATCGTCAAGACAACAGATTCATCACGGTGAATTAGGGCTTTTGATAAAATATCTTCATCCATGGGAATCTGATGCCCTGAATCAATTAACGCATTAATTGTTCTCGTTACTTCATCTGGAGTCACTGAACGCTTAATTGCTTCCAGAAAAATATCATAACTAAAAACAGGTGTGCCAGAGGTCCGTCTTGTTGGCTTTACAGCAACCTTTACTTGTGGCGCAGTAAAATCTTCAATACGTTTCTTACCGTCAAACAAAGCATGTAGGTTTGCTTTGTACTTTTCATATGCATGAGTTGAGCGTGGAGCTTGCCCGTGGGCCATATGTGTTATAGATGCCTTTCTCAAGTCTTTAAGTCAAGAAAAAATTTTTGGTTTGTTGACGCACATTGGAATATTTATTAGGACAAAACAATGCAAGGGCGTCTTATTTTACTTCGTCACGGACAATCAACTTGGAATAGGGACAATAAATTCACCGGATGGGTTGATGTAGACTTGAGTCCACTCGGCGCTGAAGAAGCTCATAAAGCAGGAAAGCGGTTGAAAAATGTTTCAATTGATCATGTGTTTTGTTCAGAACTAAAACGCGCAATTGATACAGCAACAATCGCGCTTGAAGAAGCAGGACAAGCAGACTGCCCCATGACCAAAAATCAGGCACTTAATGAACGGCACTATGGAGATCTCCAAGGACTCAATAAGGCTGAGGTTGCCCAGCAGTATGGAAACCAGCAAGTCCATGTTTGGCGCAGAAGCTATGACATAGCCCCCCCGGGCGGCGAAAGTCTCAAAGACACCTATCTACGTGTAATTCCTTACTATTTTAAGGAAATTGAGCCCCTACTCAAGGCCGGAAAGACTGTCTTAATAGTAGCCCATGGTAACTCTTTAAGAGCTCTGCTAAAAGAGCTAGATAAGATACCTGATTCTGAAATCAGTCAGTTGGAGATCCCAACCGGCATTCCTATTTTTTACGGAGAAAAACCATGAGCTACTTTCCACCTACCGTCATCGAACAAACGCCTAGAGGCGAAAGAGCATACGATATTTGGTCTAGACTTCTTAAAGATCGAATTATTTTTCTTGGCACTGCCATCGACGACCAGGTCTCTAATTCCATTGTGGCTCAGCTGCTATTTCTAGAAAGTGAAGATGCAACCAAAGACATCACGCTTTACATTAACTCACCAGGCGGAATCGTTTCCGGTGGATTGGCAATCTATGATGCCATGCAGTATGTCCGTTGTGATGTGTCGACTGTCTGCGTTGGACAAGCAGCATCGATGGGAGCCTTTTTACTAACTTCTGGCGCCAAAGGTAAACGTTTTATTCTGCCAAATAGTCGTGTGATGCTTCACCAGCCACACGGGGGCTCACAAGGTCAGGCAACTGATATTGAAATCCAGGCACGTGAAATCATTAAGACCAAGCGAACCCTGAATGAGATCATTGTGCGCCACACGGGCAAGCCATTTGAACAGGTTGAGAAAGATACAGATCGAGATTTCTATTTAGGTGCTCAAGAAGCCATCGAATACGGAATTGTT
Source organism: uncultured Myxococcaceae bacterium (assembly GCA_964635635.1). GTDB lineage: Bacteria > Myxococcota > UBA727 > UBA727 > JABDBI01 > CAZWPE01. The sequence continues at coordinate 165,423 of CAZWPE010000001.1, read as the reverse complement.
GATAAAATTGTTACAAGACACGAGGCATAGTCATATGTTTATTGGGCGCAGGCAAGAATCCAACGTTTTATGCTCTTTTTGCAAAAAGACCGGGAGTGAGCTTAAAAAGCTTGTCGCTGGTCCAGAGGTTAATATTTGTGAAGACTGTATTACCCTTTGCAAAGACATCGTTATTGGAGAAGCTCAAAAGCGCTCAGAACACGAAGAAGATCAGCTTCTGAGACCCGCAGACATTAAGGGAATCTTGGATAATTATGTCATTGGACAAGACCGAGCCAAAAAGATTCTCTCCGTAGCCGTTCATAACCATTATAAACGAATCAACAACCTCACAGATATGTCTGATGTCGAGCTTTCCAAAAGCAATATTTTACTCATCGGCCCCACAGGGTCAGGGAAAACACTGCTTGTACAAACGCTTGCACGTATCCTGAAAGTTCCATTTGCCATGGCAGATGCCACTTCTCTCACCGAAGCAGGCTATGTCGGTGAAGATGTTGAAACTATGATTTCTAGTCTACTGGCAGCAGCAGGCGGGGATGTGGCAGCCGCTCAGCGCGGAATTGTTTATATCGATGAAATAGATAAAATCATTCGTAAAAGTGAAAGCCGTAGCATCAGCAAGGACGTCTCAGGAGAAGGTGTTCAGCAAGCTTTGCTTAAATTGATTGAAGGAACTTTATGCAACGTTCCCCCAAAAGGTGGTCGTAAACACCCAAATCAAGATTTCCTCAAAGTTGATACCTCTCAAATTTTATTTATTTGCGGTGGCGCTTTCGTGGGCTTAGAGAAAATCATTGAAGCTCGCGTCGGTCAAAAAACACTCGGTTTTGGAGCAAAGATTCTCACCAGAAGCACCTCAACCCCCGAAGATATTTTAAAGCAGGTTCAACCTGATGACTTGCTTAAATATGGTCTTATCCCGGAATTTGTTGGTCGTCTTCCCGTAGTTGCAACTCTTGAAGACTTATCAGAAGAAGCCCTGGTTCGCGTGTTGACAGAACCACGGAACGCCCTCACCAAACAATATGCTCGCTTGCTAGAGCTTGATGGAGCGTCTTTAAGATTCACTCCTGATGCGCTGACGCGTGCAGCTAAAATGGCATTGGCCAAGAAAACCGGCGCCCGAGGACTTCGCGGCATTTTAGAAGCCGCCATGCTCGATACGATGTACAACCTACCCAGCGATAAATCTGTTTCGGGTGTGATTGTTGATGAAGAAGCAATCATGCGTCAAAAGGCGCCCGAGTTGTTAAGAGCTATCTAATCGTCACTGCGAGCATCGCGAAGCAGTCCAGGATTTATGGATTGCCACGGCACTAAAGTGCCTCGCAATGACGAAGTTATACACCCGCTTTAAGGCTTCTATAGAGAGCCCAGGCCTTTTGAGATAACATTTGGTCCTGGCGACTCATTTTATTCAAGGCCTCTTTGAGATCAGCAGCAGCTTCTTCCGGTTGGCCTAGAAAAATATAAATCTCTGCGCGATTCACATACCCTTCAGGTTTACCAGGCGCCAATTGAATCGCATAACCAAAATGACGCAGCGCCAGTTGGCTGTCCTTATTTTTTTGAGCGAGAACACCCAACGCTCTGAAATAATATTCTTGTGAAGGGTCTAAAGCCACTAGCCCTTCATACAACGTCTGGGCATCTTTCATCTTACCCTGCATCATCATGTAGTAAGCGATTTGGGCAATCGACTGAAGTTCTTCCGGGGTATATTGCACAGCAGTATTCATACTCTCCCCAAAACTCTAACGATATCGTTGGTCCACGCATGATAGGACTTGAGAATTTTCACCATTGGCTCGAGCTTCCCAAAGTTATCCTCTGTCTGAGGCAGTTTCTGCAGTATGCGTCCGACATGGTGACGAGTTGCCATGGTTGACATAAAAGTCTTACCTGGCGATTCAAGTCTTCCAGAATCAAGGGCACGCATGCCTGAACCTGCTGCTTTCAACTGGTTTTGCGTAGCCAATGGCGCAATAGCTGAGGGCTGAGCTTGCTCCGGTTTTGGTTTAAGCGACTCGATATCAGCTGGCGATACGCTTCCTAGTCCAACACCACTGGCCAAGGGGCCCGAAATTCTATCAGCCATTTTTCTTCCTCAACTCGTAAACAAAGTTCAAAACTTCCGCGACAGCATCATAAAGCTCTTCTGGGATTTCTTCGTCTAAGTCAAGCTTATGAAGTGCCTGGGCTAAACTAACATTTCTAATAATCGGAACGCGATATTGATTTGCAATTTTTTTAATTGCCTCCGCATTCTTGTTCATTCCCTTCGCGACAACAATTGGAGCTGCGTGTTCTTTCGTGTCATATTTAATCGCCACGGCATAGTGATCTGGATTGGTTACCACGGCATCTGCTTTCTTCACTGCTTGCTGGCTGCCATGCATAATGAGCTCTTGAGCCAAATGCTTTCGCTCTGATTTTAGCTGAGGGTCCCCTTCTGACTCTTTGTATTCCTGTTTGATTTCGTACTTGGTCATCCGCATGCTTTTTAAAAAACTATGCCGCTGCCAAAACCAGTCAAGCACAGCAATAATCAAAAACAACACAGCAACTTTAAGAAAAATATCCTTAATAATCGCATAAATAATTGGCAACGCTTCGGTCAGCTGCAGACTTTGCATGTTTACTAAGTTAAACACTGCGTCTTTGAGCACTAAATAAACCACAGCAGAAACCATGATAAACTTGGCCATCTGCTTCAAAAGCTCGACCAAACGCTTGACACTAAACATCTGCTTAATACCGTTGATCGGGTTAATTTTGTTAAACTGAGGTTTCAGTGGCTCCAGCGTAAACATAAAGCCAACCTGCAAATAGTTTCCCACCAGCGCACCAATAAAAGCACCTAGTACGATTGGGATCGATACGAGCAACCAAGTCCAGCCACCTTCTCGGACAACAGTTAAAACTGCCTTGCCCATATGCTCTGCATGCATTGACTGGACACTGAGCATAAAAAGGTCATTTATCTTCTGAACCATCCAGCTCAGTGAAACAACCAGAGCACCCAACGCAGAAAAGAAAACAAACGCTGATGCCAAATCTTGACTCTTGGCGATTTGGCCTTTCTCACGCGCCTTGCGCAACTTCTGCGGAGTCGCCTCTTCTGTTTTCTCTTCGCCCTGCTCTGCCATCTGGCAAAAAACTTAAGATTCTTTGGAAATATTTACAAGCTTTTTGGGCCAGGATTCTGGGCTTACCGACTCGCCGCGCCTGAGTGATGCCAATATGACTGGTTTTTCATGAACATTTTGGGAAAGAGTCATCAAACCCTCTGGCATGCATGCATAGCGTCTATCTACTCCACGTGCGTTCATATGACCGCTCACGATTCGGCAATTCGTTTTTTCGTACTTAAATCCACGGCGAGCAATCACTAGATAGCTGCATTTTAAAACTTCTCGCTCAAAACCAATTTTCGAATCGATTTCTCGCAATTCCTCAGGACGCTGATACGGCAGATCAGCATGACACCAGTTGTTTCTGTCTACCAACAAAGGACAGCGTGCAACATTGAGCGGGCAAGGCGCTAAAATTTCCACTTGGCCACTTTCATATAACCAGTCTCTGAGCAGCATTAAATCACGGGTCGGAACCTTTGAGGCTGGCTCTATAACCACAATAATACCGTCCGGCGCCAATTGATTCACCGCATGAACCAAGAGCATCTTTTTATCTTCTAAATATCGCTCACCAGAACCAAACTCATTTAGAACATGAGCCATCAAAATTAAATCTGGCTTGAACCTTGGTTTCCAAAAATTCGGCGGACCCTTGAGATTTGCACGCGCCAAATGAATATTTTTCACAGGTGAAATTGCATCAAGCAACTCAAGACCTGCCTTCATAGGTCCTAAATCTTGGTCTACCGCGAGAACTTGGCCTAATTCGCCATATGCAATCTGGGCGCCCCAGACAGCCGATAAAGGTCCTGCGCCTAAATCCAGTACATTCGGTTTTTTAAGCGGCAAATTCAAATCACGCAAAAGAGCCGCGATTTTCATCGCATACATTGGAACATAGTAACCAAGATAAGCGCGTCTTAAACCTGGCTTGCGAAAGTACTGAGCCAGGCCTTCTGAGCGCTCAACAGTCAAAGCCTCCCACAACTCACGAATATCTGACACAAGATCAGAGGCATGTTTTGATTTCGCAAACTGAAAAGCCTGATATTCTAAACTCATGAGATTGGCCAACCGACTTCCACCCCCTTGGGTGATTGAAGATGAAAACGAACGCAAACGCGAACGAGAAAAAAAACACGATGAAAGCGTTAGGCTTCCAACGCCAGACGAGTCAGACTTAGAATACCCGTCACCAGACGACACTGGGGAGACTGAACAGTCTCATGAGCATCAAGTGGTGGTGATAGATATTTAGGCACGCTCTAAATATTCACCAGTTCGGGTATCAATCCTAATCTTGTCACCCTCATTGACAAACAATGGGACCTGACACCTGAAACCCGTGTGGAAAGTTGCTGGCTTCATTGCACCACTGACAGTATCCCCGCGCACAGCAGGGTCGCATGAGGTTACCTCAAGCACAACGTTCTTCGGCAGCTCAATATTAACCGCGCGACCCATATAAAAGAGTAATGAGACCGTTAGGCCTTCAATCAAAAACTGCGCACTTTCACCCAAAATTTTAGTAGGCACTTCAAACTGTTCAAAAGAAACAGGATTCATGAAGTGATACACGCCATCTGACTCATACAAGAAATTAACTTCTTGGTCGTTAAGGTCTGGCACATCTACTTTGTCACCCGAACGGAAAGTTGGGTCTATTGTAAGGCCTGTAAGCAAATTTTTAAGCCTGGTTCGAACAATCGCAGCGCCCTTACCTGGCTTGTGGTGTTCAAATTCAACAATCTGGTAGGGCTCGTTTTGAAAAAGTATTCTAAGGCCCCTCTTAAAGTCGGATGTACTGTACATGAAGGCAGTTACTACCGCGAGCGCATTGATTTTTCAAGCGGTCTTGCTTCTTCTAGAACGGTATTTCTCAAAGCGGACCAATTCGTATCCACCAGTCTTAAATTCACCTCGGCGGACATATCGATCTCATACTGACCTTTAATGCCGCCATATTTTTTAATTAATGAAAGCACGTTTCCCATGGTCGCTTCCCTAAACTCAACAAAGTCGATTTTTGGGTTTCGCCGATCAATCATCGGCTTTTTAATCAGGCCTTTTGGAACTTTATGTCTCCTTGGCCCCAAAACAATAGATTGTGCAAAACCTAAACTCGAGATTAGAAACATGGTCAAAAATAAACGCATCATGGTTTCCTCCAAGTCATAGTTTGCCGAATGTTCCCACTCGCCAGTGAAAGACCTTGCCGAGAGATTCCTAGCACTTGAAAGCCATTAGACAGCTTATCCCCAACACGAATCACTTGACCAAAACCATGTTCATCTTCAACCAATGCCAACCAAGCTGAGCGTTGCTGCACAAGGCCCACTAAATGTAGGCCGCGTGCAGTTATATGTTGAGAACGCTCCAAAAATGGGTTTCGAGTAACTGGAGAAATTTTTTGACTCAACACTGAAAGCCACGGAATCTCAATTGAACTAAAATTTAACTGTTCAGCAGCTCCACAGTGGTAGGGTATATGCCTCGCTAAAACTTCACCCAGATTGAACTGGCCCCACGGAGCTTTCAACCAGATTTCAGCGCTACGGTTTTCATAGTTGAAACGTTCAACCAAAACCAAACGTTCAAGATTAGACAAACCCGCCAAAAATTCAAATACCTGCTTTACTCCGCCTGCAACTCGAATTTCCGCAAGAATACTTTCCTGATTTTGAGTTGTTTCATAACTCACCAAACTAATTTTTGCTTTCTTGCTTAACGCAGTTAATTCTGTAATCAATTCTGAAACATCCGGAGTAGCCGGAACTTTTTCTACCAATGTTTCTAAAGCTGGACTCAAAATACTCTCATAGCGCGCAGGAGTAGCTTCACGGGAGAGCTTTTTAAGTTCATCAACCACGCAAGCTTGCTCTCGCATTTGTTTAACCAGCCGAGCTTTCTCAGCAAGTTGATTTTTAAAAACCAACTCGTAAGCACCTACCCAGCTAGCCACAATCACTAAAATAACGAGTATTGACTTCAACACTGATCTCATAGTGCCCCCGAGGCTTTAAAGACTTTTCCCTTCTCCGAGAGAAGTTTTAAATCACGATCTTGCAGATAAGACTGCAAGGCTTTTTCTGATTTAGCCAAACCAGATACATCGATTGAATCTTCATCCATCGATAATTCATAAAGAGAAATATTTTTGGGTGTTTCATTAATCCAGCGCGCTAAATCTGAAATTCGAGTCCGATTCGATTCGATCTCCTGCCCCAATTCACTTAAATGCAATGCCAAAAAATCTCTGCGCGCAATATAATCGGAAGCCCTAAACCAGACTTCCTGATTTTTTAAGAGCGCTTTTTCCTGCTGTTGATTTCTAAATAAATCACCCTGATTGCTTCTTTCAAAAAACAAACTAAACGCAAAGATGACTGTAAAATTAAAAATAATCAGTATAAATACTTTCATTAATTTTAATATAACAAATAATACAGACTCAATTCAACTCCAGTGAGTGCTAAAAATGGTCCAAATGGCATTGAACGCTCCGGAGGAACCCATGTGTCATCTGGCAGCGGCTTTCTTGCCCACGAAAAGAATCCATATAGCAAAACCGCCTGAAGGCTGGCTAAGGTGACTACAAACGATAGCGGAAACCAACCCAAACCCGCGCCAATTCCACCCAATAAGACCGGGTCCCCCCAACCCATGGCATACTCGCCAGGCCCAATCCTGCCTAAGCGACGCAAAACCCAAGTCGAAACCAATAAAAATAGCGCCAGAGTACCAAATCCCAGCACTAACCCACATAAACGATTAAGGAATTCAGCTTCTCCCTCCAACAATCCAAACCCAAGCCCAACGGCTATCAAAATAACCAACAGTGGAACAGGAATAAGCCAGGTATCTAAATCAATCAGTCCTATTGCTAGAAGCAGGCCACAAAACACAAAAACATCAGCCATACCCATCAAATCAGGCGCATAAAGCCAGCTAACAGCCGCCAAACAGCCTGTTAACAACTCAACGAGGGCATATCTTGGCGAAATTCGAGCGTGGCAAAATCTGCACCGCCCACGCAACCAAATCCAAGAAAATATAGGAACCAAGTCATGCCATTGAATGGTCTTATGGCAATGAAAACAGTAAGACCGCTTAGTCCAGAAGCTATGTTCGCTGCTTTGCAGGCGCAGAATAACAACGTTTAAGAAGCTACCAATACAGGCGCCCCACAAAAATATCCAAAAGGCCATTGTTTGAGCCTATCACAAATAAAAACCCCGGGTAATAATCCCCCGGGGGTCTATCCCTCTCCCTGCCCTCTCCCAGAGGGAGAGGGTTATAGGGAAAGCGCTATTAAGCAGCTTTCTTCTTAGCTACTTTCTTTTTGCCATGGCTCTTTTTAGGAGCGGCTTTTTTCTTAGCTGGCTTTTTGACAGCTTTTTTAGCCTTAGCTTTTTTGACTACTTTCTTAGCTTTTGGCTTTTTAACAGCTTTTTTAGCCTTAACTTTCTTAGACTTCTTAGCTACTTTCTTCTTAGCTGCTGCAGCTTTCTTCTTAGCTTTCAAAGCTGCTGATTTCTTCTTCTTAGCAGCGGCTTTTTTCTTCTTAGCTTCAGCTTTCTTCTTCTTCAGAGCTTTCTTCTTCTCTAACATTGCTTTCCTTTGCGCAGCGGTTCTGCGGCGTTTTTTACCTTTACGGGCAGTGCCTCCTCGGCTTGCCTTGACACGGGAAATGTCCCCTGCCTTATCTACGTAATACAAATAGTTCTGGTCTCTTCTCATATCGGTCTTAAGAACCAGCTCTGGGCGTTCACCCTTTGCTTTCTTTTCGCCACCGCGAACCATTTTAACTCTATATACATTTAAGTTCTTATCTAAATAGTAAAGCCACCCTTTTTTACGCTCAATCCCTGCACGTACGACTTTTTCAGCCATTGTAAAATCCTCCTTAGACCTGGGTTTCCACAAACGAAAACCTTTTATCTATTATTATCTTGTCTTAAACCCATACGATGGGTCGAGCGTTCTAGATTATTTTCTTTACAAAACAAAATATTTCTTTAATATTTTAAAATCAAAATATTTTCAGGGACTTGAGCCGGTTTGCAAATGGGACAAAGATTGCGTAATTGCGTTTCTTCCTATTTGGGAGGACTTCTATTTATGCAACTATGTCACCAATTCGAAATTGCGATGAAAAAAAATCGTCTTTCGCATGCACTACTTTTTGTAGGTGACGACCAAACAGAGAAAGAACGTCTTGCAGTGGAACTTCTTTCCAAGATGAATGTCCGATTTGTAAAACTAGAATCTGAGAACGGCTCTGAACTCAAAGTTGATCAGATTCGAGATTTAATCTCAGGATCACCGAGCTTGTCTTGGATTATCCCGCAGGCTGAGCTGCTCAATAAGCAAGCAAGCAATGCCTTGCTTAAGACACTTGAAGAACCACGCGGCAATCAATTCTTTATTTTGATTGCACCTAGTACCCGCTCAATTTTGCCAACGCTGGTTTCAAGATGTCAGCGGATTAATGTCCCTTCTGTATCTCGCCAATTAGACGCAGAAAAAGCTCCCGAAATTCCAGAAAGCCGGCTTGAGCGTTTGGAATTGATTGAAAGCTTGGTCAAATCAAAAACAGATTTAGAACCGATTTTTCAGGCTTGGAATCAGAACGCTTCACTTGAATTCAAAGAAAAGTTGTTCAAAGCAGTTCAGGATCTAGGCAGACACGTTAACGCACAACTAATACTAGAAAGTTTATTGCTTTAACTGGCCAAGATTTCATAGCATCTCGGCTATGAAACTTTCTAGTTTACTCTTTTCGATTATCTTGTTTATAGCCTGCAGCAAGTCAAACCCACCCTGCAGTAACCCAACCTACGGCCTCAAGCATGTATTTGTAACAAACAGAAGCGCACTGAGACAAAATGTCGGCTCTACGCTCGAATATCACATTTCACTAGTGGTCAATGGCCAGACAATGGAATTAGTAGCAGACACAGGAAGCTCTAATTTAGTCATTGATAATACAAGCAGCGGATTTAACACCAACAATCTAGAACTCACAGGTTCACCCTTTCCAATATTTTATGGCGGTCAAACAACAATCAGCGTTCAAAATTACATCGGCTTTGTTGATTTCAGTTGCGGTGCAGGGATTCCAAACTACTACATTGGAAGCATCCAGTCATGCACAGGCAGTGCATGTACTCCTCAAATCATGGGTCTTGCCTATGAGGGTGTCGCTCAAGGTAATCAGGATCATACTTTCTTTGCAGATCTAACTACCACAACTGGCATGAGTAATGAATTCAGCACACTCTTATGTGGCGTTGCACACGATGGTAACAGCCAAATTATTTTTGGCGGCACCAACTCATCCCTAGGTAGCTTTACAAACGCCAATTATACTCCAGTTAAAGAGAAAAGTTGGTATGTTTTAAATGCGACGTCCGCTTATCTCGGTAGCGTGAATTCGGATAACAAACTTGGAGATTTCCCAGAATATCCGTACCCAAATGGTGGAACCCCATGTGCTCAAGCTGAAAGTTCTAGAACTTGCACCATCCTAGACAGTGGAACAACTGTAAGCGCGATCCCATCTGCTATGCACTCAGCCATGGTGAAACAAATTCAAGCGGCAAATAGCAATCTACCCACAGACGAAAAATTTTGGGCAGGCGAGAAAGAACTCGTTTGCAGCAGTGTGAGACTCGCCAATCTTCCAAATATCATCCTCACCTTTGAAGGTGGTCTCCAACTAACCATTCGCCCAGAATCTTACATGAAGAGCACACAAGAAAACCTCTGCGTATTCGGTTTTGCACCTACAGGCAGCGATTTCGTTATTCTAGGTCAAGCCGTGATGGAAAACCAATACATCCATTTCGATCGAAAAAATAATCGTATTGGTTTCATAGATGGGTTTAAGGCTTGTGGGAACTGAGCCCTCACCCGCCCTATGGGTACCTTAGAAGGCCTCTTCACTCAGCTCCATCAAACTCAAGTCGCCTTTCTCAATCATTCGCTTGGTAAATGCTAAGTTTGGCAAAGCATCTCTGCAAAAGAATCTAACTGCTGCGATTTTGCCTTCATAGAAGGCTTTATCGGTACCTGTGGCTGAACCAATTCTCTCGGCAGCAATTTCGCCCTGCTTCAGCATCAACCAACCAATCACCAACTCTGCAATACCGCTCAAGATGCGATTTCCATTCAGACCCACATAGTAAAGGGATTCGGCCATTTTACCCATCATCAGACCCATAATTGCTTGTGCATTCTGAAGTGCTTTTTCAAGTTGGTCATACTCTGCTGCAAAATGATCTTTTGCCGTTCGCTTTGAAAGCATCTCTTGCATTTGGTCCGTCAGCTGCGTGAGAGTTGCTCCACCATTCTTCGCAATCTTTCGGAAAATCAAATCCAGAGATTGGATATGAGTTGTTCCTTCGTAAAGTGTGTCAATTTTTTGATCTCGAATATATTGTTCAATCGGGTAGTCTTGCAGGTAACCAGAACCACCATATACCTGCAAAGAGTCTGACAAAATCTGATAACACTTCTCTGTGTTATAGCCCTTCACAAGTGGCAACAAGAAATCTTGCATCACATGATCGCCTTTATCCTGCATGTAAGAACAATACATACACAAAGCTCGCATACCTTCTGCATAGCTTTTTTGGAACATCAGCATTCGGCGAACATCTGGATGATGAATGATAGACACTTTAGGCGCATTTTTGTTGAAAATCTGCGTCAAATCTTGGCCTTGAACACGTGACTTCGCATAGTCGAGTGAATTCAAATAAGCGGTCGACAGCGTTGACATGGACTTCACGCCAACCGCCATACGCGCACGCTCAATTACCTTGAACATTTGGCGAATACCATCATGTACATTGCCCATCAAAAGACCACGCGCAGGCTTCTTCTCCCCAAAGGTCATTTCACAAGTTGCGGAGCCTTTGATGCCCATCTTCTTTTCAAGATTGGTACAATAAACTCCATTGCGCTCACCCATTTTTCCATCTTCATCTACCCAAAATTTAGGCACGACAAATAATGAAAGGCCCTTAGTCCCTGCTTCTGCGCCCTCTGGACGTGCAAGCACCAGATGAAGAATATTTTCGGCAGTATCGTAATCACCATTGGTGATGAATCTTTTGACACCTTCGATTTCCCAAACGTCATCCTTAATGTGTTTGGCTTTAGAACGACCTGCTCCTACATCACTTCCAGCATCCGGCTCGGTCAAAACCATACTGGCACCCCAGTGGCGATCAATAATATTTTTACTGAAACGCTTTTTCTGAGATTCGCTGCCCATGGCTTCCATGAGTTCTGTAGCGCACGAACCGAAGGTATAAAGAGCAATCGGCGGATTCGCACCGACAAGCATTTCGAAAAACGACCAGTAAAGAGATTTTGGGAAGTTAAAACCACCTACATGCTCAGGGGCATCGAATTTATGCCAGTCTCCATCGTAAAAGGCTTTCATGGCCTTCTTATAGCCATCAGGGATCGTGACATTACCGTCAGCATCTAACTTGAGCGGAACATGATCACCTTCTTGAAAGCTTGGCGCAATTTTTTCACGACAAAAGACTTCAAAAGCTTCTAAGGTTTCGCGCCCCATGGCTTCATCATGTCCTAAATCCTGAATCTTCAAGACCTCAAACAAGTTGAAAAAGATATCTCTGAGATTGCTTTTGTAATGATTTGTCATCGCCATTGGCACATTCTAGACAACTCTCACTTGACGAGCAAGCTTAAAAACGATACTTGATGACAGCTTTAGGTGTTTTTGGAGAGATGGCCGAGAGGCTGAAGGCGCGCCCCTGCTAAGGGCGTATACGGGAAACCGTATCGAGGGTTCGAATCCCTCTCTCTCCGCCATCCTGCGCTAAAGCTTTGGGTAACAGGCCACAATCGGCCACCGGCGAGCTTCCCCAAACACACGTTTTGAAACCATTAAAATCGGCGGTGCTTGTTTACGTTTGTACTCACAAGAATTCACCTGTTTAACAATGCGCTCGATATCGTTCACGGACATACCTGTCTCAGCAGCAATCTTGCTCGCAGCCATATCGCTTTCGAGATAGCGCTCAAGCACAACATCAAGCAACTCATACGGCGGCAACGTGTCTTGGTCTAGTTGTCCCGGCGCCAGCTCTGCGCTTGGAGGCTTGGTAATACTTCGTTCGGGGATTCCATCTAACAACCTGGCCAACTCATACACTTGTGTTTTGTACAAATCACCAATCGGCATTAAAGCGCCGCACATATCACCATAAAGGGTTGTGTAACCCATCGCGAGTTCGCTTTTATTGCCTGTTGAGAGCACAAAGTAACCCGTGTCATTCGAAAGACCCATCAATGTCAGTCCACGCACACGAGATTGGAGATTTTGGTCACTGACTGGTTTTTGAAGGTCAAGCATCTCTCGAAGTGCCTGCACACCGGGTTCAATATCGATCGTACGCAATTCGATGCCAAGCGTATTTGCAAGAAGTTCAGCATCTTCCAAAGAGTGTTCAGAGCTAAACTTGCTTGGCATGCGAACACCAATCACACGCGCTGCTCCCAATGCTTGAACGGCAAGAGCTGCTGTTACAGCCGAATCAATGCCGCCTGACAAGCCAATTAACACCCCTGGAGCACCTAGTTTTTGGGCGTAGTCACGAATTCCAAGAACAATTGCCTGCGCTACAGTTCGCATATGACTAAATCCTCCTGAAAATCGGCAGCACGGTGCACAATCTCCCCCTGGGCATCAATCATCATAGAGCCACCCTCAAAAATCAGCCCATCATTGGCACCCACTTGGCCAACCACCAAAACAGGCTTGGAATATCTCTTAGCCATATGTGAAAACATGGCATCGCGAATCGCTGCTTTACCTGGTTCAAATGGGGATGCCATAAGCGTCACCAATATGTCTGGGTTATCACGGTTCACCAGTTCATTGACTGGGTCTAAATCATATCGCCGATTTGGCCAGAATTCAGCATCGTTCCAAGCGTCTTCGCAAATTGTGATGCCCACAGAAAATCCCCCCTGCCCCCCTGTTTCAAAGGGGGGAATATAACCGCCAGGCTTAAAATAGCGTTTATCGTCAAAAACTTGATAATTAGGGAGCAGCTGTTTGCGAGCCACAACTTGGTGCTGTCCTGCAAAGCAGTAGAATGCTGCGTTATATAAACTGTCAGGCGCACCCATAATCGTTGGGATCGGCGCTTGCTCGGCAAGCTGGGTAAGTTGAGCCTTACATGCAGCGTGAAAATCAGAATTGCCCATTAAATCTTTAGGTGGATAGCCACAAAGCGCCAATTCAGGCGCCAACATCAAATCCGCGCCATTCTTTCCAGCCTTGTGCGCAAACTCTAATAAGCGAGCTCCATTTTGAGTAATCGCACCAACCACCGGGTTAAACTGACATAAAGCTACTTTCACACATTGCAAGCTACTAAAAAGTATCCTATTCGTACAGTGTGGATTTAAAAGCTCAGGCACATCATTTAAAACCAATTGTTTTGGTTGGTAAAAACGGAATTACAGATAGCATTCTCAAAGAGATTGACGCTGCCCTCGAAGCTCATGAGCTTGTTAAAATCAAATTTTTGGAGTCCGCGCTCGAGCTCTTAGAGCAAAACGACTGGGTGACAAAACTCAAAGCCCAGCACGTACTCACCCGTGGTCACATTGTTACGATCTACCGTGAGAGAAAAAGACGCACCGAGACCAAAAGCAAGAAGCCCGCAAAAAGCTTGGTTAAGACGCGTACCGGCAAAAAAACGGCTAGGCGCGCACCTAGATAAGTTCCCACAAACATCCCTAGGGCAATAAACAAGCCCCATTTGATGTTTTCACCTGTGATTTTACCGGCTTTGTAGTATTCCAACACCCCAAAAATCCCTACAGGCAATAACAGAGCAACGAGTGAAGTTCCATTGGCTACTACTTGCGGATACTTGAATGCGAGTACTAAAATCGGGATTAAAATAACCCCACCCCCAATTCCAAAAATCCCTGCACTTACCCCTGCCAAAACTCCGGTCAAAATCATCCACCATGCTTGCATGCTAAAGCCTCATAATTTGATACGCTAAAAAGTTAAGCAACCTTCTCAGCCAAGATCGTTGTTCCCAATCCGGCAACGATATCTCACGTGAGTTTTTTAAATCTACTTCAAAATGTTGTTCAAGTTCATGGGCCAAGTGACGATCAATCACACTCACATTAACTTCTAAATTTCGCCTGGCAGACCAATGATCAAGATTATACGTCCCAACCCAGGCATAGATTCCATCAATCGCGGCCGTCTTAGCATGCAATGTCTGATCATAAAGCTCATAGATTCGAATGCCAGCTTTCAGAAACTGTCCATATACATAGTGACTCGCAAATCGCATCAGTGGAACATCTGAAATACCAGCTGTCAGAACCCGAACATCCACCCCCCTCTGGACTGCCTCTATCATTGCTTTTCTCAAGCGATCCGATGGTAGAAAATACGGCGTCGTAAAGTAACAGTACTCCTGAGCACGTTTCAGGGTTAAACGCATCGATTTTTGAATCGACATACGGCCTCTCAGGCGATTTGAACTTAAAACTTGGGTGACCACCCCATTCTGAAACCCTATGCTGGGCGGCAAATTTTCAATCCGTTCTCCGGTAGTCTCATAAAGCGCATCCAGAACCAACTCTGCCAAATCATGGGTGGCCGGTCCACGAATCTTCATCACCGTGTCTCTAAAACGCTTACCAGGATTCAGAGCAATATTCATGCTTCCACAAAAACTTAAATCATCGTCAATCACACAAATTTTTCTGTGATCTCTAAATAAAAAAGGCCCCTTTTTACGCCATGGCCAAATCGGATTAAAATCATAAACCTGAACCCCTGCCTCAAGAAGGGGTTTTAGGAATGATGCACTTAATCTTGATGACCCGAAATGATCATACAGCAAAATAACCTGGCATCCACGCCTAGCAGCTCCTTGCAGCGCTTCACGAACTTTGAGGCCAACCGAATCTGGCTCATAGATATAGGTCTCAAGCCAGACCCTGTGTTTGGCTCCATGAATAGAAGACAGCAACTCTTCTAAAATTTTTTCTTGATCTCGAAAGACTTCAATAAAGTTGCCTTCAGACATCCCCCCCAAAGGCAACAAACGCTCGAATACGCGCTGGAAGCTGTAAATTCTTCGTCGCCAAACAGGTTCATCCACCCTGTCTAAGATTCTGGCAAAATGCGGCATATTTTCACACGCTCAATTTTTTTCTCATCAGCCCGGTCAACAACAAAATGCCAATCCTGAAAATCAATATAGGTTCCTCGTGTAGGCATTTTACCATAGGTCGCGATCAAAAATCCCGCCAGCGTCTCATAATCGGCTTCATCTGGAAAAGTCAGCCCTAGCTCTTCGCCTAAATCATCAATCCCAGCAAGACCATTTGCCTCATAACTTCCATCTGGCAATTTAGCGAATAAACGATCTTCATCATCATCGTATTCGTCTTTAATCTCTCCAACGATCTCTTCTAAAACATCTTCAAGTGATATGATCCCTGCAGTTCCACCATACTCATCAACCACAACTGCCAAGTGGGCCTTACCGCGTCTGAATTCTTTTAAGACTTCCCCTATTTTCATCATTTCAGGAACAAAAAGCGCGGTTCGAATTGCCGAAGTCCACTGCTTTAACTCAGGATTTAAGAGATCTTTGGTGTGAAAAATACCAACTATATTATCAACATTTTCTTTATAAACAGGCCATCTTGAATGTCCGTGTTCTAGAACTTGACGTTTAACTTCTTCAAAACCTGCGTTTTTTTCCAGAGTGCATATACGGGTGCGAGGAACCATGATCTCTTTCACCAGGGTGTCCCTAAACTCAATGACGCTTTCAAGCATTTCGCCTTCTTGAGTCGCTAAAACACCTTCTTGGTGCCCCAGACGAATCATGTAAGCGATATCTTCTTCTGTGGCAGAAGGGCCTTCACTACCGGTCTTCCCCCCTAGGACTTTAACAGCCGCTCCCGCAAAACCCGTCACCAAGAATACAACAGGAGAAAAAAGCCAGTAGAGAGGCACCAAAATAGTCATCACAATCGGAGCCAAGCTTTCAGCATTGTGTCTGGCAAAAGTTTTAGGCGTCACTTCACCAAAAATCAGCATAACCAAGGTTGTAAAACCAGCAGCAATTCCAATGGCGAAACTATCAAACATCTCTTCAGCCATCACAGTTGCAATCGATGCACCTAAAGCACCCGCTACGTTATTACCCACCAACAAGGTCGTCAAAACGCGATTTGGGTGTTTATGCCACAATTTAAGAATCTGAAATCGGCGTTTCCCGCTTTCAATCAATTGACGGGTTTTTGTTTCAGATAGCGATGTCAATGCCGTCTCAGCCGCAGAAACAAATGCAAGAAGAAAAACACACGCTATAAATATAAATGCCATACTCAAATGCAATCTATCAGTTTAATCATTCAAAGCCTAGACCTGGGTCTGCATGGTTGTTTTAACCGCCGAACTTGCTTGTTCAACCAACTTACTCATGGTCTCAAGTTCAAACGTGACTTTATAGGTAGCTTGCTGAAGGCCTAAGAGCTGTGACGGTGTAAACTGTTGTCCACTCAGCGTCATCTGGGTAATTTTGTGCATTGCATTCGAGTCTTTAGACCAGTTATTGAACAAAGACTGAATGGCCGATGGTACTTTTTGAGTCTTCGTAAGTTGTGCATTTTGAATAGGAGCAACCCCGCCTTGTTCTACCCCCGTCTTATTGCCCAACACCTGAGCAAAATTATGCTGTCCTGGCGCAGATGGCTTGATCTGATTTTGAACCTGTTTCAGCAACTGCTGAACTTGCTGAGCTCCACCACCCACTGTTGAAATCGGCATACAAACGCCTCCTAGGCTATTCTATCATAAAGTATCGGATGTATGACGGATATGTTGCGCCGCCAAATTTAACTCCTTGAATACATAAGCTATATGCTGGATCTAAGAGCAAGGACTCTACCAACCTATACCGCAAATACCCTTGATATTTTAAGCTCAAAACTAGGAACTGCTCTCCCAATAGGTATCAGCCAAATTCTCGAACAAATTGGCGCCACAGGCCTCCAGTCTTTGTATGAAACTGGCTCCCATAAATGGAGTCTCTCAGAGAACTCTGCTGCAGCTATAAAGGTGTCCGAGAAAATTATTCGAAGCCGAGAACCTGGTCTGCTTTGGCTAGAAACAAAAGGACTAATAGACCTTTCACTCTTAAATGGAACTTCAATACCTCTTGGGTCATTTGCCTCGATTTCAGGAGGATATAAGTTTAACACACAAGTCAACATACGCCGATATGAACCCTATTTCTGTCCATCCGGTTCTTTACCCAAAGGCGCCTCCCTCGGAAATGCTCTCCAATTACCTATTAAAGCCGCTCTAGCGGCAGAACTTCCAGCAGGTTCGGAGTTTGAAATCTCTGCCGAAGTAAAAGGAGCTTTTAGGTTAAGTTGCTACTTAGGACTCCAAAACTCGGAAAAAACTGCTCTCACCCTACTAACTCGAAAACTTCCAGAGCCTGGCAAAGTAAGTGTTAGCTTCATCCGCGATCATGAAAACGAAAATTCCATTGGATACAAACAAGAGAATGATGGCTTACCGACTTCCTTTCTTGGGCGAATTGGAAGACAAGTTCTCAACTATTTTGATTGGCTCAAGTGGTTTGGTTCTGCCTTATTTATTTTTGAAGCAGGAAAACAAAATCACACAAATGCATTCACACGATTTGAATTTGATTTATCAAATCCAGAACACGCACAGGCTTTTGAAGACATTTTTTTCAAGTGTTCAACCGACAAAGCAATCAAGCTCGGCCTTGGAAAAAGTGGGACTGAAAATAAATCTGGCTATTCATTTGGTTCAAACTTTGAACTAGCAGACTGGAAACTGCGTTTTTTTGGAATTAGCGAGAGCGAAAAACGAACCGAAATTGGAACCCAAGTCTATCAGTGCTTCAACAGTACCAGGGAATACATATCTTATTGGTTTTCCAAAGTAAAACTCGCCTGGGAGTGGAAATCTCTTGAAGGCCCAAATCAACGTTCCAAAGAGGCCTCTTGTCATTTAAATCTGGACACCCCGCACGCGTCAGTTTTTTTTGAGCTCACTGAAGCTCTTCGCATATCTGTATTAGAAGATGCCAAACAAACATTTTGGGACAGCTTTGGGACTGAAGTTCATGCAGATATTCAGTTAACTCACACAGGAATTCGAAAGATTCAGCTCTCATCTTTTAAAGAAGCGTTCTATGCCTATTTGGACAGGAATGGACCTCTCATCAAAGATTTTGAAGCTGCGTACCAATACGGCCAACTCCTCAATAAGTCTTGGCTAACACGTTGGTGGTATAGCGGTCAGATGAAGGACCTTGAAAATAAACATCCTGAGCTTGCTGGACTGAGAACCGAGATTGGAGACGCCTACTGGTTCGGCCGAAATACTCACCCCTTCAAAGGATCTTTGAAGCGTTTTTCAGATACCGAATGCATCGCTGCCATCATGCGTTTGGCAGGTTCTGAAAATGTCATCATAGAGGACCTTTCGATTTCGAGACCTGGTATGAGCATCACTGTTCCAAAACAGCCAGCCTAGTTCGTTTGGAGAACGCTGTTTTATCGAGCAAGTGACTTGGCTGAACATTTTTGATTGCGTTCAGCATGACCTGCCTGACATCAGGAATCTCACCCTCAAGCTGCTCCAAAAGTTTTGACATAGCTTCTCGCTTCAAACCTTCTTGAGAACCACAAAGATTACAAGGCAAAATAGGGTATTCAGCTCTCTTTGAATGCCACACAATATCTTTCTCAGCACTTTCAATCAGCGGCCTAATCACATCAAAACGCCCATCGTCTGTTTTGTAAATCGCTGGCATGGCTTGGAGTTTTCCTGCGTAGAACAGATTCAGCATCAGCGTCTCCAGAGCATCATCTCGGTGATGTCCCAAAGCAATCTTATTACAACCGAGTCGTTCAGCAGTCGTATAGAGAATCCCTCGTCTGAGTCTCGAACACAGCGAACAGTACGTTCCACCTTCTTTGGTCTTTTCTTTGACAATCGAGTACGTGTCCTGCTGAATAATCTCAAATGGAATCCCTGAGGCTTCCAACCATTTTCGCAGAGGCTCTCCATCGTAACCCGGCTGCATTTGGTCCAAATGGACCACAGTCATGTTAAAATCAAATGGTGCTTTCCTTTTAGCCTGCCACAGGAAGTCCGCCAGCGTATAACTGTCTTTACCACCTGAAACCGCAACCATGATATGATCCCCAGCTTTCACCAAATCATAGTCGCAGATTGTCTTAATCATACCCCGCATCAACTTTCGTGTACGGTCATGAGAATGGTCACTAATCACAAATCCTTGCCAATGGGCTAAATTATGAGCTTTCACGCGGATTTCATAACACCAAAACATGTCTTTGGATATAAAGAGTGCTAAATTTGACTATTTGAGTGAGAATTTTGCCTTAAGGCCCCCCGGGTTGACAAAATTTTATTTTTACATATATTCAAACAAATGAATTTTAATATCAAAAATATATATTTTATTTTGGCGATTTTTGTTTGCTGGACAGCTCAAACTGAGAATCTAAATCCCGAGACTCCCTTTGAACTTGAGGTTCAAAAAGCTGTTGATGACAATCTTTGGAAATCGCCTCAACCAATAGAATCTCTCAAATTTAATCCAGATTTAGAGAATGATAGTGCCTGGAAAAACATTAGATATAATCTTGATTATCATTACACTTTAGCAATCACCACACTTGCAGGAATACTTCCCTCAGTTTTTTCGCAGTTATTCGGTCTATCCAGTCTCTGGCCACTTCCTGATGCCTGGCTTACACCTTATGTATCCAGAAAATCTATTAATGTCCTTAGTTTAACCATGGGCACAGCAAGCATACTTGATATGTTTGCTAGGTTTAGTTGGAAGTCTCAAGAGAAATTTCCGAAAGAATTTATTACGGGTTGTTCTAGTCAACACAAAGGTATTATTGCAATTGCGTTGTCAAACGAAGACTGGAATGGGGCTTTCAATACACAGCTTTCTTACTTACTTGCTGAAATCGGAGACACATATCCTGTCTATTTTATACGGCTGAACTCGAGGAATGATTTGAGCATTGGACTGAAAAATTTGTATGACTCATGCGAACTTCCCATCAAAAGTTTAATAATTGCTGGTCACGGTGCACCAACTAGGATTCAGATGGGTTCAAGCAACGTTTTATCATTAGATTTTGACATAAAACCACTAGAGCTGGATCGTTATCTTGATTCTAACGCATCAATTATTCTCCAAAGCTGCCTAACAGGGTCTGTGGAAAACTTATCCCTGTGGGCCAACGTCGCTCAAGCATTTGCTAAGGCAGTTCCGGGCAGAAAAGTATTTGCCCCAAAGGGTCTTACATCAGTTTTTTCTTTGAAATTGGATTTTTCTGGTGCTGACATAAAAGCAGCATTTTATCATTTTTTACCTAGTTATTTTCTTCGAAGTCAAACCCCCAAATTGGTTCAGGAACAGACAGTTTGTTATATTTACAGCAATAATTTTGTTTTAACTGAATGCCTGAATCCGTAAAGAACTCCTGCGAGAGTACTAGCGTTTTTAAGAGCAAATCTGTATGTCCTGACAGATATGATAGAATCTGCGATCCGACAAGTATTGGGAGACACTCTGGCTATTCTCTGGCCAAACATTGGAACTCCAAATTTCACCGTCGAGCTCCCCAAAAATCCTGAACATGGGGACTATGCCACCAACATTGCCATGGTCAGCACCAAACTTGCGGGTGAGCCTCCGCGGCAGGTCGCTCAGAAAATTATTGATAACCTCAAAGACCCAGCAGGACTGATTGAAAAAGCCGAAATTGCAGGGCCTGGATTCATCAATCTGCGTGTTTCAAATAAGGCCTTAGAAGCCATCATCCCAGAAATCATCTCACAAGGTGAAGCTTACGGGAAACACGCTGCGAACAATCAGCGCGTTTTGGTTGAATTCGTTTCGACAAACCCAACAGGTCCCCTGCACATTGGCCATGCACGATCAGCATTTTTAGGTGATGCTATCTCCCGAGTTTTAGGTGCAGCAGGCTTTGATGTCACAAAAGAGTACTATATTAACGATGCTGGCAACCAAGTTCACACATTAGGTAAAAGTATTTTTGCTCGTTATTGTGAGCTCTTTGGGCAGAAATCTGAGCTTGCTAAAGACGCCTATCCTGGCGAATACATCATCAAAATCGCTGAAGCATTAAAGACCGAAGATGGTGATAAATGGCTTTCACGCGAAGATTACTTACCCAGGTGTATTGAAATCGGTATTCGTGAAAATCTTGCAGACATCCGGTCAACATTGCATGAAGTCAACATTAATTTCGACTCCTGGTACTCGGAACAATCACTGCACGATAAAGGCGCTATCGAAGAACTTATCAAAGCTTATCAAGAACGAGGAATGCTTTATGAGGCCCAGCAAGCTCACGGCACCGAAAACAAAGTTCGCCGCGAGGAAAGCAAGGCTGCTCAATACGCGCATGCTCAAGAAGGTGGGACCTTCCTTAAAACAAGCCAATTCGGCGATGAAGAAGATAGAATCATTCTTCGTAAAAACGGTACTCCAGTCTACCTTACGGCCGATATCGCATATCATAAAGAAAAGTTTGAACGCGGCTATGATAGAATCATCAACGTCATGGGTGCCGACCATGGGGGGCATATCCCTAGGATGCGTGCCTGTTTGCGAGCGCTTGGTTTAAATGATGACAAGCTTGAGTTTGTCTTGGTTCAAATTGTCAAACTGCTTAAAGATGGCGCTGAAGTTCGATTTTCAAAGCGTTCAGGCCAAATCATTGAACTTCGCGAATTCTTGAAAGACGTGGGTCCTGATGTAGCACGGGTTATTTTCCTCATGCGTGCAGCTGGCACTCAGTTTGAGTTTGACTTGGATCTAGCGCTCAAAGAAAGCAGCGATAATCCTGTGTTCTATTTGCAATATGGTCACGCCCGTATGGCGACCATTTTAAGAAAGGCCGACTCTGTCACCCCGGTCCTTAAGCCGGGGTCCAGCCTCTTAACCCTACCTGAAGAGCGTAACATGCTCAAAAAGATGGCTGCATACCCAGACATAATCGCCAGTTCAGCCAAAACGCTGGAGCCTCATCGTGTGCTTTTCTTTGCACAAGACTTAATCGCTGAGTTTCATGGTTATTTTACCAAATATCGCCACAGCGAAAAAATCATCTCAGATAATTTAGAACTTACCCAGGCGAGATTGGGCCTTGTGACTGCCATGAAGCAAGTCCTACACAATGCTCTGACATTGCTTGGAATTTCTGCACCGGAGTCAATGCAACATGACTAAAAATATTCTAATCACCTTAGGAATTGGCAGTGCAATTGGTCTCATGTTTGTGATCGGCAGATTGACTGCTCCTGCTGCAATCGTACTCAAAGAACCGACCCCAACCCAAAAAATTGAGAAGCTCAAAGCTGTTCAAGATCAGCTGAAGTACAGCTATTACAGTGAGCTATTGCGCAAGCCGGCGAATGAAATCCATGAAGTCCCAGAAGAAACGCCTGGGCAAACTACCAAGGTAGCAGAAGCAAACACCCCTGCTCCCATCACCTCTGACAATAAAGCTTCCCCAGACCGTATGGCAAAAGCTCTGGCCAATGTGCTGGGCAATGAAACACCTGCTTCTGTACAAACTGCGATTAAAGATGCCCTGCCCTCCGGAACAGGTTCAAAATATGCGATTCAAGTGGCCTCACTGCCCGACCGCATCAAGGCAGAAGCCATGGTCCTGGGGCTCAAGAAAAAAGGACACCAAGCCCGACTCGTTCAAGCTAATTTACCAGGCAAAGGCAGTGTCTTCAGAGTCCGAATCCACGGCTTTGAAAGCCGAGAAGCTGCAGATAAGTATCGTGAGGATAAACAGCTCGAGGGCATTACGGTCGCACAGTAAATCTAACTTGCCAACCCATGCCACCCGCGGCGGTAGAAAATCGTGGGTGAGCCTTCTCCAAACGCGTGACCTTTCACAACTTCACCAACATAAATCAAGTGATCACCCGTGTCATGAAGACTGCTTAAACGGCAATCTAACCAGCCCAAACAGTGCTTCAGTACAGGACTTAACGTTTCACTCTTAGCAAATTCAGCTTGTTCAAAACGTTGGGCCATGCTGAGCTCATGACTAGCAAAAGCCTTTCCCAAATCTACCTGTGTATCCGCAAGTAAATTCACGGCAAAATGCTTAGACTTCTCAAGCAAAAAACTCATTTGTGAACGCTTATCCACACAGACCGAAATCATGGCTGGATGCAGGCTGACACTCGTAAAAGAGCTAACCGTCATTCCATAATCATGACCTTCATGTGACGAAGTTAATATTGCCACGCCTGATGGCCAATAAGACATCACTTCTTTATACGTGTCGATTAAGTCTTTCACGTGCAATCTCCACTTGGCCTAGCAAAAATGTTCGAATACTCACCCCTTCATAAGCCAAAGCCTGAGGGATCAACGATGCCTTCGTCATACCAGGCAAAGTATTGGTTTCCAGAAAAACAGGGCCTTGTTCATCGACCATCATGTCCGTTCTAGAATAACCCTCACATTCTAAAGACTCATGTGCAGCCAAAGCCAAACGTTGAGCAGCTTGTGTCACATTTTCCGGGACTTCTGCTGGGGTTATCTCAGACAATCCATGACCTAAATACTTTCCATTATAATCCGCAGGCCCACCCTGCCCCCGCATTTCAGTCGGGACAAGCGCTCTAGGACCTCCAGGACCATCTACAACGCCAACCGTCAACTCAATACCCTCTATGAAGGGCTCCAGCAAATACATGCGCCCTGGATGCTCATGAATCTCTTTCAGTGCTGCTTCACGGTTCTCTTCAGTCACCAACATGATCCCAACGCTAGAGCCTTCTGAATTAGGCTTAAGAATCAGCTTCGGGTAAGTTTTCAAAGCTTTATGGAAAGCATCCCGGGCACCTTGGAAATCTTTAGCGTGCACGAGAAAGCTTTCGACAACTCGAATATGACGCTCCGCCAAAACCTTTTTGGCCGCAGCTTTATCCATGGCAACATGACAAGCCTTCGAGTCTGGCCCGGTATGCGCAATGCCGCGTTTTTCAAGCCAGCCTTGCAGGGTGCCATCTTCGCCGCGGCCACCATGGGTTCCTAAAACAAAGACATGTTCTTTGGCCACAGGCAAATCAAGCGCATCTTGAATATGCTTAGCCAGCGGCTGCCCAGTAGGCTTAAACTCTGTTTGAAATGGATTTTGATGAGCTGTAAGCTCTTCGCGCGTAACCTGATAAACCGCATCATCTGGAGACCAAAACCAGCATAAAGCTTCAGACAAAGCGGCGCTCATATTTTGGGCGGTTGCAACTGACACCAAGCGTTCTTTGCTTTCACCGCCAAACAAAATAATCATGGGCCACTCCCTTTTTACTGCTGATTCTTCTGAATTTGTACTTCAGTTGGGTCCGAAAAAGCAAACAGCTTCTTAGAACGAGAGGGGTGCCTGAGCTTACGCAAAGCTTTAGCTTCAATCTGACGAATACGCTCACGGGTGACTTCAAAATCCTGACCCACTTCTTCAAGAGTGTGGTCTGAACGCTCGCCAATTCCAAAGCGCATACGCAAAACTTTCTCTTCACGCGGAGTCAAAGTCGCCAAAACTTTGCGCGTTTGTTCACTCAAATTCATGAGCATGACTGCATTAGATGGATTTACAGCTGACTTGTCTTCAATAAAGTCACCCAGCGAACTTCCGCCATCATCTTCATCCCCAATGGGAGTTTCAAGCGAAATAGGCTCTTTGGCAATCTTGAGTACCTTGCGGACTTTTTCGACGGGCATCTCCATCTTTTCAGCGATTTCTTCCGGGGTAGGTTCACGACCGAGTTCTTGGATCAAATAACGGCTGGTTCGCACCAACTTGTTAATGGTTTCAATCATGTGAACGGGAATACGAATGGTTCTAGCCTGGTCAGCAATCGCACGGGTAATGGCCTGACGAATCCACCAAGTCGCATAGGTTGAAAACTTGTAACCACGCTTATACTCAAACTTGTCTACGGCCTTCATGAGACCGATATTACCTTCCTGGATTAAATCCAAGAACTGCAGCCCACGATTGGTATATTTTTTGGCGATCGAAACCACCAGACGCAAGTTAGCCTCAACCAATTGCTCTTTCGCACGATTCGCCTTTCGTTCACCCTTCTGAATATAGCGATAGGCCTCCCTCAACGTCTCTACATCCACCAATGCTTCTTCTTGAACGCGCTTAATGCGATGAACCCCCATCACGATCGTTCGATACCACTCTTGCAAGGTATCCACTGAAAGGAACCATTTTTTAGCAAGTGCTTGCATTTTCGCCGGATCGGTTTGGCTGGCACGTATTTCTGCCAAAATCACATGGGATGCGCGATTCATTCTGCGCTCAATATTTGAAAGTTCAAATTCAACTTTATTGACACGGCGAACCAAAACCTTGATACGCTGCACAACCCGATCAATTTGACGCTTATTGATTTTAAGCTCTCTCAAAAGCTCAACGACTCGGTTACTGTTCACTGGCGTTAGCTTTTTACGCAGCACCGCAAGTTCAGAGACTATCTTAAGGGCTCTCTCGGTAATACGTGGTTCATCGAATTCAATGGTCTGGCCGTCTTCGCCAGGCTCATTCTCTTTAACGATTTCTTTAACGCGAATTTTGCCTTTTTTCAGGCGATCACCCAAGTCTAGAATTTCAACCAAGCATATAGGTGTCTTCAAAACAGCATCAAGAACCTCGTTCTCTCCTTCTTCGATGCGTTTGGAAATTTCAACTTCGCCTTCACGGGTCAGCAGGTTGACTGCACCCATCTTGCGCAAATACAGTCTAACAGGATCGCTACCTTTGGCGAACTCACCGGCCTCAACCGTTTCAGATTCTGCTTCTGCTGCAAATTCTTCTGTTTCTTCACGAACAGCAACTTCTGGAACCTTCCCGCCATCGTCCGTGATTTCTATTTCTGCTTCAAGCAAAATAGCGACGAGATTTTCAAGTTCGTCCATCTTGGCAATATCATGCGCCAAGGCATCATTAATCTCATCTATAGATAGAGAACCGCG
This sequence comes from uncultured Myxococcaceae bacterium, assembly GCA_964635635.1. Classification (GTDB taxonomy): domain Bacteria; phylum Myxococcota; class UBA727; order UBA727; family JABDBI01; genus CAZWPE01. The sequence continues at coordinate 139,112 of CAZWPE010000001.1, read as the reverse complement.
ATCACGACCGCGGTTTACAAGACGGATCACTTCCCGACGTTCGTGAAGTGGTTTAGGAGGGGCCTTAGGGCCTGCTTGGGCTTTCGGTTTGGCGACCGGAACGTCAAAATCATCTGCGTCTAGATCGGCGTCCTCATCGTGCAAATCGGCATCATCAAGGTCCAGGTCCAGATCAATTTCAGATTGATTTTTATCAGTCATACGTGTCATAAGAAAGCCTTCAAGCTCATTGGATGTTTTCGCGCGCGAAAACGTTCCATATCTGATCTATCAAAGTCTTCAACCCCAGCCCTTTTTTAAAGCCCCGCTTTGTTCTTTCAAAACTTCTTTTACGGCATCCAAATCGCCCTGCCTGGTGGCCTCCTGGAGCCTATTTTGTTGCTGTTGAAGCCAGTTTTGTCGTTTTTGTTTTTCAAATTGCCCTACAAATCCTTCGAATATTTCATTGGCTTCTGCGCGATCGATTGGAGTGGGTGAAGCCAACAAAGGCATCAGCAGTTTAATCAAAACGGAGTCCCGAGCCACTGGAACTTCGAGTACAGAGCCTTTTGATGCCAACTCTAGAGCAAATGCACTAAGTTCTTGATTCAGAGGCATCTGTAAAATCTCAGGCCAGCTTTTGAGAAGATCCGGGTAAGCCACCATGCTTTTAAGCAAAAGCTTCTCTGCGTCCGTCCAGCGTACTTGCTCTGCAACAACCGATTCAGAAGCTATGGGACGAGCCACGCTGCCAGGCTTAGCCTTCGCAACGGCTTGCATCAAAATTGCTTCGTCTTCAGTTAAAAGCTTCGCCGCCAACCTGACATATTGCCGGTTAACCAATGGATTCGGGTGGGCAGATAAAAATGGTAATAGCGCCTGTAGAGCTGCGATGCGCTGTTGAACTCCCCCTACACTATCAGCCAATGCCTTATGGATTCTTGCCTCTATTGCATCTGCAGGCTTTTCAAAAAGGGCCTCCAGCTCCCTCTGCCTGCCTTGCTGCCAAAGAGAATCTGGATCTTTTTCTGCCAATTGAACTGTTTGAACCTGAAATCCGTGAGATAAAAAAAGCATCAGGGCTTTTTCATGAGCCTTTTGACCGGCAGCATCTTGATCAAAACATAAGACAACTTTCTGGGTGTATTTTTGAATCAGTTCGACATGGGACTCCGTCAAGCTGGTACCACAAGGCGCAACGGCTGGAACACCGACAGCCAACAGCGCCATCACATCAAAATAGCCTTCAACTAAAACCACGCGATCTTGCTTCTTAATCAGCGGTAGCGAATCGAACAGACCATAAAGAATACGGCTTTTATCATAAGCCTCACTGGCTTGGCTGTTGACATATTTTGGTTTACCTGGCGGACATTCACCCAGCCATCGGCCCCCAAAACCAACGACTTGACCTCGGTGGTCTTTGATTGGAATCGTAATACGTCCCTGAAACAAACCTGGCTGGTCGCCGCCGAATCCAAGGCCCATGCGTTCAATTAATTCCGGCGTATATTTACGTTCTTTCGTTAAGTACGCCCATGAAGCATCGGTAAGTCCACGTTTGTAAGCCGCTTGAGAACCCGCAATTTGTTCGAAAACTTTGGGCGCAACTCGCGGCTTAAAACTTTGATCGATTTCAATATTCAAATCAGCAGCCAAGCGTTTGACAATGTCCATAAACAGCTGGCCAGTTGTTTTTTCCAAAAAGGTAAAAACGTCCCCGCCAGCGCCGCAGCCAAAACACTTAAAAAAACCTTTACTCGGTGTGACATTAAAAGACGGCGATTTTTCAGAATGAAATGGACACAGGCCCACATAGTGGGACCCATGCCGCGTCAATTTAACCGTTTGGCCAATAACCTGAGCCAAGTCGGTTCGACGTTTAATTTCCTGAATCGCGTCTTCGAGTTTCATCCCTCACCCGCTTCGCTACGCTCAGCACCCTCTCCACTCGTGGAGAGGGCCATTGCCTCGCGTAGGTTTAAATTACCCTAATACTTTTTTAACAAATACTTGAACACGGTTACCGTCAGCAGCACCAGCAGCCTTGGCTAATACGGCTTTCATCAAGCGGCCCATGTCTTTCATGCCTTCAGCACCCATGGCAGCAGCTTCTGAACGAACCAAAGCCTCCAGCTCATCGTCACCCAATGCTTTAGGCAAATAGGCCTCAATCGTTGCCAATTCAAATGCTTCTTTGTCTGCCAAATCCTGACGACCACCCGCCTTGAAGGACTCGATGGATTCTTTGCGTTGCTTAGCCATTTTGACCAGAACATCCATCGCTGCGCTGTCGCTTAGATCCGTGCTTCCGCCGCCTTCACTGCGCGTGTTAATGGCTTTGTTTTTAATTTCGGTCTTCATGAGGGCCAAGATATCTTTCTTAGGATCCCTGGCTTTCATGGCTTCTTTCCAATCGTTTCCGATCCGTTCTTGTAAAGTGCTCATGCGTGTTTTATGGCATGAGACCTAAATGTTAGCAAATACCCCCATCGAATTAGAAATCGGCATGGGCCGTGCCCATTATCTCTTTGAGCGCGCCGCGCAGGTCCCCAACCGCCAAATTGTTGGGGTTGAATGGAAAGCTGAGTGGGTTCGCCAGGCAGAAAAGAAGATGATCCGTGAAGGCATCTATAATGTCACCCCCATCCATGGAAACGCCTGGGAAGTAGTCCCCAAGTTGTTTGGCCCTAATATGCTGGATGGTGTTCATCTAAACTTCCCAGATCCTTGGTGGAAACGCAGACACCACAAACGCCGAGTCTTAAATGAAGCTTTTTTAGATCAACTCATCACCATGATGAAGCCTGGGGCCTTCTTCTTCTTTCAATCAGACGTCCCCCAGCTGTTTGAAATCTATGCTGAGCTGCTTGAATCAAAACTCACGCGAATCCCCTGTGAAGACAACCCAATTGGCGCCAGATCCCACCGGGAGAAAAAGTGCCTTGAAAACGGACTGCCCATCTACAGAATTTTACTGCACAAGTAGCTAAAGCAAACACACCCCTTCTTCGTAGCAGCGGTAGCCACTTCTACAATCCGATTGTTGGGTACAGGTTTTTAAACAAACGGTGAAGTTTTCGCCCTCAAGGTCCACACATTTAGAACCTTCATCGCAGGGATTGCGGGCGGAACAATCGAACTTCACACAATACCCGCCTTGAAACTCTTTCACACAGGCTGCTCCAAATCCACAATCCGCATTTTTTTGACATGCATCACCTGTATTTGCAGACAGCTGAACGCTAGTTGTAAGAATAACGAATAATGTCCAAAGTTTTTTCTTCCTCATATAAAGTCATATCGCCATGACTCAAATTATGTTTCGAAAAAAGCAACTTCGTGGTCTTCTGAGCTTCCTCACTGAGTGTGAAGCACAAATAATAGAGGCGTTGCATGCAGATCTAGGCAAGCCAGTATTTGAAAGTCGAGCGGTTGAACTTGCCCCCCTGAAGGCCGAGATTAAAGATATTCTTTCGAAACTTGATTCATGGACTACGCCGCAGTTTGTTTCGACACCGCTGATTCATCAACCTGGCAAAAGCTGGATTAGCTTTGAGCCCTTAGGCAAAGTCCTGGTAATCGCCCCATGGAATTACCCTATTCAGCTTAACCTGCTGCCTGCTGCCAGCGCGATTGGTTCTGGCAATCAGGTAACCCTCAAACCCTCCGAGCTCGCTCCTGCTTGCAGCCATATTCTTGCTCACCGATTGCCGAATTATGCAGAAATTCACGTGGCTCAAGGTGGCGTAGCTGAGGCAGAACATTTACTGACGCAGCACTGGGACCATATCGTTTTTACTGGCAGTACTCGAGTAGGCCGTATCGTGATGCAAGCAGCCGCCAAAAATCTCACACCTGTGACTCTAGAGCTTGGCGGTAAATGCCCCGTCATTGTGGAACCAGATGCTTGCCTGAAAACAGCTGCTCGCCGAATTATTTGGGGTAAAATGCTGAATGCAGGCCAAACTTGCGTAGCCCCTGATCATTTGTTTGTCCACGAATCCGTGAAAGAAAAAATTATCTCACTCATGAAAAAAACCATTCAGGAGTTTTTTGGTGATAACCCAAGCACAAGCCCACACTTCGGGCGGATCATCAACGATGCTCATCTGACCCGTCTTAAAGGCCTTTTGGAAAACACCCAAATTATTCACGGTGGCGATATTAAATCCAATGAACGCTATGTAGATCCCACGCTCATATTGGATCCAGGTTCAGAACATGCACTCATGCAGGAAGAGATTTTTGGACCTATCTTACCCATTATCCCGTATCAAAATTTTGATGACGTCATTCAGCAGATTAACAGCCGACCCAACCCACTGGCTATTTACTTATTCACACGGAATTCCAAAAACAGGCAAAAGATCTCTGAATTTACTCGTTCAGGCGCAGTATGCATCAACGAAGTTGTGACCTATGTTGGCATACCCGAACTTCCATTCGGCGGAGTTGGGTCCAGCGGGTTCGGTGCCTACAACGGGCGTTTTGGCTTTGAACGTTTTAGCCATCCTAGGGCTTATTACCAACGAAGTGCTAACATCGACTTGCCACTAAGATACCCACCCTACAGCCAGCTTGGAATCAAGATTGCGAGTTGGATTTAAATTTTACATCATCCCCAGCTGCAATCTAGCTGCATCAGACATCATTTCTGAGTTCCAGGGCGGGTCAAAGGTCAGGTCGATGACCACAGCCTTTACCCCAGGGATATCCAGCAATTTGGTTTCAATATCATTGCGCAAAACCTCACCCATTCCACAGCCGGGTGCAGTTAAAGTCATATCGACGTGCAACACGGACCCCTCACCCCGGCCCTCTCCCTCAAGGGGAGAGGGAGCCAGCTGTAGCTTATAGATAAGCCCTAATTCAACAATATTGACTGGGATTTCAGGATCATAACAAGTTCTAAGCTGGGCCCACGCAGCATCTTCAAGTGTCGTAAACTTTGACCAATCTGGCTTTTGGCGTTCCGGCGGGATTTCTTGTCCTAAAGCATCAGCATCTTTACCGTCTACCCGAGCCAAATAACCCCATTCTGTTTCAACCGTAAACATGCCGCCCAGAACTTGCATAATGTAAACTTCATGGCCTTGTTCCAAGGTCACAGGATTACCATCAGGGATTTGAATCCCCATCACATCTCTGGACAATTTTACATTTACGCCGCCGCCATACATATGCATAAAATATTTACTCCGTTGTCGCCAAATTTTGGTTATTCAATGCTGATTGGAACGTATGCCAAGCAAGTGTCGCGCATTTAACTCGCGCCGGGAATTCTCGAACGCCTGAAAATGCTTTGGCTTTGTTCAACCTACTTCCATCGCCATCAGCCGTTAAGAGTTCATGAAAATCGTCAAATAAAACTTTTGTCTCTTCAAGCGTCTTGCCTACAAGCTCATCTGTCATGATCGAAGCAGATGCTTTCGAAATCGCACAACCATCACCTTTAAATGCAATATCTTTGATACGCCCATCTTCAACCAAAAGCGTGACATCTAACTCATCACCACAAAGCGGGTTTGAACCATGCGCATGATGGGTTGGATTTTCAAGTACCCCAAAATGATGCGGATGTTGATAATGATCCAAAATAAGTTCTTGATACAGGTCTTCTAGCATCTAAACACCTGTTTGGCCCGGGCAATGCCAGCAGTCAATGCATCGATATCTGCTTCGGTGTTATAAACCCCAAACGAAGCACGAGACAGTGCAGAGACACCCAAAAGTTTCAGAAGCGGTTGAGCACACAAATGCCCTGCCCGAATCGCAATACCTTCCTGGTCCATAATTGTGGCAACATCATGCGGATGAACGCCCTTCATGGTCCAAGAAACAATGGGCAACTCACCCCGTGGACTGTGCAGAGTTACACCTGAAATCGCACTCAGTGCATCATAGGTTTTGACTGCCAATGCACGTTCATGCTGTGCGATTGCATCCATGCCGGTTTGCTCTACCCAATCAATCGCTGCTCCAAGACCAATCACACCTGAAATATTCGGGGTCCCCGCCTCGAACTTAGAAGGGAGCTTTGCATAAGTCGTCTTTTCAAAGCTAACCGACTCAATCATATCGCCGCCCGTTTGGTAAGGCTGCATCGTGTTTAGAATCTCTTCACGACCCCACAAAACCCCTGTCCCGGTTGGGCCATATACTTTATGACCTGAAAAGACGACAAAATCAGCCCCGAGTGCCTGAACATCTAAACGCGTATGAGGAGCAGCCTGCGCAGCATCAACCAAAACTGTCATACCCTGTGCTTTGGCTTGTGAAATCCAAGTGCTTAGGGGGTTAAACTTACCTATCGCGTTAGAGCCATAGCTCACAGCCAAAAGCTTGGCTTTGCTCGTTAAACCCTGGATTGCAACGAATGAATCGTCATTGCGAGGAGCCGTAGGCGACGTGGCAATCCAGGGGATTACACGCAAAACACAGCCCAGCTGTTCACACAACACCTGCCAAGGAACAATATTGGAGTGGTGCTCAAGACTCGAAATCCAAATCTCATCACCCGCTTTTAAAAACTTGCGCCCCCAAGCATAGGCGACTAGATTTACGCCACCTGTTGTACCCGTCGTGAATATTATTTCGTTACGAGATTTCGCATTGAGCCAAGTCTTTAGTCTATCTCGGGTACCCTCGTAAGCAGCCGTAGCACGCTCACTTAAGGCATGAACTCCCCGATGAATATTGGCGCAGTACTCAAGTTCATAGGCACGTTCAGCCTCAACCACAGACAAAGGCTTCAGCGCTGTTGCAGCACTGTCCAGGTAAACCAATCGCTTTCCATGAACTTGCTGACTCAAAACGGGGAAATGAGACTTTAAATCCATGCCATCACCTGGTCTGTATAGCGTGTACGCTCGGATTCATCTTTAATTTGATTAATCACCTCGGCAGCAAAAGCACCGACTAAAAGCCGTTTCGCCATAGCTTCAGACAACCCACGTGCCTGTAGATAAAACAAAGACGCAGAATCCAGCTGACCAATACTCGCGCCATGTTTGGCCTTCACTTCATCGGTATTAATCTCCAAATGCGGCTCTGCGTTTACCCGAGCATTCGGAGACAATAGTAAACTTCTATGAAGCTGCGAGGCATCACTGCCAACCGCATCATGTGGCACAACCACATGCGCTTTCAAGAAACCCTGTGATTCATCTGCATACAAACCCTTATGAAGCTGTGTGCTTGTGCAGTTGGGCGCTTGGTGAATCACTTCAACATGGGTGGTCAATTTGGCCGAACCTTTGGCCAAATCTAAAAAGTTCAACTTGCAGGATGCATGTTCGCCCTCAAATACAATACGCCAGTGCTGCTCAGTGTCTTGGTCTGCGAAGGTCACCTGGGTGACTTCAACATGTTGGCCTGCCTTAATGACTCGCAGATTCATATCCACTCTGCTCCAGCTCAAGGGCTAATTCTTTGGGGCCACTGCGAACGATTTGGCCTTTTTGTAAAACATGAACCGCATCTGGGACAATATAGTCAAGCAAACGCTGATAATGCGTCACGACAATAAAGCTACGATTTGGACTTCTCATAGAGTTGATGGAGTCAGCAACAATTCGAAGTGCATCAATATCAAGACCTGAATCCGTCTCATCTAAAATCACAAGCTCTGGTTCTAAAAGCGCGATTTGAAGAGCTTCGTTTCGCTTCTTTTCACCGCCAGAAAAACCCTCATTCACACTTCGCTGCAAAAAGGCTTCATCCATTTTGAGAGCTGCCATTTTGCTCTTAATCAGGCCCAGGAAATCAACAGCATCAATTTCAGGCAAGCCCTGTGACTTGCGTTTGGCATTCAAAGCGGCTTTCAAGAAGTAAGTGTTGTTCACCCCCGGGATTTCAACTGGATATTGAAACGCTAAGAACAAGCCCTTCAAAGCCCGCTCATCTGCAGACATCGCAAGCAAGTCTTCGCCTTTAAACCGGACACTTCCCCCCGTAACTTCGTAAGCAGGGTGACCAGCTAAAACTTGTGAAAGGGTACTTTTGCCAGAGCCATTAGGCCCCATAATCGCATGAACTTCGCCAGGCTTCACATGAAAAGAAAGGCCTTTCAAAATTGGTTTATCAGCAACACGAACTTGTAAATCTTTAATATCGAGCATTGGCTAACCGACAGCTCCTTCTAAACTAATATTCAGTAACTTCTGAGCTTCAACCGCAAACTCCATCGGAAGCTTTCGGAATACGCTCTTACAAAATCCATTCACAATCATGTTCACCGCATCTTCTGCAGAAATGCCGCGCTGCTTTAAGTAGAACAGCTGGTCATCGCTAATCTTTGAAGTCGTTGCCTCGTGTTCGACCTGTGCACCCTGATTGCGAACATCCATATAAGGGAAAGTATGCGCACCACAGTCTCCCCCAAACAATAGCGAGTCACACTGTGAATAGTTACGGGCTTTTTCAGCACCCTTTTGAACACGAACCAAGCCACGATAAGAGTTCTGGGCTTTACCCGCCGAAATACCCTTGGAGATAATCGTGCTGCTCGTATTTTTGCCAATATGAATCATCTTCGTACCGGTGTCGGCTTGCTGGTAATGATTGGTCACAGCGACTGAATAGAACTCACCCACAGACTCATCCCCTTGCAAAATAACACTTGGGTACTTCCAAGTAATCGCCGAGCCCGTTTCAACCTGAGTCCAAGAGATTTTGGACTTGTACCCACGACAAGCGCCGCGCTTGGTCACAAAGTTGTAAATACCACCTTTTCCGTTCTCGTCGCCTGGGTACCAATTTTGAACGGTTGAATATTTGATTTCAGCTCGGTCTAAAGCCACAAGTTCCACAACAGCCGCGTGCAGTTGATTTTCATCACGCATGGGCGCGGTGCAGCCTTCCAAGTAGCTCACATAGCTGCCTTCTTCGGCAACAATGAGCGTTCGCTCAAACTGGCCTGTATTCGCCGAGTTGATTCTAAAATAGGTTGAAAGCTCCATAGGGCATCTAACACCCTTTGGAACATAACAAAACGAACCATCACTAAAGACGGCGGAGTTCAGGGTGGCAAAGTAGTTGTCACTCACCGGCACCACAGAACCTAGATATTTCTGAATCAACTCAGGGTGTTCGCGTACTGCCTCTGAAAACGAGCAGAAAATCACGCCTGCTTTGGCTAAGCGATCTTTGAAAGTCGTCGCAACAGAGACGCTGTCAAACACAGCGTCCACCGCTACGTTGGCAAGCTTTTCTTGCTCACGAATGGGGATTCCAAGCTTCTGATATGTTTTTAGAATCTCAGGGTCTAGCTCATCCAGACTCTTAAGCTGCTTTTTAGGCTTGGGCGCAGAGTAATAAATAATCTGTTGGTAATCGATAGGCGGGTATTTGATATGAGCCCACTTGGGTTCGTCTTTAAGGGTCAGCCAATGCCGATAGGCTTTAAGACGCCATTCCAAAAGCCATTGAGGCTCATTTTTTTTAGCAGAAATAAACCGAACGACTTCCTCGTTCAAGCCAGGAGGAAGTGTATCCGATTCAATATCGGTTACGAAGCCATAGGCATAGGTCTTTTCGGTTAAATCTTTGATCATGGGGTCTGAAAGCAGTTGTACCCCGTTCAAATGATTTTACAAGGCGGCAATTATTGCCCACGCTTCAGCTTCTCAAACTCTTTTTGTGCCATATCATGCTGATTAAGATTTAAGAATGCACCTGCAAATTCCACTAAAAGTCCAAGCGCTGAGAATGCACTAATATACATTGGCCACGCACCCATTACCTGGTGTTCCGATGTTGTTAAATACCAAAGAAGCCAAAGCCCTAGATTCACAGCCACATAACTTAAAACGTGTAACTTAAAAGCAGCTCGGCTTTCAGCTTTTTTCCACAGGTGATGTTCTGTTTGTTGTCTTTCCATTTGGCAGATCTTAGGCGGACAAGGAAACAGCTTGCAAGCGAATCTATAAAAACTTATTTTGGCGACATGATGACACTCAAAAACAAGACGATTTTTATTACTGGCGCCAGCCGCGGAATCGGTCGTGCCATTGCCCTCAAGTGCGCTGCTGATGGGGCCAACATCGTAATCGCAGCTAAGACAGCTGAAGAAAACCCAAAGTTGCCCGGAACCATCCACACAGTCGCAAAAGAAGTGGAAGCCGCTGGTGGCAAGGCATTGGCTCTTGTTTTAGACGTTCGAGATGCTGACCAGATTGAATCTTGTGTCAAACAAGCTGGTGAGCACTTTGGCGGTATTGATATTTTGGTCAATAATGCCGGAGCGATTAAACTTACCACCACAGATGCCACACCACCTAAATCGTTTGACCTCATGATGAACGTCAACACCCGAGCCACTTTCTTGTGCTCACGCGCTTGTTTGCCCTATTTGGAAAAATCATCCAACGCACACATCTTGAATCTTTCCCCTCCAGTCAGTTTTAAACCAGAGTGGCTACAAAATAACGTTGCTTATGCCATTACCAAGTTCGGCATGAGCTTTTGCAGCTTAGGCATGGCCGCAGAGTTTCGTGAGCGCAAAATCTCGGTCAACTCCCTATGGCCTCGCACGGCTATTTGGACTGCTGCCATCAACATGCTGATGGGTGAAGACGGCATGAAACAGTCGCGCAAGCCAGACATTGTAGCCGATGCCGCCCACGCACTATTCTTAACCCCTGGGGGCGAAATTACCGGCCAGTGGCTCATAGATGAAGACTTCTTACGTAAACAAGTTGGCGTTCAAGATTTTGACCAATATGCCTGTGTGCCAGGCACTAAAGACCTCATGCCTGACTTTTTCGTGTAAAACAGTATGTATTTGTTCCAAGTTTGATACAATAAACGCATGGGGGTTTTTATGCGTTTGTTTTGGGTTGTTTTGATTCTTGTTGGGCTTGGTTGCTCGAAGAGCAATGATCCAAATGTGCCTAGCAATCCCAGTGGGCCGAATAACCCAAGTGGTCCCAATAATCCAAATAATCCCAATCCACCAGACAATCGGCCCGTGCTTGATTTTTGTTCTACTGGCGAAAGGCCCATGATTGTCACCAACAATTCATCGCAAACTGTATGGGTAGGTCTGACCAGCGGTTCATTTTTCTGCCGAAAAAATACGGACTGTGCCAACATGGGCAACAACTGTATAATTACCGGCTCTGATGCGGTCGGGCCAACGGGTGTCTGCGGCTGCAGCGCAGCATCACAGAGTTGTGGAACACTGGGCGTATGCGCAACCAATACAGTAGCGGGCAATGGATTTCAGTGTTTCTGGAAGCAACCCAGAATGGTTGGCGCCAACACCCCTAAACTCTCACCAACTCAATCACTGAAACTTTGTTTTCCTGCTCCCTTAGGAGCCTCTTCAAAACACGGTAGACAAACAAACGCTCTAAGCTCGGTTCAATGGAGTGGAAATTTGTTTGCACGCTTTGGTTGCGACTCCAATGGCCAAAACTGTGCCTCAGGTGAATGCTCCACGAATAGCGCTGGATGTTCTACTTGTACAACCATCGGAGATCAATGCATTAACAATGGAGGTGGTTTCAAATGTCAGATTTCAGGTCAAGCTTGCACTCAAACTAACTGCGGCCCAGGATATACCCCTCTATCTGGTCACACTTATGCAGAAGACTGTCCAAACAATGGCTCCTGTGCTCCACAAGATGGAAGCTGCAACGCTGGAACCGGTGGAGTTCCTCCTGCAAGCTTGGCAGAATTCACATTCACAGCCCCTCAACCAAACCTCGATTATTATGACGTCAGTATTATCAATGGCATGAACATTGGCATTGCCATGGAACCTGACTCAACCACAACAACCAAGAGTCAAACTGACCCTTATTTCTGCGCAACGCCGGGCGCTCTCACACAAGCTGACTCTTTAGGTGTACTGCGTGCCTGTAGCTGGAGTGTTACACCTTCGATTCCAGGCATCACCCCCAAAAATCAAAGCACGTTGCTGCGACAAGTTTTACCTACCATCAACAAAAGCTGTATTTCCGGCTCACCTACTGGAGCAGGTAATCAATACTGCTCATGCAGCAAAGACTCAGATTGCGCTAGCGGACAACTCTGCGGTCTTGCGCAAAACACTGGCATTTCAACCGTTGCCAAGGTGTGTGGCACGTTTATTGCCTATTGGAGCGCTGACCAGATATGCGGCACAAACCCTGGAACATCAAACATATCCCCACTTCAGTGCGGCAGCATCTCAGGAACATCCTACACTTATTCAGACATGTTTGGCTGCACAGGCACTGCGCCTAACTCGTGTTATCAATCCGGCACTTCGTGCGATTGCGGTTGCCCAACATTTCCTGGCAATCCATATCTAAGCACCTGGCCCAATGTACTTGCGTCTCAAGGCAATTGCAGTGCTACTAATTCTACTTGGGCAACGAATATCCAACCCTGGTTGGTATTCATGAAGCAGGCGTGTCCTACAGCCTACACATTTCCTTTTGACGATAAAACCTCGACCTTTACTTGCTATTCGAATCCTGGAAAGAATACTGGAGAAGCACCTGGCTACTACGTTGACTTCTTTGATCTGAAGTGAACATTTTTCGTCATAGGAGAAAAATATGACGACGAATAATCCGTTCAAATCGAGATATGGAAATTTCATTGGCGGCCAATGGACCGAACCCAAATCCAGCGCCTATTTCACCAACATTACCCCCATGACTGGCCAAGCCATTTGCGAAATTCCACGCTCCAACGAGGAAGATATCAATCTAGCTCTCGACGCCGCCCATGCAGCTAAAAAATCTTGGGGCAAAACTTCACCGGCCGAACGCGCCGTTATTTTAAACAAAATCGCCGACCGGCTCGAAGCAAATTTGGACAAGCTTGCAACAGCTGAGACTTGGGACAATGGCAAACCTATTCGAGAAACCCGCGCAGCAGATATCCCACTAGCGATTGATCATTTTAGATACTTTGCAGGCTGCATCCGCTCTGAAGAAGGTAGCATTGGAGAGATTGACCACGAAACCTATGCCTACCACTTCAAAGAGCCTTTGGGTGTCGTCGGTCAGATTATCCCTTGGAATTTTCCAATCTTGATGGCCACTTGGAAGATAGCCCCAGCGCTTGCAGCAGGCAACTGCGTGGTACTCAAACCCGCCGAACAAACACCTGCTTCAATACTGGTCATGATGGAGCTGATTCAAGATCTGCTGCCTGCCGGTGTGCTCAATATTGTGAACGGCTTTGGCCTTGAAGCTGGAAAGCCCTTGGCTTCCAGCTCGCGCATCAACAAAATCGCATTCACCGGTGAAAGCTCCACTGGGCGTTTAATTATGCAATACGCCAGTCAAAATATGACGCCAGTCACGCTCGAGCTCGGTGGGAAAAGCCCCAATATTTTCTTTGAAGATATTTTGAATGCTGATGATGCATTCTTTGACAAAGCTCTTGAAGGATTCACGATGTTTGCCCTGAACCAAGGCGAGGTCTGCACCTGCCCTTCACGCGCCTTGATTCAAGAGTCCATCTTCGGTCAATTCATGGAACGTGCACTCAAACGTGTCGCTGCAATCAAACAAGGCAATCCACTGGATCCAAACACCATGCTGGGTGCTCAAGCGTCTGCAGAACAGCTTGAAAAAATCCTCAACTATATCGAGATTGGCAAGAAAGAAGGTGCTGAGTGCCTCACTGGTGGCGAAAGAACAGTGCTTCCAGGCGATTTAGCGAATGGGTTTTACGTGAAGCCAACAGTCTTCAAAGGCCACAACCAAATGCGTATTTTCCAAGAAGAAATCTTTGGTCCCGTGCTTTCTGTCACCACCTTCAAGACCGAAGAAGAGGCTTTGAAAATTGCAAACGATACTCCCTATGGCCTAGGGGCTGGTGTTTGGACCCGTGATATGAACCGTGCGTTCAGAATGGGCCGAGGCATTGAAGCCGGGCGCGTATGGACTAACTGCTATCATGCCTACCCTGCACATGCTGCCTTTGGAGGTTATAAGCAGTCTGGCATTGGACGTGAAACACATCGCATGATGCTCGAGCACTACCAACAAACCAAAAATTTGCTGGTATCGTACTCATCAAATGCACTTGGGTTCTTCTAGGGTCTAAGCCACTCTTCGCTCGGGATTGTGGCAGGAGTGCTTTGAACTCCTGCTGCATCAAGCAACTCGGGAGGAACATCTGATGTTTTTGATATCAATACATTGTTCACATATGCCAAGTTGGTTGGGTATGAGATTCCCGACGAATCTGTATACGGACAAATGTCAAAAAATTCTTTATTTAAAAAATAATTTTCCTGGTAAGTGATATCGCCATAGGTCCTACAGCCACCGATATCACTTCCATAGGGTATAATATCCAAATCATAAGGAAAAAATGTCAGCAGCAGGCACAAAGCTCCATATTTTGGCTGACATGGAAGACTAACCGCTAGATAGAATGGATCCTGACTACTGGGCAAAGGACCGAAAAACATTTTTCCAGTTGGATTATGAAGCGAAACATTTTGCTTCAGGGTAATATAACGGCTCCCACCGTCATCATAGAAGGTATTACCGCCCAAGGCAGGATTGCGTGAAGTCGCTACATTTCCTTGAATCAGCAAACCATTTTGTGCGCTACTTCCCTGTTGGCCAGTTGTATAAATTGCACCACCGTCCCAAACCTTATTCAGAAAACTGTCAATTCGATTCCTAACGATTTGATTATTTGCATTCGGTGTTGGCTGTGTATAGCTCCCCCATGGGTTTGGGGTCGCACCTGGAAGTCCTAAAAAACTACCTGGGTCAAGCAACCCCCAACCCCAACCCATTGAAATGCCAGACCAGGAAACATCGACGATTGTATTATTACTAATCGTTGTATTTTGAGTGAATCCGGCAAAAATCCCTGCCGAGTCATAATACTCACGACCCGTTTCACGAATCATATTATTATGAATCAAATTGTTAAAAACAATCTGCTGCGCATTCACAGGGTGAGCATCCTCTGCACTCACCCCTCCAAGTTGGATAGCAGACGAAGAAATATCCTTAAACAAATTGTCTTGAATAATATTATTTTGACTGCCAGCTCTAAAAGCAACTCCAACAGCCCCGAGATGCTTAAAAATATTGCCTCTGAGCTCAATATTTTGAGACGCACTAAAACTAATATTTGCCGGAGTATCAAAAGTATTTTGAAAATGCCCTATGTCATTTTTCTGATAGCCCTTTCCAATCAAAATTTGCCCCGCCTGGTCAGC
This sequence comes from uncultured Myxococcaceae bacterium, assembly GCA_964635635.1. Lineage (GTDB taxonomy): Bacteria > Myxococcota > UBA727 > UBA727 > JABDBI01 > CAZWPE01. The sequence continues at coordinate 123,940 of CAZWPE010000001.1, read as the reverse complement.
GACATAGCCATTATTACTACTAGCTCCAAGCCAAGTAGCATAAGCAAAGGTCAAACCTTGAAATCGAATATTCGACACAGTGCCTTGAAGCAAACTTTCTAAGATTGGCAGCTCAACCTCAGCCTGACTCATGTCTTCGCCAGGCATTGGGATATAATACAACACCCCTGCATTTTCATCCAAATACCATTCTCCTGGTTCATCTAAGAATTGGTACGCATTCTCAAACCAAGTCACCTGCCAAAAACTCCAGAGTTCGCTCAGCAAATTAGCATTGTTCCAGGCTGGTTCTTGCATTTTAATTACCCCCGGTATCGTTGTGGGGGCATTTTTAGGTGGAGAACATACGCTGCATGTAGGATTAACGCTGCTCAGTGGAACCCGCATCATTTTCCATTGAGTTAAAATCACTGCTTCAATATTTTTAACATTGCCCCATAAGTTTGGATTCAGAGTCGTCGTAGGGATAAACTGAATCCCGCCCGTGTTAAAATTAGGATAAAATCCGGGAGGGTAATCCTCTGTCTTAGCTCTTACTCGACGTTGGCCATTCACATATAACTGGCGTGTTTTAACTTGCCCAACAGAGCTACGGTAGATATTCAATTTTGTATCCACCAAAGACCAATTCTGAGCAGCAATAGAACCTGAAATGACAGCCGTTTCTCCTGGAGCAGCCTGGTAAATAATACTGGACTTTTTAGTGCCCGAATCCTGAGGTTCAAAAACGAGCGGTTGTTTAAGTCTATATTGTCCAGCTCGAAGTGTTACTGTCACTCCAACTCTGTCATTGACTGGCAATAGACGAATGGCTTCTTGGGCCTTGTCCAGGGTAGCAAGTGGTTGTTCTTGGGTTCCAGGCCATGCATCATTTCCATCAGGCGACACCCAATAAGCTGTTTGCAGACTACCACTGCCTGAACACCCGGAAAAAATTTCCAAAAAAAAGGATATGAAAAATAATTTCATATCCCTTATTTTCGCACAGTATTGTTTTAATAGTCCATATCTGAGCCATAATCTCCGGTTGGAGCTGCGGCTTTTTCGGACTTAGGCTGTTCAGCAATCATGGCTTCAGTCGTGAGAAGCAATGAAGCGACTGATGCAGCGTTTTGAAGTGCTGTACGGGCTACCTTGGTTGGGTCAATTACACCGGCTTTCACCAGGTCTTCATACTGCTCAGATGCAGCATTGAAACCAAATGCACCTGTGCCTTCTTTGACCTTGTTCACCACAACAGATGCTTCATGGCCAGCGTTCTTGGCAATCTGACGCAATGGTTCTTCAATGGCTCTAAGCAGCAGCTGAATACCTGTGTTTTGTTCCGTGTTTGCAAGCTTCAAATCAGCGAGTTTGGTGTTTTGAGCAGCACGAATCAGCGCCACACCACCACCAGGAATCACGCCTTCTTGAACGGCTGCGCGGGTTGCATGCAGTGCATCTTCCACACGAGCTTTCTTCTCTTTCATTTCAGCTTCGGTCGCTGCACCAACTTTGACCACAGCTACCCCACCAACCAACTTAGCAAGGCGCTCTTCAAGCTTCTCGCGGTCATAGTCAGAGGTTGTGTTTTCGATTTGGCCACGGATTTGGCGAACGCGAGCTTCAATGGAAGCTTTTTGACCGGCACCATCCACAATCACGGTATTATCTTTATCGATCGTGATTTTCTTGGCAGAACCCAGTTCAGCCAAAGTGACGTTTTCAAGCTTCCAGCCTTGATCTTCAGAGATAAAGGTCGCGCCAGTCAGCACAGCGATATCTTCAAGCATCGCTTTGCGGCGGTCCCCAAAGCCTGGGGCCTTCACTGCAGCAACTTTGAGAGTTCCACGCAGCTTGTTGACCACCAAAGCAGCCAAAGCCTCACCTTCAACTTCCTCAGCAATAATCAAGAATGGACGACCGGTCTTAGCAGCTTGTTCCAAAACAGGGATAAAGTCTGCCATCGCAGAGATCTTCTTTTCATAAACCAAAATCAAAGCATCCTGGAGAGAAGCTTCCATACGCTCTGAATCAGTTACAAAATAAGGTGACAAATAGCCGCGATCAAACTGCATGCCTTCTACGACATCCAGGGTGGTTTCAAGGCTCTTGGCTTCTTCAACCGTGATGACGCCTTCTTTGCCAACGGTTTCCATGGCCTTGGCCAGGATATCACCGATTTCAGCTTCGCCATTGGCAGAGATAGTTCCAACTTGAGCCACTTCTTTGTGATCTTTAATCGGAGTTGAAAGTGCTTTAAGACCTTCAACCAGAATCTCAACGCCTTTGTCGATTCCGCGCTTCAAGTCCATCGGGTTATGACCTGCGGTAACCAGCTTGATACCTTCATTAAACAGGGCCTGAGCGAGCACTGTTGCGGTGGTGGTTCCATCGCCTGCTTTATCAGAAGTCTTCGACGCTACTTCTTTAACCATCTGAGCGCCCATGTTTTCAAACTTGTTGGAAAGCTCAATCTCTTTGGCCACAGTCACACCATCTTTGGTGATGGTGGGTGAGCCAAACGATTTGGCCAAGATCACATTTCGGCCTTTAGGGCCCAAAGTGACTTTAACGGCGTTGGCGAGGATGTTTACGCCGCGTGCAATCTCTGCACGTGCATCGGTCGAAAAATGAATTTCTTTTGCTGACATTGAATGCTCCTATTACTCAAGAATTGCTAAAATTTCTTCTTCACGCATGAGCATGTGCTCTACGCCATCAACGGTGACTTCAGTTCCAGCATATTTTCGGAAGAATACAGTTTGGCCAGCTTTGACATCGAGGGGTCTTACTGTGCCATTATCAAGAACTTTGCCTTCCCCACAAGCAACCACAAGGCCTTGCATGGGTTTTTCTTTGGCATTATCGGGGATAAAAAGACCGCCAGCGGTTTTTTCGTCAGCGTCCAGGCGCTTTACCAGGACGCGATCATTTAAGGGCTTGAACTTCATTTAGATTCTCCTTGTTAGGAGGAGAATCTAAGCGCAAATTTCAGCAAGACAAGCGGAAAGTGACTTTTTGTTCAAAGTACGAAGAGCGCGGGTTGAAAGCTTGACGCGAACCATGCGGCCAGTTTCAACGTCGAAGATACGCTTCGATTGAACGTTTGCTCTGACTTTACGTTTGGTTTTGATGTTTGAATGGGACACTCGGTTGCCATTCATCCAAGATTTTCCGGTAAGGGTGCAAACTGCCATAAAAACTCCTATTGCGGCCGGACCGTAGCACTTTGCGGTCGGGTAGACAACAGATTTAGTAACAAAGCCACAAAAACAACCCATTTCCATTAAGAACTAGCGGCAGCTGTGGCTGATGAAGCCTTCTTTGTTTGCTTAACTTCTTGAATTTGCTCAGCCTGAGCTTCTGAAAGCCATTCTTTTAGGTCTCTTTGCCTTTCGGAGCCTTCCTCTGCTGACTCGAGCTCCTTTTGTTTACGTCTTATTAAGAATTGGCTCCATGGATCGAGCTTTATCCCTTTCAGGTCTCTAATTCGTAATATGCCTAAAGCTTTAAGCAAATATTCCACGCCTTCTCGGGTTGGCTCGTATTCTTTTCCAAGCGTCATCTCCGTATAATCATCTTCCTGAGAGATAATTTTTGTAAGTTCCTCATATTCCCTCAACTCTTCGCCACTGAGCTCATCTTTTTCCTTCTTATTTTCCAACACAAAATACCTATTAGCTTGAGTTTGGCTTACTTTAGGTCCATAGTCAGCAAGCAGACCAGGGATAATCCCCTCACCTATTTGTGTTTTATCTTTGGAAATTTTATATATAAAATCAATGATAAGTTTTGGCTCATAAAGAGACTCGACCTTGTGTCTGAAAACAGCTTTTTCGTACTCTGAAATAGGAACAACGGTTGGATCGTCATAGCTTGAATTTTTTCCCGCCACCCCAAACTCAACCCCCAGCTCGCGCATGTAGGCGTTATAGGTGTGCGTATTGTTGTTGGGCAGAGCAGATTCAAAACAACGCCTTCTAAATTCATACAAGCGCTGCTCAATGATCGACTCATACTCACTTTGAAAACTTTCATCTGCAGCGCTTGCTGCTGTGGCAGAACTTTGTTGGGGTGCTTTAATCTGCGATTTAAGAAGTTCATAGGCACTCTTAACCTCATTGAACCAAGCCGTACCGCAAGCCAAAGAACCCCCATAAATCATATCGAGAGCAGCCCGTTTGATATCTTGAGCAATCTCTTTCTGTTCTAAGAACGAAAAAATATGCTGCAAGCGATGGAACATGTTGTCATAATACGCATTTAACTCTTTAAGTTGATTTGACGGAGGCGTCCCCAGAACAGCCTCTCTTTTCTGAATTCTTTCGAAAAAAACCTGAAGACCGTTAATGATGTCTTCGCGAGTATGTCCGTTTTTCGAATGATGGTCGTCCACATATTCAATGACAGGTTTTTGGTCTCCTTCGTTGGCAGGTTTTGGGTCTCCAAAGAATTCTTGAATCCATTTTTTATCTTTTGATTTTTCGATAATTTGTTCAATACTATCGCCATTTTCTAATGGCTTAATCGATTCCAAATCTTCTCGTGGTAAACGCAACGCTTTAAAAGTCAACGGACTCGTTAAACCCTTGCTTGATGCACCACGCTCGATGAGTTTCTCAATCAGCCCCGTATTGTTCTGCCTCAGAGCAATCTGAATCGGTGTCCTGCCAGCATAATCACGGTGTTCATCAATGGTCCCTGGGAAGACTCGATCTGGATCGGCTCCATGATCGAGCAGTAGCATAGCGATATCTGTATGCCCTAGTATCATAGCCACCTGCAAAAGAGTCATGCCTTTGTAGGTAGCCTCAGAATTCCAAGCAGAAGGAAAAGTTTGGTTAGGAGAAACACCTTTTTCCAGGAGAAGCCTAAGGGCGTTTGTATCCCCCCTCTCTAGGACAACCTGAGCAAGAGTTTTATTCGCATATTCCCCTGTTGTACTCGTACGGGGAAATGGCAGGTTGATATCAGCACCTTTTTCAATGAGTTTTTCAAATGCCATCACATCGCCTTTTTTTAAAGCTGCTTGCGCTAGGCTCAATGCATCAAAAGGGTCCCCATATTTTGAAATGATTTGATTAGGGTTAGCCCCATGATCAATCAGCCAAATAAAAGCATCTGTGTAACCAGACTCCAAGAGTCTATGGGCCAAACTTACATTGCCCAACCAATATTCTTGGGGATACATATAATTAGCATCTTCTTCTGTAAATTGAGCACCTCTCGCAAATAGCTTACTCACAGTATCCATATCATTTAGAGATAATGCCATCTGAATCAGGTTCATCCCCGGAAAATTGCCACTGTTGTCGTTTGCGTTTGCATTATTTTCGGGCAGTCGAAAGTTAATACTCGCTCCTTTTTTTAGATACTCTTCTAAATCTGCAAAATCGAGTTTACGTCGGTATGGGGCTATCACAAACCTCGACATTTTTTCATTTTCCCACTGCGCATCCTCGATCGCCCATCTTACCTCGAGTTTGCCCTTATTCTGAAAAATTTCATGAAGTTTCGACACTGATTCTGGCGGCAGTTTAGACAATGTCTCAGGTTTTATTTTTTGGCCCATTGCTTGTAGAAGCTTAGTTTTTTCTTCTCCATCCGGTTCTTTCAAATAACTCTCTATAATTTGAGGAGTTAAGCCTCTAGAAACTTGTTCCAGCAAAGAGGGCGCCTCATAAACATCAACACCCGCATCCTTTCCCGAAACACGTTTCTCACCCTCTTGCTCGTAGTCACCTTGTTCTCTGAATTCAGCCGGACTGAAACCTAATCTTTGACTCATTGGATCCCCCTCACCAGACACTGAAACTTTTTATATAATAAATAAATCTTATTTGTTTTTCAAATTTACAACAACACTTTCATTAACAAAGTCACAAACACCCAAAACAGCTGGGCCAAATGCGCCTGCAAGGCAATCCCTAAGGCTCCTTGGTCTCCAAGACCTAGAATAGAGCCTGTTTCACCATAAACCAGTTCAGTTACGCCCCACTGGCCCGGAACCAGATCACCCAGAGTCGCACCAATCAGATGCAAGCCCTCAGAACAAAAGGCATTCGAAATACCCAAAGCCCCACCTACAGCCATGACCAGCAAACCATTTTGGACAATCTGACTTAAACGGCAGAGCAACTCATAACCAAAGGCTGCACGCGGCAAAACTGCCGAACCGGCAAAGTGGGCATCAAACTCCTGTCCAAAGAGCTGAATCCTGGGCAGTAAGAACCCCAGCTTTTGACCCAATCTTAGGTGTTTGGTTGCCATGGCTGCTAAAACAGCCAAAACCAATGCCCCGCCTGCATTGGCAATGGCAAGCCATGCAGCAGGGCTTCCCCAGGCACGAGTCACAATAAATAAACCAGATACACCAGCCACTAAAGCCGTCACACACAAAGCCAAAATCTGAACCTGAACCGCTACCACAGCGGCCTTGGGTTTGCCCACATAAGGCGCAAACGCTACTGCCCGAGCTGACTCCGCGACAATACGGCCCATTGGAATCAGACCCATGATGGCGTAAGCCGTAAAACCTGAACGCCAAATCGTGCCCCACGGAATCTTTTTAGCATCAACGCCATAGAGTGCACGCTGCGAAAGAGTCCCAAAAAACCAAAAAAAGAACTCGCACAATAAGATAGCAGGGAAATAATAAGCTGCGCCTCTTAGGGCATGAAGCACTTGGTCCAAACCAATATGGCCCACCATGTATGCAACCAGAGAAATACCCACAAGGCCAGCCAAGACTTGCCCTCTCCGCTTCAGGGGAGAGGGCTGTTTCAGCCTTGGCTGAAACTGGGTGAGGTGTTCGGACTCGCTCATTCCAAATCCGGCGTAAATCCACGCCTCAAAGTATTCTCAGTGGTCACTCTGGGGTCCACAAAGTGCATCAAGTAATCTGGCCCACCCGCTTTGGTTCCAATGCCGCTCATTTTGAAGCCACCAAATGGCTGTCGATGAACCATGGCACCCGTACTTCCACGGTTAAGATACAGATTGCCAACCTTAAAGGCCTTTCGTGCATATTCAAGATTCTTAGGGCTGCGTGAATAAACAGCACCCGTCAAAGCAAACTCAGTATCGTTTGCGATTTGAATGGCTTCTTCAAAGTCCTTGGCCTTGGCAATCGCAATTACTGGACCAAAGAGTTCTGTTTGCATCAATCGGCATTTTGAGTTTTGGACTTCAAATAGCGTTACAGGGACAAAAAATCCCCCCTGACCCCCCTTTTGCAAAGGGGGGATACTTATTAGCAATTTGTGTTCACGAGCAGCCAACTCAATCTCAGTGAGCAAGCGATTTTGGGATTTGGCATCAACCACCGGAGGAACACCACAGCCAGGTTTCGTGGCAGGCGCAATGCATAGACTCTTGCAAGCTTCAACCAACCGGTTTTTAAACCTGTCATAAACATTGGCATGGACAATGATTCGCGAAGCTGCCGAACACTTTTGACCTGCATAACCAAACGCACTGTGGATAACACCTAATGCTGCTTCATCTAAGTCTGCATCGTCGTCTATCACAATCGCATTTTTACCGCCCATTTCGCAGACCACACGCTTAACTTGTGCTTGGCCATGCTGAACTCGCGCCGCTTTTTCGATAATTTGCAGGCCAACTTCCTTGCTGCCCGTAAATGCAATTTGCGCAATTTGTGGATGCTCAACTAAATACGCCCCTACTTCAGAACCACGGCCCGGCAAGAACTGGACAACGTCACTCGGAATACCTGCTTCGAGCATACGGTCGAACAGCATCTTTGCTGTTAAACTGGATGTTTCTGCTGGTTTTAAGATCACAGAGTTACCAGCAACAAGAGCTGCTGCTGCCATGCCGCACAAAATGGCCAAGGGAAAATTCCAAGGAGCAATCACAAGTGTTGGCCCCCTGCCCTCATAGCTTAAAATATTATCTTCGCCCCAAAGACTGCCTTGTTTTCTGGGCGCAAGTGTTGTGAGCGCCTGCTGAGCATAATAGCGGCAGAAATCAACCGCTTCGCCGACATCTGCATCCGCTTCAATCCACGGCTTAGCCACTTCATGGGACATGAGCGCAGCTAATTCAAAACGGTCGCGTTCCAATATATCAGCCAGTTTGTTTAAACGTTCTACACGTTCAGCCAAAGCTCCATCTCGCCATGCAGGGTAAGCACGCGTGGCAATTTGAATCGCTTTTTCAGCCTGTGCTTTGCTGGCCAGCTCTACTTTAGCCACTAAAGTTTGCCCATCGTTGGGAGTCACGCGTTCAAACACGGACTCACCGACCTGTTTTTCACCGGCAATAACCACTGGGACTGTGACTGGAAATTTAGGCTTCCAGGCTTCAATGGCTTTGGCAAAAGCTGTTCGAGATTCTTCACGCGTAAAGTCTAGCCAAGGGCAGTTTTCAAACTCACCCCTCACCCCAGCCCTCTCCCTCAAGGGGAGAGGGAGAGAAACAGGCTCAACCAAAAGTAACTTCGGATCCACATCATCTTGATGTGAAAGCTTCAAAAATCCAGAGTTCGACGTGTTTTCAAGCAAACGCCGAACCAAATACGCCATACCCGGAAGCAACTCTCCTATCGGGGCATAAACACGAACCAGGTTTCCACGAGAACGTAAAATCTTACGTTCTGGCTCTGCCATTCCATAAAGCATCTGAATTTCATAAGCCGTCGCTGGGATTTTTTTACTATCCGCATAAACAATCGCGTGACTAATGGAACGCAGATTGTGACTTCCAAATGCTGGCCTAAAATGCTCAATGTGATCCAACAAAAACTTGCTGATGCGCTCGTAGTTCACATCAGAGTCAGCTTTTTGCGTAAACACTGGGCATTCGAAACCCTTTTGCTTCGCGTTCACGACTTCGAAGTCCCAGTATGCGCCTTTAACCAAACGAACACCAACTGGGGTCCCTCGTTTTTTGGCGAGAGCAAGAAGACGTTCTGCATCACGCAGCGAGTCTTTCAAATAAGCCTGAATCACAATCCCAAAATGGGGATATTTTGCAAACTCTGGCTCCAAAAGAAGTTCTTCAAACAGGTCATAAGTAATGCCATGAACTTCCCACTGCTCAAGATCAAGGTTCAAAAATACGCCATTCTTCATGGCCATTTCAAACAGAGGTCTCAGGCGTTGTTTCAGACGTTCCACCGAACCTTTCGGGTCAACAGCCTTCACTTGGGGGTCAAGCGCACTGACCTTCACAGACACATTCACGCGTGGGACTGCGTCGATGACTGAATCCGGTTTCCACTTGGCAGCTTCACCTGCAATATTGGCAATCAAATCTAGATAGCGATTTTTGTACTCATCTGCCTCAGCATCACTCAAGGTATACTCGCCGAGCAAATCGACGGTAAAAGCGATGCCTTGTTTATGCAAAGCTTGCAGTTCAGACAGCGCACTCTTGGCATCACGCCCCACAATAAATCGCTCAGCCATATCGCTGATATTTTTACGAATGCTGGTTGCAGCTATTCCAGCGGTCAAACCACTGGCGGCCGCTTTAAGGGCTACGTTAATCACTGCGGGGAGCTGACGGCCTTCTTTCAGCAAGTACTCACGAACGTGGGCAGCAATCTGGCCTGAAGTTTCAAGTTGAGGCAAAACATCGACAAAACGAAACATGTCGATTTTAAAACTGGGATCTTTCATGACCCAGTCCATCAATTTTCCTTGCCAGTAGTCGCTGTTAAAAATGCCTGGTTTTTCACCACGCATTTCCTCAAAAAGTTTAAGACCAAAAGCTTCGATTTGAGTTTGCAGCATTAAAATCGCATCCCGTTTTGAGCTCTGTACTGAAACCACTTAACACCCAAATAAACACCAAGCGCTAAAACTGGGATACCCAGAAAAGCGCTTGAGAATAGGCTTAAAAGCAAGCCAATTCCGCTCACACCTAAAAAAGCTGTTCGTTTTTTCATCTCGACCCGTTTCGTTTCAGTCAGGTAAGTACTCATGACGTCCATATTAGCCAAGTTAACCGTATAATCAAGCAGCTATGCTTCAAGCGCCACTCCCAAGCTGCGGATACCGAACCACTAACTTCTGGCGTATTGTCGAGCCAGAACCACTGCATGAAGAAACTTTTGACAAGAACGAAATCACGCAGTTGAACGACGCATTTCAAACTCCCCTGCATATCGCTGTCTCAAAAGGACGTCTTGAACCTGTGGAGCGGATTTTAGATTCGATGCATTTTGATTCCAAAACATTTGCCCAAAAAGACACCAATAACCGAACGGTTCTTCACTATGCAGCAGCTTTGCCTACTCTCACCATATTTAAAACACTCATTGAGCATCCTTTTGCCACAGGAGATGTGGTTGGTATCCAAGACAGCAATAATCAAACCGCAATGGACATCGTTGCAGATCGCTCTGACATTGAAACACTTGACGAACTTGGATTTTCAAAAGACGTCTGGCTCAAGCGAGATTCATTTGGGCAAACTATCTTACACCGTAACATGCTGCATGCCTCGGCAAATCAAATCATCAAAATACTTCATCATCCAAACATGACAGCTTCTATTTTTGACGCTATCAATCATGAAGGACAAAGTGCACTTCATCTTGCCTCTCTTATTCGCAGTTCAGAGAAGGTAGAAGCATTTCTCACGCATCCATTCATCACACCCGCTCTAGTCTGCCTTAAAGACAAACATGGCATGACTGCGAAAAAAATCTTCGAAGGGTGTAAAAATTTGAAGAGTGACCACATCAATGATATGAAAGTTTTAAACCTCTTTGAAAAATTCACAGACCGCCAAAAGCAGATTATCAAGCGATTTTTACCCCCACTCGAAACTGAATCAGGACTTCACTATAAAGGTCTTTCTCAGTGCTTTGATTCGAGCGCATACCCCTACATGTCTTTTGCGCCTGTACTCAATAAAGCCAAACGCCCAAATCAAGTTAAAATTTTCGCCAAGAGTTTGGCCTACAATCTACACAAGCTAAAAACAGTGTTAGGTACTCAAATCGTCCACCAAGAAAAACACTTTCGTGTTGAAGTTCGCAATCTAAAAAACCACTACAAACTTATGTTGGTAAATCAGGAAAATTGGTTCGGAACAGAAGAAACGTGTATTTTTGAGTTCAAACACCTGGCAGAGCCAAAGCTTCTGGATTTTACTGAATTCCTACAAGGAAGCCCTGTTGTAATCATTGGAAGCACTCTACAGCGCAGCTCATAAATTTTGAGCCAATTTTGTCATTCCAGCGAAAGCTGGAATCCAGTGTTTCTCTGGATCCCGGGCTAGGGCCCGGGATGACAACAAAGGTTTAATCCAATCGAACCATGCTGTAAGCACTTAATTTATACGCAATCATAATTTACCATAAAAATTGCTGGTTATATAAAATTGATCCTATAATAAGAGTATGAAGATAGGTATTACTGGAAAAATTTCTGTTCAAGAAAACCAACAGCAACAAAACCGCAAGGGCGATGAGTATAAGCAACTACCTGACCAATATCGACAGAGCAGAGATGAAGCAGCTTTGAGCCCTTTGCGTGTACCTGAAACCAAGAAAGAAGCCATCGCGGCTCCTAAAAACGAATTGTTTAAAAATCCTGCTTTTACTGCACGTATCGCTGCATTTTCAGGTGACTCTTCAAAAAGTCTCTTGACTCAAGCTAAAACCTCCAAAGGATTCCAAGAGGGGATTCAGCACTACTCAGAAGCCACTTGGCAGCGCTTATTCAACAAAAATCCAAATAACGCTGTTGCTGAATTGTGCTCTGCAGCTGAAAAGGGTAACGAAACTGCTGTCATAACTCTCGTTAAAGAAGTATTGCAATCGGAACGTTCTTCAGGAGGAGACATAGTTGACGTTCTAGAAACATTAGCTAAGGTTAAACCAATCGATTCAGATATCCTTGAAGTCATGGCTCGGTATTTGAATGATCTCAATCCACACATACGCATAGCTACCATCAGTGCCTTCGAAGCGATTAAGCCTCAAGATCCCAAGATTCATCAAGTCATCGTTGAATCCCTGAGGGATAAAGATTGGAGTGTAAGGCAAGCTGCCGTTCAGGCTTTAAAAGCCATCAACCCTCAAGATCCCAAGATTCATCAAGCCATCGCTCAACACCTGGAGAATCCATATGCGGAGGTAAGGCAAGCCGCCCTCCAGGCTTTAGCCGCCATCAAGCCTCAAGTTCCCAAGATTCGTCAAGCCATTGCTCAATGCCTGGAGGATGAAAATTGGTTTGTAAGGCAAGCCGCCGTTGACGCTTTAACCTCTATCAAACTTCAAGATCAAGAGATTCATCAATTCCTTGTTCAATTGCTGCAGCGTGAAAATCGTGAGGCAAGGCAAGCCGCCGTTCGGGCTTTAGCCTTTATCAAACCTCAAGCTCCCGGCATTCATCAGGCCATTGCTCAATGCCTGAGCAATGAATATCCGAGAGCAAGAGAAGCCGCCATCCAGGCTTTAGCCGCCATCAAGCCTCAAGATCCCAAGATTCATCAAGCCATTGCTCAATGCCTAGAGGATAGGTCTGAGTATGTGCGCAATGAAGCCGCTAATTTCTTTAGAGATGAAAAAGTCAAAGAAACTCTTTTGAGTTTTTTAGATTTAGATGCTGAATCACGGAAGACTGTCGACATGGCACGCAATCTACTAATGAAATTCCACCCAAATGATCCAACAATTCAAAGTAAACTTGAAGACATTGAAAGAGAGATTTCTCTAGAGAGAGAAGAAATGCCAGGTGCTGCATGGTTGTTTGACAGTTCCAAACAACTGTATAACTACCTCAACAGCTGGTTCAAAAAGTAAGCATACTTCCGGGCTTTTTCTTTGTGAACTCCATCTGCTTTAATGTGAAATACTGTCTCGGTTGGCTTCATAATATATGAGATTCCAACAATATTTGGGTCAGTATCTGTGAAGCCTATGAGTGGAATGTGTTCATGGTGCCCTGCGTTTGAAGTGACGATTTCACATGGTAATACTTGAATTGGTTCGCCTAGTTTGGCTGATTTGATTCTTTGCCGGTGATTTTGCAAATCTTCAGGTGACTCAAAAAATATGGTTGCATAACGTCCCTCTGGCATATGCGCCATACTAAGAGCTTCACTGGTGACCTGTGGTGCTCCGAATATTTCTTTTGCTGCCAACTGGATCGCCATTTGAACATCAACATCTCGTTCAAACGCCCTGGTTCGAACGCAATGTATTTCGCGCTTAGAAACTTCTGCCTCTGCAAAATTTTTCGCCTCAGCAATGGCCTGGCTAATTTTAAGGTCATTGGGCCAACGAATTTTTTCATACCCTTGGTCTTCGCTAGCGGCAGGAACATCACTCATCAGTGAATTCACATAAGTACCAGCTGGCAAAGAATCATAAACAGTGTGTTCCGTATTCCCCCCTGCTCTACCGTTGCCAGTGACAATCAATTGCAGCGACAAATCAAACCATCGGTTACCCAAACCCCCATTGGCTAAAGCATGAGCAAACTCGTTATCATTTTTGGGAGCCGCATCTAAATCAAGAGCCACAAGAATAACTGCATTTTGAATAAGCTCTACATTCTTGCCGAGCAGCGGGTAAACTTCAGCGAAAGCATCTCTGGGGAGCAGGGTTAACCAGCCAACTTCAGGCTCTGGAGCAGAACAACGCGCATCATGAACCAAAGCACGCAATGTATTTTCAGTGGCGCCCTGCTTTAAAAGATAGAACTGCCCCAAACAAGCCACCACGATCCAATCTCCCTTGGACTGTCGCAAATCATCACGTCCCAGTTTGGGAATTCGGCTCGTAATCACCGGCGGTCTTTGACGGCGAACGGCAGCGATCAGCTTTGCCGCCCGCGAGCAAGCGTCCGGGCAGCCCGCCTCATCTGCAAAAGCAAAGGTGCAGTTCGAATAAAACGCCAAAGATAGACGGTTCTTTAAATAATAGTCGCGAACAAACGAATCCTTCCAAGAAAGCTCCTGAGCCATAGAAGGTTAGTCGCAGGCAAGATTATCTTTGTTTTTCTGGGATTTCGAAAGCCCCTTTGGGGCGAAGGTGCCACAGCCCACCCATAGCAAGGCGCAAAGCGCATTGCGTTGGGGTGGGTTAACAGGATTCCTCCTCGAATAAAGCCCCTGGATAGGGGCGCAGGAACAAAAGAACAGACGCCCTAATAAGCCATTAAAGTTCTAACTGAATCCTGAATCCAAGAAGCCTGAGGCAAGACTTGTTCTTCTAAGTTGCCTGCATATGGGATGGGTGATTCTTTTCCAGCCAGCCTAGTAACGGGGGCATCCAAATATTGGAAGCATTTCTCAGAAATTTCAGCGGCTATCTCAGCCCCAAAACCCATAAAGCGCGTATCTTCGTGTAAAACCAATACCCGGCCTGTCTTTTTGACGCTTTCAGCGACCGAATCAAAATCATACGGTCTAATCGTACGTAAGTCGATCACTTCAATATCAACTTCACCCTCAAGTTCACGCGCGACTTCGATAGAACGTTGAACCAGTGCCCCATAAGTTACAATGGTCATGTCCTTGCCAGCACGGCGAACTGCTGCAACCCCAAATGGCAAGGTCCAATCTGTTCCAGCAGGCAACACACTCTTGGCAAAGTTTTGTCTGTACAGGCCCTTATGTTCTAAAAACAAAACTGGGTCATCGCCTCGAATGGCTTCTTTGAGCAGCCCATAAGCATCCAGTGCCGTACACGGATAGGCAATCTTGAGACCTGGAAAGTGCGAAAATGTGGCTTCAATATTTTGGGAGTGACAAAGACCACCGTGGATATAACCACCAACAGGAACTCGAATTACAACAGGTGCTTTCCAGGCGTTATTTGAGCGGTAACGCATGACACTCAGTTCATTTCGAATCTGCATCATGGCAGTCCAAATATAATCGCCAAATTGAATCTCTGGTACTGGTTTAAAGCCGCGCAAAGCCATTCCAATTGCCACACCAACAATACTCGACTCAGCCAGCGGCGCATTAAAACACCTGTCTTCGCCAAATTGCTTTGTAAGACCCCTAGTAGCCGTAAATACGCCACCTTTACCACCAGCGACATCTTGACCAAAAACGAGCACTTTTGGAGCACGTTCAAGCTCTTCGGCCAGTGCACGGTTGATGGCGTCGACGAGGACGGTCTCTGCCCCCCCTTCCCTCTCCACTGGGTGGAGAGGGACCGAGGGTGAGGTCTTCGGACAAGCCTGAGAATAAACATAACTCAAGGCATCTTCACTCTTAGGCACCGGTGCTGCCAGCGCTCTATCCGCCGCAGCGTCAACTTCTTCAAACACTTCTTGTTCTAAAGCTTTCAAACGCTTTGCAGAAACAAGATGCTTGTTTACAAGTAAGGGATCACGTTTTTTTTCAGCCTCTAAATCTTTGGCTGGGCGATATTTTTTATCATCATCCGATGAACTGTGTGGCAACAAGCGCACAACACTCGCATCAATTAAAACAGGTCCCTTTCCTGTACGTGCATGGGCCACAGCTTTTTGAAATACAACATGGCTGGCTTCGAAATCGCAACCATCAACCCGCATAAAGCTCAAGCCTGGGTACGCTCCATGCATATCGGCAATTTGCGCCCCAGGACGCTGGTCTGCAATCGGAACACTAATTGCGTAGCCATTGTTCTCAACCAAAAATATCACTGGCGCTTTTTCACGCGAGGCCCAACTTAAAGCCTCATGAAAATCTCCCTGACTGGTCGTGCCATCACCCGAACAAACAACCGTTACTGCCAAGTCTTTAGGCTTATCCAGTCGCATGGAAGCAAACGCACAACCCACAGCCTGCAAAAACTGCGTTCCCGTCGATGACGAACTACTCGGAATATTCAGTTTGGGGTGTCCATAGTGCTGAGGCATTTGGCGACCATTAGAGCTCGGGTCCCCTTCACGGCCCAAGAATCCCAACAAACATTCTTCAGGTGTCATCCCCATACCCAAAACAAAAGTTTGATCGCGATAGTAGGGAAATAAATAATCTCGTTTAGGGTCTAAGCTTAGGGAAGCTGCTGCCTGAACAGCTTCATGACCCATGCAACCAATATGAAAGAAGCTTTTACCCTGGCGCAGCAGAATAAGCATTTTCTTATCCAGCTCGCGGGAAGTTAACATCAATCGATAGGCTTTTTCATTGAGAGAGTCTTTCACGGCGTGAAAACTTAGCGCAAAGTTTAAACGCAATCAATCCACCGTATTGACGATAATTCTCTACATGTCCGGCTCTGAACATATTCTAACACTTTCATGCACTGATCAAATTGGAATTGTTGCCTCAGTAACCAGGTTTTTGGCTGAAAATGGGTTTAACATTTTGGACCTGTCTCAATTCAGCGATACCTCAACCGGTCGATTTTTCATGCGAACCCATTTTAAAGCTGAAAAATGGTGTCTTGGCAGCGATAAGATAGGTTTTTTGTTTAAGCCAATCGCTCAAAAATTTAACATGAAATTTGAATTCCACAATAAGAGCTATCAACCCAAAGTTCTGATTATGGTTTCAAAGCAGAGCCATTGTTTGAACGATTTGCTGCATCGACAGAGCATTGGTTCGTTGTCAATTCAGATTCCTGCCATTATCTCAAATCATCCAGACCTGGGCGAAATGGCTTCATGGTATCAAATTCCATACCATCATCTACCCATTTTACAGAACGAAACACTTTTAGATTTGGTAAACACACTCAAAATAGACCTTGTTGTTTTGGCCCGTTACATGCAAATCATTTCACCCGATTTATGTGAAAAATTGGCAGGAAAAATCATCAACATACATCACTCATTTTTACCCAGCTTTAAAGGGGCAAAACCATATCATCAAGCTTACAGTCGCGGGGTCAAAATTACAGGTGCAACAGCGCACTATGTTACACCCGATCTAGACGAAGGCCCAATTATCGATCAAGAGATAACCCGTGTCAGACATGACCAAACACCGGAAGAACTTGTGAAACTAGGCTGCGATATTGAGTGCCAAACACTCGCTCGCGCCGTAAAATATCATATTGAGCATCGGGTCTTTTTAAATGATCATAAAACGGTTGTATTTAGCTAGGCAGCTGTCTTACTTTTCTCCAAATGAAGAATAAACATCAATTTTGGGGAATCATTCTTCTTGGCCTGATATTTCTAGGCCTCTTTATTTTCTTTTTGCTGAATGCCGATGCTTCTGTCTTGAACCCACAAGGACTTATTGGGCTCGAACAAAAGAGGCTTTTAGTCATTTCAACTTGGCTGATTCTACTTGTCGTAGCGCCAGTGATTATTTTGACTTTCGCATTTGCTTGGCGGTATCGAGAGTCAAACTCGAAAGCTCGCTACGAGCCTGAGTGGGAACAAAATAAAGTCGCAGAGATTATTTGGTGGAGTATCCCCTTAGCAGTTGTGATTTGCCTATCTGTTTTGGCCTGGAAAGGAAGTCATGAACTTGACCCTTATAAACCAATTGTTTCAGACCAAAAAACGCTCACCATTGAAGTGGTAGCTCTTGATTGGAAGTGGCTGTTTCTCTACCCAGAACAAGGAATTGCAACCGTCAATGAGGTCAGGTTCCCAGAAAAAACTCCTGTTTTGTTCAAGCTGACTGCCGATGCACCCATGAATTCCTTTTGGATTCCTCGCCTAGGTGGGCAAATTTATGCCATGCCGGGGATGCTCAGTAAACTTTATCTCACTGCCAATGAAGTTGGTATTTTCAGAGGTTCTTCAGCCAACTTAAGCGGCAAAGGTTTTGCGAGGATGACTTTTCTAGCTCACGCTACTTCAAACGCAGACTTTGAAAATTGGGTAAATCAAGTCAAGAGCTCATCGAGCGAGCTGAATTCGGAAGTTTACCAGCAGCTGGTGATGCCCAGTGAAAACAATCCACCCACCAGCTTTATCTTAGAAGAAGGCGATTTTTTCTATCGTATTTTAATGAACACGCGAAAAGTTCAACCCAATAGAGGTCACGATGTTTGGTAATCTTACCCTTGCTGCTTTCAAGCACGACTGGATTGAAGTCGTTGCGGATCTCTCGATTATTTTTGGTGGATTGCTCACAGCCCTAGCACTTACTTATTACAAACGCTGGACATGGCTTTGGCGCGAATGGCTGACTTCTTTAGACCCTAAAAAAATTGGGGTGATGTATGCGATCGTCTCTACAGTCATGCTTCTCAAAGGACTCATGGATGCCGTGATGATGCGCCTGCAGCAGATTCTATCTGTCGGCGACTCCATGGGTTATCTCGGGTCAAACCACTTTCACCAGCTCTTTACCGCACATGGTACGACCATGATTTTTTTCGTGGCCATGGGATTTTTGTTTGCCTTTGCCAATCTTGTCGTGCCCCTTCAAATTGGCGCACGAGATGTGGCTTTTCCAGTTCTAAATTCGGTGAGTTTTTACCTGTTTGCTTCTGGGGCAATGTTTATTTTGGTTTCGCTGATTGTCGGCCACTTCTCAAATGCTGGCTGGCTTGGCTACCCCCCGTTGACGGAAAAAGCTTTTAGCCCCGGCGTTGGAGTTGATTACTGGATTTGGACGATTCAAATCTCTGGGGTTGGAAGTTTGCTTTCTGGAATCAATTTTCTGGTCACCATTCTGAAAATGCGGCGCCCAGATATTCCTTTGATGAAAATGCCGATTTTTACCTGGACCATTCTAGTCTCCATGGCGCTGGTAATCTTGGTATTCCCAGTTCTAACTGCTACTTTGGGATTGCTCAGTCTTGACCGGTTACTGGGCATGCATTTTTTCACCAGTGATGGGGGCGGCAACCCGATGATGTTTGTCAACTTAATCTGGATTTGGGGGCATCCAGAGGTCTATATTTTGATTTTGCCAGCTTTTGGTATTTTCTCGGAAGTCGTTCCAGCCTTTTCGCAAAAAAAACTATTTGGTTATTTTTCGATGGTTTTGGCAATTGCCTTAATTGGACTGTTCTCCGTTGCGGTCTGGCTGCATCACTTCTTCACCATGGGCGCTGGTGGGAATGTGAATGGCTTCTTTTCCATCATGACCATGATGATTGCGATTCCTACAGGCGTTAAAATATTTAACTGGATCTTCACCATGTTTAGAGGTCGGATTCGCTTCCAAACACCTTTGCTATGGTTTTTAGGATTTGTGGTGGTGTTTTCGACGGGCGGCATGACAGGGGTTTTGATGGCCATCGCACCCGTTGATTTTCAAATGCACAATAGTTTGTTTTTGATCGCACATTTCCACTCGATGATCATAGGCGGTGTTCTATTCGGATTTTTGTCTGGTGTTTCTTACTGGTTTCCGAAGTTTGCCGGATTTAAACTCAATGAAAGACTTGGTAGATATGCCTTTGGGTGCTGGATCACAGGATTTCTAGTCGCTTTTATGCCTCTTTATATTTTGGGTTTAATGGGAGCAACTCGCCGGCTGAATCACTATGAAGCCGCAACCGGGTGGCAACCCTATTTTATTGTTGCCGGAATTGGTGCGTTGATTATTTGCCTTGGGGTTGCGTTTCAAGTTCTTCAAATTGTGGTCAGCGTGTTGCAACGAGATAAAAATAGAGACCTCACAGGAAACCCTTGGAACGCGAAAAGTTTGGAGTGGACGACTTCGTCTCCACCGCCATTTTATAACTTTGCGCCTCTTCCTGGTGAAACAGTAGAAATGCCAAAAAATACTTCCACGGGCTTGTGGATTGGGATTTTCGGATTTTTATGCTGCTTTGGAATTATTTGGCACATTTGGTGGCTGAGCATGGCCACTCTGATTGGCATCTCTGCGACAATCATTGTGCGGCTTTCGCAAAAGGATACTCACTATGAACTCTAATTCCAAAGTACTGTTTGGGTTTTGGGTCTATCTCATCACCGACTGCATGCTCTTCGCTACGCTTTTCGCGACTTATGGGGTTTTACGAACCAACAGTGACATTTTTAACTTGCCTTATGCACTGACAGAGACACTGATTATTTTGACCAGTTCTTTTACGAGTGGCCTTGGGCTTTTAAACGGTGAGCGCTCAAGCAAACGACAGATTTTATTTTGGTTTGGCGTGACTTTTATTCTGGGGGCTGCATTTGTCAGCATGGAAATTTCAGAATTTCTGAGACTGATTGCTGAAGGCAATGGGCCTCAAACAAGTGCTTTTTTGTCTGCTTTCTTCACGCTGGTTGGAACTCACGGACTACATATTTCGCTCGGTCTTTTTTGGATGCTTGTCTTGTTAGTACCGGTTTGGCGTCATGGGATGGATGAAGCCTCGTTTAGACGGCTGAGTTGTTTGAGGCTTTTTTGGCACTTTCTAGACCTCGTTTGGATATTTATTTTTACCTTTGTGTATCTTGCCGGAGGCGCTCATGGCTAGTCTCAAATCTTACCTGACTGGATTTGTACTCTCGATTGCTTTGACATTGTTGTCTTATTGGTTGGTCACGCGTCAGGTCTTAAGCGGCTCAAAGCTTTTCATCGCGATTTCAACTCTGGCAAGCTATCAAGCTATTACGCAACTATTGCTATTTTTGCACCTTGGCCAAGAAGAAAAACCCCGCTGGAACCTAATTGTATTTATTTACATGGTTATTGTGCTCGCAACGATTCTGTTTGGTTCTTTATGGGTCATGAACCATCTGGACTATCGCATGATGGGGACCTAAACTACCAAGATCACTGATAAATGGCGATTTAGGGTTCACATTGTTAGATAGTGACCGCAGAGGAGGCAGTCACTATGTCCAAACTGGTGCTCAGTTTTGTCTGGTTGCTTTTGCTGGCGGCTGCCTGTGGAGGTCGCTCAGAGGGGGGGGTGCTACCTCCTGCTGTGCAGCCTGCAGATTCGTCGTTGTTGGGCAGTCTCGCAGGAACCGCTACCGTACCAAGTGATTCCGTGACTTTCGAACCAAACCTAGGTCAAGCCTCAAATGCTGTTGATTTCATAGGAAAATCAAGAGGTTATAACCTCTATATCCTAGGTTCAGAGATCGTCTTTGACATGATCCTGCCCAATGAACAGAATCCAGGGGCAACTCCAGGAGTCGTTGCGGTTAGTTTGCTCAATGCGAACATGCTTTTAGCAGGACAAGGCGAAGAACAGCTCCCAGGTGTAAGCAATTTCCTATACGGAGAGAAAACCGATAACTGGATCGTCAATGTTCCAACATATGCAAGGGTGAGGTATTCGAACATATACCCTGGGACTCATATTGTTTTCTACGGTTCCTCCAATAACGAAGTCGAAAATGATTTTATTGTAACGCCAAAGGGAAACTATAGTGACATATGGCTTAGCATCAAAGGTGCCCAACAGCTTACTCCAAGTACCGATGGAGGAATCGATATCAAGGTATCAGGAGGAGGCACGTTTAAACTTAAAAAACCTTTTGCATACCAACAAACTGGCCTAGGAACAAAAGTAGAAGTGAGTTCAAGTTATATCTTGAACAAATCGAATCTAATCGGGTTTTCTATTGCAAACTATGATAAAAATCTTGACCTGGTTATCGATCCTGTCACACTGTCCTACTCAAGCTATCTCGGCGGATCAGTCGATGATGTTATTCTAGCTCAGACAGTTGATTCTTCTGGGAACACCTATGTGGCAGGTTGGACCAAATCGGCAACCTTTCAAACTGCCAGCGCTTATGATGCCACAGCAAACGGGGGGAACTTTGATGCTTTCGTTTCCAAGATATCTTCGTCTGGCACCTTGAGTATTTCAACTTACTTTGGCGGAAACGGGGATGAAGCGATTACATCGATTAAGGTCGATACCCAAGGCAATGTTTACGTTGCTGGCTATACAACTTCCACCAATTTTCCGACGGCGGGAACAGCTTCCGCTGAACCGTTTAGCACCTCTTCCAATCATGGAGGTTATGATGCTTTTATGGCTCGCTTGAGTCCCTCGATCACGCTAAGCACCTGCGCAAGCTCAACCTGTTTTTCCGCCTATTTGGGAGGCACTGGTTTTGATACATTGACGGGGATCGATTTTGATACGAGTTCGTCAGGCTGCACCACTGCTGGTCAGCCTTGCGTCATTGGTGTCGGGACGACCAGTTCCTCAAGTGGCATTGTGGTTAACGGGCCCATGCAAACAACCTATGGTGGCGGCACATCGGACGCTTTTGTAGTTAAAGTGACCACAGGTTCTCCTTTTGGAGCCAATGCGTTGAACTATTATGGCGGTTCTGGGCGTGATATTGGGATTGGGATTGCTGGCGAGACAACCGGAAATCCTCCCAACATCTATATCGTTGGTCAGACAGACTCTGCTGCCGGTACCGGAATTAATGTTGGCAGTACAGTCATTACTTCTCCAGGTGGCGCAAGAGATGGATTCGCAGCCAAAGTGACAGGCGGGTTGAGCTCAAAGACCTGGGGGACTTATGTTGGCGGTGCTGGCGATGAAAGTGTCGGCGGAATCGCCATATATCCTAAAGAGTCCAGTTCGAGCATTCACATCATTGGTACAACGACTAATGGGAGTTCTGGTTCATTCACGGCTACGAATGGAACTTCCTATCACGCCGCAAAGGATATCTTTGTGGCAAAACTTAGTTCTGATGGAACAGCCTTTAATTACTTAACCTTCATCGGTGGCAGCGGTGATGATGATGTTCCTGGGACTGGTTCAATTGTCGTAGACTCAATAGGTCGAGCCTGGTTTGGGGGGCGTTCCAAAACAAGTGGTTTAACCACAGTAGGCGCTATTAGCGGCTCAGGACACGGAAGTTATACTTCAGGCGCAGTAAGCATGGGTTTGTATGGTCGTATTGAAACCAAAGACAGAGGCGACAGTCTTAATATGCACTCTTACTTGGGACCCACAAGCAGTTCAGGTGGAGATGCCCTTATCTCAGCATTGGCCCTGCAAAGTGGAAATAACAATACAATTTACATTACAGGTTATGCCTCTGAAAGTAATTTTCCAAGTACGGGAACAACAACGCGAAGCTTTCAAGGAGGGAAGGATGGTTTTACAACTCAGATTTCGACACCATCTTCGGGTTGCCCTTCTGAAACAATCTCAAGCTGTGTTCGAGGGTCAAATATTCTGAGCAACAATACGCATCTGGAGATCCTACACCTGAGCGCGTCTGGATCTTCTGGAGCGAATAATGGTTCGACAAAAATTGGCTCTTCAGCATCTATCAGTATTCCTAGCGGCTATAGATTTGTTGGCAGTGGCGCTACAACAGATGGCGGAGATGTGACGAATGGATATTTTGCACTTCATGAAATGCTGAAGCCAGACTCTACTTCTTCCCCAACATCTGCTCGAGCGGTAAGTTACACCACAAATCCTGGCACAAACAATTCAAGTGTTGCTGGATATATGACGACGCTAAGAATTAATGGGACTACCCCAACATGTTGCACGAATACCAGCGACATTCATATTGTCACAGCAGAAACAGCTGCAACGAATTCTCTTGCCATAGCCACAGCAACGCTACCCGCTGGCTACACTTTGATAGGCGGTGGATCTTATGTAAGCGTACACACCAACTCTGCAGCCGCGGCAGGTAACTATATCTTTGCTTCCTATCCAAGCCAAAGTGCAAACACTTTAACTACCACTGGTTTCGGAGCGCTGTTGGACGATCATAATTGTCTCCAAACCTCTTTAAGTCCCCTTGTCCATACCAATGCAGGTGGCAGCTCTACAAGTACCACTGGTGGAACTCTTTCGCCTGTAACAATGCCCTCGAGCTGTGACAGTTGGACAAGCATTTCGAGGGATATCGGTGTAGGTGACGGTGCTAAGATAACCTCTTATGTCGTTGGGATTAAAACAACCACTTTAGCGGCATCAAAAATTTTTATTGGTGCCGCTGTGGGTAACAATGCAAGCAGTGGAAATGACACCGTAACTTGTGATTTAGGCAGCGGGTATATTGTTGTGAGTGGGGGTGGAATGGCTACATGGTCCAGCAATCAAGAGTACTTGGTTAACAGTTATCCAAGCGACTTTGGTAAATGGACAGCAAAAGCCTTGCAGGCTACCAGCACAACCGACAGCACCTCACAGCTCATCGTTTACTGTATTGGCATTGCAACCCCTTGATGGATGACGATGATGAAAAGCTAGAGTGCGCAGCCAAACACTGGCGCTGTTTGCTGCTTTACATAACCTTGGTTCATAAAAGCAATCACGCTGGCTTTACCTGGGTTATCGCCCAAACGTCCGCGGGCACTTGTAATCCCACCGCTGAAAACAAGCTTGCCCTGCTTGTCATAAAGCAGCACTTGTCCAGATGTTCGGGCTCCAAATTTTTTGGCTTCAAGACCACCCTTGTCTAAAATAATCTGTGCATCAGGGATTAATTTAACTGCCGAGTAGAGGGTGGTTTCTTTCCAAGTGTTTCCAGAGTTTTTTCCTATAACAAACACAATAAGAATATTGAGTTTGGAATTGACTTGAGTCATGATTTGACTCAGCTCTGCGATACTAGCTTCCGAACAAGCACAGTGCGGGTATGCAAACATCACGAAGGTAGGATTTTTAGCATCACGCTCAAGATGGCTGTTCTCGGGCCATGTAGATTTTGCGAGCGCTGGAAGTCCTGGGCCATTTGAGTAATCCCATAAAAGACTCAGGCTCCAAATCACCCCAAGCAATGCAATCAATGATAGCGGTATCGTCAACCTAAGTTTTTTCGTCATGCCGGCCCCTGAATCGACTCAAAAAGCCACTGTCTAGTCTGATGTTCAGTTCTACTGTTTTGAAACCCATCGAGTGATATTTTATTCGTCTGAATGGCCCCTAGAAACAGTCTTTTATTTCCAGCCCGTCCCAAGAGTTCCTCTTCATGATAGAGCTGCTCGGTGATTTTTTCGCCCTGAATCTTACCCGTATAGTGAATGGGGATATCAATCCCGGGATCAAATCCAGCAAGGCGAATCATATCTTCGGCAAGGTCTTTAATTTTCACCGGTTCGCCCATGTCCAAAACAAATAAATTCGCATTTGCAGGACTAGCCGCCGCTTGCAAAATTAACTGGCAAGCCTCAGGAATTGTCATAAAATAACGAGTCATTTCTGGATCTGTCACTGTGACAGGCCCACCTGCGGCTATTTGTTTTTTAAAAATAGGCACAACCGAACCCGATGAGCCTAAAACATTGCCGAAACGAACGATTCGAAAAGGTGAAATCCCCCCTAGCCCCCCTTTTGCAAAGGGGGGAGAGGCTAGCAAAAGCTCAGCAAAACGCTTAGTAGCCCCCATGACAGTCGTTGGATTTACAGCTTTATCGGTCGACACAAATACAAAACGAGATGCACCATGTTTGAGTGCAGCCTGAGCCGTGTAGTAGGTTCCAAAAATATTTGCATCGACAGCCTCAGAAACATTGTGCTCCATCAAACCCACATGTTTGTAGGCTGCGGCATGAAACACAACTTCAGGTCGATATTTTTCAAATACAGCACCTATTTTTGCCGGATCTGCACAGTTTCCGACACGAGCTTCCACAGGATAATTCTTGAGCTCACTGCTAATTTCAAAGAGAGCTGTCTCTGAAATATCAAACAAAACGAGTCGCTTGGGGTTAAAATGCACGATTTGACGACAAAGCTCGGAACCAATAGAACCGCCAGCTCCTGTCACCAAAACAGTTTTGTCGGTTAACAGCTGGCAAGCTCTCTCCATATCTAGCTTGACTGGCTCACGGCCTAGCAAGTCTTCAAGCTTGATTTCACGAACCGTGTTGATTGAAATATTGCCTTGCAAAATATCGCTATACCCAGGAACAACTCGAACTTCGACCGGTATAGCCTTACACATATCTACAATGCGTTTAATTTGAGCACGTGATATTTTTGCAATCGCAATGACTACCCACTCGATTCGATGTTCTCGCACTAAACTTGATAGTTCATCAACAGAGCCTAAAACAGGTATCTGCTGAATTAAGGAATCCTTTTTACGAGGGTCATCATCTACGAATCCGATTAGATTTAATTTTTGGTCACGCGATTTTCGAAAGGCCCTGGCTGCCATGACTCCAACCTCACCAGCACCAACCAGCAAAGTCCGTCTAGACTCGACAGCTTTAGCCATATCTACTTCCTGCAGTAAGCTCTCATATTCGTAAACAGCACGTCTAAATATGCGGATTCCCACAAAGCCCAAAAATAAAAGCGCTGCATTAGCGATTGGAACATATGCTGGAGCTTGCCCAAGACCTAAATTCAACAACGCCAAGCATGCAGATGAATAAAGCGCCCACATGCCAAAGCGCTTGAGGTCATAAAAACCAACGTAACGCCAGACAATCAAATCAAGCTTTAAAATCATAAAGCCAGCCATTTGAGTGCCTAAAGCTATCAAGGCATAGATTCCAAATATTGAACTACCGTTCAAAGAGAAGAAGTGTGAAATTAAAAATGCGCCCATTAAAACGGACGCATCCAAAAACCAGCGAACAACTCTCGCCAAAGTAAATTTGTCTAACTGCGATTCTTTAAATGTTTCCAACAATAACTATGTTGCATCAAACCCATCATCTGTTTCAAGTTCGATGATTTCTCTAATTTTACTAATCACAAAATTTTGTTCAGAGTCCGAAAGAGATGACCCGCTCGGAAGACAGATAGCACTTTTAAAAATCTGCTCAGAAACACTTCCGCCAAACACACGCGCATGCTTATAAAGTGGTTGCAGATGCATGGGCTTCCATACGCGCCGTGCTTCGATTTGATGTGCGTTAAGATGTTTAATCACAGCATCGGGGTTATCCACGTACATACAAGTCAACCAACAGTTAGAACGTTGGACATCCCATGGGATTATATTTTCAAGCTCACGCCGATAAGCAAGATGGATCTCGCGTCGTCTGGCGACACGTTCTTCCAGAACTTCTAATTGCCCACAACCAACAGCTGCCAATAAATTGCTCAGCCGATAATTGAACCCCAGTTCTTCGTGTTGATAATAGGGTGCTGGCAAACGCGCCTGAGTTGATAAGTATCGAGCTTTTGCGAGTAACTCTAAATCGTTACCGACAAGAGCTCCACCGCCTCCAGTGGTTAAGATTTTGTTACCATTAAAAGAGAATACGCCCAAATCGCCTTGAGTGCCTGCACCCACAGAGCCAAGGGCTTCGGCGGCGTCCTCTAAAACCGAAATCCCCCCTAGCCCCCCTTTGCTAAAGGGGGGAATTTCTTCCCCCTTTGAAAAAGGGGGATTGAGGGGGATTTTTGACACGTTGCCATACAAATCAACAGGCACAATCGCGCCAATGTGTTTGCCTTCTGCACGTAACGTCTCAATAGTTTCTTCTAAACGCACAGGGTCCATGTTCCAAGTATCAGGCAACACATCCACAAATACCGGAATCGCTCCGGTGTAAGCAATTGCGTTGGCTGTCGCCACAAAGGTCATGGTACTGGTGATGACATAATCACCTGGTTTAACCCCAAGTACGAGCAACCCAAGATGCAAAGCTGCAGTACCACTCGAAAGAGCAACAGCACCGGCAACACCTACTTTTTCAGCCAGTTGTTTCTCAAATCGGTCTACAAATGGCCCCAGGGGAGCGACCCAATTGGAATCAAACGCTTGTAAAAGATATTCGCGCTCCTTGGGACTCATGTGGGGGGCTGAAAGATAAATCATGCTCTGTATTCCGGGAAAAAGTTTGTAGGCTGAGTAATCCCGCGCTTGAAAACAAGCTCTTTATACTTCTCTGGTTTCAGAATATACCGTCCAACTTGAAAATCATAAAAAACACTCGAAAAACCTGACTTAAACTTAAAAAGTGAATCTTCTCGTCCCCCAACACCTCCCCCGAGGTGAAACCAGCGATTTCCTTGTTCTTTCGCCCAGAAACGCATAAAGTGAAGCATCATCTTACTTGGGGCATTTTTGAGATGGTTTGCATCGGTACCGGAAAGATGAAACTGCACAATACCACTCGCTTGTGAGAACAAACCGGCAGCAGCTACTTCGCTCTTCTTCTGAACAATACAAAGATGAAGCTTTCCACCCATAACCCGCCTTAGATCAATAAAATATTCTCTGGGGAAAAAATATCCATTCCCCGCACCAAGGCGCTTCATTGTATCCGTATATATTTCGAAAAAACGGTCAAACTGTGCCCAATTATCATCAATCCAGGCGTTAAATCCTTCCCTCTCCAAACGCATGATTCCTTGTCGATGATCTTTCCTGGTTTCACGCTCCAACTCATCTAGGGATTTAGATAAATCGATCATGACTGTTTTTCCAATATTCTGGCCCAAACTCGGATTATATAATGGATGAAATCTTAAAAAGAGTGAAACGCATCCAAGCCTTTCTAGGTTTTCAAGGATAACTGGCAAAAGATTTGGATTTCCTAGAACCCCCGAGTATCCGTAGGGTGAACTCGCATCAAACCAATCATCCTCAATTGGACGTTTTAAAATGGGGACCAACAACCAATCCATCCCCTCTTCAACATAGGCAGCAAATCCGGATGCGTTTTCTATCTGACCCACCAATTTCACATACCCAGGGTATTGATAGAAATCACTTTGCACACCCATAAGGCACTTGCTCCACAATGGGTCCTCCGGTTCAAGTAATCTAAAACTCATACCTGCCAATAATCTTAACTACACGCTCCATATCACTCGGGGCATAGCGATAGTCACATGCAATCGCCAACATTTTAGCCTCTCCCCAAAGAATTGCCGGATAAATTTGATATTCAATCAAATAAGTTTTCAGGGCATCTCGGTGCTTAATATCATCAAATTGTAGAATAATCATAAACGGCACTGAACCTTTGGCTGGCTTCATTAATTTAATAAACTCGTTCATGCCAAACGCAACTTCAAAAATCCTAAAATTCCGCATGCGCTGATGACGCATCGTTTTAAGCGGTAAGTTTGTGAGTAAAGACTTTGTGTCCGGCATCATCCCTGAAATTTCAGACTGACCGATCTTATTTTCAGCTTCGATATAAAGATTTCTAAACTCAGACTTCAAAACAAAGCGGCCTTTCAGATATTGCCACTTCATAACCATTGCAGCTAACTTCTGATCAGCTGCCTCCTTGTGCAATTTCGTAACAGGATAAGCCTTCGGAAGCTCTAAGCCTCTGGGCGACCAAAGCAAGGCACCGTCCGGCACAGGCAATGATTTCCGAACCGACGCAAAACAGTAGTGAGCATTACTGCCAAGCAGCCAATCTGACAATAAATCATGGGTGTGGTCCTCAATCACGACTGCCCTAAATTTACTCAACCATTCTGGCTTATGACTTAGACCAAAGAGATTGTTGACCAACCAAACATCGGCATCAGGATTTGGTGCACTAGTATACCTGGAAATATGTATCTCACTTGCTTTGATTGCGTTCACTACCGAATCACAATAATAGGTTGGCAGAGCAATGTGACGCCATTTATACTGCTTGACACCAAATTTCACAAGAGCAGCCACAGCATGACGACCACTTCCAAAACAAACACTGGAGTCTAGATACGGCAATGACTCACCTTCAACTAGATCCTCTGAAATATGAAAATCAGAGCCTAGTTCCCAAATACTCATTAGCCAAAAGTCCCATTTCAATCACATCCAGATAGCGCCCATGCTTAAATTGTGCCTGACGCCTACGACCCTCAAACTTAAAGCCAACTTTTTCATATAGCTTCATAGCTCGTTCGTTGGTTTCAAGTAATTCAAGATAGATACGATTCAAATTCAAATTTTTGAATCCATGTGCAAGAACAAGATGCGTGATTAAAGTTCCGAGACCAGTGCCCCATAATTCAGGAACGCCAACCATGATCGCAAACTCAGCGCTTCGAATTCGGTGGTCAATTTTATACAAACCAACCTGACCCACTGCTTCATCAGCTTCATCTACAATCGCATAGACTAAATCAGACTTTCCTGCAGAGTTAAAGTCAATCCACTCTTCTATTTGCCGTTTAGAGTAGCCACTGTTAAAACCACCCAACCAACTTGAAACTTCGGGGTTATTTTTAGCCTTGTAAAAAAACTCCGTGTCTTTGGGCTCAAGTTTTCGAAGCCTATGCACGGTAAAGACCCAAATCGTCTACTTCAGAAACTTCTTGACCCACAATGACATCCTTGCCGGTCATAACCATCCTAATCGTTCGAAAGAAAATTGCCATATCCAGTAAAAAAGAAAGGTTCTCAGCATATTGAACATCAAGTTCTAAGCGCCTGCTAAATGGAATGTTCTGTCGTCCCTCGATTTGAGCCAGGCCAGTCAGCCCAGGAAGAACTTCGTGCCGACGCATTTGGTCAGGCGTGTAGCGTTCTAAATATTGTGGCAGCAGTGGCCTAGGACCAATCAGACTCATGTCGCCCCTTAATACATTCAACAGACTTGGGAGTTCATCAAGGCTCGACTTTCTCAGAAATGTCCCAAGACGGGTCACTCTTTCTGCATCACTATCCAACCCTTGCTTCATCGTTCGAAGCTTAAACAGGGTAAATATTTTACCACCAAAACCTGGACGTTTCTGTAAAAACAACACTGGGCGGCCCATCCTCAGATATATGAGACCACAACACAGTAAAACCACTGGTACCCATAGAACAGAACCCAGAAAAACCAGGAGCAAGTCCAAGATTCTCTTACCCCACACCCTATATATCACGTTGATAAAGCTCCAATGTTTGTTCAACTATCTTACCTTCGCAGAAGTGCTCTTCTACCATTTGTCTGCTTCGACGACCCATTTCTTCTCGTAAGGCTCGATTCAGGCCTAACTTCAAAATCGCTTTTGCCAAAGCCCGTGCATCTCCCTTTGGCACTAAAAAGCCATTGTATCCCTCTTGGACAATCTCTCGGCAACCCGGTGAATCAGCTACAATAATTGGCCTTCCACACGATGCTGCCTCCAACAAAGATTTAGGCAAACCTTCACGGTAGCTAGGCAAAACCGCTACATGACTCTGTGACCAAATCTCATTGATATTTTTCTGATGTCCAAGCCAAAAGATATGCCCCTCACTTTGCCATAGTTGGAGTTGCTCCTTTGAAATAGCTGCCGGGTTATGCAAATCGATACCACCAACCAACTGCATCCTGAAACCCGAATCTCGAAGAATTCGCGAAGCCTCAACAAACTCTCCAACACCTTTATGCCAAAGCATTCTGCCAACCAATGTGACACAAATAGATCCTTCAGGTTCTTGACTGGGTATAAAGTGATTTATGTTAACCCCTGATCCTCGAATCAATTCTACCCGAGCATTCGGCACCATGCTTTTAATTTCGCGCAAATCATCACTATTTTGTACTGTCACAACCGTATTACTAAATCCAAACAACACACGTCCAACAACCCTTGCGATCATCGAAGCAAGGCGATATTTTCGCTCTTCGCTGGTAAAAACGGCTCCCATTCCAGCCACCAGGTTAACAACTTTAGGGACTCTAGAAAAACGCGCCGCAATCGTCCCAAATACAATCGCCTTTAAGGCCACGTTATGGACAATTTGTGGTCTGACACTGCGAAAGAGGCGGACTAATTCAAGCAAAGCAAGAAACTGATTCCACAGATTACGATTGCTTCGTTCAAAACGCGTTGGATGTAAAATAAAGCCTTCTTGTTTAATTGCAGAAGCAAATTCATGAACATGTGTCGCAACATGAACTTCAAAGCCAGCGTCACGAGCTGCTCGGGCAACAGGAAGACGATGAGACCAAAAATAATAATCTTCGGTCACCAAAAAAAGAAGTTTAGGTCTTTTGTTTGGCAGCAACTCGCCCCCAGACAGCTAAAATACTGGCCACAAAGAAAATTGGCAGTCTTTGCCGATAAATCAAACCAATATTTGTAAATGACCACGCATACACAATCGTTAAACCAGCAATAAAAACAAGAAAGGTCATTGTAAGATCCGGATCCCGCTTCAAAAATATTCCGGTTCCTCGATAAAACCAGTAAAGTAGAAAATACCAGAAAATCATTTCTATTTTTGACAGATGCAACCCCAAAGAACCTCCCTGCCAGGGGAATGGGGCAAACAGGGTGTACATAGTCTTAAGGGGTAGAGATGCCAGTGTTGGCCTCCCACCATCCAGATCCACCCCGGAGCCGCCCCCCATGTTAGCTTTTTGAGCTCCATATGAATAGCTGTTTTCAAACAAATCCGTCGCGCTATCAAAATAGGATTCAATCATGGCCATGTTAAAAACGATGAACAACAACACAAATAGTCCAATAAACAAAGCATCAAGACGAAATCTACTCGTAATAATTGGAAGGAAGATTCTTACAACCACTGGAGGAACCAACGCATAGATTAGGTAATAACGCGTTCCATCCAAGCCCCAAAAGCAAATTCCCATACCAGCCAGAAGAAATAAAATATTAGTGCGTTTCCAATGCACAATCCCAGAAATAATACCCACAACAAATAAAATAAGCAGGCCATCTTTAAATGAATCAGACGTCAGAGCAGTAAAGGATAACGAAAAAAACAAACCACACATCCACCAAAAACTTTGCTTTCTCTCTGAATCGTGAACGATAAACATCCTATACAATATCAAGGCCGTCAAACAGGAGCAAAATGCAACAATACTAACATTTCCAATCGCACTATAACCTCCATTAAAGTACTCCACAAATCCAAATAAATTTGGAGGCAAAGGAACGTTCATCAGTGCAGGGACTTCGTCCGATGTTACAAAATGAACACCCCTATAATGCCAAAGCTGGGCAACAAGAGAGGCTCTATCCTCATATATAGTT
This sequence comes from uncultured Myxococcaceae bacterium, assembly GCA_964635635.1. Classification (GTDB taxonomy): domain Bacteria; phylum Myxococcota; class UBA727; order UBA727; family JABDBI01; genus CAZWPE01. Next base: position 91,278 of record CAZWPE010000001.1, on the reverse strand, counting down.
GAATCCCCTCCACCCACGGTCTGTCCGTCTGAATAAATCGCTAATTCACGATTAAACATCCTAAGAATAATTCTAAAAAAGTATCCCACCAGCAAAACAGTCAGAATAGGATTTTTGTCTTCAGGTTCTTGGATCTTATTTACAATAAGAACCAATAGAAACATGAAAAAAATTAAAAGAAAAAAACCAAACATGGTTCAATTCACCCACCTTTGTTTCCAAGCTACAAGCATTAACACACCCCAAATCGGATACTGCCAGTTGCCTCGCTGTGCCAAATGCTCTTGCCATGTGTTTCGAATCATCTTCACAGGCAGTTTAATTTCTTCTAAATGTTCCGGGTTCAAAAGTTCTTCAGCCCAATCTCTCAAAGGCCCGCGAAGCCAACTATCTATTGGCACCCCGAATCCCATCTTCTGCTTACTGAGCAACTCCAGTGGTACATATTTCTTAAGTATCTGTCTTAAAATCCATTTGGTTTGGTTATTTTTTATTTTCTGCTCCAGCGACAAGTTCATAGCCCACTCTACTAATCGATGATCAAGATAAGGTGTGCGCGCTTCTAATCCTACGGCCATACTTGCCCGATCAAGTTTTGTAAGAATATCACCCGGTAGATATGTTTTAAGATCAGCCAGCTGCATGGTCTTCAGCATATCTCCTTCCCATATGACACCAGAAATTTGAACCGGCTTTAAGGAGGGCCACTGGCTGATACTTCGCATATAAAACTCTTGGCCATCATGTGCAGACAACCAATGTCCGAACTTATAAGCCCTCTCACCCAAGCGACCGACTGGCATTTGTCTTAGAATCCAGGCCCCCAATTGTCGAAGCAGCATCGGTGTTTTTTGGGCATATGGCCAATATCGATGAGCTATCAAATAGCGATTATAACCTCCAAACAGCTCATCTCCACCATCGCCGGAAAGAGCTACCTTTACATGTTGAGATGCAAAGCGAGAAACCAAAAACGTGGGGATTTGAGAAGCGTCTCCAAACGGTTCATCATAATATTCGGGCAACTGAGGTATCAACTCTCTAGCCTCCAAGTCTGTTGCAACGAACCCGTAATGTTCTGTGTTTAGATGCTGAGCAATAGCTTTAGCTTGTTTTGATTCATCATATTCATGACGCTCAGAGCCGATTGAGAATGTTTTCACTCGTTTAGAACTTACTTCTTGCATGAGCGCCACAATGGTTGCGCTATCAACACCACCTGATAGGAATGCTCCAAGTTCTACATCCGCCATCAAGCGGCGTTTAACGCTGTCTCTAAGCAATGCATGAAGCTCTTCCTGTGGATTTTCAATTTGAATACTCGGGAGTTCAGCCAAACTCCAATAAACACTTTCTTGAATTTTCTTGTTAGAGTCAATGCGTAGAATAGAGCCTGGCTGAAGCTGATAGAATCGCTCATAAATCGTAGAAGGTGCTTGGATATAATTCACACCCAAGTAAGCCTTCACAGCTTCTTGATTCACTGTTCCTTTCCAAAGTGGATGTTTGGTAAAGCTCCTAAGCTGGGAACCAAAAAACAACGTATCATTGACTTGTCCCCAATAAAGCGGTTTTTTACCTAAACGATCCCGAGCTAAGAATAACTCTCGATTTTGCTTGTCCCACAATACAAATGCGAACATCCCGATGAAACGTCTACAAGCCTGCTCAACACCCCACTTCTCACAAGCCTCTAAAACAACTTCTGTATCTGAATGACCTTTTAATGCCCCTCCTAATTGAGAGGCAAGCTCTGGCGCATTATAAACTTCACCATTGTAAACTATCACAAAACGCCCCGAAGCCGAATGCATCGGTTGCTCTCCAGCCGAGCTTAAATCCACAATCGCAAGTCTCTGGTGTGCCAAGCCAATTCCTGACTGTTCATCTGCCCAGCTTCCAGATGAATCAGGTCCTCGATGGGCAATTTCACGGGACATTGCGCTCAGGATTCGGACGGAATCTCCCCTGGAAAATCGCGCTTTAAAATCAAAAAATCCAGTAACGCCACACATTATATTTTTTGAGCCACAGCATGCCAATAAGGTGCTTTTTCAGAAAAACGAATATTTCCCAAACCTGCTCGTTCTAACATTAACCGTATTTCAGCTTTCGAAAAGCGCTTTTCTAAAGGTGTTCCAAAACGATCCAACGCATCATTACGCATAATTTTGAAAGTTTTGTTGCGATAAGCTGATAAAGGTATGTTTTCAATTAACCTCTCACTTAACCCCTGTCTTTCTGCGATTCTAGAACTAAAGGCTAATGGCCAATAAATGACAGCAGCGATAAACTCGCAGATAAATTCCTTTACTGGCTGAGGCATTCTTGAGATTATCCATCGAAAACCTGTTACAATCCGAAGTAAAATTCGATGAAGCGATGAACGATTCTCCAGATTATAATACAGATAAATCAAAAACCAGCCACCTCGTTTCAGTTTTTTTACGCACTGAACAATACCATCTTCTGTTTGAGGAATATGGTGCAAGACACCCAAACTAAAAACGAAATCAAAACTATCATCATCAAATGGGATCGCCTCAACAGAAGCCTGGGTAACACGGGCATTTGATATGCCTACAGATTTCAACATATCTCTGGCCACAAGAAACGCAGAACTTGGATCGATGGCCTCAATAAATTTAACATACTTAGAAAGATATCGCGTCCAACGACCACTCCCACACCCAACATCTAACGCCAATGTATTTTGATTTAAGACATCACTACCAATCAAATCAAAATATTCTTTTCCACACACTTCTAACTCGTTTTCCGTAAACTCATTGAATTTTTCCCACTCCGCTCCAAATGAAGCAACAGTTTTAGAATCGCTCATAAATTTCACCATATTTCTGAACTGCATTTTCTAAAGAAAACCATTTTTCAGCCAAAGCTCTTGCTTCACGCCGTACTTTCATACTTGATGAGTGTTCCCAAAGCTCATGAGCGCACTTTTCAAGAGTTGAGTCGTCAAAACTCCTCACCAAAACCCCAGCAGAACTATCTCCCAGCACCAACCCCATATCTCCTATCACATTCGCAGCGACGGGAATACCACAGGCTAATAGCTCTCCCAATTTCGTTGGAGCAGAAGCCAATTTTGAAAATGCCGGTTTAATAAAACAAACCGAAGCCTGTGCCTTCTGAAGCAATGCTGGAATCTCAGTATAATCAACTTTTAAATAGTGAACATCTGGCTCATCTGAAGTGAAATTTGAATGCGATATAACCCAGAGTTTTGGATTTTTAGCAAATTTTCGCCAATAACGATAAAATTGCAGTATTTCTTTACCCATGTATAGCCCACCAAGCGATCCCAAATAAACTAGAACTCCACTAGGAGACTTCTCATCGTTTTTAAAAGAAAAACTCTCGAGGTCTACACACGTAGGTATAACCACCACAGGTACCGAAGTCTTATCATGCAAATATTCTTTGAAGCGCTCTGTTAGAACGACCAGCGCACTGGCTTGCTTAAAAAATACACCTTCAACTTTTTTAAAAAATCGGTAGACGAAGCTCCGGCGGTCCCAAGCGCCACTATCGACTTTTTCATCCGCCCAGAGACCGCGCGTATCAAATATCCAAGGCCTTTGATAAATTATCGATAGAACATAAACCAACAACGCTGGGACATAAGACCGGGCATGCATAAATTTCACACGCTTCGTCAAAATCAACCATGACGCCACAAAAAATCCGAGTTTCAAATCAAATAGTGTTGCTAAAATAGAAAATTTTTTATGGTATCGAAGAGCAGTCCAATAAACCCCTGGCATTAATTTTTCCCGATATCTCAGAGGAACACCTGGTTTTTCATAACTCAACAGCTCAAATTCGTAACCTTTCTCGGCAAGTCCCCGCACATAAGGCCATACCTGACTCTGCCCCAAAGGCTCTTTGAGACCATCATAGCTTACATACAAAACCGAGTTCATCCTAAAGCAGACTCCAAGGCAGCAAGCCATTTATTACACAACACAGCCTCACTAACCTGTTCTTCAGCATAAAGACGGCCTTGCTCGGCAGATGATTTCCTAAGGCTTTCAGAATTTACTAGTGCTGTTAGTTTCTCCTCCCAATCCTCCAAATTTTCACAAGCTTGTTGATTATTCGCCGCCTCCATACAGCGTGCATATGCCGGAGTAGCTGAAGCAAGCACAGGCAAACCCATACGCCATAACATCAACAGGCGATTTTCAGGTTTTGCCCAATAAATTGCTGGTTTCCTGGGAATAGGCAGTAAAGCGATATCGCAACGCGTACAAATCGCAGATAATATCTCTGAATTCCACTCATACAAATAAACTGGAACGTCTCCCAAAATTTTTTGCAAATATGGCTTTACTTCTTTCTGCCACGGGAAGGAACGACCTAATGGATTATACCTAAAATCTGTCACTAAGTGTAAAGCAATAGGCCTTTGACGATGAATTCTTCTGAGCAAAGGTGCAATTTCTTGAAACGCCCAGGCATTTGCCCCCATCCCTTCCCAAGCGAAATGCAGACACCTTCCAACCCTGTAATCATTTTTAATTTCACAAATTTGCTCATCATTGAAATCTAAAATGTCATGGACATTTGAATTCAATTTAAGATAGTTTTCTTTTTGCTCTGGGGTTGAGCAAACTATCGCATTAGACCTTTCCATCATACGTTTCAGTAAATTGTGATAGCTCAAATCTAAATAACGGTGTTTCCCGGTAACAAATCTAGCCAATCCTCGAAGTTTGGCCATAATTTCATGAGACTCAATTTCAAAAAATGAGTCCACAAAATCAAATATCAATTTCGAACCACCCTGAGGGAATCGACTCCAGTAGCTTAAATCCGAATACTTCGTCAGAACAATCACATCATAATTTCGGCCTGGCTCGTAAGGTTCAGCATTGAGCCCCATTAATGGTGCTAATTTTGAAAATCGTCGATGGTCACACGGGCTATTATCCCAGCCTAAATAACCTATTTTTAAATTTTTCATAACAGCGGATGTTCTCTGTCTCTTTGAGAAATAACTTTCGGATTTATTGGCCAACGAATCCCAATTGCTGGATCATCCCAACGGACTCCATAATCTGCTTGAGGAACGTAAAAATTTGAAACGTGATACTGAATCACCGTATTATCCTCAAGACTAATGAAACCATGTGCGAAACCCTTTGGAATATATAATGAACGAGGATACGCAGATGACAACTCAATTCCAAACCATTTACGATAAGTACTTGAGTCTGGCCTTAAATCAACTGCCACATCAAATATGGAACCCACAACACAACGAACCAACTTGTCTTCAGCGTAAGGCTCTCTTTGACAATGCATCCCACGCAGGGTTCCAGCAACATGATTCGTTGCCAAATAAGAACAAGCAACATTCATATCCAGTTCACGCGAACAAAACGTTCTCACAAAAGATCCCCGATGATCCTCAAAGTGTTCTGACTCAACCATCAAAAGGCCCGACAGCCCTGTATGCTCATATTTCATATACTGATGGCAAGGGAACAATAAACCTGCCTCCCTGTGCACGATATTCCGCTTGTTCGGATAAAATCTCACCCTGAAAATTCCAAGTTAACAGCAACGTGTAATCCGGCTTATATTTCAGCAATCCTTCTGGAGAAAAAATTGGGATATGAATCCCTGGCATATATTTCCCCTGCTTGTACAAGCTTCGATCCACTACAAAGTCGATTATATCTTTTCCGATTCTAAAATAATTCAACAAGGTACTTCCCTTGGCGGATGCCCCATAAGCCGCAATAGTCTTTCCAGACTTTTTCAAATTAGATAAAAACGAAACCAAATTTTCTTTAAGATTTTGAACCTTCTGCTCAAAACCCAAATAGTCTAATTTTTTCTCTTGCTCCAACAAATTCAATACAGACTTATCTTGAACCATTCCCGAAATCATTGGAACCACAAAGAGCCTCAAAGACCCACCATGAATAGGTATTCGCTCAACCCGCTCCAAAAGCAAATCATGCCTCTGGAGAAGCTTATTCAGCGCCGTCACTGAGAAATAAAAAACATGCTCATGATAGATTGTGTCAAACTCACACTTTTCAATCATATCAACCACATAAGGTACCTCAATCACAGCGATACCATTAGGTTTTAAAATCTGGTTAAGCCCAAATACAAAACCATTAATATCTGGCACATGCGCCATCACATTATGTGCATGCACAACATCTGCCTGTATTCCTTCATATTTCAATTTTCCTGCTAAATCGGCGCCAAAAAATTCTTCAAGCGTTCGAATATTCCTTTTTTCTCTAGCCACACAAGCAATATTTTTTGCTGGTTCTATGCCTAAAACAGGTATTCCTTTGTTTTGATACCACTGCAGTAAATACCCGTCATTGCTAGCTATTTCTAACACTACGCTATCTTGCCCAAGTTTGCGTTCTTGGATAAGACGATCAGACAAACAACGAGCGTGCTCAACCATGCTAGATGAAAATGATGAAAAATAGACATAATCACTGAAAAGATTCTCTGGAGGCACTGTTTCAACCAACTGAACTAAAGTGCAATTTGTGCAAAAAACCACTTCAAGCACATATTTTGCTTCTGGAGCTAAAAGATGTTCTTCAGTCACTAAAGCATTAGCCAGCGGTGTTTTTCCGAGTGAAATGAATGGCTGAACAGATGAACATCCACAAGAACGGCAATTCATGTTAAAAATCCTCGATACCAAGTAATTGTTTCTCGAAGTCCATCTTCCAGAGAAAACTGAGGCATCCAATCAAGCACTTTTCTAGACTTTTCAGCACTGAGGCACTGCTTTAGGATTTCCCCACTAGCCTCGTTCCTAACCTCTGGTTCAAAACTCGAATTCATATATTCCACAATTTTATGCACAATATCTAAAGTCGAAATTTCTAACTCATTTGAAAAATTAAATGCCTGACCAATTAAAGCACGATCTTTACTAAGCTTTTCAGCCAATAGCATATAGGCTGCAGCTCCGTCTTCAACGTAAAAATAATCTCGAATAGTTTGACCATCCGACCGGATTACTGGCCTTTGGCCACGAATGATTGAGCGAATGGTTCCAGGAACAATCCGATTCCAATTGAGGTCCCCACCTCCATAAAAATTCCCACAGCGCGTAATAGCTACAGGCACACCATAGGTTTTTGCATATGCCTGGGCAATCAAATCAGCGCAAGATTTACTAACGTCATAAGGGTGAATTCCTGCCAACGGTGTATCCTCTCGATAAGGCAACTCCAGCTGTTCACCATAAGCCTTGTCGGATGATGCTAATACAATTTGCTTTACACACGGACTGCGCCGGCAGGCCTCCAGAGCACACCATGTACCCTGCACATTACTTTCAAAGGTTGAGACTGGATTCCGATTAGCAATCGGTACAATAGTCTGGGCTGCCAGATGAAACACGGTGTCTATTTCATATTCCCCGAGCGTCCTCTCTAATAAACTTTGGTCACAAATATCACCTCGAACTATTCGTGTATTTTTGATTAATCCAGAACGAACAAGCTGTGACTCAAAAACCCAATCTCTCACAAGCACTACAACGCTGGCCTTTGACTCTAGTAGACGCTTAACCAACCATGAACCAACCAAGCCTGTCGCTCCTGTTACTAAAACAGGCCTATCCAACCAAAAACCTTTCATGACCACAACTTCCAAGGTGCCTTGCCAGAACTCCACAATGCCTCAAGAGCTCGCTTATCTCGAAGGGTATCCATGCATTGCCAAAAACCCTCATGCCGATAAGCTGAGAGCTGACGTTTAGAAGCTAAAAACTCAAGCAAATCTGACTCTAAAATATCGTCATCACCTTTCAAAAAATCCAACACTTGCGGTTCAAAAACAATAAATCCACCATTGATCCAGCCAGTGCCCGTTTGTGGTTTTTCCGAAAATTTAGATACATGTGAGCCTTCAAAAATTAGCTCCCCAAAACGAGCAGGTGGACGCACAGCTGTTACAGTCGCCAAACAACCACTTTGCTTATGATGTCTAATCAGCGCCGAAATATTAACATCTGAAACACCATCTCCGTAGGTCACCATAAATGGCTCACCCTTTAAAAATGGTTCTAAGCGTTTCAAACGCCCACCAGTCATTGTTGATAGGCCTGTATCAAGCAGGTGTACTTCCCAGTTCTCTGATGCCTTATCATAATGAGTCACAGAACCATCCGACAGATTAATGCGAAGATTTCCATTCAAAGCGTAGTGGTCCAAAAAATAGCGTTTAATCACTTCACCACGATACCCAAGCGCCACATAAAACTGTGAGATATCTTGAGCTGAACAAAGTTTCATAATATGCCATAAGATTGGATAAGCACCGATCTCGACCATAGGTTTTGGCTTTAAATCTGTTTCTTCAGACAAACGCGTGCCCAAACCACCTGCTAAAATGACAATTTTCATAAATCTCGCCAGTATTCTATTGTCTTACGTATCCCTTCGGACAAAGAAACTTTGGGTTTTAGTCGAATTGGCACCTTAGGAACCAAAACAGCTGGTTCTCCAGTTCTCTCGGGACGGAAACCTAGTTGGATCAACTCAGGTTTGCCTATCGCATCTCCGATCATCATCATCAATTCTGATAAACGAATAGAATGACCAGAAGCAACATCGAACAATCCTTCCTCTTTACTGCAGAGTAATTGAACGAAGCGTGAAGCACAGTCTTCAATGTAAATATAATCTCGGATTTGCATCCCTTTCGTACAGGCCACCTTTTCACGGGCCAACAAACCTCGAGTTACAGCTGACACCAATCTTTCAGGGTGCTCCCCCGGGCCATATAAAAAAAATACACGCCCCCAAGCAAATTCTACGTCTGTTTTCAAAAAATATACCTGCAGTAGCTCACGTGTCACATCTTTACACATGCCATACAATGTCGGCGATTCTTCTAAAACCGTCTCAAAACAGGTTCCAGCTGCAACAAAACGCTTTCCCCCTGCTTCCACAAAAGCCTGAGCTAAAGCAAGCGTTGATTCGACCCAGCGAATATTTTCCAGCGATTCAAAAAATACACCTGGCGTTGTAATCCAAGCTAAATGCAGTAAATGGCTCGGCTGAATCCGGCTCATATAATCTCGGACTTGCACAGTATCAAGCAAGTCTAACTCAGTCGAACTTGGCGCATGCACCTCAAAGCCAAACCCCTTGAGTTGAGCAACAACATGTTTACCAATGAAACCTGAAGCGCCAGTAATGAGAAGTCTTTTCATCGACAATTTGGCCGTAGAGTTTTCAACCAAATCTCCACTGTCATCAATAGCCACAGAGGCCCACTATAATCGTGAGTTCCTTTCATATGATCATTCAATAAACGCCTAACAAAAATCGGGTCCACATAGCCATAAAGTTTAGCATTTGAAGAATCTAGATAATCGTGAATATTACCTGCCCACTCATTCCTAAACCAAGTTCCTAACGGCATCCCAAATCCCATCTTGGAACGATTCATAATCTCAGGCGGTAATAAATCCGAAAAGGCTTGTTTCAAAATCCATTTCGTATCCCTTCCAACCCGTAACATCGATGCAGGTAAACGAGCTGCGTATTCAATCAGTGCGGTATCTAAAAATGGAGACCTTAATTCTAAACCATGCGCCATTGAAGCTCTATCTGCCTTGACCAATAAATCATATGGCAAATAAGTTTCAAAGTTATGAGCCAGAATTCGGCTTAACACTCCTTTATCCTCGGCCATTGGGAATAGACTTTTGCTCCACTCGAGGGTCTCTTTAGAACCTATAAAAGTACTCCAAGCCGTCATACGCTCAGGCAACGGCAGCATGGAAACCCGCAGAAAGCGGGACATTCTGCAGAACCTATTCAAAGTTCCTGACATAGGAATGGAATTTGTGGAACCCAACAAGATCCTAGCCATTTGAGGTATCTTCTCTGCCCATTCACCAGCAACGAATCTCGGATAACCACAAAACAATTCGTCTCCTCCGTCACCTGTCAACGCAACTGTTACTCGTTCACGAGCTAACTTGGAAACTAGATATGTTGGAAGTGCAGAATAATCCCCAAAAGGTCCATCATACAAATCAACAAGCTTCTCTATTAAATCAAATGAAGCAGGTGTCACTTCGTACTCAGTATGCTCAGAAGCAAATTTTTTAGCTACTAAACGTGCATAGCCCCCTTCGTCATAAGCGGCATTTTTGGGGAACACAATAGAAAACGTATTCACTGGATGACCCAATAAACGAGTCATTGCGGCAACAATAATACTAGAATCCACCCCCCCAGATAAAAATGCTCCGATTGAAACATCTGCCTCAAGACGATTTCTTACAGATGACTCAACAAGACGTCTAATTTCTTTCTGAGCAGACGAAACGAGAGGCTCCTGAGGGGCATCACCAAAAGGCGCTCGCCAGTATCGCCAAATTCTAACAGCTCCATCTTTTGAATATTTCAAAATGGAAGCTGGTTCAAGTTGAACAATTCCTTTGTAGTTAGTCTGTGGAGCAGGAACATAGCCAAAAGCCATGAAAAAAGACAATGCCTTCTCTTCCAGTTCTGGAGCTAAAAACCCTGAAGCCAATATCGCTTTTATTTCTGAGGCGAAAACAAGTGTTTTACCTCGAATCGCATAAAAAAGAGGTTTTTTTCCAGAACGATCCCTCGCTAAGAATAGCTCATTCGAACGTGCATCAAAAATTCCAATTGAAAACATTCCATCTAGCTTTTCAAAAACTTTATCTCCCCAGGCATCATACCCGTGAAGAATTACTTCTGTGTCTGAATGGCTTTGAAACTCATATCCAGAGCTAAGCAATTGAGCCCTTAACGCTTTGTGATTATAAATCTCGCCATTAAATACAACTATGAGACCCCCTGAAACGCTCTGCATCGGTTGAGAAGCGCTTTTACTGAGGTCAAGAACAGCTAGACGATTATGCCCAAAAACAAACTCTTTCTGAGAAATATAATTCGACGAATCTGGCCCTCGATAAGAAATTGATTCAAGGGCACGTCTCACATCAATATTTTGATTTGCTTCTTTAAATACTGCCCCAAAAATCCCGCACATTCAGCTAAGCCACTCTCGGTTATCTCTTAGATATTTTGCACCAAAACGAGCTACTATATCACCATGCATTGGACGTTCTGAATAAACCTCAAAATAGGACTTTGGAAAAACCTTCCAAAAGTCTTTCTTGAATTCTTCATCATATTCTCGTTCGTAACCATTCAACCTATCCAACATCGAAGCAGGTATCTCAGATAGCATGCTTGGATATGCTTCAACTATTTGACGCTTCGTTTTCGTTGGATAAATTGTCCAGAATCGACTTTGCAGGCTTTCATCCTCTGACATAGGTTTCCAGGTTCCAGAGAGACGCTCTATCATTTCAACAACAGCATCTCGAATCTCTTCAGGTGAGTTCTCTATCAATTGAATATCTTTCAAATCGTAATAATAAGTTCGACATAAAAATCCAACACCACTTTCAAAAATACGACTTAATGGCAACTCAAGTCCTGTCTTTCTATCGATGTGTCTTTTCAACAGAATCAGTGCCTTGCTTGAGTAAGTCACGGCTTGAATAGCCGGAACAATATTAGTCGTAACTTGAGGTTTTCTAAAAATCCATGGGATAGAATCCCAACCTGAACCTGTTGTAACAGTGAATTCACAATAAGCCCCAAGATATATATCCATCAGCTCATCTCTTTCTCCATTCATCGCATAATCAATAATACTTGGATGATATATCTTCAGGGGTTTTTTAGCTTTTGCTCCCATTCGAACAACAAAGTAGCCTCTTTTCACCAACTCCTGAACAGCCAGAACATAATTATCGATATCACAATTTCGAAATTCTCTATGATACCTATCTGTTTCTGATTGATTACCATATGCATCATCTCGGACTAATAGACATACAAACCGTGCCCCGGGCGGAATCCCAAGTTTTACAAGACCAGCTTTTCCAAGACGTTCTTCATCTTCAGTAAATTTCAGATGAGGTTTTGTTTTCTCCAATACGTTATAAACATCTCGGTCACCCCAATAAGGAAGATGGTGAGCTTTCCCTCCTGGGATTTTATCATTAAGCCATGCAACGATTCCAAAGGTCCAATAAGGCCAAATTGGTAGAACTCGTTTCCACATTGCAAGGAGCTGACGATTGCACACATCTTCAGGGGCGTAGAATATATCGACATACCGCTGATTAGGAACTCCAATCCCCGACTCACGTTCACACAAATAAAGTTCTGGGTGGTATGCCAATGGACCCATAGAGGAACCGATGTCTTCTATACGTACCAATACCCATGGACGCAGTATTCGAATCAAGAAACATACCGGCAAAGCAAATGGGAGCAGCAATGGCCTTCTCAGCTTTCTAGCCAATATCCTCAAACCACCATGCTTAATCTCTCTGAGCTGGCGTGTTACATATGAAAAACGAAGGATTTTCACAGATCTTGAACAAGTTTCATGAGTGACTGAAAACTATCAACAATTTCATCAGCATGAGACAATTTGGAGCGTTCAACCGTTGATGTAATACCCACACAATAAAATCCTGCTGCTTTCGCAGACTGAACCCCAAATGGAGAGTTTTCAACAGCAATACAAGCAGCGGGATGAATCCCTAAACGCTTGCTTCCTGTAAGATACGGCTCGGGATGAGGCTTTGAGTTTGAAACCTGATCACCGGTCACAACTGCATCAAACAACTGCAAGAATTCAGTAGGAACGATTTTACTTAACTGATCAAAATGTCCTGCGGTGACAATCGCAATTGGTACTTGCCGCTCTTTAAGTTCAGCAATTCCATCCTTAACCCCAGGATAAAGTTTTGCTTTTTCACGTGATGAATAGAGATTTTTTTTACTTAAAACCAGATTATTTATATCAGACTCCGAAAGATTAAGACCCCTGGAAAAGTAGCGCGCAATGTCGTGCAAAGAGCTACCTTCCAACGGATAAAATTCTTCAGCTGAAACTTCTCGACAATAAGGGCCTAGTACCATTTGCCAAGCAGCTAGATGCTGGCCCATGGTATCGGCCAATGTTCCATCGAAATCAAACAAGACAGCTTTTTTCATGAATCAGCCACAAGCCATTTGGACCTGTGCAATGACTTCCTTCATCCATGGCCCTAAATGCTTATAATGTGGACTACTGACAATTCGGCTATCTGTCACAAAAGGAGCATCCACATAAGTTGCACCTGCATTATTGATATCGTCTTTGATACTATAGTATCCAGAAATGCGTTTACCTGAGACCACTCTTGCAGAAATCAGCAACTGCCCTGCATGGCAAATCGAAGCTATCACTTTGCCTGCTTGATGAAATGCAGTGATAAAATCAAGTATCTCTTGGTCTTGCCTCATATATTCCATCGCCTTAGCGCCACCTGGCAAGACCAGTAGTTCGTACTCAGAAACTTTAAGTTCCGGGATATCCTTCGTTGGGACAATCTTCACCCCAATACTTCCAAAAACTGTCTCTTTGCCCCGCACAGCAACGTCCACCTGGAAATCATCTTCTTGCAAGCGGTAAAATGGGTAGACAAACTCGTGATCTTGAATCGCCTTACCCGCGATAATAATAGCTCTTTTTTGCATCTCAAACCTCCATATTTTGGTTAATTTCTTCTTCGCTTAAAAATGGGAAACTATCTTCGAGCGGTGTTTGTTTCGTTCGGCCGCTTGAATCCCTACGATTGATCGCTCTAGGTGCTTGAAGCTGATTCGGATCTATGATCACTTCGCACAGCATTGGCTCATCTGAAGACAATGCACCCTCGATCTGTTCTTTCAAATCATCATGGGTCTTAATTAGAGCTCGTTTAAACCCGAAGGCCTGAGCCAATAGCTGGAAATCTGGAAACGACAAGCCTGTCTCGTGATTCACGCCCATAAGCCGTCCATCCAGTCCAAGTTCCTGTGTCTGCTTAATCGTTGAGTAGCCACCGTTGTTTAAAATAAAGATCTTAATTGGCAGTTGGTGATGAAAAACAGTTGCCATCTCCTGGAGATTCATCATGAACCCCCCATCACCCGCCAGACAAATTGTTCGCCTTTTTCCACCACCGAAGCAAGCACCAATCGCTGCTGGGAGCCCCCAGCCCATAGAGGCTAATCCGCAGTTTGTGAACATTCGTTGGCCTTTTTTAACTTTAAATGCTTGATGGGTATTCTGAAACGAAAAGCCCATGTCCGTCACAATAATATCGTCTTTAGTAGCTACATCCGATAGCACATCGATAAAGTGATACGAGTTAACACTCTCTTTTTGAGATCGGTACTCCGGCAAAACGGGTGGATATTTTTGCTTCCACGTCTGGCAACGTTCTCGCCAAGATCCCAAATCACCGATTGCCTGTTTATCTAATTGCTTGAGTAGCGCGCTTAAAAACACCCTTGCGTCTGCTTGAATTTTAAGATGCAACTTAACTGTGTCTTTATTTAACTCCGCTTGGTCGATATCAACCATCACAACCTTGGCATTGCGAGCATAATCTCCAGCATTGAAGCCAGTTTGCGACAGTGACAATCTTGTGCCAATGGCCAAATAGAAATCCGCCGTTTGAACCGCAAAATTTGCTCCGCGTTGACCAAACGTACCTGGCCTGCCCACCAGCAGTGGATGCTCAAAGGCCATAATATCGTTTGCATTGCGCGCCGTCACAAATGGCAAGCCATAGCATTCAACCAACTCAGCAAATTCGGACTCTGCGTTGGCCAACCGAACACCTTGCCCCACATGAATCAGTGGCCGACGGGCGCTCATCATCAACTTGGCCACTTCAGCAACCTTCGCCTCAAATTCTGCATCTATTGGCGTTGAGCACTCTTCAGGATTAAAACCTTTAAGCGTTCCGGGATTAATCTGAGCATTTTGAACATCAGCCGGTATATCGAGCCAGACTGGACCTGGTCGCCCATATTTTGCCAAATAAACCGCTTTTTCTAGATGATATCGGATATCACCAGGGTCCTTAACCATCACTGCATACTTGCTGATGGAGCCAACCAAGGTGACAATATCGATTTCCTGGACACCAAAAGTTCGAAGCCCTGTCTTTTCTTGAATTGTTTGCTTGGAATAACTCTGACCTGAAATAATCAGGTGTGGCACATGATCCAGCCAAGAACCAGCAACACCCGTAATCGTATTGGTTGCCCCTGGCCCAAGCGTTACCAACGTAACCCCTATGCCACCACTGACTCGAGCGTAAGCCTCGGCAGCCATTGCCGAGGTCTGTTCATGGTGACATGCCACGTATTTAAGTTTTTTAGATTGCCCAAGCGCATCACACAAAACAATCGATCCACCACCAGTCACGGTAAATACGTGGCCAATATTGAGGTCTTCCAAAAATTGAATAACGTAATCAGCGAGCCTCAATTTCTTTCTTCCTCACCATTAAAATCTCTGAATTTTGATCCAGCAAATCAACTGCCCCAGATTTTAACATGCCAGCAGTTGTTACGTGTCCCAACATTCTGGAATCCCCATTAAGGAAACAAACAATATCGGAATCTGAGTATCTGGGACACTCACTTAATCGCCAAGGCCCACTCAGCCGCTTAAATACCAACATATGGTCTTCAAAGTGAGTTTTGTAATCGCCAAAAAAATCATCCTTCTCAAATGAAAGATAATTTGAGTTTGGCCTTGAAATCACCGACATGTTTTGGGATTCATATCCCATTTTTTCACGTCCATAACGATCTTTCAGTCTCACCAAGTCGCGTTTGTTTACCGGAGTTTCTATTTCCATAACAAAAGCCCCTGTTTTTGAAACACATGTGGTCTGATGAAAGACGCCTTTATCAATCAACAAACCCTCACCAGCGGTCCTACTGTGAGAGTCGCTAAGCGTTGAACAAACAACACTTCCCTGCAAAACAACCAACGATGTTTGCTTGTTAGGATGGCAATGCATGGATGTTTGTGCGCCATGCTCAACATACAAAATCCAGACAGCCAAGTTTTGATTCGAAAAAATCAGATATTCATATCCCCAAGGCTTATCAACAATCGCCTTCGAATAATCATAAAAATCATCGGAAATATCGAGGACGTCTAGCTTAACACTATCAAGCTCGGAACGATCCAAATCAGACTGGTAGATTTGATGAATCAAGGTAGCTAGAAACCAGACGAATATCATCTGGTGTCAAATACTGGTTGATGGGCAGGGTTAAGATTCTCTTTGCTTGCCTCTCAGCAACTGGAAACTCGCCCAGCGAATATCCTAATTTGGCTGCCGCTGGCTGCAAATGGATTGGAACCGGGTAGTGAATCGAAGTCTCAATACCCACTTCACGCAGCGCATTCTGCACATCATCTCTGCGTTCGATTTGAATCACGAAAGTATGATAGGTATTAAATTCTTCAGCCGCATCTTGTGGGACCAATATATGCGAGCTGGGCAACAACTCTCGATATAGACTGGCGTTTTCACGTCTCTTGGCAATAACTTGGGGTAGTTTATTCAGCCGAAAGCTCAAGATTGCAGCTTGCAAAGCGTCCATCCTTGATACCGTGCCAAATTCCAGAACCGTATTTCGGTCAAGCAAACCATGACTTCTCAATAATTTGACACGATGAGCCAAATCATCATCATCTGTCACCAAGAATCCACCATCGCCAGCAGCATTAAGATTTTTCAGAGGGTGTGTTGAAAAGCAGCCAATATTGCCCCATTTTCCAGTAGGGATATCTAGATATTTTGAGCCAATCGCCTGGGCTGCGTCCTCAAGAATCGCGAGACCATGCCTGTCAGCAATTTCTTTGATTCTATCCATCTTAGCCATGCGGCCAGTAAGATGCACCGGCATAATGGCCTTTGTACGTTTCGTAATCGCAGACTCTATCTTGTCAGGATCAATATTTTGGTCAGGCAAAACATCTACAAAAACCGGCCTCGCACCGACATGAATAATCGCTGCAGTAGAAGCAACAAAAGAGTTAGGTGGTGTAATTACTTCGTCACCAGGACCAACACCCAAAACCTTGAGACCTAAGATAAGCGCATCGGTTCCGCTATTGAGTGCCACACAGTGCTTCGCCTGGCAAAGCCGAGCTGCTTGATGCTCAAACTCATCCACATATTGACCGCCAATGTATTGTCCTGAGGCCATGACGCGCTCAATAATCGGCATCAAATATTCACGTTCTTCTTGCCACTGAGCAGCAAAGTTAACGTAGGGGACCTTTATATTTCTCTCAGAAATCTGCATAATCCGGACTCAAGGTTTCGCGTTGCTATGGCAAAATTCGTAACAAACTGTTCCTCAATCACATGTCCACAGTCGATTAAATCCGTAATCGCCTTCACGGCTATGAAAGGCTTATTGTAAAGACTTGCCACCCAAGCTACGGCCGCTGCCTCCATATCTTTCACAGTTGCCTCATTCGCATCAAATTGAACCTGCTCTTCAATGCTCATATAGAGAGAATCGCCTGAAGAAACGCGGCCTCGCTTGAAAAATCCCCCCTGCCCCCCTTTTTCAAAGGGGGGATCCCAGGTCGCATAACCACCCACTCCATAAGCCTCGAGGCCAGGAATCGGACATCGCCTATCATGAAATCTTACGAAACCATGCGACAAATAGACATCGCCGATTTGGGCACCATGTTTCGAAACGCCACCCGCTGTTCCAGCGCTGATAATCAAATCTGGGTCAAAACACTCAATAATATGATGGGCTGTTAGAGTGGCTGGCTGTGAGTGGATTAAATCAGCGCCCGTTTTCAAATCTTTGCCATTGGTGGCCAGGATGATTTCACGAGAAGCTGCCTGACCAGCAAACAGCCTAATGGGCAACCGTGGATTGCTTCGCTCCGCTCGCAATGACAGCGCAGCGATAATTGGATCCGCTTCGCCTTGCATGGCCATGATAATGGCTATTTTTTTCATATGAAATTCTGATGCATCGGCGTAGGCATGCCGCGCATATCAGGGATTGGCTTTCCAAGTTCCTTCCACTCGAACAATGCTTCGTTGACCTTGTCTTGCAGACACAACGTTGCACAGCGTTTGCGCGGGTCAAATTTATCGGAAGCTAAATAATTTAAAACTTCCCAATAACGCTCTCCCGCCCACAAATCCTTGAACCTCGTCTCTTTGATATTTCCAATATGATATCGTGAATACTCCTGACTAAAAAAAGACCCGCAAGGCGCAACAATACAAGTCCCAGACATTTGAAGCATCAAAGGCGTCCCAAAGCATCTTGAGTATTTTCGGTCACGCCCAGTCATCATTTTCGACCATTTTGCTTGAACAGAATATTCTGGTGTCGAAAGAGCCTCTGCTGCTTTTAATAAATCCATCGCCAGTTCAGACCGATAGAACGAGTAATCTACACCCAAGCTCCCATTTTCATCATCGCTACAATGTTTGATAACCGTATAGTCTACACCCATCTCACGGCCAAGAATTGCTAAGGGAATTACCTGATCCGCATATTCAGGTAAAAGCACCATTTGCAAACCTATCGTTACAGGTAAACCGAGTGACTTTTTGACACGCACGGCTTCTGAAATGTTGTGCATGCAAACATCCCAATGCTTGTCTTTCACACCCATGACGGTTTTAAAGGCCTCTTTTTCACCCGCTGAAATATTGAATCGAATGTAAGTCAAAGCCTTAAGCATCTCAGGGAACTGAGCTGGATCAAGCTTATAGCCATTGGTTCCAGTGGCCATATCAATCCCTAGGCTTTTTCCATACGAGATAAAGTCATAAAAATAGGGGCTCTCAGTGCTTTCGCCATCGCTAACCAGACTTACTCCCTTCACACACTCCCCTGGAGCATGACCAATGCTTACAAAGTCATCCAATAAATCTTTGTAGGTCTGCCAATCTGCTGGCGCAGCTTGATTGTACTGCAGACCCGCATAACAATAGGTGCATGAAAAACTGCACTTCTGGGTGAGCGCCATGTCCACCGTAATAGGCGCAACACGCTCTCCGCGCATCCAAGCCTCTAAACGACTTCGATGCTGTGGGTACGCTACTTTGGTTGTATCAAGATGAAATGCAGCTCTCGGATCGACCTCAAAGTTCATGAGGTGCCGATAGCGCTCAATGTCTGTCCTTATTTTTTCCTCATTGATAAGGCCTTTTTTGCTTCGATCGTTTCGGGTTATCTGGATTACTTCCATGTTTACAGCCTCGTTATTCTTTCATAGTTTGATTTTATGAATGCGGATTATCTTTTAGCCCTTGGCAGCATCGCTCACTATCTCAAGCGGGCCAAACAATTCGAAGAGTCCCGTGGGACCTCTGAGCCACTTCCACCTCGGTGGATGCATCTGGCCACAAGATCGATTCAACATAGACCTATCCAAACTTATGGTGAGTATTTTGGAACAGGTGAGCTGCATCCTGAACTTGATAAACTTGTTCATGACATCAACACGTTGCTTGAAGCTGATGAGATTCAGACCAATCTCCTTGAGCAGCTTTATAATGCGATTTGTAAAATTGTGACACCGTCTGAATCACAAAGTCCATCTCTGCCTTACTAAGATGTTGGTCGCAGGGAAAGCTAATCACGCTCTCGGCATGCTTGTCTGTCACCGGAAAATCGCCTAACTTGTAACCCAGATGCTCTAGTGCAGGTTGGCGGTAAATTGGCGTTGGATAGTGCACTTTAGCTTCGATGCCATTCTCTAGGCAATGCCATAACAGTTCATCTCGATGTTCAGCAAACACCATATAGAGATGGTAGACGATTCGATAATCACTCGGACGTTTCGGCACTCGAAGCCCGGGAATCATGCTCAACGCTTGGTCGTAGTAATTTGCATTCTCAATCCGTTTATCTGCAATCGCACGCGTTTGAGGAATCAACCAGTTCCCAACAACTGCCTGAAAGGTATCGAGTCGAGAATTACATCCCATCACTGTAACCGTATCACGATCGGCCAACCCATGATTCCTCTGCAGTCTTAAGTCTGAAGCCAATTTGTCATCATCCGTGACAATCACACCGCCGTCAGACCAGACGTTTAAATTCTTAAGCGGATGCAATGAGAAAGCGCCTGATTTCCCCCAAGTTCCACCATTTTTACCATCAATGGCTCCCAGTATTGACTGACAAGCATCTTCAACAACCACCAACCCATGTCGCTCAGCAATTGGCAAAAGCTTTCGCATATCTGTCATGTATCCCGTAAAGTGAACGGGAACGATGGCTTTGGTTTTTGGCGTAATTGCTTTTTCAACCAAAGACACATTCATGCAGAATGTATCATCGCAATCGACAAACACCGGTTTCGCACCTAACTCAACTATTGCTCCAACAGTCGCTACGAATGTATTAGCAGCAGTAATAACTTCATCACCATGTCCAATCCCTAAGGCTTTGAGCGAAAGCTTAATTGCATCGGTTCCGGAATTCACGCCAATGGCATGCTTAGTTCCTATCAAGTCTGCAAAACGTTTCTCAAATTCAGCGAGAGGCTTGCCCAGGGTAAAATCACCTGTCTTTACAAACTCTTTGAGCTGCGCCCAAAGATCTTCACATTCCGCAAACTGCTGACCTAAATAAGAGTATCTGACACGCATTGCATCCTCTTGATGTTAAAATAACGTGAATCTTCTAGAGAATTTGGAAGAAGCCCCTCTTCAAAAGCTCGCTTTAAACCCTCTGCTGCTTCTGCAATTGTTCTGGAAGGTTTAAACCCAAGCTCCCGTTCAAATTTGTCAGACGATATATGATATGACCTATTATCATTGCTCTCAGTAACCTTAAGTTTAACATCTTCGCCGACTACTTCTTGAACAGCGTGGGCCAACTCAAGAACCGTCTGGTTTTCATAACCGGCATTGAAAATCTGACCGGCGATTTTTTCTTTCGGCGCTCTTAGAAGTGACAGATAAGCATCGACCATATCTTCGATGTGAATATTAGGCCTTAATTGAGTTCCGCCAAACACACTGATTTCGCGTTTGTGATATGCCAGATTGGTCAAAATATTTACCACAACATCAAGTCGTTGCCTTGGAGAGTAGCCACACACCGTAGCAGGCCGAATCGTAACAGTTGTGAAATCATCTGATTCATATTCAGCTAATATCTTTTCGCACTCTGCCTTAAACTTTGAATAATCTGTCAAAGGCTCTAAAGACATCCCTTCGTGAACATCTTTTTCTTGTTTGATTCCATAGACAGATGACGATGACGCATAAATAAATCGCTTCACACCTACCTGCTTTGAGATTTCAACCAAAGGCCTGAACGCATCCAAGTTAATGGATTTTCCAAGTTCTGGATTGAGCTCGAAACTTGGGTCGTTCGATATGCAAGCAAGATGTATGACAGCATCATGTCCCGGGATATGCTCACGAAGCAACTTTCTATCTCGAATATCTCCCTCAATCACCTTCAAATTCTTGTGATTTGCCAAAACATCCCGCCCGTAAATCATCAAATCCAAAACGGTAACTTGATAACCCTCAGAAAGCAGTCTTGGAACCAAAACAGCTCCAACATAGCCTGCACCACCGGTAATAAAAACTTTATGCATGAGATAAATACCTAAACCAATCTGTTGTTGCTTCAGCGATGCTATCAGGGGTCCAAACAGGCGCCTGACGCCAATATTCAATGTTTTCCAAAACCATTCGAACACCTTCTTCAATCGAAACCTGAGGGTTCCAGTCCAACTCTGTCCGGATTTTTGAAATATCTGCAAAAGTACACCGCGGCTCTCCCGGGCGTTCTGGAATATTGACTTTCTCGCCCCCCAGCAATTCCACCAGTCTATTGACAGAAACTGTCTGGCCACTACCAACGTTATAGACCTGCCCCACCCTGTCGCTCACGGCAGCTGACAATAAAGCACGTGCAACATCCGTTACGTAAGTAAAGTCACGCGTTTGCTCTCCATCGCCTACAACTGTGAAAGCTTTTCCAGCTAACTTCTGAGCCAAAAACACTCCAAAAACTGCCCCATAGGTTCCCGAGGTTCTTGAGCGTGTACCATAAACATTAAAAAATCTGAGCGAAAGCGCAGGCAGTTTATAGACCTGTGCCCAATGCAGAACCAACTCTTCACCTAAGCGTTTGGTCAAAGCGTAAGGATATTGAGGTCTCATCTCTGCACTTTCAGGTGTCGGATATGAATCCGGGATACCATAGCAGGATGAAGAAGCAGAATAGATAAAACGCTTTACACCCGCAGCTCTAGCAGCCTGTAAAACATAAAAAGTTCCGTCTACGTTAGATTTAAAATAAGCTTCGGGTTGCTGAATGCTGGGAACGATGTCTGCCAAGGCAGCCAGCTGAAACACCCAATCACAGCCCGCAAACTCCCTTACCCATTCACCTGGTTTGGAAATATCGCATTCCACAATCCTAACTATATCACCCAGATGTTCAAGGTTGCTTCGACGACCGGTGCTCATATTATCGAGTACCGTCACCTGATGACCAGCTTCAAGCAAAGCATCCACCAAGTGACTACCAATAAATCCACAGCCACCCGTCACCAGACACTTCATGCTTTACACAACTCCTGCATACACATGTGACCGATAATTAATTGCAAATCTTCTGCGATTTGCATGTCATCAATCTCAAAGTGGATTGGATAATGTGCAAGCTCTAAACACTTACCTCCGGAATAGCCCAATATCGCAAATGTCTTCATGTCTTTGGAGTTGCCCATCTCCAGTGCTTTGACAATATTAGGCGAATTGCCACTGCCTGACAGGACAACCAAAACATCGCCAGGATTCGCTTTCACACGCAACTGCTCGGCAAAGATATTTTCGTAACCAATATCGTTAGCCAAGCAAGTAATCACCGCTGAGTTTGAACTGAGGGCTTCTACGCGGATTCCAAGGCCTCGCGATTTACCAGCGCCATAAATAAAATCGTTAGCCAAATGCATCGCATTCGCTGCACTGCCGCCGTTGCCACAAAAATAAATTGTTTTGCCCTGATCCCAAGCCTCTCGAATAGATCCGACCAGAACACTGACCTTGCCCATGGCCGGAGATGTCAAAGAGAACATCAAATTATTTATATAACTAGACATCATGACGTTCATTGGATGCGCTCCGCGCATTTAAGTCACAATTTAAAAATTTACCTCTTGTTCGACGTGAACAGCCCCAATTCTGTTCAATGCGATTGATTCATCCCACTTTGAATCATGGTCTTTCTTCAGGGTTGACCAATCAACTGCATCCGCAATGTTGCGCATATCAATCAGATCTAACCCAATATTCTCACACTGCTTTTTGACTTCATCGCCGTAGAAAGAATGGCGCCAATTTCCAACAGCGTATTGCCGCATTAAAAGATATTTAAGATATCTCTCTAGATGGTTATCTCTTACGCCAAACGAAAAAAACAAAGCAGCTCGTTTCCCCGCTGGATGTGGTCTAAACAGCCATTTAGGGGGTGCATATTCATCGTCCTTAACGCATAACTTGGAAAGCAATGGTAATGGTAAATACAAGTTCGGCAACAAGCGCGGACGACTCATATACCCTGAATGTGTTGTCGTATGGTACCATACTAGAACATCTCCAGGTTGAGACTCTGCAAAAACTGGACGGCCTTTCGTAACATCTACCGTTTTATGCGAGTAATCCCGGAATCCAAGCCCACCCGAATTTTTACTGTAATTCTGCAAATAAATTCCAACTCGAACAATCGTGTAGGGTGTTTGCCAATCTGGCTTGCTAGGATCTTCTTTATCTGGGTTGTCCTTGTGAAACCCAATTACCCCCTTGGTGAAAACAGATGAAGCAACTGAATCCCCAAAATAGACAGGTTTCGATGGTAATATCTCATTAACAACACTTAAAATCTTTGAATTTAAAACCGTTTTTAAATTTAGGTATTCGTTAGAAAGCAAATCTCCTTTAATGTTTTCAATTTCGGATCTTTCAATGTTTTCATAGAGATCTTTAATTTCTTCTAACTGAAGAACATTTCTGACCAAAACCCAGCCATGTTCATCGATATGCTGTTTGATCTTAGATTTTTCCCATGAATGAAACGCCTGGTATCTAGTAAAAATTCTAACGGGGTCGATGCTGTATCTTAAATCTAAAAAATTCTCGGTTTTCATATAATCCCTCCTACACAGCCAAGCGTTCTAACGTTTCAAAAAAATCATCCGGCGTTTTCTTTGGGCCCCACAGGTTTACTTTTGCAAATTCTTCAGAATCAAGTCTTCTACCACCACGAATAAATTCTAAAATTTTCTCAATAAGCTCTTGAGGAGTGAAATAAACTCTTTCAGATGCTAAAAACTTTGTTAAGCTAATATCTTGAAATTCGGGCATCAAGTGCACAAACACCGGAACTCCCCTCACAAGTGCCTGACTAATCACTGTGGAATAGCTCGACACCACAATATCTGCCCAATCAAAATCATCTTCAAGGCTCCTATCTAATGATAACTCAAGTCTTTTGTATTTTTGGGCTGTCTTCACTACCAAGGCTCTGTCATCAGCTGGATGAGGCCGCCAACGCACTGCTCTACACAAATCAGAACTCAACAAATATGGGACAACCGAAAGCATTTGATTCTGAAAACAGCAGTATGGCTTTTTATATCCAGAGTCACGATGTACATAATTACTAAGAAGTAAGATTCTTAGCTTATTCGGAACGGGCGTTGAGTTCCTCTCGATTGGCGTTACTGGAGATGCAGCTGAAAACACAACTCGCTCTTCCAATATTTCCGAGTCCTTCATTTCTGAAAAATCCCATCGCACTTTGACATCTGTTGCCTCACTGGCCGCAGCCCCAACTCCATGCAAATATTCAACACAGCAAGCTTGATTCTTTCTAAAGATTGAACTTACTGCAGCCACATCAGGACTGACAGCAGAGACAAAAATAATTTTCTTGCCTCTTATATCCTCCCGCTGCAAAAAAGACTTCGCAACATGACATCCAATCAATACCCTCAAAACATCCATTGTGAGCAATCTAATAACTGATGATAAATAGAAATTAAGATTCAGACGTATGTCTTTTTTAACATCAAGAAGATAGCCCTGTCGTAACACAGCCAATGTCAATTTGGGCACCATGACAATAAATTGCCAAGTTACTTGCAATAATTCACCCATTGAACCAAGTTGACTAATTTGATCAATCTTGAAATTCTCTAGCTCGCCTGAAACGGCCCCTAAACCTTCTAAAAATTTCTTAGCGGGCTCTCTTTTAAGGTCGCTATTTCGCTGCAATACAGGCCTCAGACTACCTATCATCAGCAAACCTACAGACCTATCTCCCCGTTTGGATATCCATTGATTGAGGTACAAATTCATCCGCAAATTAGACGGCATTAATGCAAACCAAATCGAAGGGTCCGGGCCTGCATATTGTGCACGAAGCTCTTCAATGCCTTCACAGTTTCCCCTGGAATAAAGATACTCTTGAATTACTCGGTAGATTGCCAAGAAACTAGCAGAAAATACGCCCACCACGATTGCAATATTAAATTGAATGACACTCAAGAAAGAATGGGTTGCCTTCTCCGTCATAGTGCGGACAACCAAAGCTCCTTCCCAATTGGGACTCGTATACTCAATCGAGGAATCACAGTGTATTTGCGCCAACCCCATATACCTGGATGGGTCATTATCCAGCAATATCAACCTTGATATAAAACTCGATAAAAAAACATTCTTTGGCTGAACATCTCTGAAAAATCCACCCATTACTGAGGAAAGCCAGCCACGTAGGGCAAACCGAACAGCAGAATTCCAAGGAGTAATTCTCATCTCAGGTGAGTAGGCGCCTAATTCGGTCAAAATCAGTTGACCTTCAAAACGATTTTGAATCCATTTAGGCCACTCCTGAGACAAAGTAACCCCGTGACCACATAGGCGCACTCGGGCACCAGCAGCCAGTTTTTTTCGAGCGAGGTCAAAACCAATTTGTAAGGCATCGCCCGGACAAACAACAATGAGAAGCTCTCCATCAACAGGCAAACAATCTTGCTGCCTGTCAGGGCCAAACACACGAGTCATCGCCTTGATACGTTCAAGATAGCGAAGCTTTTCTTGCTCCGTCATCATCATGTTAGTTCAACCGCTTAAATCCAGATTGGCAAACTGGCTGTTCTAAAAGAGTGTCTACCGCCATACCCGCCTCGCAGTCAGAGATTTTCTTAAATATGGGCTTCAACACCTGAAAGTAGTCATTAATTATTTTCTCATCATGCGCGATAGAAGCATAAAATCCTGTCCCTGCAAGATACCCATGCTTGAGCATCTCTTGTGTTATTAATGTCTTATAAGCCAAAGCATTGGGGCTTTTGAACGTAAAACTTGCCAATGCTGGTAATCCACTTACTCCTATTTGAAGACCGTATTCATGCGCCAAACTCTGCCAGCCTTCAATGACACGCTGTCCGATTTCAGAAATTTTCATCCAAGACCCTTCTCGTGCCATCACCTCAAGGGTCTTGATTGCAGCGGCTGGTCCAATCCGCTCAGTCCAAAACGTGCTACTCATGAAAGTCTGTTGAGCAGCTTGCATGACCTCTCTTCGCCCAATCACCGCCGTAATTGCATACCCATTACCAAGAGTTTTTCCAAACACAGCTATGTCGGGTTCAACACCATATTGTTTATGCAGACCACCAAACGTCTGCCTAAATCCAGAAGTACACTCGTCAAAAATCAACACAATTCCATGGTTAGTTGCAAGTTCGCGTACACGTCCTAAGAAATTATTTTCAGGTTCGTGATTCCGCATCACTTCCATCTTAATAACCCCAACTTTCTCTTCTTCTACAAGACGCTGGAGAGACTCAAAATCGTTATATTCAAACGGAAGAGTTGTTCCTGCCAAATTTTTTGGAACCCCATAAGGATCAAGTCCAGGTAACAGGTGCCCTGATAGATTTTCACCGTCAGCTAAATTCGCCGATAAATACCAATCATGCCAGCCATGGTAGCCACAGATGGCTACTTTATCGCGACCAGAAGCAGCACGAGCAATCCTGATTGCAATTGCATTAGCCTCACCCCCACTGCGAGCCAATCGAACCATGTCGGCCCACGGGTGTAGCTCTATGAGACGTTCTGCCAAGTAAACTTCTTCAGGGCAATTGAGAGTGCTCATGTTCCCAGCGTCAATGACACCTCGTACAACTTCATCAACTTCAGGGTGACCATATCCAAGTGTGTTGGTTCCGACTCCCATAAGGGACATGTCCATGTACTCTCGCCCATCAAGATCCCAAACACGACACCCCTTCGCCTTACTGAAATAAGCTGGCCATTTTTCGGGCAGAAACATCTCAGCTCGCTTGGAAAGCAGCATGTTTCCACCAGGGATAACTGTTTTAGCCCGTTTCCAGAGCTTTTGACCCGTCCCCATGCTTGCCCCTTCGTTCATTTTAATATTTTGATTTGCCTCAAATAACTCTAGAGAACTTCTTCTTAGTTGGAGAACATCACGCCAAGAAAAATCAGTTTTAGGCCAAAAATGATTGTATACGTTTGATATAACTTTAAAATCAGCCTCTTCATCCACTGTCCAGCGCTCGGATGATAAATCCTCTGAATTTCTGAAATTCTGTTTGTTGAACTCGTTGGCTCTACGCAAATATGGAGTTACATGCTCACGATCATAACTTTCTGTTGCCTCAACTGAAGCTTTCTCAAGCGCTTTTGCCGTAAAAATCTCGACATCAAGGCCATCAGGAAAACTAGGTGGCATTGTATTGCAGAAATAATCCAATCCCTCAAATTTAGCTAACATTGAATCAAGCAGTTCTGGGTCCACCAGTGGGCAATCTCCGGTTATACGAATCACCACATCTGCATCTGACATTTTTGCAGCATCCGTATAACGCAACAGAACATTCTTTTCGCTCCCCCGAAAAACTCGAAAACCAAGCGACCGTACATGCTCTTCAAGACAATCATTTTCTGGGGCTGTTGAGGTCGCAAGGACAATTTCATGAATATGTTTTGATTTCCCAAGACGCCCTAACAACAGCTCTATCATGGGAACCCCACATATTTTTCTCATAACTTTGGCGGGAAACCTGACAGACCCCATACGAGCCTGGACAATTGCAACAACTTTCATGACTTAAACCACATGCTAGGATTTAACAGCTCAACATCATCAACTGAAAAAGGAAGTTCATCCTTTGCCTTGGAAGAACCCCATGCCTTTAAAATATCTGCAAGTTGACATTCTGAATCAACCCCAATAACCACGCGGGATACAAACTTCAGATTTTTTGCAAAGCGTACACAAGCATCTAAGCCTGAAAGATTATTCTCAGCCAAATAATCATGCCATTTATCCCAAACCTGCCTCCAGCGCTCAAAATATTTGGGCCGTGTGCCGGGATGCATCAGAAGTAGACCCTGCAAAAATATGGATCTTACATGGATTTCTGTGCCTTGTTCATAAAGGCGTTCCAACCAACCAGACTCAATAAATCGACGATCAAAAATACTGCAAGGCAATTGAACAATATCTAACTTAAAGCCACTCAAAAGTTCTAATTCTTTGGGTTCATAAACAGAAACACCTATTCGATGGCATAGCCCCTGCTCTTTTACTCTGGTCAGCTCTTGGTACCGACTAACACCCTCAGGTCCCAGCAAATCCTGAGAAGCATGCCATAATACCGCATAAAACTCACGCACCCCTAAATGGTTTGCTGATTTTAAAATAATGTCAGAGTACAGCGTGCAATCCTTCGGAAGTTTGGTCACAATATTGGCAAAATTAAGCTGGTTAGCCCCTAGACGTTGCTCACTATTCCCATAGCTAACCGCAGTATCAATCATATCAATACCAGCCAGATGAGCTCGTTGAAGAATTGCTATGAGTTGGAGGTCCAAAATGCCATTTTTAGGTCCAGCAACCCCATAAACACCCCCAAACTGAGCTGAACCAAGCGCTAATCTTGGCATAAGTGCTTTCGAAGAACAGATCTGGATACCCACTCATCCTTGTCGTCAGTGAATTCCGTTGAATTATTGGCACAAACTCTATGCTCAAAACATTCATACGCAGGATGCCACATAAATAGAGTACGATAGTCCATCTTATAGGATTTAATCCCCTCTTTGTGATGATAATTGTGAACAACTTCCCATGGAGAATAAAAATCCTCTATTAACAACCAACTCTTAGGCTTTAAAACCCTGTCAGCCTCAAAGGCAATTTTAAAGAGTTCATTCCTGTCACATAAATACAAACAGAACCCAAAAATAACCACATCAAAGAATCCATTATCAAAAGGCAACGCATCCGCTGTACCATGGGTAATTTTTAAACCCTGAGCAGAGGCCAACTCACATGCCTTGAGAGATGGCTCTACCCCAAAACAGTGAGCATCATATCTATCCTGAAGCCATTTCAGTCGAATTCCGCTTGAGCAACCAATTTCCAGAACATTCAATTTCGACTGACCACAAGAGATTTTTTCCCAATTGGATAACACCCAATCATTCTCAGGAGTCCGGCTTCGTAAAACTTCAGAGTTTCGCTCTAGCCAACAATCTCCCTCAACATGAAGGAACTGGAGTTTTTGAAAACTTGCATTGGTCATAAAAGATCTGACCAAGATAAACGCTCTCCCTGCTTGAGAGACCTTCCGAGCTTCTTTCCTAGTATCTCACTGATGGCATAAGGCTCTATTGCGCCTTCAGGACATGGCCTTAATTGAATCAACTTATCGCGTGTCAAACTTTCATCCTGTTCAATCGCCATTTTTGCATAGATGGCTCGACGCTGAAGAACGACTGTTTCTGATTCATTATCCTCTACTTTTTTAATATTACTCCCCAGAGCTGATTCTAATTCTCTCGTAGACATAACCATATTCTTCCACTGTACTGGATTCAGTGAAAATGAATGGTCTGGACCATTTCTTGTTTGATCATCCGTAAAATGCTTTTCAATTACCCTTGCACCCAGAGTAACCGCTCCAAGTACAGCGGAGTGCCCAGGTGTATGGTCACTCAAGCCCAACAAGACTTCCGGATACATTTCTCGGTAAGTTCTAAGAACATTTAGGTTCACATAAGAGAAGTTGTCACTTGAACCCGTATAGTTTGTGTTACACTGCATCAAACAAACTTCTTGATTAATTGGCAAGCAAACTTCCATTGCACGCTGAACATCTTTCATACTCGAAGCACCCGTTGCAATGAAATACGGTTTTGACTTTTGTGCAATTTTTTCGATCATCTCCAGCCAAGTAATATCACCTGAGCCAATCTTGTACGCAGGAACAAACGGATCCAACATATCCACCATATCAAAATCATATGGTGATGTTAAAAATATGATCCCCTCAGAATCACATGTCTCTTTTAGCTCCATCGTCCAGTCAAAGTTAAGACTTGCTTGTTGATAAACTTCAAATACAGACTTCTTCCACTGTGCTTGATGCGACTTGCTTGAACCAAGACTCTTAAAACCTGCATCGCTAACGATTGTATCAGCTTTAAAATGCTGAAATTTAGCAGCATTTGCCCCAGCTCCTGCCGCTAAACGAATCAATTCTTTAGCTCTTTTTAAATCACCATCGTGATTAGAAGCAATATCAGCCATAAAATAAGTCGGGCTGCTATTCGAAATTTCTACTCCATCAATATGCAGATTCATAATCCCTCACTACGATTTTAAGTTCTTCTTCAATGCTCCCCAATTTAAACCCGAATGATTTCTCAAATTTTGCACTATTCATTCTCATATCTCTTGACCTATAAGCCACCAGGTTTTCTGCTTGAGTAACACTAATTGAAACGAATTTATCCGTAGACATGCCCCGGATCGATGCGAACTTAAATGCCAAATCAGCCTTACTTAATCCCGACTGGGCACCCACATTATAGATCCCTGGGAGTTGTCTGATTAAACAAAGTTCTACAACATTGATCAGGGTAGAAATTGAGACAGGACTAAAGAGCACATCCTTGAAAACAGGTACTTGTTCTTTATGTCTAACTGCATCGATTAACCAGTCCACGAAACTTCTTCGATTACAACTCTTGCTATGACCCAAAAAGTTAGTTCTCAAAACTGTTGCATTAATTGATGATGCAATTTCCTCACCAAACTTTTTTGTCTTAGCGTAAACATTGGAAGGCATAAAATTTTCTTCCGAATGAGGTCCAACACCATCGTAAACTTGATCTGTAGAGATTTGAACAAGATGTGTCATTGGCGATTTTTCACGAATCCAATCACATATGTATTTTACAACCAGAACGTTTTTTTCGAATGCTTCAACAGGGTTCCTTTCGCATCTATCAACATCAGTCAGCGCAATTAGATTTACAATCGCATCAGGCTTAAGAACGTCCAAACAATTTCGAACCACCTCTTGAGCCGTAAAATTACCAAATCGCCCGGCAAAAACATGATGTCCACGTTCTTCCAGAAAAGGAACTAACCAGCCCCCCAAAAAACCTGTTGAACCTGCTACAAAAACTTTCACAGTTCTAAGTCCATCTTAGTGCTATCTATCGATTGGCTCAACGGAAGCGTCAGGGCTTCTGAAGCATACAATTCAGCCTGTGGAAAATCGCCCATTTTAAATCCAAGCTTTTGGTAATATGGCTGAGTGTGTACAGGGATATAGTGTACGTTCACGCCAAGATCTGCCTGTTGAAGTCTTTTGAATTGAGAATCTCGGTTAGGCACGCGAACAACATATAGATGCCAGGCTGACTCACTGTCGCGGATCACAGCCTGCATCTTGTCACCTAAATATTCAGCATATTTCTGTACAATTTTAAAACGCCGAGAAACAAACTGATCCAAGCGTGATAGCTGGCTCAAACCCAGAGCTGCCTGAAAATCAGTCATGCGATAATTGAAGCCAAGCATCTGCTGTTCATAATACCAACCCTCTTGTCTGCCAGTGTCTCTGGTAATGCCATGTGTACGCAACATACGCATCTTACCTGCAAGTTCCGTATCATTTGTCATAGCCATACCACCCTCACCGGTGGTCATATTTTTAACAGCATGAAAGCTAAATACTGCAACATCCGAATATTCACAGCTACCTACAGGCTTACCCAGGTATTTCCCACCAATTGCATGAGATGCATCTTCTAGAATCTTAAAACCATATCTCTCAGAGAGCATTTTGATTTCACGCATCTGACAGGACTGACCTGCAAAATGAACCGGCACAACAATCTTAGGTAGCTTTCCGTGAACTTCTGCTATTTCAAGCTTTGCCTGCAAAGCTTCTAGACTCATATTAAATGTTCTTGGATCGATATCGACAAAATCAACTTGCGCACCACAATACAAAGCACAATTAGCTGATGCTACAAAGGTATTCGGTGACGTCCACAAAATATCCCCTGGCCCAAGGCCTAAGGCCAGACAAGCGATATGTAAAGCTGAGGTCGCACTGTTTACTGCTATACCATCCTGAGCTCCGCAGTAATCAGCTACAGCTCGTTCAAATTTTGGCACAACGGGCCCTTGGGTCAAAAAATCCGACTTCAGGACTTCAACAACCGCATCAATATCTTGCTCGTTAATACTTTGGCGAGAATACGGAATCACACAAAACCCCACTGCATTGGTGTTCCGCGTTTGACAGCTTGATTCACACGCCTGCCCAACAATTCTTCTAGATATTTTGGTGCCAAACCCAATCCAGGCCTAATTGCTCTTAAGTTATGTTCGGTAAGCTCTTCCCCTACACCAATATCGTTCACTACATACAGAGATCGTCTGAACACTGAAGAAGCCTTCTCTGCCTCGCTAGAACCATAAAACACCTGACCAAGCGCCTGGCTGGCTCTCTGTGTTTCGAGAACCAAGGAAGCCATTTCGTGAGGCTCTAAAGAAAATGCACTGTCTACCCCACCTTCAGAACGATCAAGCGTGAAGTGCTTTTCGATAACACTTGCTCCCAGTGCAACTGCTGCTACAGCAACCCCAATACCTAACGTATGATCCGAAAGGCCAACTTTGCAGTGAAATAACTCCTTTAAATGAGGAATTGTTTTTAAATTTGAGTCCGCCGGTGATGCGGGATAATTGCTCGTACATTTAAGTAAAGTTAAGTCAGCACAACCAGCATTCCGCGCGGCAGAAACCGCATCTGAAATTTCTGCCACACTCGCCATGCCTGTCGATATAATCACCGGCTTACCTGTAGACGCAACTTTCTGAATCAGGGGAATATCGACAATCTCAAACGAGGCAATCTTGTATGCAGGAACCCCTAGTCCCTCTAGAAAATCTACGGCTGTCGCATCGAATGGCGTACTAAACCCAAGCAGGCCAAGTTCTCGACACAAGTCAAAAATAGGCTTGTGCCATTCCCAGTGGGTATAAGCCTTTTGATAAAGCTCATACAAACTATTACCCTGCCAAAGGCTATTTTTATCGGCAATCCAAAACTCACGTTCGCCAATATCAAGCGTCATGGTATCGGCGGTATAAGTTTGCAGTTTAACCGCATGAACTCCTGACTTTGCAGCAGCCCGAACAAGCTCCAAAGCTCGCTTTAAGCTACCGTTATGATTCCCCGACAGCTCAGCTATGATGAAGGGCTTAGTATCCCAAAATCCTGACATATTTTATATGAAGCCTTGTTTTCCGGTTTAACAACCGCGCGAACAGAAACAATTCCAACATCTTGAACAAGCTGTTTAATACCCATTTCGACGAGAATCTTTCCCAATCCCTGTCCCCGAAATTCAGCAGCAAGCGAATAATTCAGCCACCAATGCGGATAATCATATTCGAAACGAATCTGACCAACAGGCTTTTTATCGCTCTCTAACACATACATTTTACAAGATTTTTTTTTCTTCACTTTTTCTCGAAACCATTCTTGATGAGATTGCAGCAAAATTGGAGCCGTATTGAGTGAATTCTGTCGAACCAGGTAATCATTCGCCCATTCAAACAAGAGCAACTCGTCTTCAAGTCTAACTGGCCTGATAGATAGCATCTGCAACGCGCTCCACCCCGCGGCCATCAACCAATTCCATGCAGCGTTCTGACCAGCTTGGCTCCAAGCCATTTTCCATGATACTTTCAAGTGCCCCCCGAAGATTTGCTGGCCAATCAGAATCTCCCCCAACACCCCCTACCCACCAAAGCAATTTCTCTCGGTCCAGTGAACGAACAGCCGGGATCTGGTTATCCGCTATGGTAACAACTAAACTAGGAAGCCCTAAACATAGACGTTCCCAAGTTGTTCCCCCTCCAGCACCGATTGCTAAATCAGCGTAAAGAATTGCTGGTGCCAAAGTTGGCACTCTGTTCTTAGAGTCATACGCTAAAATCTCAACGTTATTTTTGAACACAGCTCGAACAACATCTACAGCTATTTTGGTTTGTGCATCAACATTTGACCCACCAAACGAAATCAAAATCTTTTTGGGCACGCCAGCTCGTTTATGCACATCATTTCTTAGTTTGGCATACAATGGAGAAATCAGTGCATATTCCCTCTGAGGATTAATCAGAAGGTCGCAATTATGATCACGGCCTATATCATCAATCACCATAATCTTCCTTGCATATTCTCGCATGGATGATTCCCACTCTAGCCCGAGTTCATAATTATCCACAACAAGCCAATCAAATACTTCTCCGAACAGTGAATTTTCAGACGTTTTATACCCACGTTCCTCAATCAAGCCTATTAAGTCCCCTGTGGCATGTTTAGAAACAAATTCAACTAAAGCACCCCTCTGTCGAAGGGCATCTGCCAAAACCAAACATCGCATCACATGACCGCTACCAATTTCGGAAGATGAATCTGCTCGTATTATTACTCGCAAATCATTGCTCTCAGTTGCTCAACTGTCAAAAATGAAGCATTCTCACCACTTATGTACGAAAAGCCTGGTTCCACAGGTTTTGCATCAGTCTCACGGCAGTATTCTTCAAGTGTGTATTTCGCCCCCACTGGCAAAATTGCATAGTATCGACCTAAATCAACCGTATTATAGCTATCGCTGGCCGTGATTAAATCTTCATGAATCTTCTCACCTGGCCGAATCCCTGTTACCACCTTCTCGCATCTTGGACCAATTGCTTCCGCAACATCCACAACTCGGTAAGAGGGTATTTTAGGAACAAATATCTCTCCTCCCCAGGCATTCTCGAGAGCCCAAAAAACCATTTCAACGCCTTCCTCAAGACTAATATTGAACCGAGTCATTCTTGGGTCCGTAATTGGCAAAACACCTGTACTGCGTCTTTCTAAAAAGAATGGAATTACCGAGCCTCTGCTTCCCATCACATTCCCATAACGAACCACGCTAAAACGAATATCTCGGTGACCCTTAATATTATTCGCCGCAATAAAGAGTTTGTCAGAGCAAAGCTTAGTTGCACCATACAGATTAATTGGAGCTGCTGCTTTATCTGTAGAAAGCGCAACAACATTCTTAACCCCAGAGTCCAAACAAGCTTCAATCACGTTTTGAGCACCAATAATATTCGTCTTAATACACTCAAAAGGGTTATACTCCGCTGTCGGGACCTGCTTCATTGCAGCAGCATGGACAACGGTATCAACACCTTCCATTGCTCGTCTAAGCCTATCTAAATCGCGAACATCGCCAATAAAATATCGAAGACCAGGATATTCTCGATCTGAGAATTTCTGAGACATCTCAAACTGTTTGAGTTCATCACGCGAATAAATTACAAGTCGCTCAATACTTGGCTCTCTTTTTAAAACTGCCTGAACAAACGCGTGTCCAAAGGAGCCAGTCCCACCTGTGATTAGTATCTTTTTAATGAACCACCTCACAAATTCTATCTGCAATCGCCAAAGAAGACGTCGCCGCGGGAGACGGCGCATTGCAGACATGAATCATATTTTCATGAACCCGAATATCAAAGTCATCCAACAAATTTCCATCCACGTCACAAGCTTGTGCCCGTATCCCTGAACCACCCGGCTCTAAATCACATTCTTGAACTGCTGGGACAAGTTTTTGCAAAGCACGCGCAAAACGCTTTTTGCTGAGTGATCGCATTTGTTCATCGAGACCCATGCGCCAATAACGCTGAGCGATTTTTTGAAAGCCTGGCCAGCTGACTGTCTCCCAAAAATCACGTGCATTAAAACCAGTTCGGGCATACGCCTCTCGTCCAAGTGCTAAGACAGCATTGGGACCACATTCCACGCCACCACTCATCATCCGTGTGAAGTGAACTCCTAGGAATGGGAACTCTGGGTTGGGTACAGGATAAATTAAGTTGCGGACGATATGCTGGGCAGAAGAACGCAGTTTGTAATACTCACCCCTGAAGGGCAATATGCGAATTGGAAGCCCCGGCATCTGCTGCTTTGCAAGCCTGTCTGAGTGTAAGCCTGCACAATTCACGACTTTCGTTGCGAACCAGGTTTTGTCTGTACACTGGATTGCCGGGTCGGATACGCCTCCTCGCAATGACGATACTTTTTGTCTAAATTCGATTTGGCCACCAGCCTCCTGAAACTTCGACGCATATTTTTGGGCAACTTGTCGGTAGTCAACAATCCCTGTTTGAGGCACCCACAGAGCAGCCATTGCCTTACAATGCGGTTCATACTCCTTGGCTTCATTAGAATTTAGCCAACGCAAACCCGTAAGTCCGTTCGACTCACCGCGTTTTTGCAATTCGCGAAGTCTTGTCAATTCGGCTTCGTCTGTCGCTATGACCAACTTGCCGCAAACTTCGTAGGGGATACCCTCATTCTGACAAAATCGAATGAGCTTTTCATACCCCTTTCGGCAGTTGGCAGCCTTGAGAGAGCCTGGCTTATAATAAATCCCTGCATGGATAACGCCACTGTTTCGGCCACTTTGGTGTTTGGCGACTGCATCTTCTTTTTCGAGAATCAGCACTTTAAGTCTTGGATTCTGCTCAAGCAAACGCATGCCGGTAGCTAGTCCAAGCAAACCAGCTCCAATGATTACAACGTCAAAGCGAATTGGTAATTCTCCGGAGTGCCAATATCAATAAATGGCTCTTTGGTTTCATAAGTTTGAATACGGCCGATCAGCTTTGGCAACACTTCTGTACTGAGGTCTTTTGCAGTCTGCGGGATATCACCTAAAGCTTCTGGGGCAAGAATATAGACCGCACCATTGGCTAAGTTGCCGGGCGGGTTTTTCACTTTTTCATGAAAGCTTTCGACAACGCCACATGAATTTACTTCAACAATACCGCATTGCTGCGGCTGCTGAGTCCGAAATGTCATCATCGTCATACAGCATTCTGATGGCCTCGACTGGTGCGCTTTCATAAACGCAGAAAAATCAGCCAAGCAATAATTATCTGCATGCACTAAAAATGCATCTTCGCCGGCTAAGAAATCACGATTCTTGTTCAAAGTTCCGGCTGTCCCAAGCAATTCCGATTCATGAGAACAGGTCACACGATAAGAAGTTCGTTCAAGAAAATCATGGACCTGGTCGGCTAAATAGTGCGTGTTAATCAAAAACTCACTCACACCCACAACACTCAATCGCTCGAGCCAAATTTGAAGCAGCGGTTTGCCTTTGACCGGAACCAAGCATTTTGGCATTTGATCTGTCAGAGGCCTCAAACGGGTTCCAAGACCAGCAGCCAGTAAAATCGCTCTCATCCTACAAGCTCTGCTATCAACTCAGTTGCCTCAATGGGGGTATTCCCTACTCGTCCAACTTGAATAGCGGCTGCCAAAGATCCCAGAAGGGCTGCCTCCCAAATGTTCGCTCCCCGGGCCAAGGCCATGGCGCTGCTAATCAGTAATGAATCCCCTGCACCGGCGACATCTTTGGGGCTTTGATTCAGGGCACCGATGCGGTCATCAATCTCAGCAGCATGAACCAAGACCCCTTCCTCGCCTAGCTTAAGCAGCATATTTTTTGCCCCAGAGGACATTTTTAACTGCTGCGCCAATACCACCAAGCCATCCTCATAATTTCGCACACTAATCCGAGCCTCGCGCTCTGTGGGGGTAATTAAATCCATGTTTTTGAATCTGGCAATATTGCCGACCTGAGAAGATGACTGGCTATCTGCCACCATCATGACTCCATGTTCACGGCCAAGCTCAGCAATCCTGTCAACCAGCTTTTGAGGCAGACAACCATAATTAAAGTCCGAAAACACCAAGAGGTCTATTTCTTTAATACAATCCTTTATTCGGGCATACAAAGAATCCTGAATGGATACATCGACAGGAGCTTGATGGAGCTCACTCACCCGAAGCAAGGTTTTACCATGACTTCTAAAGCGTTTTTTAAGAGTCGTTGGACGACTTGAGTCTTCAAGCAAGTAGGCCTCAACGCCTATTTGACGCAATTTTTCTGCAGCGAATTCTCGCCCCGAATCTAAACCCGTGACAGACAAAAACTGTACTGAAGACCCTAGACCCGCTGCATGCGCAGCAACAATTCCAGCTCCGCCAATAAAACGCGTGGTATCAATTGGCATCACAACAATGGTTGGGTCTTCCTGAGACATCCCAAGTGGCTGACAAGTAATGTACTCATCAACAATTAAATCTCCGATGACACATACCCGCAACTTGTTAAAACTTTGAACCAGTATCGCCATTTTTTGAGGCTCCAAAGAATGACGAGCAATATAATCACCAGGTAACTCAATCGAGCTATAGTTACCAACGACATACTCTTTGCGAATCAAATCAAGGGATGAGAAAGCCACTTCACCTGAATTAAATAGAAGCTTTCCGCCATAAGCACGAACGGCTGCCTCTTCAGAATTAAAACGATTTTCGTGTTCTTTACCCTTCACCACCACATCGGGTTTAAAACGAGCAATGACCTGCTCCACTGGTTCATCAATCACAAAGGCTTCATCCACCCAGCTGTTACTCTGAACGCCTTCTAGACGCAGGTGTTCTGGAACCCAAGCCTTTGTCATCTTGTCAGAGTAAACACCCACAATCAATCTATCGCCGCACTCTTTTGCAAATCTAAACAAACGGAGGTGACCCGGATGCAGAACACTGAATACGCCGGTCACTAAAACGAGTTTCATACTAAGTAGGACCTGCCCACACCAGCTCTCTCGGCGGCTTCAATATCTGTTAATTTATCTCCAATCAAAATGCTTGCACCCAAATCTAGATTAAAATCACTAGCAGCCTGCAATATCATCCCAGGATTTGGCTTTCTCATCGGGTGATTATCCAAATATGGGCAATGGTATACAGCATCAATTGGACATCCTTCACTTTCAAACACGCCTTTCATCCAGGCCATAAGCATTTGAAACTGTTCTTCGGAATAGAAACCACGAGCAATACCTGATTGATTCGTGACAACAATAAGCAGGTATCGGTTTTGCTTTGCATATCTACACAACTCAAAGATACCTTGTACAAATTCAATGTCTTCCCGTCGAAACACATAGCCCTTATCAATATTGACAACACCATCCCGGTCTAGAAACAAGGCTTTTCTCACGCAGGCTCCGCCCATTCAAGTCACATTTTTTAGATGCAGCCTCATTAAACACTGTTCATTTGAAGATTCATCATCTGACGAAAAATTTCATTTTGTGTGATAAGTTCTTCGAAATTACCTTGAGCTTTAACAACGCCTGAATCGATAAAATAAATCCGGTCACAGATTTTTAGTGACGCTGGTCGGTGACCAATCAAAAGCACAGGCGTATCAATAGCCATTTCTTTGACACATTTTAAAATTTGATTTTCCAAAATACCATCGAGCGCACTCGTTGCTTCATCAAACAGTAAAAACTTCGGTTTTCGGTAAATCGCTCGAGCAAATGCTAACCGTTGCTTTTGACCACCGCTCAGCTGGGTCTTTCCTTGACCCAATACGGTTTCATAGCCCCTCGGCAATTCTTTCTCGATAAAATCATGCAGCCCAACACGTTTTGCCGTTTCAACAACCAAACCATGATCGAGCGAATCCAAATCACCAAAACAGGCAATGTTCTGAAACACACTTCCAGAAAAAACATGCACCTGCTGTGGCACATAACCAATCTGCCCCAACCACGCTGACGGATGAATTTCAAAAAGATTCTTTCCATCGACCAAGACTCGTCCCCCAGAAGGCGGCAGAAGACCACAGGCAATCTCGGCGATTGTACTTTTACCCGCTCCAGTTGCACCTGCTAAACCAATCACTTGGCCCTTAGGGATTTCAATATTGATTTTCTCCACAGAAGGGAAAGAACGAGCAGGGTAAACAAAACTCACATCTTTCAGTGATATTTTGGAGTCCAGAAACGCTTTCTCTGGTATTTCTGAAACAAATGCCACATGATCCTGAGGAAACTTTTCTACCTCAGAAACAATCGAATTAAAATAAGGCCTCGAGCTAGAAACCTGAGCTAAGCTCTGAAAAATCGTATTAGCCAACGGCAAAAGCCTCATACCGGCCATTCCATAAGCAGCCAAAATAGCCATGGAAGCCATATGATCTGTTGCCAAATAGTGAACCCCTAGAAAAGCTGCAAAGACGGATGAAAAACCAATCATCTCCAAAACATGTCTTGGCAGTGTCGATATAAACTGTCCCTTGGCAGTTGAATTTGATTCCTCATTTGAAGCCTTTTCAAACTCAGTCAACACAACTTTTTCGCCCTGGTTGAGCTTTATCTCTTTAAATCCAGCCAGAACATCTTGGATTAATTTAAATTTAACATTCTCATTCAAGCTACGATTACTTCCGTAACGGTAAGCAAGATAGCTCACCCAACGAGAAACAACCCAGTAACTCAAAGCCATGAACAAGATTAAACTTAAACCAAGCCAAGGATTTAAATAAATCAAATATCCGATCAAACAAGCAGCAACATAGGCTCTTGAGATTAATTGAACTACCCCGGTCAAAAAAGCACTCGTATAATTTCTAACATCCACCAAAAGACGGTTACCAATCGACGACGCATCATCCGCCAAAAATTCAAAAAATGGCTTTTTGATGTAATAAGCAAGCATTCGACAAGACAGTCTTGCTGAATGCTGCTGAATCACATGGTACGAGTACCAGTTAAATCCAATCGTCAACAGATTAATCCCAATCATCAAACCCAAACAGGTAATAATTGGTTTTGCTGATTGCCCGAATGGATTCAAGAAGAGCTTCGCAACAGGAATCATGGAAGCAACGCCAGCTACTTCAATTGACGCCAATGCGGTTGCAAACAAAATAAGTAGAGCCATCTGGCGCTGCTCATGCGGCACAAATAGATATCGAAGC
Source organism: uncultured Myxococcaceae bacterium (assembly GCA_964635635.1). Classification (GTDB taxonomy): domain Bacteria; phylum Myxococcota; class UBA727; order UBA727; family JABDBI01; genus CAZWPE01. The sequence continues at coordinate 50,072 of CAZWPE010000001.1, read as the reverse complement.
TGTTTAAGCATTTCAGTCATAATGGTCAGATGGCAGACCTTTTACAAGTTTTAACTCCGCCAAAGTGCTCCAACCCCACCAGTGAGCTGTCATTTGTTTATCTTCTGGCTCTTTGAGTTTTGATCTTCTCAAGATGGTATCAGTTCGAAAATCATACACAAACATCGGCGTTATATTGCCTACCCCATCTGCTTCAGGGATAAGTTCAAGGGCTGAAAATTCTGTTTCAGAATTCTTATTTTCATACGCATCATAAACTTCTGTGACAGAACGCTGCAAAGCTTCCCGCATGATGGCTCGATTTTGAGCATTTTCTTCTTCAAGATAACGCCCATCGCCATAAGCCATCCATTTATCTCCGCGCTTGTTATGAACATGAAGACCCAGTTCACCTTCTTCATTGTGCATAAAACCAGAAATCATATCGCCAGCACTGGCAGGTGTTACCATCCTCGATAGTTCATACCTTGGAACTCGAATATGCCCAGATGCAAATCTATCCGTTAAATAGTGACACGCAAATCCATCCATCGCATAGGCACGTTCTAAATTTCCACTGGCTGCTTCGCGCAAAGCTGCTAGATGCCCTGCCTTGTAAGCAGCTATGGCATTGGCACCAAAATGGTCGAAATTTTCTTTGGCGAGCCACATAAATCTCCCTGGCATTAAAAACCAAGGCCCCGAGCAGCCTCCACCTGTAATGCAATTCCAATTGCGAACCCGCTCTTTGCCGCCTGCATCATAGATTTCGTGGGGACAGTGCCCAGAGGCCATGCCTGTTTGAACCAAAGATTGATCATTCTTAAGACTGGCCAGGATTTGAGGCACTTCGACCAAAGCCCTGGGACTTTCATCAAGCGTTCTAAATATATCCAGAAATCTATCTATCTGACTTTCTGGGTGGCGACCCAGAGAAATAGAGGCGCCATAGACCCCATGAAAATCAGCCATGGCAACCATATCGCCAAAAGTCATTTCGAGACCATTGGAAAGTGTGAGTTTTTTCCCGATTCCTATGAGCTTAATGTCATCACCCGCCATGCGGTGTTCGAAGGCACCGAATCGGGATTTAAAATCAGCGCTTGCAGCAATAGCAAGCATCCACACAAACCAGAACGCGAATTTCATGTTTGGCTATAGTGGATCAGGGGCTACTTTGGCTGTAACGCCATATTATCAATCAATCTAACCCTAGGGTTTGTTCCAGTGTAAGCAGCAACCAGCATTCGTGCTGGTTCTGCCACAACACCCTGAATTTCTCTCAGCGTACGTTCGCTCACAAGTTTCAGATAATCAATCTCGAGTGTGATTTTTTCAAGTACCACCTCGAGCAGTTTTTCCGCATTTCGCTCACCCAATTGAAATGCTTCTTTCCCAGCCAGTAAGCCACGAAACAGATTGACCTCTCCTTGCTGCTGAGCTGTTAAATAAGTGTTTCTTGATGACATTGCCAAGCCATTACTTTCACGAATAATAGGACAACCGACGACTTCAATTGGCATTCTGAGATCACGAACCATTTGGCGTATTAAAAACAACTGTTGATAATCTTTTTCGCCAAAATATGCTTTGTCTGGCCGAATAATATTCAACAAAATATTCACAACCGTCAAAACACCCTCAAAAAATATTGGCCTTGTGACTCCGCAATAAGCTTTTGTCAGCTCACCGCCATGAACCCGCGTGGAGAATCCTTCTGGGTATATTTCACGATAGTCAGGACAGAACACAGCATCCACGCCTTCTGCCTCACAAAGGGCTAAATCTTTCTCAAGCATTCTCGGGTAAGATGCAAAGTCCTCATTTGGACCAAATTGAAGTGGATTCACCAAAATTGACACGATGACTTTGTCACATTGACTTCGCGCTGTACGAATCAGAGATAAGTGACCGTCGTGCAAAGCGCCCATCGTTGGGACTAGTCCAACCCCACCCGATTCGCTACACGAATCACCCTCCCCACTCGTGGAGAGGGCCATTGCAACACGAAAGTCCTTAATTACTCTCATTCCAGGTACTCCATCGGATCTTCATAGAATCCATTTTTTTCAACACTGTAATGCAAATGCGCGCCCGTACTTCTGCCCGTAGTTCCAATCTCGGCGATCTTTTCTCCACGCTTCACCCAAGCACCTAATTTCACGAACCTGTCTGACAAGTGGCCATATCGCGTCACAATTTGACCTTGATGCTCAATAGCGACCAAGTTGCCCAAACCACCTCCATCGCCAACAAATACGACTCTACCCGGTGCCGGAGCAAAAACAGGCGTTCCATGAGGGGCACGAATATCAACCCCATAGTGCATGGAAATCGAACCTGTGAATGGATCTTCTCGCCAACCAAATCTACTCGAAATTGAACCCTCTACAGGCCACTGGTTAGGCCGCGCATGAAAATGCTCGAGCAAATCGCCCAAAATCATTTGATGCTCACGGGTAATTTCTGCCCAGTGCTGTTCTCCTAAACGAGTCTGCGACGCTTCAAGCGCCACAACTTCGCGCTTTAAAAAATAATTATTTATCCCCAGTGCTAACAACACCCCAAAGATTACAAACCACTTAAACATAGACATTTAAAACAGTAATATTATCAAAACCACCGCGCTCATTCGCAAGTTCTACCAACTTCTGACCCCCAATATTTTCGTCATTTGAAGTCAGAATATCTTGAATTTCAGCATCTTCAAGCATGGTTGTTAAACCATCTGTACATAAAATAATCACATCCCCTGATTTAACTTCGATGGGACTCAAATCCACATTAACATCATCATCGAAACCCAAACACCGGGTGATAATATTGCGAAATTTGCTGGACTTGGTTTGCTCAAAACTAATAAGCCCAGCCTTATACTGTTCGTGAACGAGCGAATGATCTTCAGAAATTTGTTGGATTTTCCGATCGCGGATTAAATAAGCTCGGCTATCTCCTACGTGAGCAATCAATGCTTTTGAGCCATCAATTAACAAAGCCGTTGTCGTCGTGCCCATGCCCCGAAGTGCTGAGTCCTCCAAAGACTCTTGATGAATCCGTTTGGAGCCAAGTCTCAAAGCATCGCTCAAGAGCGTTGACGCTTTTTCCCCATGTGTAAAACTTTCATATTGACCGACCAACTCTCTGATTGCTTCAATCGCCACATGGGAAGCACGCTGGCCTCCGACATGGCCACCCATACCATCGGCAACTGCATAGACATGACACTCAGGCATCATGAGATATGCGTCTTCATTGCGCTCTCTTTTTCTGCCTATGTCGCTCCAGACATATGCTCTGGGTCTAAGTTCGGTCATACTGAGTAATCTTACCTGCAAATGCAGAAGCTGCAACGGTTAATGGTGACCCTAAATATAGCTTACCAGGCCCACTGCGGCCATTAAAGTTTCTATTAATTGCTGAAATTGTCACCTGGTCTTTATTCTCGCTCACACCAGGTCCACAGCCAATACAAGCGCCACAGCCTGGCTCCAGCAAAATCACCCCGGCACGTTCAAACAAATGGGTCCAGCCCTTTTGATTGGCGTAGTTTTTGACTTGGACACTGCCAAACTGAATATAAAACTTCACATGGTCGGCGATCTTATGTCCCTGAGCCAGCCGTTCTTCGACGACCCGTGCATAATAGGCGATATCATCAATCTTTCCCGCCGTACACGAACCACCATAGGCAATGTCTATTGTAACTTCGCCCAAATTTGAAATTAACTCACCATAAGTTGGGTCACCGGGCTTGGCCACGCGGGGCCTGACTTGGCTTAAGTCAATCGAATGCCGGCCGCTGGCATATTCTCCCTCTCCCCTTGTGGGAGAGGGCTGGGGTGAGGGGATTTTACGATGTTCAGACAACCATTCAATCGTCCGCTCATCCACTTCGCAGATACCCGACTTGGCAGAGCATTCTGTCGCCATATTGCAAAGCGTCGCACGCTCATCGAGACTTAAAGACTTAAGCCCTGGCCCACCAAATTCCATGACACGATTGAGCGTTAGGCCTTGCTTGACGTAAGTGTCTAAAATCTGAAGCATCACGTCTTTTGCTGTGCATGACGGTGAAAGCTCACCCATCAAATCAAACCGAATACTTTCTGGCACCGTAACAAGTGCTTTTCCCGCATGCAAAAGTGCTGCGTACTCCGTCGTTCCAACGCCGTAGCCATAGGCGCCCAAACCACCAGCCATGCAAGTATGACTATCTGTCGCCAAGATTAAATCCCCCGGCTGAACAAACTCTTCACGGGCAACTTCATGACAAATTCCAGGTGATATACCATCTTTTGCTGAGTAATCCCGAACACCGGTGTGCTGTCTAAATTCATTTTGAATTTCAACCAGCTTTTTAATCTTGCCTGCAAATGGCGCCATCGATGGCAGGTTATGGGCGTAAATTAGATGGTCTTCAAAAATGGCAAAGCGCTCTGGGTTTTGAATCTTATAATCTTCGCCAAACTCATCTTTTAAAAATTCATGAACCTGGGCAGTTGTGAATTCGTGGCTATAGCCGCCGTTCACTTCACGATAGATTGTCTCACCTGCAGAGGCTCCTAATATCTGTTCAACAAGCGTTCCTCCCTCTCCCCTTGAGGGAGAGGGTCGGGGTGAGGGGTGATACTTCAATAACCCTCCAGCTTTAATAATCTCCCGCGATACCTGATCAAAGCGTTCACAAAACTCGTCGACAGAAATTTGCTCACCCGCTTCCATGCGAAGCAGCATGGCGTGGTCGCCCATCAGCTGACCCAGGTTAATATTATTGCGTTCATGAATCGGAGCGAACGAGGCAGCAATCACGGTTCGAATACCACAAAATCGCTCTGCCTGTGCAGCAGTCTCACGTGAGGAACCTGTGCCTTTTCGATGCCCACTGACGATGACATCATAACCGCCATCCAGCAACGCGCGAGGTTTAAATACTCTCTCGCCGTTATGCATCAAACCGGCATAAGCGTTGACAGCGATATCTTCAGGTTTGTAATCAAAGCAAACCCATGCCGGAGTCATGACATCGGTATTAATGTCATCCAGCAAATCCTCCACCCTCAAATCTTTCATCTTGAGGGTGAGGCCTTCATACAGTTGTTTTTGGATCAGTTCTAAATCTTTGGTAAGATATAGAACTTTCATCACAGAAGCATCCCCGCCATGGCAGCTGTTTGGAACGAACACAATGAGCCTGCAATCATCGCCTTGAGACCTAGTTTTGCGAAGTCAACTCGGCGATGCGGTGCCATCGCAGATAGACCACCCACCTGGATTCCAATCGAGCTAAAGTTTGCAAATCCACAGAGTGCATAAGTGGCAATCACCACACTCTTACCATGCGTAAAGGCACCTGCTTGGATTTCAGAACCCATTTGCAGATATGCGACTAATTCATTGATTGACGTCTTGGTTCCCAAAAGAGCTCCTACCAAAGGTGCATCACTCCAAGGAACTCCCAACAACCATGCCAATGGAGCAAAAATCTTACCGAACAAAAACTGTAAGGTAACACCTTCATAGCCAATGGCAGAAGCGCCAACACCCAAAGTCCAGTTCAAAAATGCAATCAGCGCAATAAATGCAATCAACATCGCACCGACGTTCAGGGCCAATGAAAGACCATCCGTCGTACCACGCGCAGCAGCATCTACCAGATTCGCATCTTGCTTCTCAATCACAACGCCGCTGGAATCCAGTGTTTCAGGCTTTCCTGTCTCTGGAACCATAATTTTAGCAAACACCAACGAGGCAGGTGCCGACATAATGCTTGCAGCCATCAAGTGACCAGCGATATCAGGGAAGTAACCCATCAAAACAGCCACATAAGCAGCCATCACACCACCAGACACATTGGCAAAACCACCCGTCATGATTGCCATGATTTCAGACTTGGTCATATTGCCCAAGAATGGTTTCACCAACAAAGGCGCCTCTGTCTGACCCACAAAGATATTCGCTGCAGCAGAAAAGCTTTCGGCACCCGAAGCACGCATGGTCCGGCGCATGACATAGCTCATACCGCGAACAACCCATTCTAGTACACGCAAGTGATATAAAACCGCTGTTAAAGCTGAGAAGAAAATAATGGTCGGCAATACGGAAAAGGCAAAAAAGGCACCCGTGTGAACAACGCCCTTCATGCCCTCCAAACCTTGAACATCAATATCACTATTCACCAAGTTTCCGAATACGAAGCTGGCGCCCTCGTTCGAAAAACTCAAAACTTTCACAATCGCATCATTCGCGATTCGAAAAAAATCTTGTCCAACTTGCAGCTTCAAGACCAAATAGGCAAACATGAACTGAAGACCTACCCCAAAGCCAACCAATCGCCAGGAGATCTGTTTGCGATTTGAAGACATCAAAACAGCCAATAAAATCATGAGGGCACAACCGAGCAACCCTGTCATGCGGCCCATCAGACTTTGCTGAACCACACCAGCTTTAAGCTCAGAAAGCATTTGGGAATTTTCTCCCGCTTGCAAGAAAGTGGCCAACATACAACTTAGACTAAACAACCATTTCATATTTTTACTCACAAATTAAAACTGACGCAGAAGTTCCCAATCGGCTGGCCCCAGCTTGCAGCATGGCCAACGCATCTTCTTTGGTTCGAATTCCCCCAGAAGCCTTCACTCCCATCTGATTACCAACTGTTCGGCGCATTAATCGAACATCCTCCACCGTAGCGCCTGATTTCGAAAATCCTGTCGATGTTTTCACAAAAGCAGCTCCCGCCCTTTGAGCCAGCTGGCAGGCCTTTACTTTTTCGGCATCTGTTAAGAGTGCTGTCTCTAAAATCACTTTAACCCCATGAGGTTTTGCAGCCTCTACGACAGCTTGTATATCATTGAACACGAGAGACTCATCGCCACTTTTAAGGGCGCCAATGTTCAAAACCATGTCAATTTCCTGCGCACCCAAGCGAATTGCCTCGCGTGTCTCAAATACCTTCGCAGAGCTTAAAGATGCCCCCAAGGGAAACCCCACCACCGTGATAGGCTTGACCTCTGATCCTTGTAACAGTTCGGCAGCTAAAGGAATCCAGCAAGAGTTGACGCATACAGTAGCGAATTGGAATTGCCTAGCCTCGGCGCACAGGCGCTCGATATCACTGCGAGTGGCATCAGCTTTCAAAATCGTATGATCGATCTGGGAAGCCAATAAACTTGGCTGGGTTTGCACAAAGCCCACTCTTTTCACATTGAACCCTCAAGTCAACCCAGGTTATAAGGGCTCTCATGTCCAGCCAACCTGAGATCGATTCAGACATTCCACTCGATTCCAACGGAGTCGTTTATCATATTGAAGCAAAGTCCTCCGACATTGCTGACCGGATTATTTTAGTAGGCGATCCTGGCCGGGTTCCTTGGACTGCGAGTTTCTTTGACCCAGACTCCATTCGTTTTGACCACCAACACCGTGAAATACGAACCATTACAGGAACTTACAAAGGCACCCCTGTGACTTGCCTATCTACAGGCATGGGGACAGATAACATGGAGATTATTCTGAATGAGCTCCAAATCTTAAGAGAATACAACCCGCACACCGGACACTGGGGCGAGCCAAGCCATTTCAGACTGATTCGGGTAGGAACTTGTGGATCTCCGCAGAATATACCCTTAGGCTCCCTAGCCATCACTGGACAAGCCATTGGTTTAGATAACACCTGTCAATATTACACTACCCCAAACGACCCAGAAGATTCAGATTTAGCTAAACGCGCCAATCAAACACCTCTGGGTCAAGTTGGCCTCTACGCAACAAAAGCACACCCAGACATTTCTTCTGGTCTGCTGGAATCTGCTTTGAAAAACGCCCCAAACAGGCCTGTTAAAATAGGCATTACAGCTTCAGCCAGTGGTTTTTATGCATGCCAAGGCCGGGCTGTTGGCCGTCTGAAGCCTTACATACGCTTTCCCAATCTAATTGATATTTTGACAGATCTTCAGGTTTTAAACCTTGAAATGGAAAACAGCGCGCTATGTTTTTTGAGCAACCTCTTGGGCTGGCGCGCCGGAACGATCTGCGCTGTTATTTCCACTAGAGACAAGGAACACCGTGCATTCGCTACTTCCGATCAAATGAAAGATGCCTTGCATGATGCACTGGTTACAGCTTTGGAAACCATCATCAAAGAATAATTCAAACACGGACCTTGTTGGACGAATGGAGGTCTTCATGAATCGATTTATTAGTCCAATGGTTTTCATGATTTTATTAGGTGCCAGGTTTAGTTCAGCTACTTCTGCTTGTATCTCCGCACCTGCAGCAGCAGTAGAATTCGCACAAGGCTCCAACAGTTTATGTCCATCGGGGACGGTAACTCTACCGTTTGACACAGGTGCAAAAATTTTCCTGTCTGCTATAATGCTAATGCCTATCGCTTTCGGTATGACATCTGCCTACTTTTCAGACGCCTCACGAAAAGAAAACAACAATACAAGCGAAGATATTAAAAATGCCTGGCTAGCGAGTGAAATAATGGCAAGCATGGGAGCATTCGCAGGCCTTGTTTCTCTGTCTACATTTATCTACGCCTCCGCTGTCGATGCTCCCTTAAAAAGTGTTTTAATGGCGGGTGAGATTGCTGCGGGAATTGGTACCCTCATTAATGCAGGCAACGGAGTCGCAACCACCCTTGCTTTCCATCACGAGGGTGCAAAATCATCGAACAATCAGATAACTCTAGGATTTGCGTGGGCAGCTTTCGGTTTGCAGGCGCTCATTTACAATGCTTTCAGAGTCATTTAACGCGCCACCATCACCACACCGACAAGAGCAATGACTGCTCCAATGAGTTTTGTGGTGATGATTGGCATGCCATCAACGAAAACATCCCACAGCATTGAACAAATTACTTGGGCTGTGACGAATGATATAAATACTGTCAAGGCTCCCAATTGGTTCATACACACTGGGATTCCAAAGATTACGGCAAACCCAAACAAGCCCGGAAAAACATACCACCACTTCCATTCAAACGCTGCGCCTGAACCCGCAATAAAGCTGCCCAGGCGTTCTGGAGCAGATTGACCGGCGACATACAACGCACCTGCGGCAGCTAAGATCACCAGCGCATTGACAAGCAAAACCAATGCAAGCCCATATTGCTGACTAACCTGCTTGTTAACAGCGTTCTGGAGAACACTCATGAAACCAATGGCGAAGGGCGCGAGTAAATAAAGCATGCACCGCAGGTAAATTTGAAAACATCGTTCGTAAAGGGGGACTGAGCCCCAGGGCTATCGAGTTCTAATCTGAAGCGCATGAGATAGCCCTGGATTGAGCCCTCTTGCGATCATATTAAGGTGCACATATGAATCCACAAATGCAATCATTGATAAAAATATACTTTATCATATTTTCATTTGGAACACTCGCAAACTCTAAGCCTCTGATTTGTCACTATTACAAGTTAAATCATGACCCCTCATCAAACAACTTTGGAACTTCTGAAGGTGGCTACCTCTGGGCTAATCTGGATATACCGGGTCACTTGGAAGATGGGTTTTGGGTGACAGCCCTCAAACAAACTGAAGCCACCGACCTTTGCTCAAAGATAATTGCCTTAGAAAAAGGCAAAGACTATCGACTACTCTCAATCAAAGCAGGCTCCCTGTTTACTGAAGACAGTATTGTATTTTCAGACTCTCAAAAGCGCTTAGTGATATTTGGAGACAGCTATTCTGATGACGGTAACATCAAGCGCTGGTTCCGGTTCTATCCTGCCTCGCCTTACTTTTATGGAAGATTCACCAACGGACCTGTTTGGAATGAATATCTTAGCCTTCATCAAAATGTTGCTACCCTCAACTGGGCACATGGGGGCATGACCACGAAGTCTTTTGCAAAATTCGAAACCTGGGTCTCAGGAAACCTAGCCGACTATGTTGGCAAGCATATCAATCAACTCCCCAGCAAACAAGTCACTTCGCCAGAGAAGACTCTATTTTTATTTTGGGCCGGCCCCAACGATTTCTATCACGGTGGTGATTCTCATGGGATTATTCGAAACATTCAACAACAAATTGAGCGACTTGCAGCGGTCGGAGCAAAACACTTTGCAGTCATTAACACCCTCGACTTCAGCGAGTCACCCTGCAGCGAATGTTACAAACACACACAGATATTAAACACGATTTGGCCTGAACAATGGCGTCAGTTTTCCATACCTGGCATCCATATTACACATATTGATGTTGAGAATATTCATCGCCAAATTATTCGAAGTGACTTAAAAATTAAAGCCAACAGCACTCAGTGTTTCAAAGGTTGGTGGAGCAAGGGCTCAAGCAATCCCATCAAAGATACATGCCCCCAAGTAAGCCAGTCTTTTTTCTACGATGACGTGCATCCAACAACAACTGCTCACTGCTGGTTAAGCTTCTATATTAGTTCTGAAGTTCTCATGCGCTCCCACAACGATGAATATCTCCAATATTATCACCAGGTCTGCAGCCCTACTCCATAAGCATCAAAAGTATTCCGCTCTCAACTGACTGACCGATTTGAGCTCGCAGTTCTCGCACGACACCTTTTCGTGGGGCCCTAAGTTCATTTTCCATTTTCATGGCCTCCATAATGATCAAACCCTGTCCTTCCTGAACTTCATCGCCAGGACTTACTAAAATACGGATAATTTTGCCTGGCATTGGCGCTTTGATTTGGGCGGAGCTCGCGTTGCCAAGTTTACCAGACTGAGCCGCTTTAAGCTTGGCCTGACGCTCGCTCAGCATGTCGAATTTTATGACTCGGCCACAAACTCTCACCGCCAGACGGTCATCATGCTGTGGTTCGAAATCAATATCGTAGCTTTTGCCATCAACAATCAGCGAAAGCAGTTCGGGGTTAATAAACTGTGCGTCTTTCATCGCCGCCTCCCTGTCGCTAATTGCCATGCAGTTTTTCCCCTCTCCACCAGGTGGAGAGGGGTTAGGGGTGAGGTTTTCGAAGTCTGCGACGCTCGGTAGAACTCCACCGCCAGAGCTGCTATCTCTCGATGCTCCTCTAAAATCCACTCAGGCGGATTTTTCAAAAATTTCTCAATCACACTGGTGTCATACTCACCCAAAACAATTGGGTCATAGGCCAGCAACTGCCTTAAAAACTGCGTGTTGGTTGTACAACCCTTAATCATCAACTCTTCCAACGCACGATCCAGGCGCCTCAAGGCTTGCTGTCGTGTTGGCGCCCAGGCAATTACTTTGGCAATCATGGAGTCATAGAGTGTGGGAATCTCATACCCTGAATACACCGCTGCATCTGTTCGGACATAAGGCCCACCAGGCTGTCGAAATTCTTTCACTAACCCAGGTGTTGGCATAAAGTTCTGCTCTGGGTCTTCTGCGCAGACACGGGCTTCGACTGCCCAGCCATTCGGCTTTATATCCTCCTGGCTCAACGGCAATCTCTCACCCAGTGCCACTCGAATTTGCCACTCGACCAAATCAAGCCCCGTAATCATCTCCGTCACTGGGTGTTCCACTTGAAGCCGCGTGTTCATTTCCATGAAGTAAAAATTCTTGTGAGCGTCAACCAAGAACTCAATCGTCCCAGCGCCAACATAATCCACCGCTTTGGCTGCTTGACGAGCGACTTCACCCATTTTCTCGCGCATGGCTGGGTCCACAAAACAGCTTGGGGACTCTTCTATCACCTTCTGGTGCCGCCGCTGAGCTGAACACTCGCGTTCAGGAAACGAAACCACATTGCCATGGGTATCGGCAAATACTTGGACTTCAATATGCCGAGGCTTTTCCAAAAACTTTTCAATATAAACAGCACCGTCCCCAAAGGAACTTACGGCTTCTCGTGATGCACTTTCGAACGCTGCAACAAAGTCTTCTGCGCGTTCAACTTTACGCATCCCACGACCACCCCCACCTGCAGCGGCTTTAATCATGACCGGGTAGCCCATTTCGTCGGCCACCGATTTAGCTTTGGCCGGGTCTGAAACTGCCTCGGTCAAACCTGGCACCACAGGAACACCTGCAGCCTGCATGACCTGTCGTGCACGGGTTTTTGAACCCATAGCTTCCATAGAGCTGGGTTTTGGGCCTAAGAGCGTTATGCCAGCATCAATGAGCGCCTGTGCAAATTTTGCATTTTCAGACAAAAATCCATAACCAGGGTGTACGAAATCAGCGCCTGCTTTCTTGGCTAGCTGGGTGACCCCATCAATATTCAAGTACGAATCGATTTCGTACGCTTGATCGGCATATCGAACATGCAAGGCCTTGCGGTCAGGCGGCGTATAAATGGCAACCGTTGGGATATTCATTTCACGCGCCGTTCGCATCACGCGAACCGCGATTTCACCTCGATTGGCAATCAGGAGCTTCATGCGATCCCCTCACCCGCCCTTCGGGCACCCTCTCCCAAATGGAGAGGGATATTCTGAAGTGTGCTCATAGAGGCATATTCCCATGCTTCTTCGGCGGCAGCGTATCACGCTTATTCGCCAGCATCACCAATGCCTGACACAAACGAGGCCTCAAATCCTCTGGCAATATGACTTCGTCAATGTAGCCCTTATCAGCCGCCAAATACGGGTTTTGGTATTTGTCACTGTATTCAGCCACCAACTTACTTTGGTCTTGCTGACCGCGATGCAAAATTTTCACCGCACCCTCAGCACCCATCACGGCGATTTCAGCAGTCGGAAGAGCCAGATTCAAATCCGCTCGCAAGGCTTTGGCACCCATCACGCAGTAGGCTCCGCCGTAGGCCTTGCGTAAATTCACCGTGATTTTAGGCACAGTTGCTTCAGCGTAAGCATAAAGCAGCTTGGCTCCATGGCGAATCACGCCGCCATATTCCTGCTTTGTCCCCGGCAAGAAGCCTGGAACATCCACAAAAGTTAAAATGGGGATATTAAAACAGTCGCAAAAACGAACAAAACGAGCTGCTTTATCGGAAGCATCAATATCCACTGCTCCAGCCAAAACCTGCGGTTGATTGGCTACAATCCCAACAGTACGACCCATCATGCGGGCAAAACCAACCACCATGTTCATCGCGAAGTGCTCATGAACTTCGAAAAAATGGCGGTCATCTACCACGCAGGTAATTACTTCGCGAACGTCATAAGGCTTGTTCGACTGGGTCGGGATAATCGTCTTCAGCTTATCATCACGCCTATCCAAACTATCGCTGCACTTAGTTACGGGCGGGTTCTCTTGGTTGTTAGAGGGCAAATAAGCCATCAACTCCCGAATTCCTGCAAGCGTGGCCGTGTCATTAGGGTAAGCGAAATGTGCGACACCACTCTTAGAGTTATGCGTATGAGCTCCACCCAATTCTTCCATGGTCACGTCTTCATGAGTCACAGTTTTAATCACATCCGGACCCGTCAAAAACATGTAACTGGTATCTTGCACCATGAAAATAAAATCGGTCAGTGCCGGCGAATATACAGCCCCACCAGCAGACGGTCCCATCACAGCTGATATCTGCGGTATCACGCCTGAACCCAAAGCATTACGACAAAATATCTCTGTGTAGGCCGCCAGGGACGCGACACCTTCTTGGATGCGTGCGCCTCCTGAATCGCTCAGTCCGATTACCGGCGCTCCGGTTTTCATGGCTAAGTCATAAATCTTGCAAATCTTCTGCGAAACAACTTCAGAGAGTGCGCCCCCATAAACCGTAAAGTCTTGAGCATAAACAAAGACCTGCCGGCCATCAATTTGGCCAAATCCGGTCACCACCCCATCTCCCAAAATGGTCTTAGCTCCAGGACTTGTGCGAAGACGATCAAACTCCACAAAACTGCCTTCATCCAGCAACAGGTCCAATCGCTCCCGTGCGGTTAGTTTACCCGCATCATGTTGTTTTTTGATGCGTTCTTGGCCCCCACCCAATAAGGCTTCAGCGTTCTTTTCAGCAAGAGTTTCTCTATGTAAGCTTTGCACAAGCCATGCTATAAGCTTGTTTTCAAATATGAACAATCTCCAATTAGTTCGAAAACTCTCGGCGCAAGATGCACTACTTTTGATTAAAGAACGAGGCCTTGCCGATGCAGCTGAGGTTCTTGAGTTTCTCTCCCCTCAGCAAGTTCAACAAATTTTAGACTTGGACGCCTGGAATCACGACCAGATTGACCCTGCGAAAATGGAAAACTGGCTCGAAGCGCTCTATGAGGCAAGCCCTGCGCGTGCGGCTCAGGCCTTTCATGAGCTCGACATTGAGTTGTCTGCATTTTTGCTTAAAACACACACAACGATTTATCACGTCGAAATGGGTGAAGAGCCTTCTCACCCACCCGAGCAAGTGCTTTACACACCCGATGGCCGATTCATGATTGCCTTCCACGGCCGTACAGTATGGCGCCAAATTTTGGAACAGCTCATGGCTCGTGACCTAACCCATACGCTCGGGCTCATTGAATCGATTCGGTATGAAACTGAGTCCATTTTGGAAGAAGAAGCTTTGCGCTGGCGTGATGGTAGAATGCAGGATTTAGGCTTTGCACCGTTTGAAGAGAGTAAGGCGATTTTGGCTTTGGTGGACCCCGGGGCACCGCTGCCCAAAGTGATTGATCCTGAAACTGAAGAGCCTGTCATTTCAAGCGCGATTCTGCGTTTGGTCAATCAAAAAGGACTCTTTCAGCAAAGCTTTGAGCGCTTAAACGAGGCTCAGCAGGCACGTGTCTTGCAAGAGTTGGTGAGCACCTGCAACCGTGTGCACGTGGCTTTTAACCGTGAACCTGGTGAACTCACCGCCCTCAAAGAGACTGTTACCTATGTGGTGTTAATGATTGAAAAGGCTCTGGAGCATTTCACCCCTGAACACCTAGGAACAGCGCCTATCGCAAGGTTATTCCAGGTAGGGCGTTCTCTAGCATCTGCTCCATCATCGGATCCAAATACTTCATCGAAATAAGCAGCAACACGGTAATCACGATAATCACCCCGGTCCAAATCCGTTTGGCGCGTGGGCTCAGATTTTGGTTCTGCCACAAAAGCGGCAGGGCAAACGGACCCACAATTACCGCTAAACCCAGCACATACTCAACAGACTCCGTATTGCGGGTTTGGTGCAAAGCATCTTTGGCTGCGTGATACACCAAACTGAGATAAGCAAGTGCCACGAATATCAACGTCAATGTTGATAAGTCCCATAGCAACAAAGCAAACATGCCCAGCGTTGCAGATAAAAGGGCCTGGCCGCTTTTGCTGTTGCCTTGGACCAGTTGTGCTAGGCCTGGGATAAGAGATAAAAGAACCAATTTTATCATTACAATAAGATATGCTAGGCTAACTCCTTGTGCAAGATACGACCCAAATCTATAAACCGGCTTTAGATTTTCAAGCCAACAATTTTGCAAATGCTTACAAAACTCTAAAAAGTGCTTTTGATTACTACCAAGCACTTCAAGGCAATCAGTATCCCCACATTATTGAAGCGCTGAAATATGACGGCATCATCCTTGAAGATTCAATATCTCGTTCTCGCGACGCTGTTATCCAACGATTTCAATACACCCTAGAGACCTTTTGGAAATATTTAAAAGCTTTTCTCGAATCCACTACGGGTTCCTCAGATTTAACTGGCTCCAGAAATGTTGTGCGGGAAGCCGTCAAAGTGCGTGCAATCACAGAAGAACAAGGTTCCCTACTGCTAAAAATGATAGAAATGCGGAATTTGACTTCGCACATTTATCGCCTTGAAGTCGCTCAAATGATTGAAGCTGAACTCCCCAGTTTTGTAGACCTTTTAGGGAAATTGAAATTCAAGGCCTGATTGCCAAGCACCAGCCTTTATGGAATGATTGTCACCCACGCTTATGTACGATTTTCTATCTGACCCTAATACCTACCTGAGTCTGGTCACTCTTACCGCCCTTGAGATTGTTCTGGGCATCGACAATATTTTGTTCTTGAGCATCGTCTGCTCTAGACTGCCCAAGCATCAGCAAGAGAAGGCCCGTAAGCTAGGGTTGTCTCTCGCGTTGTTTGGCCGGCTGGCATTGTTGTTTTCGCTTTCATGGCTGTTGTCACTTAAAACCCCACTGTTTGAACTATTGGGACACTGGTTTTCGGCTCACGATCTGGTCCTAGGCCTTGGAGGCATATTCTTGCTTTACAAAGGTACGCAGGAAATCTTCTATGCGGTTGAAGGCAACCCAGATGAAAAGAAAAGCTATACCCTCACCTTCGGAGCCGCAATTGCGCAGATTTTGATGCTCGATATCGTCTTCTCACTGGATTCGATCATCACAGCGGTTGGTCTGGCTTCACAGCTGCTGATTATGGCTATTGCCATCATGATCGCCGTGGGCATCATGCTTTTTGCTTCTAAGTATGTTTCGGATTTCCTGGACAAAAACCCTTCTATGAAAGTCTTGGGGTTGTCTTTCCTGTTGCTCATTGGTGTCTTGCTGATGGCAGACGCACTCGGGCAGCATGTATCCAGAGCGTACGTATACTTCGCGCTCGGGTTCTCGCTGTTTGTGGAGGTTATTAACCTCAGGGCGAGAAAATCTCACTAAAGAAGCTTTTTCTGAACTGCCTCAAGCAATCCTTCAATCTTCAGATTTTTAATAATCCCTAGGATTCTCTTTTTAGTATCGGTTTTATTTTGCACCACAAAATCGATATGGTCCGCCAATTGATCTGCAGCTCGAGACACACCTTCATCTCCCAATTCTTTTTTAATTGTAACAAACATAGCACCTTCTTTAGCGGCTTCACTGGCAAGCACAGCATTCATAAAAGGTGAGTATTTGGACTTCTCTGGAACAACCTCGAGGTATCTTTTTCCATCCTCAGCTCCCTGCACAGGCGTTTGCCCACGCTCTGGCGTGGCTTTGAAACTGTCGCTGCGATTCGTTCGAGGAGTTGAAATCTCACTGGCCGGTTCGGTTGTGGGTTCTGAAACAGGCTTTCTTCCCTCTTGCTCTACTTCATTTTTTGCCCGCTTCAGCTCTGGATCTGTTTCTAAAGCAGTAGAGACTTGTTGTATGCGCTGTTTTTCAAATTCATCACCTGTTTTTAGTGAAAGATGATTAAGTTGCCTAAAAAACTGCTTAGCCATTTCGTGTTTTATCTCTGGAGTACTCGGCTCAGCAAGATTCATCGCTGCTCTAATGATACGATGAGCGTCTGCAATATCTCCCCTCAAAAGAGCTTTTTGCCAAGGACTTTCTTTGGCCACAAATTTACTATTGGCAACACTAAACTGCCCACCACCTCGGTCAAAAGTGTCAGATTTTTCTACTCCAGTTAAGCTATGCAGAGCATTGTGCCGCATAGACTCAGAAACGATATCATTTTCGCTTGGTACCCCTTGCATGATTCACCCCATTTACAGAGATGATACCACACGTTTATTTGAATAAGATTTTTATTGTTTTTTATTTTTGCTTAATCTTACTCTTCTGGTTTTGCTGCTGCTGAGGGACCGATGTTTGGGTGCGTGTAAAAGGATTCTTACTCAAAATATTCGCATTTGTTACCCGCTTATTATCTGGACCCGTAACAGTTGGCGCAGTTTCCGTTCTTACAAAAGTAACTGGCGCCCCCTGCGAAGAAGCTGCTGCTGTTGAAGCAGAACTACCACCCGAAGCAGCTGCTGTTGCAGCACTAGAGCTCAACTTTAACGTTGGTATAGCCATTTGCGTTGGCGTTCTTGAACGCTCTTCACCATTCAATTCTCTAAGTGCCCTCATATAATAACTAAAGCGTTCTGGTTGTTCCGGGATTGAGATATCCATACGACCTGCTTCCTTCATGGCTTCAGAAAACTTGTTCTTCGCTCGAGCCATCATGTCTTGAAATGTAGCCTTATTTCGCATATACTCAAGCATCTTAGAAATTTGAGTGCCAACTGCTTCATTGCGTTTCAGCAACTCAGCAAGTTGTTCCAATTCTTCTCGATTCAAGTCTCGGAAATAATCATCAATAGGCTGAAGAGATGAACCCCTTGCCGTCCTCGGGGTTGATACACCTCTGGCTGTTTGAGATTGCCCGTGAGGTCTGATAGTTAAATCACTCAACGCAGTGGTGCTGGTTAGTTTATTAGCTGACACAACCCCCATAATCCCTTTCGCTTCTGCTGGAATTACCACATGAATGCCCTTCAAGTTCAACCGATTCAAAAACTTCGCATCCTCCCGTTTTTGAATCTCTTCAGGAGTTAATTCCTTCTCTGATCCAGGGAGCGCTTTTTGAGCACGTTTAAATTCAGCTTCCCAACCTGCCTCTGTATTAACCTGATAACCATCAGGAAGTGTCTGCTGTAAGGCAGTTTCGAAAGATTGTCGCATGGCTTGAGCAGCCTTGTTACGCATACGAACACGAATCGATATTGTATTGTATTTTTTTTGTCTTTCTTTAGACTGTTTTTGGATGATTGATAGACTATCCTGAGCCGTGGTAAACAAAGTCACTTTTCCCTGCCTGCTTCTATCTCGCCAAATATGCTGGCAAAGCTCATCTTCAGGTGGAATACTGGCTGGGTAATGAATCATTATCTCAGCGGCACGTTCTTTACTGTGCGTTCTGAAATCACCGCCACGCATATTGTCTGTATACAAACAATAAGTCAGAGGGTTCTTCTTTTTTGCAAATGCATCAAATTCTTGGGGTGTTTTAGTTTCCCATGTGCTTCCATTCCAGACTTCACAAATTTCAGCACCTGTTGTCCCGTCTAAATAAAGCAGCGAAGTATTTTCTTCGGGGGAGCCTAGTTTCTGCTTAAATCTGTTCACTAGAGCCTTCACATCGCGTTCTTCTGGAAAACCAACCAATAAGCTTTTCTTCTCGCCTCCCAGTTTTTTTGCTCTTTCGATGGCTTGGTCTATCACAGCCTCTTGTGTTTCTGCCGTGCGATTCAGAGTCTGGTCAGATAATCTTTCTGCCCACACTTTCTGTTTATCCAAAGAAACTTGTTGGATTTGCTCAAGAGCTTTCTTGATTCGATCAATGTAAAAATTAAGAGGAACTTGGCTGTGTAATGCATTTTCCTCTTCATCATCCGATGCCTCATCAATTCTATCAACATTTGCCTGAGTTTTCTTGGCAGACAATTCATCTAATAGCTTAACAACCTGCTCGTAGTTTTCCTGAGTGGCTTGCCCTGTGTTTGCTTTGTCTCTGTACGCTTCTAAGCTCTTTCGGGTCGAAGCATCTAAACCAGGTGTTCGATTCAAAAGCAAATCCAACTTATGCCCATTTCGAATTGCTATCGAGTGAATGTCATCCACATTCTGCGTCGCAGACATTTGGAATATTGAATTTTTAGACAGTGCTTCCTGTAAAACAGGTTCCGGGTCAAGATACTGTGCGCTATCATATTCATCAAAAACCAAAACATACTTACTAAAGTCTTCGCTTAAACGATTTCGCAACTCTCGGATTGTAATAGTTTCAACGCCTGGGTTTCTATTTTCGATTTTAAATGGCGATACATGCAACACCGTTCTATCGCTTCCCATAATAGCTGGGTACAAGCTAACCGCTTTACTTTTACCACCACCAGCTTTCAAATGGAAATAACCACCTGTACGCATATCTGCCAAAATACGACATTGGTCTCGAGACAGTGGATTATTACCCAAGCCGCCTTCTGCCATTTTTTTAGAGCATGTTGCCATGGTTCTAACCATCAAATTAATTTTCTCTTTTGGGTCAGTCGTATGAGGTAAGATGTCTAGAACATTCTCCGCAGTAGCTCTTTCACCTGGATAGTTTTTATTTTCAGGTCTTGTCATGAGCCAGTGTGGATACACATAATCTAGCAGTACATTGACTGCCTGGTCTTCGAACCTCAAGAAATAACGCGCATCCAAGCTACCAGATGCAGCCATCTCGGTTAAGGTCTTCAAATCTAGTGCTTCTGGCGCGCTTTGCTTCCATGCCTTCTCTAGTTCTGGTGCTGTTTTAGGCAATTCACCTTCAAAAGGCTTAAAGTTAATCTTAATAGGAATTGCTGAAACTGGTGGTACCCATTTTTCCTTCCAAGCATGATCATCAATATTTTTCCTTCCAGCAAATAAGGTTTTGAGTCCATCTTGAACTGTTTGTTTATCTCGACTTGCTAAATCTAACATAGCCGTTGCCAATTGAATCTTCGTAAATCGAGTAATTTTTTTCCCTTCACTACCCCCGGCCGTAGCAAACCCAATTCGCCTTGAAATACTTGGGCCTTCATCAGCTCTCATGGCCCTACCAATCGTGGACAAATAACGTTTCAAAAGATTTTTCGCATAACCCTGAAACTCGGGATTAGCAGGCTCTGCCTTAAGAATTAGGAACACCAGTTTCGCAGCCAATATAGCTTTGTTTTCATGGTAAGGCTTCTTATTGGACTCTTTTGTTTCACCAGCGATATCGTATTCTCTTACGTAATCCTGAACCTGTTCTTTGGCGATTCCAATAAGCTCTGCTGGCAATTTCGTTCCAGCTTTGAGGTATGGAAGCAATTGATCATCTGTACCTTCGGTATTCAAATGGTCTTCGCCTTCACCTTCCTCAATTTCATCTAGCGATAAATCATCCAATTCAGAATCTGAAACACTAAATGCGCTTCTGATTTCTTTTGCCTTATTAAATGCCTGTTTAAATTTTTCTTTTTCATCATTTAAGGCTTTTGCTAAATCTGCGTATTTATTTTTTGCGTTTTGAACTTTATCACTAAGACCTCTAATTTTCTCTTCTTCAGCCACTTTAAAATCTGCTGTTCCCCCTCCTGAAGCTGCAGCTGTTGCAGCTGATGCCTTCGCAGACTGCTCTCTTGTCCCAAGTAAGTCATAAGCTGTTTTGCTGAGCGCACTCGTTCCTTGCAGTGCATTCAACTCGGAACGTAATTTTGAAAATTCTTCAGATGCTTCATCAGCCAATTCTTTTTTGTGAACACTAGTTTCTTTGGATGTCTTCGCTGCATTTTTTGCAGAGTTATAAACACCATTCTTAAGTATTTCCCATTTTTTCTTACTATTTTCAAATTCTTGTTTGTTTTTTATTTTTTTATCTTCTTCAATATAGCCAGATTTTACCTGTTGCTCTTGTTGACTCAAATATTCATCAGAAACTGCCTCAGCGATTCTCTTCAATTCTGATCGCCAGCCTTCAATATCCGAAATTTGCATCCGCTCTGTAAGTTCTGTTTGGCCTAGATTTTGTCGCTCATTGATTTCTTGAGTAAAGAGTTCTTGAACTTGCTTCATGTTCTGCATCAGTCTTTGGTGTTCTTTTTGAATAGATTCAAAAGATTTCTTCTCAGCCTGTTCAAAACCGGCTCTTAATCCTGGTTCAAAGTTTTTCTCCAAATTATTTTTAGCAAACTCAGCAAATTCACGAGCTTCCTGTTGACTTAAAGCATCCCTAACTTTATCCTCAGACTGCTCAATAAACTGCTGATGCTTATTTAATAAATCTTTATATGCTTTATCTTTTGCCACTGAAGCTGATTCTTCTTCAGACATCATGGTCTCTCGACCAGCAACTTGAGCAAGCTTAACGCTAAGACGTTGAACCATTTCAAAAAACATTTTTGCTTCTTCAAGCGTTTTTGCACGCTTCATTGATTCTTGAGCAACTAAAGAAACCTGTTTGAACATCCTTTGTTCTTCAGAAATCATTTCAGCATATGCACGGGCTTCTTCAGACTGAATTTCAACATTCTTTTGAACCAATTCTATAGCTTCTTTGTTAGATTGAGGTTCTGAAGGTAAACCTATTGGTGCTGTCTTTATTGCATCTAATGTTCTTCGTCCAGGAACCCTAGCTGTCTCAATCGTCAGTTTAGGCGATGATTTCTCACCTTCATTTTCGAGTTGGCTATCAGCTTCTCTAAATTTGCGTCCTGTTTCTTGTTGCTCAGCAGAAGCTTTCCATTCCGAAGCCTGTTTTTCTGCTGATGCTCGAGCTTGAGACTCAATTTCTTCAATAGATTGTCGAAGTGTTTGTTCATAATCTGAAGTAAGCTGACGAACTTGTTCATTTAAAAGCGTTTGTCCTATCTGTTTGTAAAAACCAGAAGCAGCTTTTCCAAATTCTTCAACTTGCTCAGCTATTAAATTATCACGAGCTTCCACTTGTTTCTTTGCCACTGCTTGTTGAGCCGCAAGTTTTGAACTGCCTTCAGTAAAATCACTTAATAATTTTTCTATCAATTTTTGCGATTTCTGCGCATTTTCAGCACGCTCCGTCTCCTCAGTCAGCATCAAAGAAGTTTGTTCTGTCATTGTTCGACGAAGCTTATCCGCCATATCAGCAGCAGCACGTTCGGCGTTCTCTCGACCAGCAAGTTCTTCTAGTTCGGTCCTATATTTCTGAACTGAAGAACTCATGTTATCAAATAACTGTTTCTCTAATTTTTCTCGAAGTTCTGATTCTTGAACAAGAGCCATTTGAAGCCAGCTGTTGCTCTCTTCTTGAATCAACTTAACTCGTCTATTTGTCTCTTCATGAATTAAATCTCTCTGTTGAAGTAATTTCTTACTTGCAGGAGCTGGAGGTGACTTACCCTCAGGAGCAGCATGAGCAAGCAATGCCGATTCAGGCGTTACTGGAGCTTTCTTTTCTTTTGCGGCAGGGGTTACACTTGGTCCCCCTGGACTAATCTCAGGATTTTTTTCAAAAGCCCGCAGCAAACGCTCAAAAAGAGTATTTGGAGCCTGGTCTAATTCCAATAAATAGCGTTCACAATCAAGAAGCGCATGAGCTAACTGCTGTTCAAGAGGCAAACTAGCATCTGGTTTTTGAGCGTTTTCAGGTAGAGCCTCATTATAAAGAGAATCGATTAATTTACCTGGATTCTTTTTAATCTGATTAAGAGCTTCTTTTCTAGCTTCATCCTGCTTTTTTTGAAGTTCCTCAGCACTAAGCGTAGAGTTTCCTTTCTTGTTTGGGTGATATGAAAGTGTGGCAGCTCTATCAGCTAATCGTTCACCCAGTTTTTCAATTGCTTGACGTTTTCTATTTTCTGCTATTCTATCTGATGGCGTTATAATCTTCATTCCATCAAAAAAAGTTTTTGCTTCTTTTTCTTTTTTTGCCTTCCAGCTTTTATAAGCTCTTTGGATCATAGCTGCAGCAAAATTAGCCAAGTACTCTCCCGCTTCTTGAAGAGCATCTGCTGTTTTCTGAAGTCTTATCTCGGATTCGTGCTTAGCAAAAATTTCTTTTAGGGCTTCTTTATGTTCTTTTTCAAGCTCAATTTGGCTCTGAAGACTCTGAATGAATTGACCAAAATTCAAAGAAGTTAACATTTCTTCATTCTGAAGGAGACTACGTTTGAGAAATTCAAGTCGTTCAGCATCCTTAATAGCACCTTTGGCTCGCTCATCCTGTACCTGCAAAGCCTGCTGAGCCTCTTTCAAAATACCTTGAGCAGCCTCAAGCGTGTGTTCGTCTAATGCATTAGCCCGTTTGGCAATCATCTGCTCTTTAACTGCTGGATCTTTGATTAAATCAGTCAACCTTTGTGCTTCATTCAAAGCATCACGAATAGGTTTTTCAGCTTGTTCTTGCTGAATTCTTTGAGCAATCAACGCTCCTTGTTCTCGAATTGCCTGAAGACTTTTTTCTTCTTCAGATTGAATCACTTTTCTTGCTTCAAACTCTTTATCCTCTGCCTGAGGCTCTCCGGACGGTGGTTGGTTTGGGGTTTGATTAAGATTTACCGAAGAACTGCTTCCTTTAGGAGGAGTTTCGTCATCCACAGCTTCAGGACTACCCTCGCCACCTCCTCCCGCTGCTGCGGAAGCCTGTGCGGCTGCAGTGGCGCCATTTGAAGGTTGCCCTGTTGTGCCAGATGTGTTTAGTTTTGGGTTCTTTGGCTTCCTCGAAATATCAGATACCATTGTTTCACCAATCACCTCAGTTTTACTGGCTGATGCGCCTGGTCTTTGGTTCGCAGAACTCTGTAATCGTGTACTATCGTTACTCCCTGAAGAGAAGAGACTTCCCGAAGAACTGCTTCTACTAGAAAAATTTCCGTCATTCTCAGTTTCAGAATCACCATCTCTATCTTCTCCCGCTGCTGAGGTGTATAATGCTGGTTGTTGTTGCTCTTTGGGTTTGCGATTAGATGAAGCTAAACTTTCCGAAGAACTGCTTCCGTTAGAAAAAGTTTCGTCATCCTCTTCCTGTTGTTCTTTTGCAGTGGAAGCACTGGTGGCAGCCCCTTGTGCAACTGCAGGGTGATGCCCTTGGTCTGCGGCGGCGGCTGATGGTTGTTGTTGCTCTTGTTCTTCTTCTTGTGGTTTATTACCGGAATTAGGTAAAGATGCTGTAGTGGGGGAAGTCCTAGTTGCAGCACTAGCGGCTGCGCTGGCGGTTTGTTGGGGTATGGCAGTCGAAGGAGTTCCTTCAACCCCATCACCACCCGCTGCGGCGGCGGAAGCCTCTGCGGCTGCAGTGGCGCCATTTGAAGGTTGCCCTGTGCCAGATATTGCACGTGAAAGTTCATTGTCATACTCACCAATAGCAACGTATTTTATATTGTCACTCTCAAGGGGAGTATTTTGTTCGTCATATTTGGCAGTCGAAGGAGTTCCTTCAACCCCATCACCACCCGCTGCAGCGGCGGCAGCGGCAGCAAGAGTTTCTTCTTCCTGCTCTTTGGGTTTACGAGATTTTTCTGACAATTCTTTTTTGGTTCGTAGCGAATCAGGAACCAAATACTTCTTGGCAACATAGTTAAAAGCAAAATAGAGCCCAATACCTAGAGCTACAGCCAAAAATCCAATAGGCCCTCCAGCAAGAATAGCAACTGTTACAGCAGCCCCAGTGGCAAGCGCTGCTGGACCAATATTTTCAATCAATGCGCGCAAGCCTGCCTTAACTTTGCTTAAACCTTCACTCGTCCATTTTTTAAAATTAGACACCGCATGAACAACACCAATGACAAGCGGCGCAAAAATCGCTGTTGTAACTGCTGCGACTTTGACCCCAGCTGTAGCTGAAGCCTTTGAACCAATACCTGCCAAAGTTGATTTCATGGCTGCAATTTTTTGAGCCAGGGTACCTGACATATGCCCTGTGAGCTGTCCGACGGACATGGTTGCTTTGGCATTTGCTATCGCTGCGGCAGCGGCACCAGAAGCTGCCTGAAAAGCTGCAACGATACCACCCGCAACAGCGGCTAAAGTAGTCGCCACTCCTACTGCCAATTCATGCCAATTTCTTTTGAACCAACTAGGTTGTTCTCTATCGCCCGAGATTGTGTTTCTGCCTAGCTCCGGGATTGAAGAGGTATCTACATCAGAGGTTAAGGATACTTCTGCGTTCAGGATTGATGCAGAGGAACTTCTCGCTGCTCCAATACTTTCGTGGGATGCCATAGAAGATGTATCTGAATCTCGAACACGTTGAGGATGGGCATGTTGTTGAGGTTTACTGGGTGCGAGATTTGTTGTTGAACCTGAAGAGCTCGCCTGAAAACTGCTACTTCCACTCTCTTTTCGAAGTCTTTCTTGTACTAACTGATCGTTTCTTTCTAACTTTGCTGCATTCAGATGAGAATCCGGCAAAGAACTATCTATTCTAGGAGACATACTTTACTGCCCTCCAGCCCATTGGCAATATGACTGTGTACATTGAGATTTGTTTAGTGCTGCGCCGCATTTAGCATCGCGGCTTGGTGTTGGGTCTGAACAAGTTCCAGCACCCGAAATGTGAGAGCAAGTTCCCTGTGTGCTTGTACCTACGCAGTTACTTGGCGAAGCGTAGCAAGCAAAGTTGAATGCTGATCCCCCTGAAGTTGGATCGGGGACGGCAGCTTGACAAATACTTCCGCCAAACCAACCACAAACTGGTGTGGCTTTGCACTTTGTTTCTTGAAACGAAGCACAATGGGACGAACTGCAACCCTTAGCAGTACACTTCGGCTCATCAGCTGACACATCAAAATTATAATTTGGGCAATAATCACAACCAGTTCCTGGGCAGGTACTTGAGCTTCTGGTGTCGCAAGCATTCGTCTGAGTCCAAGCGCAGTTGTTGTCTCCCTTACAACCACTCTCATCATTGTCGTGAGTAGAACAACCTGAATCTGCTTGCCAACTGCAACCATTGCTTGTGCAATCCGCTTGATTATTATTGTAAGAGCTACAAGTGTCTATGCCAGCTTTCAAAACACACTGAGAAAAACATTTTTGAACAGCAGAGTCATATCGACAATCAGATTCTGAATCGCTGCAAAATGCCTGATCTTTCTTTGAACAATCATTGACACACTCAGAACCATCCCATGAACAACCAAGCATGTATCCATCGCAATTAGCCTGTGTTTGTTTACTGCAAGAGTCTAGACAAGTGTTGTTAACTGCATCGTAAGTACACATGAATGCAGGGTCTGAACTCAAAGCATTACAATCGCCGGCAACCTCTGTTTTGCCAACAGAACTTGCAGAAATACTTGAGCAACTTGTCACTTTTTTACAGCTCGCTGTCGCAGATGAAGTATCCCAATAGCAGTTATCCTGCCCACTGGTTGTTTTGTAAGTATGCTGTTTGCAATAAATTTCTGTTTGGATGTCAGTACAAGGCGTTGTTTGGCTTAGCTGCTGGCAAGTAGAAGTCGAAGAATTCCAGTTACAATAAACACCACCTGCTAAATTAGCAGCATCACACTGAGCCTGGCCAGAAGCTGTGAGTTGCGAGCAAGCTGTTGCCAACTGACACTCCGTCGAGCTCCAAAAGCAACCTGTCTTCGCAATACAAGAAGACTGAGTCTGCAATGCGTTACAAGTTCCTGCGGTAGGCTTAAAGCATGGCCCATTTTGAACTTGCCAAACACAAGGATCTAAAGCTGGGTATTTACCACTATCACAAAGGCCTAATGTCGTTAAATCAGAACATTGCTTGACGACTTGGCACTTATTGCCATCCCAGCCACAGTAGCCATCACTTTTTTGTTTGTAATTACAACCGGTTGCGGTTTTTTGATCAGCACATGTTTGGGGCACAACAGGAGCAGGCGCTTTAGGACTGCTTGTGCAGCCAGAAAAAAACGCTAAAAAAACGATAAACTTAATCATATTTAACACAATAATATTTTGTTTCCACTTGAAATTCAACAATGCGTCTGTTTTTTATTCAAATTATAACCATACGCGCGATTTCAGCTTGATTTGGTCTATCTTTACTGATTTTGATAAAACCAAAAACCGCTGAAAATCACAACAAATCAGCGCATCTGGGCCTAAAAAGCTTGATGTGCGTTATGTGACACTGGATAAGTTTAATCACACTGAAACCAAAGAACCTTCTGCTCACCCCTTTCGCTGAGCTCAAAAGTGCGCTTTGATTTGAAAAATCCATGCGCTACCTGTCACATACCCACGACGACATTCAGAGTATGCTTTCCACCATTGGAAAGCCAGACATCGAGAGCCTTTTTGCCAGCATCCCGGCTCAAAATCGCCTCAAAAGGCCTTTAGACCTCCCTAAAGCCATGAGCGAAATTGAACTCAAGGCACACCTGACCGAACTGGCTGGCCAGCCGCCCAAAGCTTCCTTCTTAGGCGCAGGCGCGGTCCAGCACCATGTACCCGAAATGGTAGGCCAAATGCTACTCAGAGGCGAGTGGCTCACGGCCTATACACCTTACCAGCCTGAAGTCTCACAAGGCACCCTACAAGCCATATTTGAGTTTCAAACCATGGTGGCGAGCCTGTTTGGGCTGGAAATCGCTAATGCGTCTATGTATGACGGTGCCACCGCTCTGGCCGAAGCCTGTTTGATGGCCTGTCGGGTTAAAGGGGTACAAGCCGTTAAATTTCACCCCCATATGCACCCTGAGTATGTCGAAACTTGTCAGACTTTTTTAAGTGCCGCAGGAATCACGATTAACCAGCCCGGTCCAGTGGCAGCTCATGTTTACCAAAACCCCAACTATATTGGCCAGCTTGAAAAACAACGCGAGTTAATCGATGCTGCACATGCTGAAAACGCCCTCGCAATCGCCGTTTGCACGGATCCCGTGGCTTTAGGGGCGATTCAATCACCTGGCTCTTTGGGGGCAGATATTGCCGTAGGTGAAGGCATTGGGTTATGCGGGCACTTGAGTCTAGGAGCACCCGGCGTGGGGCTTTTTGCCACGCGAAAGGCTTATCTTAGACAAATGCCCGGACGCCTCTGTGGACAGACCACAGACTCCAAAGGCCAACGCGGCTTTGTTTTGACACTTTCTACGCGTGAACAACATATCCGGCGTGAAAAAGCGACATCCAATATTTGCACGAATCATAACCTCATGGCCTTAGCCTTTAGCATGGCTCTGTCCCTTTATGGGCGCACGGGGTTTAAGAGGCTCGCGGAGTATAATATTGCACAAACAGCGTATTTCAGGCGTCTCATGAACATCCCTCAAGAGCCACATTTTAACGAAACCCTGCTCAAATTGACGCCCCCACAAATAGCGAAAGCGCGTGGACTTGAAGAACAAGACATATTCGCCGGCGTGTGGATTAAAGACGATGAATTATTGGTATGCACGACAGAATTGCATACACGAGAACAAATTGAACACCTGGCGGGGGCATTAATATGATTGGCCGAACAAATTTTGATTTTCGCGAAAATTTGATTTTCGAACATGGTTCCCCCGGCCGCTGCGGCATAGATTTACCCGATTTTGACAGAAGGGAGCTCGGGGGGATTTTAGGCGAACACGCTCGCCCGGAGAGCGACACGCTGCAATTGCCCGAATGTTCCGAACCCGAAGTCAGCAGGCACTACACACGTCTGAGTCGTTGGAATTTCTGCATCGACACGAATACCTACCCGCTCGGTTCATGCACCATGAAATACAACCCACGCATTAATGAGTGGGCAGGACGACTCCCGGGTTTTACACAACTTCACCCTTACCTGCCTGAATGGCGTCTCAAAAATGCTTTTGAACTCATGAAGGGTCTGCAAAGTTACCTGGCCGAAATTGGAGGATTTCACACAGCATGGCTTCAACCTGCAGCCGGCGCCCACGGCGAATGGGCCGGTGTGGCGACGATTCATAACGCCTTGGCAGCTCGAGGTGAAAAACGAACCAAAATGCTGGTCCCACACAGCGCTCATGGCACCAACCCAGCGACAGCGGCTTTTCTAGGCTACGAAATTGTTGAGCTAGCCAGTGGACCCGATGGCCTCATTGACTTGGCTGAAGTCGAAGCCAAAATGGATACCAGTTGCGCTGGGATTATGATTACCAATCCCAACACGCTGGGACTCTTCGAAAAAGATATCTCAAAAATATGCGAGATTGTTCACGCAAGAGGCGGCTATGTTTACGGCGATGGCGCCAACTTGAATGCGCTGATGGGGATTGTAAGACCCGGAGACTGCGGCATCGACGTGATGCACTTCAACTTACACAAAACATTCACCACGCCCCATGGCGGCGGTGGACCAGGGTGCGGGGCGATTGGTGTTTCCAAAGAATTATCCGAACACTTGCCTGGGCGTATTCGAAGCTTCTACGGTAACTTCGGCATGATGATACGCGCCTACACCTACATTCGAGAAATGGGCGGCGACGGTTTAAAAGCTGCCAGTGAACGCGCTGTGCTCAATGCCAACTATGTGAGGGCCAAGCTGTCTGACGCATTTCACCTGCCCTACAAAACCGACTGCCTGCACGAAGTTGTATTCACCGATAAAAAGCAGCAAGAGCGCGGCATAAGCACACTCGATATGGCCAAGGGCCTCATCGACCACGGTGTTCACCCACCAACGGTGTATTTCCCACTGGTGGTGTCGGGCGCGTTGATGATTGAGCCGACTGAAACTGAGTCCCGGGAAGAGCTTGACCGTTTATGTGAGGCATTCTTAGAAGTCGCCGGGGCAGAAAATCTTAAAGATTGTCCTTCCAATACCGCGCTGGGTCGGTTAAATGAGGTTCAGGCTGCCCGAAATCCGGTGCTTGTCTGGCAAAAGGAGTAAGTTAGCCCCATGTTTATCGCCCTTGAAGGCATCGACG
The DNA here is from genome assembly GCA_964635635.1 of uncultured Myxococcaceae bacterium. Classification (GTDB taxonomy): domain Bacteria; phylum Myxococcota; class UBA727; order UBA727; family JABDBI01; genus CAZWPE01. The sequence goes on along the minus strand of CAZWPE010000001.1, from coordinate 20,159 downwards.
GTTCAGGACACACCACCCAAGCGCATGCATTAGCACGTGCTCTCGAGTCTCGTGGGCGAAAAGTTTGTGTCACGGCTCAGCCGAGCACGGGTCCTATTGGAAAAATCATCCGAGACTATCTCCAAGGACGTGTGCCACACTTTCAAAACTTTCCTGAAGGCCTTGCGCTCTTGTTCGCCGCAGACCGGCTACATCATATTGGGACCGAGATTAAGCCAAAATTAGATGAAGGCTATGATGTCATTTGCGACCGTTACGTACTTTCAAGCTGGGTATATCAGGGTTTGCAAGTCACTGAAGATTGGGTCCGGCGCATCAATCAATTTGCGTTGCAACCAGATTTAACACTCGTCATAGACACGCCTATTACCGAAGCAAAACAGCGCCGTGACGCCAGAGGCGGTATCGAAGAAATCTTTGAAGCACAGCATTTGCAACAAACGATCCGCGAACGTTACCTAGAACTCGCGCCATCGATACATGCGAAAATTATCGACGGCAGCGGAACACCTGAAGAAGTGACTGAGCGCTTAGTCTTGAGCGTTAAGGTGAGCTGATTCCAATCGCGTAAATGGTAAGTGATGGGGTGGTGTCAAGCGACCATGCACCAAAAGAACTTGCAGTCCACTGAGTTTGACTCGATGGATAACTTTGATATAACCACTGTCCATTGCCTCCCCCTTGATTAACCTTAGCACCACCACCAATCAAGACACCGCTGGAGACAGTCGCCGTTTGACCTGTGAAGAAACCATCAGTAGTAGGCCCTACTGTTGTGGAACTAACCGAAGCAGTCAAACTATTGGCTGTCAAAAAAGAAGTTTTAAGACCAATGGCATAGGCGGTCACACTAGCGCTAATTCTTGGCGATAAAGCAGGGTTGTCTTTGCCAGATACCGTCCAGGTTCCGTTGCTTAGCGTATTACTGGGGTACGAAGCATACAAATGGTGACCTCTGCTTCCATTAAGTGTCATATCATCCCAAGCGCCTCCACCAATCAACGTATAGCCAGATGGTACTGTTGCACTAGCTGTACTGTCATTTCCCGAAGATGATGCTGTACCGACACAAATGGTATAATCTCCCTCGGTTCCACAATTGGTGCTAGGACCTGAAATCACACCACCATTAAATCGAATAATAATAGAATAAGCATTGACCGTTGCGGTGGCGCCGCCGGAGGTGGCTGCACTGGCTGTTGTACCCGTGGGGTTCAAGAGCGTAGGAGATACTGTTCGTGGACTAGGCACCATCTCAGTCAAAAATACGTTCACGTCACTTGAAATACCGCCCACACTGCTTACACGATAGGTATTTGGAGAAATACCCGCAGGTGTTGGCAGAGATATAGTCTGCGTGGGTGTTGTACCCGAACTCGAAGCGCTACTTGGTTTCATAACCAGAACTTCAAGCCCAGCAGCAGAATATGCGCGAATACAATCGCTAAGTGAACTCGGACATTCATTGGTGAAAAAGTTATTGGTAATGTTGTCTTTCAAACCACTCGTAGTATAGGCTCTCACAGTCGTTCCGTAAGTCGTAACGCCAGACTCTGACGCATAACCTCCTAAGTAGGCGGTCGTGTTATTTCCACTTGCAAGCGTGACAGAACTCAATAAATCAATAGCAGATGAAGATCCGCTGCTTAAATATGAGAGAAAACTATAAGTAGTAGCACTGCTTGCTGAACTAACCCGTCCAAATAGCCCCACCTTTGCTGAGCCACCAGGATAAGTTGTGTAGTTGGTGCCACTTGCCGTCCCGGTTGTAGATAAGCCACTGCTTGCAGTCTGTCCAGCAAACCAAGCAAGCCCATTCGAATCCACTGCAAGTGATTGCACCCCAAGCACCTCATCATTTGCACTGCCACCAATAAAGGTTAGATAGGTATATCCTGTTGCACCAGAATTAAGTTTTGCGAGAAAAATATCTTTGTTACCCGCAGAAGGATTGCCGCTTGAATTGGTACCTGTAGCGGAATTAATGGATGAGCTCGTTGTTGTTCCAACCACATAGGCCACCGAACTTGAATCTGTTGGGTTTAATGCCAAGCCACCAATGCGCTCAGTGCCCGTACCCCCAATAAATGTTCCCCAAGTCCTACTGTTAATTCCTGTGTTGTATTTGACCACAAATCCATCTTTAAGTCCTGAATTGCTCGTTCCAACAACACCTGATGACGCAATATTACTAGCTGTATTATCCGAGTCTGTAAAACCAGCAAAATAATAACTTGGCGTAGTCCCAGATTTTTCAACAGCAACAGCAATACCTGCATCGGTCCCCGCATTGCCATAATATCTCAACACGTTTGAACTAAAAGGATCAGATGTTAATAATTTAGCTACAAAAGCGTCAGCGCCTCCGAAAGGACTATTCGAAGCACTCAAGGCACTGGTTGAACTCGTAGTGCCTACAGCTATGACACAGGGCTGACCCGAAGTAGTACAACCAGAGCTTGTCTGATCTAAATCGATCCCCATAATTGCATCGAAGCCAGCAGCACCAAAATATGTCGAAAAACAAAGTTGAGAATTGTTGCAATCATTCAGTCCTACTGTTAGATTTTGACTGAATCTAGCTGCAAAACCATCATAGTTTCCTTGATAAGAAGCCCAAAAAGGACTCGCAGGAGTGTTGGTATAAGTTCTAGGAAAATCTGTAGATGTTGTATATCCAGCGACATATATATTACATGCCCCGGCACTGCTCTCTAGTTTCAACGAAGTCACTACCTCGAGACCAGAGCCTCCAAAGTAGGTTGAGATCGACAATGTTCCCGTCGATGATATTTTACTGAGAAATCCATCGGTGGTTCCTGCAAGTGAGGCGTCAACACCCGCTCCGCTTGTTGGAAAAGCATTAGATTGTGTCCAGCCCCCAACATAGATATTACCCGAAGTATCTACTGTCATAGTAGTTACCACATCATCTGAGCTTCCGCCTAAGTAACTCGAATAACTCAGCGTCACCGGGTCAATGATCAAATCGAGACTTCTATCATATTGGCTTTCATCAATCCAAAAACTGACTTGATTGTCAGCGTTCAATTCATAATGGCTTGGGATCTCAATCTTCACCCCCATGCTGGTCGTTTGATAAACCAAAGGCTTTTTGAGTCGCAGCTTACCACCCCCAATAGCCTCAATATTAATATGACCTTGTTTACTGATTTCTATTTGACTTGCACCTTGGATTTCAAGTTTAATATCGTGATAATCTGCCCCTGGTGATACAATAAAATCGTGCTCCATGGAACGTTCCGAATTACCATAAAATACTAAGTCAATCCCTCGATAGATTTCGGAGTAACGAACTTTCGAATACGTTGGGACATTGTAAACCCATTTGGATTGGTCGGAACCGTACAAGTAATTCGAAATCCCGGGACGCTTGTCTTCCCCGTGACCTGCCAACATCATATTGGCACCAACCAGATTTACAGTCACAACTCCAGGCGCAACACCTGGGTGTCCTTCATCCTGAGACAGCATGTCAAAAACCAAGTCTGTCCCCGCAACATACATGCGGTAGCCTTTAGATTTTGCCATGAAGTCAACATCGGACGGCATCTGACCCATGTTGGGTTGAAATGAAGTTGGCTCTTTTGAAACCTGTTTTCCTGAACCGAGCATGGGGCCTTTACTGCCAGGAAAACCCTCGGGCAAAAGTTCCTGAGCCAATGCCCATTCTTCTGAATTCATCGCAAAACTTGAAACACTTAAAAATATAAATACAAGGCAGATTAAGCGATACACAGCATCCCTCCATGCATGCACCTAATCTAACAAATATGTCTATTTAGGTGCAACTAATGAAAGAATACTGTCTCCCTGAATCTCCTCTCCTAGCTGAAAAATACAACTCTTTTTCTGAATATGTGCACCGCTGCGAAAGCGAAATCTCGCTGATTCCAAGTTTCTCAAGCTGCCATTTAATCAAACCCCGCAAATCAAAATAGCTCCGATCTTTTTGGCCTGGCTTTAAAAACTGGGCTGGGATTTGCGATGCAACTTCTGGGCCGATTTCATAAACTGACTGACTAATGCAGGGACCAATGAACGCTTGGAAGTTGTGAAATCCCCCCTGCCCCCCTTTTTCAAAGGGGGGTAATTTCTTCAGTGTTTCCGCTACAATTCCAGCCACCGCCCCACGCCAGCCAGCATGAATCGCTGCCACACACGTTCCTTCACGATTACGAACCAATACAGGAGCGCAATCCGCCGTTTTGACTGCTAAAACAAGTCCAGGCTCCGTGGTCCATAGGGCGTCAGCCTCTATTTGAGCCACCTGGCCAGGGGTCATACCCGGTGTCACGCGAACGGCATGCGTACCGTGAACCTGCTTTGCAAGAAATGCAGCCGCAGGCAAAGCGTCATGTTTGGTTAGAAAAGCGTACAATTTCAAATCCCCTTGTAATCGCAATGATTTCCAAACCTGCTTTTAGCAAAGCTGCAGGTTGATGATCAAGACAGAGCCTAAATTCGCCTGCCTCACCACTGACTTCCAAGCGCATGTATTCAAATCCAAGTTTCGAAACAAGCTCACCGATTGCCAGTGCGAATTCAGAAAACACGGTCATAATTTTAATCTGAGATGTTCCTGTCTCATAGACTGGAAGTCCTGAACCATCATCTCGGTGGAGGGTAAAATCATAACCTTCCACCTTCGCTAAAGCTTCGGCGGACAAGCGCAATGACGCATCTGCAATCGGCAGCGCAAACTGGCTTGTCATCACAGCATGTTCACAAGCATCACTAGAGATCCAGCATTTTTCTCCATTCACCCACATGATTAGATTCATAGGGAGCCAAAATACAACGCTTTTGAATATTCTCAATGTGATTCGTAAGACCAAATTAGAACTTCACAGCAAAGTAAACGCAAAAGATGGAACTGGGCTATTCGTACGACTGATTCAACACCCCTGTGTTGTCGGTAAAACCCCAATCGTACTAAATGATGGTCTTGGATGTGACGGCTTTATTTGGAAACATCTGATTAACTATTTTCAGCACCAACATCCAATTATACACTGGAATTATAGAGGACATGGCTACTCTGACATCCCTGAAAATATAGACTCCATCAACATTCCCCAATTTGCCAGTGATCTAGAAACAGTTCTGGATCATCTCAATGTGGATCGAGCTTTCATCTGTGGTCACTCGATGGGGGTTCAAGTTGTTTTAGAGGCATTTGAGCAGTTTGGAGAGCGTTTTGCCGGCATGGGTTTGTTATGCGGTAGTTTTGAGCACCCACTCGAGACATGGCATGGGGCTCAAAAACGTGGTTCCCGGCCAACACTGCTGAACTTTGCCATGAATCAATTGTTTCCAGCATTTTATTCTAAAAGCCTAAACTATCGTGAGCTACTTCAGCCCCTGTGGGGAATTCTCATGAATACAGAGCTTCCCTATCACATTGCTATGCTTACCGAGGTTAATCGAAACCGGGTCAAACGGGAAGATTTTTCAGGTTATTTTGAGCATCTGGGGTCCATGCAGGCTCACGTGTTTTTTAAAACCATGAAAAGCTACGCGGAACACAGTGCTCGTCAGGTGCTCTCAAAAATAAACATTCCCGCTTTGGTGGTGTGCGGCGGAGCCGACACATTTTCGCCTCAATGGGTGGGCCTAGATATGCACCACGCGATTGACAACAGCGAGCTATTGTATATCCCCGATGGAACGCATTGTGCGCCGATTGAACATCCGGAACTATTACATCTGAGGCTCGAGAAATTTTTATGGTCAACACTCACGCAAGCATCAAACAGTTCATGCAAGAACACTACCGACATTTCAATGCACGGACATGCGTGGAGGCAGCAGAAAGCTACTGTAAACATCTAGAAGCTGGCAATAAAATGCTTGTCACTTTGGCTGGAGCTATGAGCACGGCTGAACTTGGCATTTCACTCGCTGAGATGATTCGACAAGATAAAGTTCATGCCATTTCCTGCACAGGCGCCAATCTCGAAGAAGACGTTTTTAACTTGGTTGCCCACAACTCCTACGAACATATTCAGAATTGGCGTGCTTTGACCGCTGAAGATGAAATTCGTTTGGCAGAGAAAGGCCTAAACCGCGTCACCGACACTTGCATTCCTGAAGAAGAAGCTTTGCGTGCCATTGAACATGTCATTCTCAAATATTGGCAACAAGCGGACCAAGCAGGGAAGTCACATTTCCCTTATGAGTTCATGTATCAAATGCTCCTCTCGGGCGATTTAGAGTCTTCGTATCAAATCGACCCAAAAAACTCTTGGCTTTTAGCTGCAGCTCAAAAAAATCTTCCTATTTTCACGCCCGGCATTGAGGACTCCACTCTGGGCAATATTTTCGTCTCGAATTTTATTCAAGGCAACATTAAGAGCTTAGACACCATTAAAAGCGGCCTCCACCAGATGCATCGCATGGTTGGCTGGTACCAAGAAGCCACTCAAACCAGCTCGCTCGGATTTTTCCAAATCGGCGGCGGCATTGCGGGCGATTTCCCCATTTGCGTGGTGCCACTCATTAGTCAGGATCTCCAAAAGCCAGTAAAACTCTGGAGTTATTTCTGCCAAATCAGCGATAGTACAACTTCCTATGGCTCTTATAGCGGTGCAGTTCCAAATGAAAAAATCTCGTGGGGTAAGCTGGACGGTGACTCACCAAAATACATCATCGAGTCAGATGCAACCATTGTTGCTCCGCTGATGTTCTCTTATATTTTGGCCTAGTCATAACCCTGGACCATCGGAGCATGGGTGCCACCATCCACGCACCTGGACCATCGTTGTCCCTCCGGGACTCCTGTGTCCAGGCTGTGGCAGCTTTGGGCCCTCCTGGCCCGAGGGAATAATCTCAATCGTTCTTCTGGTTTTTAGCCCACGGATGTGGGCGTGGGTGCCACAGCCCAGCCCGCAGGGCTGGGTAAACGGTACGCTCCCACCCCAAAGCCCCGGGACGGGGCGTAGGACTCAGAGATCTCGTTCGTCGAATTGAATATTATGTTTCTGGAGAAGAATGCGTAACTCATCCTGAAATTTAAATTTCTTATGATGCTCTGGTTGATTTTGAATATATTTTCGAACTGTCTCAATATTCGAATGGCTTACAGAAAAAATTCCGTAACCTTGCTGCCAGGCAAAATATCTCAAGCTTTCCTCTTTCATTTTAAGCCATTTAGAAGAACTAGATTTAATTTTTTCGGCTAAAACCGAAATCGCAACGGTTCTAGGGAGTCCAAGCAAGATATGAACATGATCTTCAATTCCACCGATTTCATAAACGTCAGCACCTTCTCCACGAGCAGTACCGGCAATATAAGCATGAAGATCATTCTTAATCGAAGTTGTGATGAATCCATGTCTATTTTTTGTCCCAAACACAAGATGAACAATTACGCATGCATGTGATTGACCCATAATTCAACTCCTACGCCCCGTCCCGGGGCTTTGGGGTGAGAGCGTGCCGTTTACCCAGCCCTGCGGGCTGGGCTGTGGCACCCACGCCCACATCCGTGGGCTAAAAACCAGAAGAATGATTAAGATTATTCCCTCGGGCCAGGAGGGCCCAAAGCTGCCACAGCCTGGACAGAGGAGTCCCGGAGGGACAACGATGGTCCAGGTGCGTGGATGCTGGCACCCACGCCCACATCCGTGGGCTAAAAACCAGGAGAACGATTGAGATTATTCCCTCGGGCCAGGAGGGCCCAAAGCTCCCACAGCCTGGACAGAGGAGTCCCGGAGGGACAACGATGGTCCAGGTGCGTGGATGCTGGCACCCATGCCCACATCCGTGGCCTAAAAACCAGGAGAATGCTTTAATTTAAATCCAGACCCTCTCCCGATTTTGGCGAGCCAAAATCTCCCTCTCCCAAAGGGAGAGGGTTATCTCATGTGCTTCAGATTAGAACTCGATGGTCCAGGTGCTTAGAAATATCATGCACCGCTCAACAGTTGCGATTGTGCATGTTTAAGCTGGTTTTTATATTGGCTCTTTATTCTTCTCAGTTTCTGCATTCCTCCACAATCAACCGAACACAGGTTCAAATCTGTTCTTCGAAATTTACCAATTGCACTGACAACTCAACCAATTGCACGTCTATTTTCTACAACTGCATGGAAGATGCAGAAATAAAAAATAAACGACCGCAATCTTGCTACCAAGCAGATGCAGCCGGAACTTGTTTTCGAACAGCAGTTCAAGTGAGCGCGGCTATATTTGGAGCCTCGATCTTAGCAGCCATCATGCCAACCGTGATCAATTGGATTCATTCAGCCAAGTGTTGGGACGGTTGCTGCTCTAGCTGTGGTTTACCTGTCATCCCAGAGGGCGTTGAGCGAATTGAGGGAGAAGACCCTTCTAATCCAGAAAAAGATACTTTTAAACTCAACATTGTTGACAAAGAAGCATTGAAATCACCCAGCAACCTTGAATATCTCAAAAAACTTTCAACTGTCACTTTTGGTCAGATTGCCGCATATTTTTCCATTGCCATCTCATTTGCTTCCGCAGGTCAATTGTTCAATCTTTGGCAAGCTTGGACGGTTGCAACAGCCAATTGCGAATTTGATATGACAAAATAATTATTTTTTAAGTATAGCTGGATAAGTCTCACCCTCTTTTTTAAGTCGAAGAGCTTTTTCGCATACTTCCTTATGAGTATAAGATTTCCCTCCAATCTTAACAGCATCAAGACCGGCAATAACCATTCCAAAGGTCAAAGCTCCCCATAATTTTCCTTCTTCAGGAGCAAGTTCAAGTGATGCAATCATCAAATCCACGGGTCTCACAGCAGTCCCATTCAAGTTCCTAATTTGAGTATCGTGTTTTATGAATTCCATTGCTCTCGTGCTTAGCTCAGAGGCATATTCCAGTCGAACAGATTCAAGTTTTTCAGGAGATAAAATCTTAATTGCATACATCCGAGCTAACAAACCTTGATTACGCCCAATTTTAACCGCCTCTTCAAGCAGCTCGGTTGAAGTCCACAAACGCTCTCGTATGTTCACCGTTTCTCCAGAAGACAGTGAAACTGCTATAATTAAGTGCATTCGTGCAATCGCATCTGAATCCTGAAGATGACCCGCCTGGTATTCTATGGCTCGAACAGCACATTCCAGCCTACTGAAAGATTTATCGAAAATCTTCACTTGTGAAACAGAAGGAAAGTCACCTGCAAGATTCATCCATGCATATCCATAGTCAGGGGAAAGCTCTATCGCCTTGATATAACAATCTTTTGACGCATATTGTCTTCCTAAAATTACAGTCTGCTTTGACGGCATCTCTTCTAAAATTCTCCCCACCCTATTCCACATCCTGCTTGATGAAAGATTTTCTTCCAGAGACTCCACAGCATTTGAAAGCTTTGCCTTCAGACACTCCACAGAAATTGAAAGCGCTTCTTGAACCCTGTCTGTTTGCTGTAATTTCTCACAATACTTCAACTGATGAGCGATCGCGTTATTGATGGCTTTTGATAGTTCTTCAGAAACCTCTCTAACCAATTCACGATGTTTCATCAAACATCTAAGAGCATTCAATTTTTGATTTCCTATGGTTATTTCTTCGCCTGCTTTAAGCAAAGAGCTCAATCGAAGCCAAGCCAGATCGTCTTTCGGGTCCCGTTTCAGTATCTCCACCCATAAAATCTTCAATTCAGATCTATCTTCCACGAACTGCGTTAATCGGCGCATCAACCCTAAATCTGAAGGCTTTGCCTTGGAAGCTGCTCTTAAATAAGTTATTTTTTCATCTTGTCCTTCATAAAGACTCGCCAACTCCCCAAGAGCCTCTGCATGATTAGGGCTAATTTCTAAAACCTTATTCAAACATGCAATTTTCTCTTTTTCTGACCCCTGAACTTGTGCCAAACTAAACCACACATCAGACTGTTTCTTTCCTCCAGATTCAAGGCTCTTCTCAAGACACTCCTTCTTAGTAAAAAGATTGTTCTGAATTCTAAAAAATTCACCATCGCCAAGAAACTTTGATATCCTAAACCAGTCTTTCCAGTCATTTTTTTGAGTAAACATCTCAAAGCTTAATAAAGCCCTAGCCTTCGCATGATTTGGATCAAGTTCTAGAGCAGAGTAAAGGCAGTTTTTAATATAATCTTTGTTTTCTGTCTCATTGTCTGGATGCCAAAGCGCACTTTTGGCCTCTCGAACCCAATCATCAGCAGTCTTTTTAGACTCTTCCGAAGATTTTTCCTTTTTCTTCGGTGGTAACATAACGAAAGTAGGCAGCCGATCTGGTTGCTTACCTGTAAAAATTTGAGAAACACTGTTTGGTTCATCGGGCGGCTCACCCCCTGGGATTTTTGAAAACAATCTTCTTAATTTAATCAATTGAAGCAGCGCCTTGCCCAAAAGTGGCATTTCTTGATGATGTTCTTCGAGTTCGTTGTATTTTTTGAGTTGTTCTTGGCTATAACTGTACGGAAATACTATTTTTGCTGAAAGCGGAACTCGTGAAATAGGATTCAAATCACCTGAACGAAGCACAAGTGGTGATGCAAAACTCCCAACAGATATCATGAGTAAAATAAAAACCATGGTTCAGACAAAAACGATTTTTAGAGACACATGTCAACAGCCCATAGGTGAATCGGGAATAAATACAAGCCTTCAAGTGTTGTTTAAGATATGAAAAATATTCTGTATCCAGCACTTTTTTGGGTGCCAAGCATAGCCTTGGCACTCACCTTCGGAGAACCGGTCTATAATGGCATTGGTTGCCCCCCCGGCTCTAACTCATTTGTCTTGAGTCCTGACAACACAAGTCTGAGCATACTGACAGGGAAATTTGCGCTTGATCTAACCAATGAAACAGCCTGGAACCACTGCGAATTAATCATTCCCGTTTCTGTATCATCACCAGGAGTGGTCAAAGCAGATTTCCGCGGCTTTCACAGTTTGCCAGAAAACGCACTTCACCAAACTCTTATAACACATCGACCGATAGGAGGACCCGGACAAACTAATCTTCAAAACTATCTACGTATTGGCAGCGAAACAGACAACTTTTTTCATTCACATCTGTTTAACATAAGTTTTGCCAGCCAAACTGCACTCAAATTAATAGTCGGTACATTAATCTCAAATCCATCGACTGCAGAAAGTGCTTCTCTCTCACTGGATTCAATCGATCTCACCGTTGACAAATATACCTTTGCCCCAACAATCGCTTGCAATAGCGCTTCAGGACTTCAAGTGAGCGCAGTAATCGCCGCAATCATTGGTATCATGAGCATGCTATAGAATTCGCTTTAGAAACCGCCCAGTGTGACTTGCGGCTACCCCGGCGACATGCTCCGGGGTTCCCTGAGCAATAATCTGACCACCCCTGTGACCACCCTCCGGCCCCATATCCACAATCCAGTCTGAAACTTTAATCACATCTAGATTGTGTTCAATCACCAATACAGTGTTTCCTTGGTCTACCAAATGCTGAAGCACTTCCAACAAGTGGCTCACGTCATGGAAATGAAGTCCCGTGGTGGGTTCATCTAAAACATATAGGGTCTTGCCGGTTGACCGACGGGCGAGCTCCTTGCTAAGTTTGACACGCTGTGCTTCACCACCCGAAAGAGTTGTCGCCTGTTGTCCCAAATGAATATAGCCTAGCCCAACTTTTTGAAGCGTGTTCAATTTGCGCGCAATGCTTGGAATATTCACAAAGAATTCATAGGCATCATCAACAGTCATATCGAGCACTTCTGAAATATTCTTGCCTTTAAAATTCACCATTAAGGTTTCGGTATTAAAGCGCTTGCCCTTACAGACATCACAGGTCACATAAACATCTGGCAAGAAATTCATTTCGATTTTATTCACCCCAGCGCCACCACAAATCTCACAGCGCCCACCTTTCACATTAAATGAAAATCGGCCTGCTGTGTAACCACGGGTTTTAGCCTCTGGTAAACTGGCGAACAAACTACGAATATCATCAAAGACACCTGTGTAAGTCACCGGGTTACTGCGCGGCGTTCGGCCAATAGGTGACTGGTCGATATCAATAATCTTATCAATATTATCGAGGCCTTTGATTGATTTGTACGGCAACGCAGGTTCTTTGCTTTTCCAAAACTCTTGGTTCAAAATTGGACGAAGCGTATCGACAATCAAACTGCTTTTTCCGGAACCAGAAACTCCTGTGATACAAGTCAGCGTTCCAAGTGGAAGTTTAAAATCAACGTTTTTCAGATTATTACCACTTGCACCCACAAGCTCCAAATGTTTTCCAGAAGCTGAACGTCTACGTAGCGGCGTTTGAATCTTCATGCGACCCGACAAGTAATGCCCTGTCAAAGATTTTGGGTTGATGCGTATTTCTTCTGGTGTTCCTTGAGCAACGACTTCACCGCCCAAACGCCCTGCCCCAGGGCCCATATCTATCACGTGGTCAGCCTCTGCAATCGTGTCTTCATCGTGTTCAACCACAAGAACACTGTTTCCTAAATCACGTAGCTTTTTGAGTGTGTTTAATAAACGCTCATTGTCCCGTTGATGCAAACCAATGCTTGGCTCATCCAGAACATACAAAACACCTACTAACGCCGAGCCAATCTGGGTTGCCAGTCTAATACGTTGAGCCTCACCACCAGACAAAGTTCCAGCAGAACGATCAAGGGTAATATAGTCTAGACCCACTTCAAGCAAAAAGCCCAAGCGTCCCAGAATCTCTTTGAGCACGGATTTGGCAATGTGCTGGTCGCGTTCACTGAGTTCCAATACCTTCAAGAACTGGTGTGCCTCAGCAATCGACTTCTGGGTAAGCTCTGCAATAGACAAATCGCCCACACGAACAAACAAAGACTCTCTGCGAAGCCTTTTACCCTCGCAAGTAGGGCAAACTTCACCTTCGCTTGCTTCATCTTCCTCGTTATATTCGTAAAGCATCCCCAAACCTGAACAGGTCTGACAAGCGCCTTGGGGAGCATTGAATGAAAAAATACGGGGCTCTATTTCAGGGTATGAAATCCCGCAATCCACACAGGCTGAGTGTTCACTTAAAAGCAGTTCTCGTTTATCAATAATCAACTGAACAAGACCACGCGATTTTTTAAGTGCCAATTCCACAGCCTCAGCAATTCGTGGCCTATTCTCAGCAGAAAGCACCAAACGATCAATCACCAATTCTATCGTGTGCTTCACACGTGGATTAAGCGAAATGTCTTCCTCTAAAAGCCGCATCTCGCCATCAATCCGAACTCGCACAAAGCCTTGTTTTCGAAACTCTTCAAGTTCTTTACGATACTCGCCTTTGCGTGCTCTCACGATTGGTGACAAGATTTGCAACTTAGAGCCCACTTGCTCTTCAAAAATCTGGTCAACCATTTGCGTTGCACTGCGTCCTTCAATAGGCTTGCCACAACTGTAGCAAAAGGTTTTACCTACACGCGCATAGAGCAATCTCAGGTAGTCATAGATCTCTGTGACCGTCGCGACTGTTGAACGCGGATTCTTGCTTGTGGTTTTTTGTTCAATGCTAATCGCAGGAGACAAACCATCAATCTGGTCCACATCTGGCTTGTCTTGCATCTCCAAAAATTGCCGGGCATAGGCAGAGAGAGACTCCACATAACGACGCTGACCTTCAGCGTAAATTGTATCAAATGCCAGAGAACTTTTTCCTGAGCCGGATAGACCAGTCAATACAACCAATTCATCGCGTGGAATATCCACTGAGATATTTTTTAAATTGTGAACACGTGCACCCTGCACCCGAATCCATTGTGAGCTCATAGTCTTAAGAGTCTAACGTTTCTCTTAGAAGCTTCAATAAAGAAGTTGGAGAAAATGGCTTTTGAATAAACTTTGAGCCTTCCTCCAAAATGCCGTTTTCAGCAATTACGTTATCCGTATAACCAGACATAAATATCACTTTCATATCTGGTCTAATAGCCCTGAGGCGTTCAGCAAGCTGCTTACCATTCATATTTGGCATAATTACATCAGACAGCATCAGTGGGATATGACCTTTTTCTTGTTCACAAATTAGAAGCGCTTCCCCCCCATTTCGGGCTTCTAGAACTCGATAACCATTCTTGGAAAGCAGGCTTGTCGCAACCCCTCTGACCCGATCTTCATCTTCAACCAACAAAATAGTTTCTCGACCCTTGAGAATTTGCTTATTCTGTTCTTCCAAATTTTGAATATTCGGTTTCACTTCCTGCGAAACTCTCGGAAAGTAAAGCTTGAAAGTCGTTCCATGTTCTACTTCACTGTAGACAGTCACTGCTCCATGATTTTGCTTCATGTTTCCATAAACGGTGGCTAGCCCAAGCCCAGTCCCCTTACCAAGCTCTTTAGTTGTAAAGAAAGGTTCAAAAATTCGGCGCTGAACATCAGGCGTCATTCCAGAACCCGTATCACTGATAGCCAAAACGACATATTCCCCTGCGTCAATTTCAGTCACCCCGTGAGTGTGCGTTCCCTCTAGCACTTGATTTTGAGTTTCAATAATCAACTTACCACCACTCGGCATAGCATCTCGAGCATTAACCGCTAAGTTCATGACAATTTGCTCAAGTTGACTCACATCTACTTTAATTGGCCACACAGCCTCCGTCGCTTTATTAATAAGCTGTATATCTTCACCCAACAAACGTTGGAGCATCTTTTCGATCCGGCCCAAAACTTCGTTGACTTCTATTACTTTTGGCGCAATCACCTGTTTCCGGCTGAATGCCAACAGTTGTTTAGTTAACGTTGCAGCGCGTTCAGCTGATTCAGTAATAGCTTCCACACGCTTTTTCATGGGGTCATTTTGATTAATATCATCAGACAACATCTGGCTGTAATTTAAAATAACCGTCAGAAGGTTGTTGAAGTCGTGAGCAACTCCCCCTGCAAGTCTACCAATAGCTTCCATTTTTTGAGACTGTCTGAGCTGCTCTTCAAGTTGGCGCTGGCCGGTGAGATTAACAATGCTCATCAAGGCATTTGAAAATTGCGCTGTTCGGTCAGGAACACGAATCTGTATCATCACGTTTAAAGGATTTCCCTTTAAAGTATGCGTTAACGTTTCAAAATCAAACTCAAACTGGCCTCCTGCAAGACCAACCACCACCTGCTCAAAACTCTTCATCATTTCAGGGGTAAAAAGCTCGCGATAGCGCTTCATCAACTCAGCTTTACCCTCTGCTTCAAACATTTTAACTGAGGCCTCATTGGCATCAATCATCAAAACATATTCAAGTGTTCGTATAATCCAATCTGGGTGCTCCTGCAAAAAGACACGGAAATCGATAACCCCCTGTTTTTTCAGAAGATCTATTTCAGTAAACAATTTTGAAACATCTTGTTCCCAAATAGAAACTGAAGTGGTTTCGAATATATTGCGATACTTCTGTTCACGAACACTCAGTTCACGGGTACGCTTCGCAACTTCACCTTCTAAAGCTTGTTTTGAAATTACGGAACGCTCCAGCTCCTGGCCCAGCATATTGAGACCCACAGCCACTGCATTGAATCCAGAATCCTCATACCCAACATTCACTTTCTTGCTGAAATCAAGGGCTGAAAGACTCAGAATTACATCCAAGATCTCTTCCGTTAAGCGATCCGCCTCATCCTTGCTTACATTAACAGAAAGTTGTTCAGCCACAATTTGATATTATCATCAATATAATATTAATATCACTAAAGGGGTTAGAATATTATGGACACACAGACTCATCCAAATGCAGTTGAAACAAGAACCGCTAGACTTTGGCTAGGTGAAGATGGCATCATTCGAAAGATCTTTCTTCCAAATGCCCAAGAAACTCTAGCAGATGCTCTGGAAAGTGAAGAAGTGATTCGAAAGATCAGCGGTGGGAAAAAACTCCCCATTCTAGTGGATTTCACAGCTTTAAGAGGCATGGATCCGGATGCCCGTGATTATTATATCAGTGAGCGTGCAGGCTCTCTTTTGGCTGCCTGCGGAGGCATCACCCACTCCATGATTGGGCGAGTCATTAGCAACTTCTTTATTGGGTTTAACAAACCACCCACACCCGTTAGGCTTTTCCCTACAGAAGAACAGTCTATTGAGTGGCTAAAGCAATTTATCAAAGATGACGCTTAACTGTTGCCTTAGGGCTTCCTGGGTTCCTGCGTTATCAACTACATAGCTCGCTTTAGCCCTGGCCTCAGCATCTGAGATTTGGGCATTCATTCTGCCTTCAATGTCCGTTTTTGAAAGCCCTTTTTTCAAAAGCCGCTCGATGCGGATCTCCTGGGGTGCCGTCACCCAAATGACCGCATCAAAACGGCTTTCGAGACCCTTTTCAAATATAAGAGCTGCCTCATAAATCACCAGAGGTGCATTCTGAAGGGTTTCCAAGGCAGCTCCTAGGCGTTCTGCAATTAATGGATGCGTTAATGCCTCAAGTTTTTGACGTTCCTGAGCATCTTCGAACACATGCGATGCCAGAGCTAAACGATCAATCTCACCATCAGAAACAAACTCAGGACCAAAATGTTCTATCACCATTTCAGGCGTTAGAACTTCTCTGGCCATCTGGTCAGCATCCAGCACTGGAACGCCCTTTTCTTTGAACCAAGCTGCTACGCTACTTTTTCCGGCCCCTATGCCGCCTGTCAAACCCCAAATCTTCATGATACAATCCTAGTTAGTGATTAAGCTCTTTAGCATAGCACTGTTAATTTTTCTTGTGGACTGTAAAGCGCTCAAAGAACGCAAGTCCTGGATGGATAAAGCTTTAAGCATTTCACAAGATGGGAAACATCCATCTCAAGAAGTGATTAGAACATTTTTTTCGTACAGCCCTGCTGAACAACACCCTTTTTTATCTCCCAAATTCCAAGAAACACTCGATCTATATACCCACTCTCGTCTGACTAATGGCAATCAGGTTTCTCTCCTGCCAAATGACCAATCAATTGCCCTCAAAATTGACTTAATCCGAAATGCAACTCAGAGCATACATATCGCAACATTCCAAATCGTTTGCGACGAGGGTGGTAAAAATTTCACCCGAGAACTTATTAAAGCTGCAGCACGAGGAATCGATGTAAGATTCATCGTCACAGGCGGCCCTTGGACTTGGGGATTTTCAGGAAATTGCCCTAGTTTAATGCGAAGGGGAAAAGTTAAAGTCGCTACGATGCCATACTCCTACATCACGAATCACGGTGTCGTTCAACTCCATGACAAGCTCATGATTGTAGACTCTCAAACGAGCATCACTGGTGGGCAAAATATTGGCTCTTGGTATTCTAAAAAGAACGGCCAAGATGGAAATTTCAGAGACACCGACATTATGGTCTCAGGCGATGTTGTAGGCGATATTGAAGCACGATTTTCAGTTCTATGGAGCATCGCTTCACCTACAAACCCAATGAAATCTCCAGAGCTTAAAACAGACAGAAACAAATATGCCTTCTGGCTCTCACAAAAACCTCTCAAAGGGCTGTGTAGATTCGTCACACAAACACCTTCAGAAAAAGAATTTTTTGTGTTTGAGGCATATCGTCAATATGCTCTCAATTCAAAACAACGTTTTATTTTTCACAGCCAAGCACTCAATGCCTTTGGAAGCGCAGAACAAGAAAATCTATGGGAAGCTATTTTACGGATCTCATCTCATGCTCATGGACAGGTATATTTAATCACCAACGGACCGGGATTTTACGAATCGCACTTGATGCCTTCTTGGGCCGGTTCACTGGTCGGATACTATTTTCTTAACAGTGTCTATACTTCACTCAAAGATACCAACATTCAGGCGTTCCTCTACCCATCCTGGTTACACTCCAAGGTTTATCTTTTCGACAATCTTGCTGTTGGAATTGGAAGTTTTAACTTTGATGAAACGGGCTTGGTCTGGACAGAAAGTACTTTAATCTGCCTTGATGACCGAATCACCAAACAGGTAATCTCTATGTTTGAAACAGACCTTGGAGATTCATACATGATTCAAACACCTTAAAATGCCAAAACTTCGTTACTGCTCATAAAAAAGGCATGTTATTACCTGCTTGTCACAGTGAGCGAGAACCCAATTTTCTAGAAAGCATTGCTATGAGTGAAGCTCGCTATGCCTGTACTTTTCCTACAAGATCTTTGGACCAGGAAACCTATGGGATTTGCGGATCCATCGCCGTATTACATGCTTGTGCATTGGAAGCCCCAGATCGATTCGAGAATTTTGCCAAAGAGGTCTGTTCGCAAGGTGGCCGTTTGGTTCCTCAGGCCTTAATAGATGAACTGAAAGGCCCACGTCGATCAAATACCCTCGCGAGAATTATGTCAGCTTACTTAATCAATCAACAAAACTCCTGTATCACCTACAAAGGCGGCGATTCTTGTATGAGTTTTTTAGAGAGTGCTGCCATGCCAAAAGATATCATCATCTGGTGCAGAAAATTTTTCCCGGAACGCAAGATTGTTTCTTACGCTTCCTATTTCTGGGGTGCCTTAGATAACGCTGATAAGATTAACAAACTCTGGGCCAATCCAACCAAATCACCCGTTGTAATTGCCTTGATAAACCCTAGACGGCTTCAAGGAACCAAGGATTCAACAGGCTACCACTTAAGGGGTGTTTTGGGTTTGTTAGCAGGTTCTCATTTTATTCATATTCTATCACCATTTAAAAAAGAAAATGGCCGAGTATGTTTTGAGGCTTATGACAACGGTATAAATCGAAAGTACGATGTGTCTGAAAACAAATTCGCACAGTCCTTTCACGAGATTATTGCAGCGTATTGAACTAGCGACCTATGCCTGTCACCTAAGAAATACTGGCTAGTTCCTGCATCAGAGGGGCATCCCGTTCAGTGACTAAATTAATCACGGTACCTTTGCGTCCTGCTCGAGCTGTTCGACCTACACGGTGGATGTAGTTTTCCATCTTCTGAGGAAGGTGATAGTTGATCACTCGGCCAACGTGTTCAACATCCAGCCCTCTCGAGCCCAGATCCGTGGAAATAAGGACTTCAACCTTGCCATCTCGGAATGCTTTCAAATTACTGCGACGCTCGACTTTATCCATCTCTCCCCGATAGATTGCACAGGCAAGACCCTTTTTAGCCAGTTCATCAAAAAGTTTGTCACACTGATCCCGTGTGTTCGTGAAAATCAGCGTTCCACCCGAAACACGTTTTGATAGAATTTTTTCTAAAATAACGAATCGTTTTCCATCAATAACAGTCTGATTGATGGTGGTCAGACTCGGAACCAAGCGGTGGCTACCCTTGCTTTTAATCAGCTCAGCATTTGAAAAAAGCTTATTAATAAGCTCTTTCACTGCGGGAGAGACTGTTGCAGAAAACAAGGCCAATTGTGGAGCAGACGTACAAGCTTCCACGATTTTTTGAGCGTCGGGCAGAAAGCCTTTGTCTAACATCTGGTCAGCTTCATCAAACACCAAAATACGAATATCGCTTAAGTTAACCAGATTTCGGCTGAGCAGCTTAATAAAACTTCCCGGCGTAGCAACCAAAACCTCAAAAGGCCCACCGACATTTTTTTTCGCAACTTCTGTGGTCATACTCCCCAGTAAGCTACGGACACGCAGACGGGTTTCATGCGTAAACTGCTTAAAAACTCTAGATAGTTGCTCACCCAATTCTCTACTGGGCACAATGACAGCAGCCCGAGGTTGACCACCATTCTTGATGGAATCTCCATTGATTTCCAAAGTCTTCAGTAGATGCAGAATAGGCAATACGAATGCAAGAGTCTTACCACTCCCCGTCTCAGAAACGCCCACCACAGAGCGTTCTTCTAACAAAAGTGGTATTGCCCGACTCTGAATTTCTGTAGGTCTGACAAGACCATGCTCCGTAAGAGATGATTGAATAGAGGCAAGCAAGTGGAAATCAGCAAATGAATTCATAAAAATAGATGGTACCTTTTCGTGATAATAAAAAAACCGCGCCTGATGCGCGGTTGATTTAGGTTGGCAGGCCGCGAGGGACTCGAACCCCCAACCGACGGATTTGGAATCCGTAACTCTACCAATTGAGCTAGCGACCTAGAACCACCCTCACCCTTGATCCCCCTCCCAGAGGAAGAGGGTGGCCCAGGGCCGGGAGAGGGCTTCGATTATTCAATAATCTCCGAAACAACACCAGCGCCTACGGTATGGCCACCTTCACGGATAGCAAAGCGAAGTTCTTTGTCCATCGCGATCGGGGTAATCA